>JBBDRF010000070.1:8677-19059 GCA_040905565.1 Phycisphaeraceae bacterium | reverse complement strand
TTTTGAGGGGGGGAACCCACGGCGGGACGCCGTGGGCTTCGGGGGTGTGTGTGGTAGGGGGGCGTGAAGGTGGGGGGGTTTCCAGGGGGTGATGTTTTGGGCGGTTTTGAGTGGGGGGGTGGGGTTCTGGTCGTTTTGGAGGGTGATGAGGGGGGCGTGGGGTGGGCAGCGGAGGCGTAGGCCGTCGAGGACGGATTCGCCGATGCCTCGGCTGACGACGGCGTAGGTATCGCGATGGCGGAGGACGCCGCTGCTGAGTCTGAGGGGCCAGTTGGGGGTCATGTTGAGGAGCGGGCCGAGGAACGGGAGGCGGATTTGGCCGCCGTGCGTGTGGCCGGAGAGCATGAGCGAGACGTCGGCGTGGGCGGCTTCGGTGAGCCAGGAGGGCACGTGGGAAAGTAGAAGGGTGGCATGGTCGCTCTGGTCGGCGGGGCTGTTGTTTTTCGCAGCGGCGAGCGCGGTGTCGAGGCAACCTTCGGGCTGGCGGCATTCGTCGATACCGCAGGAGAGGCCGAGGAGCGTGAGCGGCAGATCCGGCACCGTGGCTGCATCATTGTTCAGCCAACGCAACGGCAGGTTGTGGCAACGGTTGCGAAGCTCGTGCGTATCGTGATTGCCCCAGACTGCAAAGATGCCGAGGCGGCTTCGGGCGGCCTGGAGTAGATCGCGGAGCATTTTCTCTGCTGCTTTTTCGTCGCCCGGGCTGGTCATGAAGTCGCCGGTGAGCAGGAGGAGGTCGACGGGCGTTTGCTCGAGCGTCCGCAGCAGATCGGTGAAGCGGGGCCGCGGGCGGCGGACATGTAAGTCCGTGACGTGCAACAGCCTGAGACCGGCGAGTGCGGCGGGCAGCCGGGGCAGGGCGAGCGTGAGCGGGTGCAGCAACGCGCGGGCTCGGCCACGCGGGGTGGCGGCATCAGGGTCGGCGGCGGAGGCGGAAGCAGGAAGTGGCATATTCATCGCTTGTGAAATCCGCGGGCTCGGGGTAACGTATCATAGTATTGCAAATCAAGGACCATCGCACCGGTTCATCGGAGGTTCATCGATGTCGAAAATGTTCTACACGCTGGAAGAAACGGCTGAGAAGCTCGGCTGCGACGACGCGCAGGTCAAGGCCATGGTCGAGGCGGGTAAGCTTCAGCAGTTCCGCGATCGCGACCAGCTGATGTTCAAGGTGGACCAGGTGGACAAGGTCGCCGCTTCAGAGGCTGCCTCCAATGACGTTAATGATGATAGTGGGATCATCGGCGTTGAAGATAATGTCGGCGAAAAGTCGGACACGATTGACTTGGCCGACACCGGTTCTGAGCCGAGTCCGCCTGCGAGCGCGACGGCGTCGGGGCTGAACCTGCTCGATGACGAGGAGGACGGCGGCGACGCTTCGGAACGCACGCAGATGAGCGACAGCTTTACCGCTGACGCGTCGGATCTGTCGCTGGACTCGATCGGCAGCGGTTCGGGGCTTCTGGATCTGACGCAGGAATCGGACGACACGAGCCTGGGTTCGGTGGAGCTTCTGGACGACGTGCCGAGCGATTCGGGGCTGAGTTCGGATTCGAAGATGGGCGAGTCGTCGGATGTGCTGGCGGGCAGTTCGACGGGTATTTTTGACGCGGCAGGCGGCGCCGAATCCAGTGCGGCTGGGTTCACAGCCGGCGGCAGCATGGATGACGAAGCGCTTCAGCCGGTCGCCTATGACAGCGGCGACAGCGACGGCTTCTCGGCGGGGATGCTTGCGGGCGTTTTCGTGGTGCTGGTTGTCGGGTTGCTGGTGGCGTTGCCCGGAACGCGCGGCATCGTGACGGGGCTGGCGACGACGCTGGCCGAGGGCGAGTACGGCATGTACTACGGCGCGCTGGCGGGACTGTGCGTGGTGTTCGGCGTTGTGGGCATGTTCGTCAGCCGACGCTGATCCATGTAGCTAGCTCAGAACAGCAGCGGGGCGGTTGCGCCAGCGGTGTGCGCGGTCGCCATTGCTGATTGCTGAACGTCGATGACTGATTCACCGCATCGCCCCTCCACGCAATCAGCCATCTAAAATCAACAAACGATCACTCTTCCCACCGAGACGGCGATGTTCAGTTCCTACGGCAAACCGCACACCACGATCATCCTCAGCGTCGGGACGCTGTTGTTTATCGCTTCGCTGCTGCTGCAATGGTGGCTGGTGGGCGCGGGACTGTTGATCGTGATCGGCGGGCTGATGGCGTTTTTTCGCGATCCCGATCGGCGTGTGCCGACGATGCGGGGGCAGGTGGTGGCACCGGCGGATGGTCGCGTGAGTTCGATTCATTCACTTGAGCATTATGAGCCGTTCGACGGGCCTGCGGTGTGCGTGCGGATTTTCCTGTCGGTGCTGGATGTGCATGTGAACCGGGCGCCGATGCACGGGCGAATCAGCTCGATTACGCACAAACCGGGCGAGTACCTTAATGCCCTGAAGGCCGAGTCGGCGGAGCGGAACGAATCGGTGACGGTGGTCCTGCGCCATCCGACGCACGACTATCCCGTGGCGGCGGTGCGGCAGGTTTCGGGAGCCATCGCCAGGCGCATCGTGACCGGTGTGCAGGAGCATGACATCCTGCAGCGCGGGCAGCGGTTCGGCATGATCAAGTTCGGCTCAACGACCGAAGTTTACCTGCCTCATCCCGACCGCGTGACCGTTCAGGTTCGGCAGGGGCAGTACATCTACGGCGGCGAAACGGTGGTGGCGCATGTTCGGCCACAGGTGGACGCGCCGTTACTGAAAAGTGCTTCGCCCGCAGCGACCCCCGCTGACTGAGCCGCGGGGGGAAGGGGCCGAATCATCCTCAGCGAACCTTCTGGGGGAGCGTCACATGAGTCAGCCGGATCAGGGGCAGGACGGCTCGCCCGATAAGCTGCCGAAAACCTTCAAAGCGTTTGTCAGTCGATACCCGACGCTCGGCGAGGCCCACCAACGCGTCGGGCGAGAGGTTGAAAACCTGGGGCCGATGGATGCCAAGGCTTGTGCGCTGGTGAAGATCGGCATCAGTCTGGGGGCAGGGCTTGAATCGGCGGTGCGGTCGCATGTGCGTCGGGCGATGCAGGCGGGGGCAAGCACGGAGGAGGTCGAACAGGCGATTCTGCTGGGGATGAATACCGTGGGTTTTCCGCGGACCGTCGCAGCATGGAGCTGGGCGCAGGTGCAGTTTGAGCGGGAAACGAAGGCGAACGGTGGTGAGGGAGATGGTGGTGGGGCAGGTGGGGGTGGCGAGGATGGATGAGCCGTTGCCCGGCGGTTGCATCCTTGCGGGGGGGCGATCGCGCCGATTCGGATCGGACAAGGCGCGGGCGCTGCTGGAGGGGGAACCTTTAATCAAGCGACTGGCGGAGCAGCTTCGGCCTGTGACGGCTTCGGTGACCGTGGTGGCGGATCGAGCGGAGCGTTACGCGGACCTCGGGTTGAAGACGGTGGCGGATCGCGAGCCCGGGCAGGGGCCGATGGGAGGCTTGCTGCGGGCGCTCGAGGAGCCGGGGCCGGCCTGGAAGCTGGTGGTTTCCTGCGATCTGCTCGAGTTGCGTCGGCATTGGGTGACGCGGTTGTTGGAGGCGCGGCAGGCGGGCGTCGGGGCGGTGGCGTTTGTGGAAGGGGGACAGGGGGGGCGATGGCAGCCGTTTCCGGGGTTGTATCATCGTGATCTGGCGGCGCGGCTGCGGGACAGTTTGCGGGAGGGACGGCGGGCGATGCAGCGGATGTTGGAGGAGGTTGGTGCAGTGGCGGTGGCGTTGCCGAGCGATTGGCCGGTGACGGTGCAGGCGAATAGCCCGGCGGAGCTGGCGCGCTTCGCCAAAAGGCGTCGCAGGGGCGTTTGAGGGGGCGGATTCTATAATAACAGGTTAATACGGGAAAAATGCTTTGACGTGGGGTCGGGGCTGAGTTACCTTTTGAATGGTATCGGTCTGCGGACCGTGCCTTGATCGGGATCAGTTCGTGTCCTCTGTGGGCGATCTGGATTCGATCGAATTTGAACTCAAACCCCTTCGGGAGTTGTTGATGATGTACGCAAAGCCCCTCGCTGCCTTCGCTGCGGCCTTTCTGTTCGCGGGCGTAACTTCCGCGAACGCTGCAACGATGAGCCAGACCGAAAGCTTCAATCTCGCTGATATGCCGGGCAATCAGACGCTGACGTTCGACGGCTTCGACGATGCAGGCGGCTCGCTGTCGCTGACCAGTGTTGAGTTGCAGTGGGACGCGACGCTGAACGGTTCGGGCACAGCGACGAATAACTCTGATTCGGCCCGGAGCCTGACGCTCATCCTCGACGCGACCCTCGACGCCAGCGGGCCGGGTGGGTTCACTGATTCGAGCAGCGCCTTTGAGCTTGAAGCGAGCATGCTCGGTGCGGGCGACAGCGTTCCAGTTGAGCTGGAAGCCACCACGAATAGCAACTCGTTCCTCTATGCGGGCTTCGGCGACTACCTCAACGGGCCGGGCTCGGTCGACTTCGACGTCAGCGGCGACGGGTACTTCGTCGGCGGCGGTGGCGGGGGCATGACGATGGCCATCGAATCGTTCACCGGCACGGGTGACGTCACGCTGATTTACAACTACGACGGAACGGCGGCCACTTTGGTCCCCTCGCCGGCGACGCTTCCCGCAGCCTTGGCGCTGATGGGCATGTTCGCTGCCCGACGTCGCCGTCGTCGCACCGAAGCTTGATCGCTTCGACAATTACGACTTCCCAAAGCCGTCGGCCCATCAGGGTCGGCGGTTTTTTTGTGCGCTTCGGGTGGTGGGGGAAGGGGGAGCGTGGGGAGCCGGGGGGGGGGGGGGGGGGGGGCCGGGGGGGGGGGGGGCAGCCGGCGCGTAGCGTCGCGGCTGTTGCACAATGGACGGCGCGCGTGAGTAGCCGCGACGCTACGCGTCGCCGGTTTTCCCATGCTACTTCGTTGTGTGGGTGACGGCGGCTTCGAGTTGCTGGATGAGGTCGGCTTGGATGTCGTCGAGGGGTTTGGGGAGCCGTGCGCCGGCGGCGCGGGCGTGGCCGCCGCCGCCGAAGCGCTGGGCAAGTTCACTCACGTTGATCGAGTGAGGCCCGGGCTTGGAGCGGAAGCTCATGCGGACGCCGTTCTCCGGTGTCTCGGCGATCAGCACGACGGCCTGCACGTCGTGAACGATCTGCGGCAGGTCGACGAAGCGTTCGGTCTCTTCCTGGCGTGCGCCGGTGTCGGCGAAGTCGCTTTCGCGGAGGACCATGACAGCGGCCCGGCCGTCGGCGATGAGCTTGAGCGAATCAAGCGCCCGGATCATCAGCTGAAGCTTCTCGGGCCGTTCGCCCTGTTCAAGCTTGGCGTGCAGGGCAGCGTGGTTGACGCCCTGCCGCAGCAGCCTGGCCGCAAGCTCAAATGTCTCGGCTCGCGTGTTGGAAAAGCGGAACCAGCCGGTGTCCGAAGCGATGCCCACGTAGAGAGCCGGCGAGATGACGGGATCGTAATCAACCCCCATGACATCGATGAGCTTGGCGATGATTTCGCAGGCGGCGGCGGCGTGGGCGTCGACGTAGAGCATGTCGCCGATGGCGTCACCCCGGAGATGGTGGTCGATGACGATGATTTTGTCGTTGCGTGGCTCGAGCCAGGGCTTGAGCGGTTCAAGCTGCGACCAGGCGCCGGTATCGACAACGACGATGCGGTCGGGTTCGATGCTGGGCGTGTCGCCGTCTGGGCCGACGATTTTGATGGGAGCGTCGGGGGTGAGCACGCGGAGGTTGGGGGTGAGGGGCGGGATGATCCAGCGTTCGACCTGCTTGCCGCGTTTTTCGAGTGCTCGGCCGAGCGCGACGACGGACCCGAGCGCGTCGCCGTCTGGCTTGGCGTGGGTGGTGAGGACGACGCTTTGGACGTCGTCTTCGAGTGCGTCGGCGATCTGCTCCAGGGTGGTGTTGGAAACGTAGGGGCTCATGGGCGTTCTCGGTAGTGCGGCTGGGCGATGCTAAGCGGCGGCGTGGGGTGTGATCTTCAGGAAGCCGCGTTGATGCCAACGGCGGATTCGGTTCACGTCGCGGTGCATCTGGGCGACGAGCGCGTCGACGTTTGGGAAAGTGTACTGCTCCCGCACCCATCGGACGAGTTCGACGCCGATCGAGCGGTTGTACAGGTCGCCTTCGAAGTCGAGGATGTAGGCTTCGAACGCGCGATCGCCGCCGGCGAAGGTGGGCTTGGTGCCGACGCTGACGGCGACGGGATAGGTTTGGTTGTCGATGGTGGTGAGGCCGCCGTAGACGCCGTCGGCGGGGAGCAGACGGTCGCCGGTGTCGAGGTTGGCCGTGGGGAAGCCGATCTGCCGTCCGCGTTTTTCGCCGGCCTGCACCTCGCCTCGGATGCTCAGCGGCTGGCCCAGGCAGAGGGCGGCATCGGTCACGCGGCCCATCTCCACGAGCCAACGCACCAGCGAGCTTCGCACCGGCACGATCGTGCGATCGGTCAGCACCACCTCAATGGGCTGAATCACTTCAACGTCAAAACCGTTCGCGTCGCCGAGTTCCCGCAGCGTGTCGACGTCGCCAGCCCGGCCCTTGCCGAAGCGGAAGTCGGGGCCTTCGAGCCAGCCCGCCACGTCGACGCGCTGCTGAACATAGTCGATGAAATTGGCGGGCGAGAGCTGAAGGATTTCGGGGGAGGGCTTGAGCCATTCGACGCGATCGGCGCCGGCCTGCATGAGGGCGGCGGCCCGCTCGCCGGGCGTCATCAACGGCGTGGGCGCGTGGCTGGGACGAAGCACACGCGCGGGATGCTCGGTGAAGGTGAGCACGACGACGTCGGCGTTCAGGGCCTGGGCACGCTCGCGTGCGGCAGCAAGCAGGGCGCGGTGCCCGCGGTGGACGCCGTCGAAGTTCCCCACGGTGACGATGGCTTGGCGAGGCTCGATCATACCGCTTCAAGATAGGCCCCCCAGCCCGGGTTGCAAATGGTGAGGGGGAGGATGTGTGATGTTTGATTTGTGAAGTGTGATTTTGGTTTCGATGTTCAAAGCGTCGGATGTTGTAAACTGCCGCTTATGGATTTGGCCCGACTTCATCGTGTGTTGCGTTTGTTGACGATGCTTCAGAGTGGCGAATCGCTGACGGTGCCTGAGCTGATGGCGGAGCTTGAGGTGAGTCGGCGGACGGTGTTTCGTGATCTGACCGCTTTGAAGGATGCGGGGGTGCCTTGTTTTTACGAGGCGGGGCGTGGGTATCGCATTTCGCCTAGCTTTTTTCTGCCGCCTGTGAATCTGACGGTGGCCGAGGCGCTGGGGTTGATGACGCTGGCGAAGGGGGCGTCGGCGCAGCGGGATCAGCCGTTGTCTGAGCCGGTGGTGGACGGCGTGCGGAAGCTGGTGGCGATGATCCCTCAGCCGATCCGCGAGGTGTGCCAGGGCATCATGAGCAACGTGAGTGTGAGGCCCGCTCCGGTGGCGATGCCGAACGGCGCGGGCAACTATCACACGCTTTTGCAGCAGGCGATCGACGAACGAAGCGTGATCGCGATCGAGTATGCGAGCCTGTTCCAGGGCGAGGGGCGGATTCAGCTGAAGCTTCGGCCGTACCATCTGCACTTCGCGGCAAGGGCGTGGTACGTGATCGGCTACTCGGAAATGCATGAGCAGGTGCGGACGTTCAAGCTCGGCCGAATTGAGAAGATCGAGCTGACGGGCAAGCGGTTTCGGCTTCGTAAGCCGTTCGATATCGATGCGTATCTCGGCAAGGCGTGGCAGCTGATTCCCGAGGGGAAGGTGCATCGCGTGGAGCTTGAGTTCACGGCGAAAGTGGGCACGAACGTTTCGGAAGTCCGCTGGCATACGACGCAGAAACATCAGATGCTCGACGACGGGCGGTGCATCATGCGGTTCGAGGTCGACGGCCTGAACGAAATCAGCTGGTGGTTGATGGGGTACGGCGACCAGGTGGTGGTCCGCAGACCGAAGAAGCTGCGGGAGCTGGTGGCGGATCGGCACCGGGCGGCAATGGCGCGTTACTCAGGCGACGAAGGGGAAGCGTGATGCGGGCGGTGGTGTGCCGGGTGAGTCGGGCTTCGGTGAGTGTGGATGGGACGGTCCGCGGCGAGATCGATGAGGGGCTGCTGGTTTACCTCGGCGTGTTGACCGGCGACGGCGAAGCGGAGGCGACGTGGATGGCGACGAAGCTGCCGGCGATGCGGCTGTTCGGCGATGAGCAGGGGAAGATGAATCGGTCGACGGCAGATGTGGGCGGCGGGATTTTGTTGATCCCCAACTTCACGCTGGCGGGGCGGACACGCAAGGGGACGCGGCCGTCGTTCACCGACGCTGCTGACCCCGCGGTGGCGCAGCCGTTGTTCGAAGCGGTGGCGCAGCAGTGCGGGCAGCAGGTGCGAACGGCGACGGGCGTGTTCGGCGCGAAGATGCAGATCGATGCGCGGTTTGAAGGGCCGGTGACGGTGGTGGTGGAGACGCCGGGCTGAGGGCGGGCGGAGCGTGGGGTTTATTCGGTGGTCAGGCCGGGCACGGGGATCGTGAAGAAGAACGTTTCGCCGAACGCGTGCGTCCCGGACTGCTCGATTTCCGTTGCGTTCTCCCAGCGTACGCTGGCGTCTTCATAGAGGAAGTTGCTGCCGGTGACGGCGTCGCCCGTATTACTCATGTGCGAGGCGAACGGCAGGCCGATGGAACTGTACCATTCGCCGTTCCAGATCCAGTAGGCATCGGACATGATCGGCGCGCGTGATTGTGCGCCGTCCAGCCGGGTCTTGGTGAGCCAGCGATGGACTTCAGGCTCGTAGACGGCGGGGGCCATGGTGCGGCCCGGGAAGTAGAAGTAGCCGATGTGCCACGTGGCGGCTTCGGACATCAGCCAGTCGGCGGTCTGGCAGTAGGCGACGGTGTTTTTGTAGTCGCGCACGTCTTCGGTGCGTTCGGGCACGAGGTAGTTGGCCATGAACTGGTTGAACTCAGCCTCGGGGAGATGGTGCGTGCCGAAGGGGCCGGTGAAGCCGTAGTTGAAGTTTTCGGGGCCCATCCCGGGGCGCGGGAAAAGGCGGTTGCGGTCCCCGGCGAAGGTGTGGATGGCGTTGCCCCATTGACGCAGATTCGAGGCACACGAGACCTTTACCGCTTCCTGCCTGGCGCGTGCAAGTGCCGGCAGCAGGATCGCCATCAGCAGGGCGATGATCCCCACCACCACGAGAAGCTCGATCAGGGTGAAGCCTTTTGTCATGGGAGAGATACGCCGACGGGTCACTGGTTGAGTTGCCATGGGTTCTGCCTTAGGTCAATCTGCCTGCCGTGATTTGCCACCATGGCATGTCTTTGTGTGTATAAGCGGCTGGCCTGTGCAAAAGCAAGCGCTGTTTGTGTGGCTGTTTCCTGATTGTGCAGTGCCGGCGCTGGTCCGTAAAAACTTGTGTGTTCAGGGCTTGGTGGTGTATGTGCTTAAGAGCTTCCCTCGTGCCCCGCAAAAAAGATTGGACACAGCCACATTCTGACGGTAACTTAAAGTCATTGGCATGACAATCAATCTTTCGGCTAGGCGTTTTTGCCGGGGATTGGAAGAGTCGATTTTGCGGCGCACGGACAACATGAAGTTCACAGGCACGGCGTTGTGTGCTTCGGCGATGTGTCGGGCCGCGGTCGTGCTCGTTTCCACCATCCGAGAGCGGAGTATCAGCGCATGAGATTTTGCAACGCAACGCGGTGTATGAACAGGTTGGTCGTGACGGCCATCGCAGCCGTCACCCTCGTCGGCGTCAGTGCCGGCGCTCACGCAGCCCCGGTGTTCAATCAGGAGAATCCGCTGGCGGCTCCCGCCGATGGCGAGGTCTACGCCTATCTCGATTCGGGCTGGTTCCAGGTCGGTACCGGCGTGGTGTTTCAGCCATTTACCAGCTACACCATCACCAGCGCTGTGGGCCGTGCGATCGGCGGCGACGCGGTGACTTCCGGCAGTATTCAGGCGTGGAGCGGTGCCGGGTTCATCGGGCAGGAGTACAGCGGCACCGGCACCTGGGCTTCGGCCGCTGAAGGGGAGTGGGCGGACAACAGCTTCGCGTTCGACTCCACCTTCGCCAACGCCGAGGCCGGCGAGGAGTTGACCGTTCTTGTCACCAACTACCACGGCCCCAGCGCCGCCCAGGCCTTTCGCGCTTACTTTGACAACTTCCGCGTCTACGCCAACGACGAGCTGGTCTGGTCGAGCAGCTTCGAAGTCGAAGGTCTCGACGCCGATGCCGAAGGCGAACTTGCCGATGCCGGCTGGTGGATTCCCGATCCGCTCATCGGCGGTCTGGTCAGCACCACGCCCGCGTCGGTGACGGCCATCCCCGAGCCCGCCAGTGCAGCTCTGCTCAGCCTCGGCGGTCTGCTCATGTTCCGTCGGTCTCGCCGCTAAATCGAACCCAACCACGTCCAC
>JBBDRF010000070.1:0-8667 GCA_040905565.1 Phycisphaeraceae bacterium | reverse complement strand
CCACGCGCTTAACGGCGCGTGGACGCTTTGAGGCCCTTCATTTGCCGATGCAGAAGGTGCTGAAGACTTTGCCGAGGATGTCGTCGGGGGTCATCTGGCCGCCGAGTGCGCCGAGGTGGTCGAGGGCGTCGCGGAGGCGGTCGGCGATGAGTTCCATGTCCGCCAGGGCGTGGGCGGTGAGCTGCGGCGCGAGCATCGTGCGTGCCTGCTGAAGGGCGGCGACGGCGGCTTGAAGTTCATCGCGATGGCGGGGCTGAAGGGCGAGGGCCTGACCGGTGAGTGAGACGGCCCGGTCGCTGAGGGCGGCGGTGAGTTTGGCGCGCAGCTGATCAAGGCCCTCCCCGGTGTGGGCGCTCACGGCGTGGTCGGCACTGGGCGAAGCCGGGGCGAGGTCGGCCTTGGTGCGGACGCGGAGGATGGGCACGTTGGCACGAGGCGGCGGGGCGAAATCATCCGTACTCGAAAGCATCAGCAACAGGTCGGCGCGGTCGATCGCATCGTGGGCGGCGGCCTGCATCGCACGATCGAGGGCGGCTTCGGGCACATCAAGACCGGCGACATCGACGAGCATGACCTCGGCATCACCGAGTCGCATAGGCTCGCTGAGCACGTCGCGCGTGGTGCCGGCGATGGCGCTGGTGACGGCGCGGCGGCGGCCGAGCAGGGCGTTAAATAGCGTGCTTTTGCCGACGTTCGGCTCGCCGATGAGCACGACGCGGGGCAAGGCTTCGAGGGTCGACCACGATCGGCTTTGGGTGATCATGCGATCGAGATCCGCGGCGAGTTCGGCGAGGGCGGCGTCGAGCGCAGCGGGGGTGATGGGGACCACGTCGTCCTGATCGACAAAATCGATGCCTGCTTCGACGAGCGCGAGCGTGGTGGCGAGACGGTCGACGAGCTGCTCGGCCCACTGGCCAAGACGACCGGTGCGGAGGAGGGCGGCGGCGCGCAGCTGAGCGTCGGAAACGGCGGAGATGGTGGCGGCGATGCCCTCGGCCCGCGTGAGATCGATGCGGCCGGCGGCGAAGGCACGCTGGGTGAATTCGCCGGGCTCAGCGAGGCGGCCGCGGTCGAGCGTGCTGCGAAGCTGATCGAGGACGCGGGCGACGATCTGTTCGAGCAGGGCAGGGTTGCCCGGGCATTGCAGTTCGAGCACGTCCTGTGCGGTGAACGAACGGGGGCCCGGTGAAAAGGCGGCGAGGACGGGCAGGGTGCGATCGGCGGTGAGCTTCAGCCGGGCGGGGCTCAGCTGGCGCGGCGGCGGGGGGGGATCGAGCAGTGCGGGAAGCAGGGGGGCCAGACGCGGCGCGCTGATGCGGACGATGCCTCGGAGGCTTCGGCCGGGCGGGGAGGAGACGGCGACGATGGGGTCGGCGGCGTCAGGTTGCATCGTGCGGTCCGGGGTGGTGGTGATGTGGGTGGCATGTCCCACGCCGATACGGCGTGGGCTTCGGGGGCGCTGGTGATGGGAAGTGGCGATCTGCGATCGCCCGCTAACTTAGGGTTTCTTTTTCTTTTTGTTTTTGACCTTTTTCGGGCCGCGTTCGGTCTGGGCCTGTTTTTCTTCCATGGCCTTCTGCTGTTGTTCGGCCGCTTTCTGGAGGCGATCCCACAGGCCGCCCTCTTTCTTCTTCTTCGGCTGGAACAGCTTGCCCTGGTCCTCAAGTTCCTTGAGGTGGGCACGCACGCGCATGCTTTCGAAGATGCCGACGCTGGTGGAGGCGAGGATGTAGAGGTTCAGCCCGCTGGGCGCGAGGTAGAGGATGACCGGGAAGATCATGATCATGTAGCGCATCATCTTCTGCTGCATCTTCTGTTCGTCGGTCATGTTCGGGTTCGGCGGGGGGGCCATGTACTTCTGCTGGAAGTAGAACACGACCATCATGAGCAGCGGCAGGAGGTTGAGGCTGCTGAGGGTGAAGCCGAAGAACAGGGGGATGCCGTCGCCGAAGGGGATGAAGCGATCCTGATCGCTGAGGTCGGCGAGGAAGGGCCAGGCGTCGTTGGAGATCCACTGGAAGACGCCCCAGAACGCGGGCGAATGCCGCAGCTCAATGGCGAAGTAGAGCATGGCGTACAGGGCGATCCAGATGGGCATCTGCACGAACATCGGCAGGCAGCCCAGGCCCATGGCGAAGGGGTTGACGCCCTTTTCCTGGTAGAGCTTGAGCATTTCCTGCTGGAGCTTTTTCTGATCGTCGCCATGCTTTTTCTTGAGCCGTTCGATCTCCGGCTGAAGGGCCTGCATCTGCTTGCCCATCTTCATCATGTTGATCTGCGAGCGCTTGGTCAGCGGATGCAGCACGAGGCGGACGACGGCGACGAGCAGGATGATCGCCAGGCCCCAGTCCATGAAGACGTCGTGGATGAAGGTCAGGAACGCCAGGAGCCCTTCGCCCAGCCATGCGAAGGTGAGGATGGCGCAGGGGCCGCCGAGGTTGTAGCGGATCAGTTGGCCCATGTTCAGCGCGACGTAGTGGGGTTCGCTCTTGAGCAGGGCGGGCTTTTTGGGGCCGGCGTAAAGCTTGGTGCGGAGCGTGGCGGCGCTGTTGGCGGTGAGCTCAAGCGGGGCGCTGTCGAGCATGAGCGCGAGGCTGGGATCGTCCTGCTGCACTTCCCAGGTATCCCGGCGGACGGTGGGGAACAGCGGCTCAAGGGGGCGGACGGCGAGGCGGCCTTCCTCATTTTCACGCACCGGGACGAACAGCGACGCAGCGAAGTAGCGGTTGGTCATCGCCACCCAGAGCAGGTCGCGGTTGGGATCGCCTTCCACGGGGGGCCAGATGACGGGGCTTTCGGCGCCCATGATGTTGCGGCGGGAAAGGTAGAAATCTTCGGTGGTGGGGTCCTTCACCTCGGGCTGATTCCGGCGGGGGCGCAGGTAGCCGACAACCACATGACGCTGATCGCCGATGTAGCCGGGGTCCTGGTTCATTTCGCCGGGGCCCTGCTGGGAGAACACGACGCGGAGGGGCTGATCGCTGAGGTTCTGCAGCCGCTGGGCGAGGCGGATGTTGTAGTCGTCGGGCGCGATTTCCCAGGTGCGTGTGATGCGCAGGACGGGCTCGGCATCTTCGTTCACGAGCGTCAGCTGGAACGCGGCCGAGGTGTCGGTTTCCTCGATCACTTCCCAGCGTTGATGGTAGAGGTAGACGCGGGTGCCGTTGACCGTGACCGAGTAGGCGGCCATGGGATAGCGGTAGGTGGGCACGCTCTCGCCGCCGACCTGCACGTAGTCGAACAGGAGACGCTGCTGAAGCGGGTAGGGCTCATGCTGCTGGGCGCTGGTGGAGTAGCGGGAGAGGAGGATATGCCGAACGCCCGCGCCGAAGGGGGTGAACTGGGTTTCGAAGGTGTAGGGGTTGGTCTCTTCTTCGGGTTCGGTGGAGCCGAGCGTGGGATCGGGCTGCGACTCTTCGACAACCTGAACGGCGAGGCCCGGGATGGGGGCGTAGTCGTCGGGCGTCACCTCACCGGGCGGAGGCGGGGGCGGCGCGGCTCCGGGATCCTGCTCCACGACGGCGGCGGGGTCGCCATCGGCGGGCGCGTCGCCCTCCTGCTCGACCACCTGGGGCGAGGTGACGGCGGGGGAATCATCTGTCTCGCTGCCGAGGCGAGTGAGAGCGAACAGGACAACTAACGCTCCAAGCGTCAGCAATAGCGTAATAACCAGACGTTGCATGGCAATCTCTTAATTTCGGGGCAAAACGAGTCGCACAGTATACGCCAGTGCCTCTGACGTGGGAAGAAAGGCCGGATTGGGTACGCCAAAACTGCAATACGGTTTCGGGGTTTGGTGGGCGCGGATAAGATACCCTGCTGTGGAGGTCGCTGCCTTGCGGTTTTAGAGTCGGTCTTGTTTTCCGGAGATTTGTATGCCACAGCCGAGTTCCGAGTCCGTTGCTGCCGCGTCAGGCGATCCTGTCATGAACGACCACGATCTGATCGCTGCGGCGGAACGGCTGACCGAAGCCCATCGGCAGATGCGTGACCAGGTGGGGCGGGTGATCATCGGGCAGGAGGACGTGCTGGACCTGATGCTGATGGGCCTGTTCTGCCAGGGCCACTGCATTCTGGAAGGCGTGCCGGGGCTGGCGAAGACGCTGATGATTTCGAGCGTGGCGAAGCTGCTTTCGCTGCAGTTCGGCCGGATTCAGTTCACGCCGGATCTGATGCCTTCGGACATTACCGGCACGGAGATTCTGCAGGAGAACAAGAGCACGGGCGATCGTGAGCTGCGGTTCGTGAAGGGGCCTTTGTTCGCGAACATGATTCTGGCGGATGAGATCAACCGGACGCCTCCGAAGACGCAGGCGGCGCTATTGCAGGCGATGCAGGAATATCACGTGACGACGGCGGGGCACACTTACGAACTGGAGCGGCCGTTTTTTGTGCTGGGTACGCAGAATCCGATCGAGAGCGAGGGGACGTATCCGCTGCCGGAAGCTCAGCTGGACCGGTTCATGTTCAAAATTCAGGTGGCCTACCCGGAGCTGGAGGACGAGATCGACATCGCGATGTCGACCACCAGCCAGAAGGTGCAGGATATCGAGCCGGTGATGACGCAGGCGGAGATTCTGGCCACGCAGCAAGTGGTGCGGCAGGTGATCGTGGCGAGGGCGGTGGCTTCGTATGCGGTGAGGCTGGTGCGGGCGACGCGGCCGAACGTGGCGGAGAACTCGGAGGAGGTGAGGCATTACCTGACGTGGGGTGCGGGGCCTCGCGCGTGCCAGGCGCTGCTGCTGGGGGCGAAGGCGCGGGCGCTGCTGGATGGTCGGCCGTCGGCTTCAATCGACGACGTACGCAGCGTGGCGAAGCCGGTGCTGAGGCATCGGCTGGTGACCAGTTTCGCAGCCGAGTCCGAGGGCGTGACGCCGGACGATATCGTGGCACGGCTGCTGACGCAGGTGCAGGAAACGGCCTAGCCGCAGGCGGAGGGAGAAGGCGATGGCTGAGCAACGTCTGGTTGATGCGAAGGGGCTTTCGCTGGTGGCGCGGATGGAACTGGTCGCCCGCAAGGCGGTGGAGGGGGTGCTTTCGGGCGTGCATCCGAGTCCGTACTTCGGGTCGAGCATCGAGTATGCCGACCATCGGCCGTACACCATCGGCGATGAGATCCGCACGATCGACTGGAAGCTGCTGGCGAAAACCGACAAGCACTATGTGAAGCTGTTTGAAGAGCAGACGAACACTCGCTGCACGGTGCTGCTGGATACGAGTCGGTCGATGTCGTTCAAGGGCGACGGGCCGATGGATAAGCTGACGTACGGCATGTTCCTCACCGCGGCCCTCGGCTACATGGCCCTGAAGCAGAACGATGCGGTGGGGCTGGCGATGTTCGACCGGCAGGTGAACCATCATCTGCCCGCCCGGGCGACGGCGAGGCACTTTCGGCACATGCTCGAGCAGATGCAGCAGACGCAGGCGGGGGCGGACACGGCCATCGGTCCGGTGCTGCACGATCTGGCGGGCAAGATGCCGCCGCGGGGCGTGGTGATTCTGATCAGCGATCTACTCGACGACCTCGACGCGATCGTGGACGGCCTGGCGCACTTCAAACACCTGCGCCATGAGGTGATCGTCTTCCATCTGATGGACCCCGCTGAGCGCCACTTTCCGTACGACAAAATGACACGCTTCCGCGACATCGAAGGGGCGGGTTCGGTGATCGCGAATCCGCATGATGTCAAAAAAGCTTACATGCGCAGGCTCACAGCGTTCATGGACAAAATGCGTCGGCTGTGTCTCGAGCGCGACATCGGCTACCAGCTGGCGCAGACCGACCAGGGCTACGCCCAGATGCTCAGCGCGTTTCTCTCACGAAGGGCCAAGCTCCGCTAGGTTGCCATGCTCAATCCGCTGCTGTTGTGGTTTCTTCCGTTGGCGCTGGTGCCGATCGTTCTGCACCTGATCACGCTGTACCGCGTCCGCACGGTCGAGCTCAGCACGTTTCGCTTCCTGATGGAAAGCTATCTGCATCAACGAAGGCGGCTGCGGTTCCTCGAGTGGCTGCTGATGGCGCTGCGGACGGCGTTCGTGATTCTCATCATTTTGATGTTGAGTCGCCCGGTGGTAGAAGGTTTTAACGCCCGCTTCGGCGGCGAGGCGGGGCGGGACGTGGTGATCATGATCGACGCCAGCGCGACGATGTCGCTCCAGCAGGACGGCACCACGGCCATCGAACGGGCGCGGGCTGCGGCGAAACACGTGGCTGAGCTTTTGAACGAGGACGACCACGTGACGCTGATCCGGGCGGGGCATCAGCCGGAGGTTCTAAGGCAGGGTTTTGCGTCGCAAGTCGAACCGCTGCTGCGGGAGATTGAAGGGGTGAACGTGGATGTCACACCTGCGGACCTGCCCGCCGCGTTCGCCCAAATCGCCAATGCCCCGAAGCACGGCACACGCATCATCTACCTGCTGACCGACGCCCAGCAGCGCACGCTTTCCCCGCTGGCGCAGCACCCCGCGATTCGGCAGCTTGATGGCGACGATCGTGTGGTGGTCATGAACTTCGGCGGCGAAGATCGGGTGGAGAACCTGGCGGTGCTGGGCGAGCCGCCCCATGCGCTGCGGCCGATCGTGGGATTGCCCGTGCTGCTGCGGGCGACGGTGGCGGCGGCAGGGTACGAGCAGCCGGTGGATACGCAGTTGTCGGTCGTGATCGAAGACGAGGTCGTCTCGCAGATGAATCTGACGCTGGAACCGGGCCAGCTTCTGACGCGGCATTTCGTGGTCACGCCTCGCGAGCCCGGCGTCCTGCGCGGACGCTTTGAGCTGCCCGGCGATGCGTTCGCTGAGGACAACCAATATCTGTTCACGCTGAACGTGGAGCCGGAGCTGAAGGTGCTGCTGGTGACGCCGGCGAATCTGGCGCGGGCTGACGATCCGCGTGTTTATCTCGGTGCAGCGTTGCGTGCGCCGCAGCGGCTGGCGGACGAATTCGCCTCGGCGGAGCGGCAGATCAGCGCGTCGCTTGCGATCGATCATGTCAGTGAGGATCGGCTGAGCCGGGTGCATCTGGATCGCGCCGACGTGGTCATCGCAGCTGACATCCTGATCGACCAACGGCTGGGCGAGATGCTGCACCAGTTCGTCTCAGCCGGCGGGGGCTTGATGCTGATGCCCGGGCCGCGGCCGGACGTGCTGGATTACAACGTGAACCTGCTCGGCAGCACGCTGCACGAACGTCGGGCCGTCGCGCTGCGTGAAGCGACGGGCGACGTCGACGATGAAGCAAACTTTCAGTCGATCGATCAACTGGACACCTCGCACCCCATCCTCAGTGTTTTCGAGAACACCCAACCGGCCGGGGAAAGCAGCGGGCAGAGTGGGGGAGGCTTCAGCACGGTGCGGCTGTTTCGGCATTTCCCGATCGCGGTGGCCGATCCGGTTGAGGGCTACCCGCGTGTGCTGATGCGGCTGAGCGACGGCACGCCGGTGCTGACCGAGACGCGGCTGGGTGCAGGGCGGGTGCTGACGACGGGCTTCACTGCAACGCCTGCATGGTCGAATCTGCCTTTGAAGCCGGAGTTCGTGCCGATCATGCTGCGGAGCGTGGCCCATCTGCGTCGGCCTGCGGAGGTCGCCACACCTTCGACGGTTCGCCCGCATGAGCCGGCACCGATTCAGTTGAGCGAGCGCTACGCCGGCGGCTCGGTTGATCTGCTGGGCCCGGAGGCACGGTTGCATGCGGTGGAGATTCATCGGGCCGACCGCGGCCTGGTCGGTGCGACCGATCGCACGGCTGGCAAAGGCTACTACACGTTCCAGGTAAATCCGCCGAGCGGTGCCGCCGACCGCAGCACGCGTGAGGTTGGTTTCGCGGTGAACCTTGATCTGCCCGGTGCAGCATTCGATTCGCTTGATGGTGACGCCGTGACGGACCTGTTCGCGCCGGCGGAGGTGGTGTATCTGCGCAGTTCGCCGACCGATCCGATGCTGGCGGAGCAACTGCAGCAGCGGCAGGAGATGTGGCGGACGCTGATCTGGATCACCTTCGGCTTGATCGCTTTGGAGTTCATGCTTTCCACGCTGCGCGGCGGCCCGGTCGGCGACGGCTCAGACCGGCCGGGCGGGCTGCGAGGCATGCGGCGGCGGATGGCGGGCAGGCTTGATCGCACGTTCGGACTCAACCGCGAAAGTGCAGGGAGCAGCCATGACTGAGCTTCGCACAGACGATCACGACCTGACGCAGGTGGTCGGGCGGACCGGCCGCAGGCTCCGGCGTAACGCGCTGCTTACGGGCGCCGCCCTCGTCGCGCTCACGGCAATCGGCTGGCTGCTCGCTGCGGTGGTGATCGATCTTGTGCTGCCGTTGCCGGTTTGGGGGCGCGTCACCATGTGGGTCGGCTTCTGGCTGATCGCAAGCGTTGCGCTGGGATGCGCGTTGGTCTGGCCGATGATGCGCAGGCCGACGCGGGAGCAGATCGCCTTGAGCATCGAAGCCGCGATCGGCGGCATGCACAACCGGCTGCTCACCCTCATCGATCTTCAGCAGAACGGGAACAAAGCGGACGCCGAAAACACCCTCGACCGAAAAGGTGGGGGGGGGTTCGTGGGGCGGTTGGTTGATCAGACGCGGCAGGGGCTCGTCGGCTACCGCGTGGAGCAGGTGGCGGACCCGAAGCCGATGCGGCGGAGCATGGCAGGCCTCGGCGGCACGCTGCT
>JBBDRF010000069.1:0-19194 GCA_040905565.1 Phycisphaeraceae bacterium | reverse complement strand
GATGGTCGCCACCATCGATGAGGCGGTGGCGATCATCGCCCGTGTCGCCAGCTTGCCAGGCAATGCCGATTATCTTGCCGACACACAACGGGGGCTGCGGCTTGCAGGTGTGACTGCCGCCGTCGCCACGCGCAACATCCCCGCCCTCTATCGCTGGTTCATGGACGGGTTTAGCTATCAGGCCATCTCGGACCAGACGGCGCTGGCGTACATAGCCAACCACGGGAATGCCGATTGGCCGACCGTCGAAACCCTCCTCGGCGCAAGAGACCACCGGTGCCCGAAACTCACCGATTTCGGCTCCTACCGCGGCTGCCGCTATCGTAAGTCCGCCTGGACATGCGGCAATCCCGAGACGCTCCCGACTTGCCCTGTGCCCTCACTGCCCCTGCGGAAGGGCATCCTCAATGAGCAGGCGTTTTCGCTCTTCCTGTTCATTCGCGACCGCTGCGCTGGCGATCTGGTCGGGTTCATCGACTCGGTGATCGCGTCGGCGGGTGAGGGATCCGACCGTACTGCCGCTCAGCGTGAGGCTCTCCTGGATGCCATCGGCGAAGTCCAGGGGGTCTCCCGCAAGCTCATGAGCATGATGCTGTCGATGCTCCTTGTCGCTGACCCGAACCGGCCTCACTGGGTCCCCATCGGCCAGTCAATGGTGGCCATCGATAGCCTGGTGCATAACTTCCTGCATCGCACCGGGATCCTTGCCGCGTACGGTGCCTCGCATCCATACGGGCAGCGTTGCTTCAGCCGAACCGGGTGCGAGTCGATCATCCGTGACCTCGCCGACCGGTTCGACGCCCGCACAGTAAACTCGGAGTTCCCACGATCCTTCCCCCGTATGGTGCAGCACGCGATATGGCGCTTCTGCGCGATCGGCGAACTCGACGTCTGCAACGGCAAGAACATCCGCAGGGACCGGTTCTGCGCACTTACCTGGTGCCCCCTATGGTCGATGTGCAGCCGCCTTCCCTTAGTGGCCCCTGAACCGCCTGCCGGCTGATCTCAGCGGCAACCACCGTTTAGTCACACAAGGACTGCGACGGCTCCGACGATCAGGCCACGACCGCCTGCTTCCAACCTGGCCTGTCCACCCAAACAGCGAGAGGAGAGCTAATGACCCAAAGTCTGACAACGCCATGTTCGGAGCTAGAAATAGGGTGGTTCAAGCCAGGCCACTTGCTCGCTCCCTTCGGGTGGGCTGCCCCAGTCGTGGCGGAAATGGCGCAAGCCGAACCCGCTTTGCTCATGCACCTGTTCGAGCTCGACCGTAAGCGCATGCATCTCATTGCGCTCGTGCTTGCGATCGGTGATGGCCGCCCTTCACGGCAGCTTATCCAACTACTGGCGCAGTCTTCGGCCCGAAACGTGCTCGATCACACCCTTGCACATCGTCCTGCCGGGCTCCTCCGCGCGCTTGACCGGCTACCTGCTGCGGTGCTGTCGCCTGAGGGATATCGTCATCTTATCGAGCTTCTGTGCGAGCCCAATGGCGCCAAGGTCCTACGGCATGCCTGCACGATCGATGAGATCGATGTCTGCGGCCTCCATGCATTGCCAAATCGGTTGCGCCGTCGACCCGTGTTGGACGCCTTGAGTTGGCTTGACGGTACGAGGGGGCTCGTGGACGCCCTGCACCTGTTTGCCGATCGTGGAGCCGCGCCAAGCTTCGAGGCTGTGGTCGATCAGTTTGCGTCGGCTGCCAATCCCGCGGAGCTGAGGGCGAAAGTACGTCGAATGGTCGAAGCTCTGACCTTACCAGATGCCCTGCCACCTGTTCATGTGGGTCCCGGTCGTCGCCTCGATCAGGCTGCCGAGTTGCGATCTCTCGCAAAGCGCTGGCGCAGCTGCCTCGCCACCTACATCGGCAAAGTCGATCAAGGCGATGCTGCAGTCTATCTGTGGGAGGAGAGCCGTTTCGAAGCGGTCTGCCTAGTCGAGCGGCGTGGCCGCCTTGGCTGGTTCCTGAGAGACATTAAAGGACCGCGGAACAGCGAGCTTGATCCCTGGACGTTGGAGCGTATGCACATCGCGTTTACCGAAGCCCGCCTCCCGCTCGACTGCATCGCGAACGTCATCGACCATTTGATTGTTGACGATGATGTCGCCCATGGCCATCAGCGGGAGGAAGACGAATTGGAGCTGTCATCAACCGAGGCTCCTAATGCAATAACACCATCATAGGATGTAGGACGAACTTCGATCCCGAGGCACTAGCCGCTGTTTCCGAGGCGGTCGACGTAAGTTGGGCAGAGATCGAGGCGGTGGGCTGTCAATCAGAGAGCGGGACGCTTGCTCTTCCCTTGATGCGTTTGCCACCTATTAGAATGAACACGGCTGGGCGAGTTTCCGTTCACCTCACAAGCGACTCAGTATTCGCGATACACCGCGTGTCCCTCGGCCACCAGTCGGTCATTGGCGTTCTCGCCGTCGAGCCACAACTCGGCGATGTACCGCCGTATTTGCCTTTTCGGTCTCAGATCGTCTGCACGACGATCGTCTTATCGAGGATTAGGTCTCGCAGGAAATCGCGGGCGGCAAACCCGGCCTCCTTGTCGGCGCCGCGAACCTCGGGCGCGTCGATCCGGGGCAGCCTCAGCCGCTCGCCTCGGACCCAGACGGAGAATCCCAGGTCAACGTCGGCGGTCACAATGTGCATATGTTTTCGGCGAGACCGTGGATCTTTCATCCTGTCCGAGCAGGGTGCCACTCCCCAGGAGATCGCCACCATCACAGGTCACTCGCCGACGACGGTCGACGAGCCTGCGGGTCGCCCGCCAACGAGACGCTGCTCACCACCCTTGGGCATACCCGCGCCGCGCTGGGCGCCTGGCAACGCGACTCCAACACTCAACGATCACATCTCAGCCTTGGCTGGCTGACGCCAGTCGAGTGCGCCATCCGCAACGCCCGGAGCAAGCAACGGCCCGGATGGGTTCAAATCGGGAAGGGACTTTAACGCCCGCTGGATGAAAGTCGAGGCTCACGTCACGCCCCCTCCTGCTCGACTGATAACATCTCTCCGAAAACCTGATGATGTCCCCGAGCTGCCACCAGGGGCATTTTTCGTGTATGGCTCCTGACATCTGTCAACACCGGCTCGAACACGAGCCGTTACCATGATCGCTCCCTCGACCAAGGCAATGTCCTCGACAACCAACCCCATCGGGATCAACGACGAGATGTGAACGTCCGACGGCATGATGCTGTTTCCCCCACCTGAACCAGCTCAAGCCACCTGTGGACTTCATCGATTGAGTCGGAGCCGATTTGGACGCCGATCAGGAGCCAATGTTCAACGTCGATTGACACTCATGGGCTCGTCAACGCCATTGCTCAACGCCGCTTGACAGCCTCGCGCAGCGCATCGGCGTTCGTGATCGTTCCAGCCCTGCGCGGTTAGCAAAGCCGCCCTCCGCAACAGCGACGGCAGGTCATGATAGATATCCGCCTGCAGCCGCGGATCCGCTAGCGGCGTCTCCAGCCACCGCACGATCCCGCTGACTCCGGGGGTCTCGCGCAGAAGCACTGCCCCGGGCTCACCGGTCAGCCAATCTTCCTGGCACTTGATCCGCAGAGATCGGTTGAACCGGGGCGCGACCGGCTGTAGCGTCGCAGCCACGCGTGCGTCCGGCGTTGCTGGAAGGTTGTGTCTAGAAGCTTGAATCTACAGCGCGTTCAGGCGCACGCAACCTTTCCCGACGACTCGGATGAATAAGCCGGCATGAGATGGTTGAGCGGACGATAATTCGATGGGAAAGGCGTGAACAATAACGTAACAGACAAGGCTCTGCACAAGATCGCCTTCGAGCCGCTTCACGACAAAGTTCACAAACGGCTTCAGAACGCTTTGATGTCAGCGCATTTCCAACCGGGCTCGCAGGTGTCGCTCCGTGCGACAGCGAAAATGCTTGGCGTCAGCGTCATGACAGTGCGCGTGGCGGTCTTACGATTGGTTGCTGAGAAGGCGTTGCAACAGGTGTCCAACCGCAATTTTTTCGTGCCCAAGATCGATCAAGCGGAGTTCGAGGAGATCGTGTTCCTACGCACCACACTAGAAGGGATCGGGGCCGAATTCGCCGCCTCAAGGCGATCACAGAAACAATTGGCATCTCTGAAATTGACTGCAAAGAAGTTAACTCAGGCGGGCCTGGACGGCGATGCGGAGACTTATCTCCGTGCCAACCGTAATTTCAAACTCGGGGTCGTTGAGGCGGCCCAAGCACCCGTCCTTAAAGACCTTGTTATTTCGCTTTGGGTGAGATTTGGACCATTTATGTCTCACTTTACAAAAAATATTCATCACCAGACCGATTCGGACTATCAGAACGAAATAGTGGCTGCGATCGCGTCCCGCGACGGGGCCACTGCGCGCGAGATCATAGTGCGTGACATCACCGAGGGTGCAGAGTTTCTCCGAGAATGTGCTGGTTTCGAACTCCGTTCGGATCTGCGAACCGACGATGAGCTTTGCAACCGGTAACCAGGCGCAGCGGGAACGTTTCGGTCGGCAGCAGTTCGGGCGTGAGGCCGAGTCTCTCGTCCTGACCTCCGGCGCTGGAATGACAACGAGCCGCCGCGGAGGACCGCGAGGTCACAAAATCATCACCGTCAACGGTCGGCCGACGACCTTCTACCGCCCCGAAAACTTTCGGGCATGGCTCGGCCGATTCCCCTGAATCCCCCGGCAGGTCACATTGACACATCTGTTATCACAGTTTACAGCTATCCACAAATATTGCGAACTCGCCAGAGGGGGCATGGCAAATAGTGTGCGGGAAAAGCCACTTGGCGGTGGACGGCCGCTGGTTCCAACTACGGCGAGCTAAATCGCGCCGGTCATGGATCCGGCGACAAGTGAGGTCCTGGGCCATGTCGGGGACGCACGTGGGCCCGGTTCGCTGCCCGGTCCGCCCATTACAGAACCACAATGAGGAGAAAGTGATGAAAAATCGAAACCAGATCCATGCGGGCCGCCGGGGCGTCGAGTGGATTACGGCCGGTGTAGCGGCAGTCGCCTGCGCGATCGCGTTGGGCATGGCGACCCCGGCCGCGGCGGACACCAGGGTCATCAAGTACGCCGACGGGGATCCCTCCACCTGTGTCCGCTGCGAGTTCCTTCAGGAGAACTATTTTCCGGCCATCGAGGAGGCGACCAACGGGGGAATCTCCGTGCAACCCTTTTTCGGTGCGGTTCTTGGCGGCCACCCAGAAAACATCACACTCGTCGAGGACGGCGTGGTCGAGTTCAGCGAGGCCTGGGTCGGTTACCACCCCACGGTGTTGGTAGCTCAGTCTGTCTTCGATCTGTTTCCGCGTGGTCCGGCCGAGTACGAGAACCAAATCTACTTCTATCGCCGGGCCTACGAGCGCATCCCCGCATTCCGGGCCGAACTGGAGAAGCGCGATCTCAAGCTCATGATGGTCATGCCGCTCCTTCACCTCGGCTTCGCTTCGAGTGAACCGGTCAAGGCCCTCGACGACATTAAGGGACAAAAGGTGCGCGCCGGTAGCAAGTGGTTGCTCCAGTATTTGGAGAACGCTGGTGCCTCGCCGGTGTCGGTTCCCTGGGATGACGTCTACGTCTCCCTGCAGACCGGCGTCATTGATGGCGTGCTGACGAACTACGACGGTATCAACAACATGAAGTTCTACGAGCCGGCTCCGCACCTGCTGATTGCGGCTGACGTGTGGATGGCCAATCCGATCATCTACTTCGTTAACAAGAGCTTCTTCGAGGAGTTGCCCCAGGAGGTCCAGGACGGCTGGATCCAGGCATCGGAGGAGGCCCAACAGGCCTACGGCGAGGTTCTTGCCGCGGAGAGGGAGAAGATCATCGAACATCAGAAGGCGGTCGGCGTGACCGTCACAGAGATGTCGGCGGCGGACGTGTCCAGTTGGGAGAACGCCGACAAGCTCGTCGAGGCACGCGCGCGCTGGGTCGAGGAGGCTGAGGCGGCAGGGCTCGACGACGCCCAGGCCGTGATGGACATGGCAACTGAGATCCACGCCGAGGCGCTCGCGCGCGAAGCGGACTGAGGCCAGGACCGCGGTGCCGGCGCGTCTCGCGGGCGCTGGCACCGCTTCTCGACAGGAGAGAGATGATTCAACGATTTGGTAGAATGCTGAGCCGCCTCAACACCGGACTTACCGCGTTCGGAGGCTGGACGCTCATGGTGATGGTTGCGCTGCTCGTTGTTGACGTCATATGGCGAAGTTTCTTCACGCCCTTGCACGCGATGACTGAGCTCTCGGTAATCGCCATGATGGTCGTGATCGCGCTGGGGCTCTCCGCGTGTGAGGAGCACGGGGAGCACGTCCAACTCGAGTTCTTCGTGGACCAGCTGTGGGGCTGGCTAAGGCACGCGACCATCCGGCTCGAGCGGCTCCTCTCCTTGATCGCCGCGTTCATACTGCTTTATGCGGTCACCAATAGCGGACTCGATGCCTACCGCACACAGGAATCGACCACGGGGATGGTCACGATACCTCTGTGGCCGGTGAAATTCATCATGTTCTTGGGCGTATTTTTCCTCGTCGCCGAGACGTTACGAACGCTCACCAGGTCGCCGGGCACGCCTCGCTCCGAGAGCGGCCAGAGTAACTGAACTGAGCCCCTGACCCGGCATACATCGGACCGGCGATTTCCAACCGAGCCTCGTTGGGCTATACGAAAAAGACAGACAAATGGACCCCATCACGGCAGGTGTTTTCTGCATCGGCTTTCTACTCATGTTGATGGCGGTCGGTGTCAACATCGGCTACTCCTTCATCCTCTCGGGGTTCGTGACATCCTTTCTGATGCTCAGCTTCGACGCCGCGGCGTCCTTCCTGGGGCAGGCGGCTTACAACTCCGTGGCGCGACCGACCTGGGCCGCGATACCGCTGTTCATGCTGATGGGGGCGTTCTGCTCGCGCGGCGGTCTGGCACGGATCGCCTACCTCGGCACGTACACCTTGACCCGCGCGGTGCCTGGCTCGCTCCTGACCGCGACATGTCTAAGCTGCGGTTTGTTCGGAGCAATCTCGGGATCATCAATCGCCACCACCGTGATGTTCGGCAAGATGGCGCTGCCCGAAATGAACAAGTTCGGATACGACAGGCCACTGTCCGTCGGCTGTATCGCGGCTGCCGGCACCTTCGCGTCCATGATCCCACCGAGCATTTTGTTGATCGTCTACGCGCTGTTCACGCAACAGTCGGTCGCGAAATTGTTCGCGGCGGGGGTCTTCCCCGGCCTCCTCACCATCTTCGCGTACATCGTGATGATCGTCGTGCTCGTCAAGCGCAACCCGAAGCTCGCGCCTGTCGACCATCCGGTAGAGACGGACTCGGCGCTCGACCAATCGCGCACCAAAGCTGTGCTCAACATGTGGCCCATCTTTCTCATTGCCGGCGTGGTACTGGGCGGGCTGTACGGCGGATTCCTGACTCCGACTGAGGCCGCCGCCGCTGGCGCGCTGGTGAGCCTCGTGCTCGCATTTGCGCTGCGGACATTCAGCGGCATCGGTGACGTGAATAGCGCGATGAACGAGTCCGCGCGAGTCACCGCCATGCTGTTCCTGCTAGTCATCGGCGCCCTGTACTACAGCCGGGTGATCGCGCTCACCACGCTGCCGCAGGTCATGACCGCGTCGCTGCTCTCGCTGGACATACCGCCGTTCGCCGTCCTGCTGATGATCATGGCGACGATGTTCGTGCTGGGAATGATCATGGTGCCGGTCGGGGTCTTCGCGCTCACTCTTCCGATCGTGTTGCCCATCCTGACGAGCTTCGGCTACGACCCGATTTGGTTCGGTGTGATCGCGCTCAAGCTCACTGAGATCGGCGCAATCACGCCGCCGGTGGGCCTGAACGTGTTCGCCATCAAGGCGGTGATCCCGCGCGGCTTTAAGATCTCGATGACCGACATCTACAGGGGCTGCGCCCCGTTCATCTTGGTCGATCTCGGAGTGCTCGCCCTGCTGGTGATCTTTCCGGGTATCGCGCTGTGGCTGCCCAGCCTCTTGTGATTCGCATTGCTACGGTACCGCGTGAAAGCTTTTTTCCATCATCTACTCTCAATAATCATTGGGTATTCGAGGACTTCTTGAGCTTCACGCTGGCGAATGCCTAACTTGGACCTAGACTTTCAACAAAGCAGGAGATCATATGGGTACGATCAAAGCCATAGGCAGCGTGTTGCATGGCCGCAATCCGCGTCAACACCTTGAGAACATGATTACTCGGACCGATCCCTTTACGGTCTCCAAGGCCGGCGACTTGTGCGTGAACGGTCATACGGCGGAGTCCTTGCTGCGAGACTATGGATCGCCGCTTTACGTCGTTTCCGAGAGGACGCTCCGCGCCAATTTTCGTCGGATCCGCAAGGCTTTCGAGGATGTTTGGCCGACGCGCGTGGTTGTCATGTATGCCATCAAGGCCAATAATAATCCCGCCATCCGGGCCGTCATTCATGGCGAGGGCGGCGGTGGGGACTGCTTCGGCCTTGGCGAGCTGTACGCTACTTTCGAGGGTGGCGCCGATCCGGACCTGGTGGCAATGAACGGCGGCAACAAAACCGAAGAGGAACTGCGTGCAGCCGTAGACCGGGGTATTAACGTCAATATCGATGCCGATGATGAGATCGACATGCTCGAGCGCATCTGCGAGGAGAAGGGCACGACTGTGAATGTCGCGCTGCGAATCAAGAGTGCACCGGACGATCTCGCCGAAACGCCTAGCGATTATCTCGGTGTCAACCGAGATACCCGACTTTTCCTCATGAAGGAGAAGTGGGGTTTCTCGAGGGACGCAGCAGTAGAGCTGGTTAGGCAAATCCTTGGAAGTCCAAGGCTACGCTTGCGCGGCTTCAACATTCACACGCCGCGCTTCACCCAGGATCCGGCGCCCTTTGCACGGTGCAACCAGGATTTTGCCGAGACGGTGGCGCATATCCGCGACCAGACCGGCTATGTGCCTGATCTGATCGACATCGGCGGCGGCTGGCCAAGGGATCGTGACCCGGAATCCCGCAAGCACGAGCTGAACCCGAACAATGTCGAACGGTTCGTCGAGGCCGTGGCAAAGGCCCTGCTGAAGACGTTCGAGGCACACGACATTCCAGTCCCGGAACTGAGACTCGAGCCTGGTCGCTTCATTGCCGGCAACTCCGTGGTGTTGCTTGGCCGCATTGGTGCGATCAAGCGAGACTGTGGGATGGTCTGGGTCAACACGGATTTCAGCACGAACAACCTTATCCGGATCGATACCGCAGGCAGCGCCTACCATTTTGTGCCCGCCTCCAAGATGGACCGGACTTATAAGGAACGAGCGCAGATCGTCGGGCCGACGTGCATCGACTCCCGAATCGTCGACGACTGGCCTATCCCGGCACTCGAACGCGGTGAGCCCGCTGCCGTTTTGGACGCCGGTATGTATTCCGAGTCATCCGCAACACAATTCAATAGTGTTCCGCGACCGGCGACAGTCATGATCGGTGAGAAGTCGATCGATATCATTAGACGGCGCGAGACTGTCGAAGACGTGTACGCAACAACGTGCGTTCCAGAGCGCTTAAGGCGGTGACCGAAAGCATCGTGGCTGGCGAACCGCTGTAGCAACCCAGAGCAATCGCGTTTGGCTCATGTAGCCGGCAAGCCCTTGAGAATGCTGCGGAGGAAGGCGTCGTTTCAGCCTGCTCTCTGGAGCTCTGGTATCATTCGTTGTCATTGCCGGGCTCGTCCCGGCAATCCAGGATCACCGGCGGCGAAGCGATTGGCGCTGGCGGTGTTCATGGATGCCCGCAGCGGGCCTGCCCCGGACCCCCGATCCGGGGTGCGGGCATGACAATGGGTTGGAAACAGTGAAAATCGGTATAAGCACTGGATCGGCCGCGCCATGGCCAGCAAACTGGGCATCTCGTTGGGCACCGTGCAGCGAATCTGGGAAGCCCACGCCCTCCAGCCGCACCGTGTCTGCACCTTCAAGCGCTCCCCGAATTCGCCAGGAAGGTGGGGGACATTATCGGCCTCCATTTGAGCCCGCCGGCCCATGCTGTCGTGCTGTCCATTGACGAGAAGTTGCAGATCCAAGGCCCGCCATCGTCGACAATCATGCCCCCCACAAGCATCAACGTCGAAGCGTGGCTTGCCCGCCATCCATGCTGGGTCTCCCATTTCACTCCGACTTCGGCCTCCTGGCTTAAGGCGGTGGAAAGCTTCTTCTCTGGGCTCGCCCGTCGTCGCCTCAAGCGCCGTGCATTTTGTTCGATCACCGACCTGCAGGCTGCCATCAACCGCTCCATCACCGAGCGCAACGATGGATGCCAAACCGTTCATCTGGACCAAGCCCGCTGAGGCCATACTCGCCGGAACGAGCCGTATCCCTGCTCCTTCCGAATGGGCGAGTGCTATAACTTGCGTAATCTGTACTTACAAATTACAAGACGGCTTGACCGATTTCAAAACTGGACCCCAGCCATGCAAACGTCTGCTATCCATAACCTCCCCCTCGAGGATGTGGACAAACGGTTCTTCCTGCACCCGGCCACCTCGATCGCCGACCACCTCGTCAACGGGCCGCGCATCATCTCCTCCGCCCAGGGCGTGCACGTCACCGATCGCAGCGGCCGACGCATGCTCGACGGCGCCTCCGGCCTGTGGTGTGTCAATGTCGGCTACGGGCGCACCGAAATCGCCGACGCCATCGCGGCGCAGGCGCACGATCTCGCATTCTACCACACCTTCAACGGTGCCTCGCACGAGCCGGTCATCCGGCTCGCGGAGAAGGTCATGTCGCTCATGCCCGACAACATGTCCAAGGTCTCCTTCGGACTGTCCGGCTCTGACGCCAACGACACCAACATCAAACTCGTCTGGTACATCAACAACCTTCTCGGACGGCCTGAGAAGAAGAAGATCATTGCCCGCAACCGGGCCTATCACGGCGTCGGGCTTGGCAGCGGCAGCCTCACCGGCCTTCCTATCTACCAGGAGTACTTCGACCTACCTCTGCCCGGTTTTCTCCACACCCACTCGGTCGACCAGTACCGCGAGAAGCCGGAGGAGATGACCGAGGCCGAGTACTCGACCTTTCTCGCCACCGAGCTCGAACAGCTCATTCTCCGCGAGGGGCCCGATACCGTTGGCGCCTTCATTGCCGAGCCCGTCATGGGCACCGGCGGCGTCCTGGTACCGCCCGAGGGCTACTTCCCCGCGATCCAGGCCGTCCTTGACCGGCATGACGTGCTCTTGATCGTCGACGAGGTAATTTGCGGCTTCGGGCGTGTCGGCCGGTGGTCCGGTTCCGAGCGATTCGGCATCCGGCCCGACTTCATTACGCTGGGCAAGGGGATCTCGAGCGGCTATCAGCCCATCTCCGGATCCGTCATCAGCGAGCGGGTCTGGAACGTGCTCGAGGAGACCGCCTCGAAGGTCGCGAGCTTCGGCCACGGCTACACCTACTCTGCTCACCCGGTGTGCGCCGCCGCGGCGCTGGCCAACATCAACATTATCGAGCGCGAGGATCTGGGCGGGAACGCCGACCGTGTCGGCAACTACATGAAGGCGAAACTCGTCCAGACCTTCGGCGACCACCCGCTCGTGGGCGACATCCGCGGTGTGGGCATGATGCTCGGCATCGAGCTTGTCGCCGACCGCACGACGAAGACGTCCCTCGATCCCGTGCTCGGTGCCGCGGGCCGTGTGATGAAGCGCGGATACGAGGAGGGGATCATGGTCCGTGCCCTCCCGCACCGCGACGTCGTCGCGATGTCGCCGCCGCTGTGCTGCAGCGAGGCCGATGTCGACGAACTTGTCGCTGGGCTCGAGCGGGCCTTCGCCTTCGTCACCGAGGAACTCCACCGCGAGGGCGCGCTCCGCGCGTCAACACGGACCTGAGCGGTCGCACTACAACAAAGGTCGCGCGTATTCAAAGTTGGAGATGGCGAACCAACTAACGGCTTAAGTGGAAGATCGAAATATCATGCATTGGCGAGTAGGACTTGATATCGGTGGTACCTTCACCGACGTAATTGCGGCGAACGATGCTTCGGGCGAGGTACGCGCCGCCAAGGTGCCCTCACGAAAAGACGATCCGGTTGAAGGGCTGCTTGCCGGGATCGGCGCCGTCGGCCTGCAATGGGACGAAGTAGCGGAACTCACCCATGGCACGACGATGGTTACCAATGACATCGTGGAGGGGTTGAATGACACGGTGGCACTGGTGTCGACCAAGGGATTTTCGGACGTGATCGCCATCGGCCGGACAAAGCGGCGCTCGATCTATCATCTCAACGCGCTGTCGAAGCTGCCTCCCCTGGTTCCGGAGCACCTACGTTTCGAAGTCGACGAGCGCATGGATCGCAATGGCAACGTAGTGACTGCGCTGAGCGAGCGGGAGATCTCTCGTGTGGTTGCCCAGGTGAAGGCCAGCGGCGTGCAAGCTGTTGCCGTTTGCTTGATTCACGGTTACCGCAACCCTGCGCATGAAATCGCGCTCAGCAAAGCACTTGGAGACGTTGTCGATCATGTGTGCTTGAGTAGTGTCATCAGCCCGGAGATCCGCGAATACGAACGCACCAATACCACGGTGCTGTCGGCTTCGGTCACCGGCCGCGTCCACCGGTACCTCCGGCGTATTGATGAATTGAAGCCCGCCGATAGTGATTTGAACTTTTTTCATTCCTCGGGTGGCATGTCGAGACCCAAGACGATTGGCGAACATCCGCTGCTACTGGCCTTATCCGGACCGGCCGCGGGTGTGGCCGCGACCGTCGCAACGATCAAGGCCCTCGGCATCGACAGCGCGCTGACCTTCGACATGGGCGGCACGACGACCGACACCTGCCTGATTAACGACGGCCAAGCAGAGATTTCCTTAGAGCGCGAGCTCGCGGAACGGCGCATCCGACTGCCGATGGTGGCAGTGCACTCCATTGGCGCCGGCGGCGGTTCGATCGCGCGGATGGATGCTGGCGCGCTGGTCGTCGGGCCACGGAGCGCCGGAGCCTTCCCAGGGCCGGCCTGCTATGGGCGTGGTGGCACTGACCCGACGGTCTCGGACGCGAATATCGTGCTTGGCTACCTGAACCCTGCGCGCACGTTGGGCGGCGCGGTCAAGCTCGACCGCGAGGCTGCGGTAGGGGCTATGGCACCGATCGCCGAGGAGACGGGACGCTCGACCGAAGAGGTGGCAATCGGCATCTTGGGGGTGGCGCATTCCAACATGGCGCGCGCGCTCAACAAGGTGACAGTGGAGCGAGGTGTCGATGGGCGCGAATGTGTGCTGACGGCCTTCGGCGGCGGCGGACCGATGCATGCGGCCTTCGTTGCCCGGCAATACGGTATCAAGAAAGTACTCGTGCCCGCCTTCTCGAGCGCTTATTCGGCATTAGGTTGCGCGGCGGCACAGATGAAGTATTCGCGGCAGCGCACCATCAACATGAAGAGCGTCGAATGGGACGCAGTGGAACTCGCGAATATCGTCGAGGACCTTCGCCAAACAGTGTCTGTGCCCGTGGCTGAAAGTGGGCATGACCCGGTGAGCTGTCGCCTCGATTACGTCGCGCTGGTGCGTTACTCAGGCCAGAGTTATGACGTGCCGGTTCCCGATGCCGAGTTCGGGGATCAGGCGGCGCTGGAAAGGCAGTTCTTCGCGATTCACGAAGCGTTGTTCGGATTCGCCACCGATGAGCCATGGGAACTGGCGTCGATCCGCGTCACTATCAGCGACCGTGCGGACAGAGCGGTGAAGGGCCAGGGCGACTGTACAGGTCCTGGCGAGCCCTCGAGCCGTGAATGCGTTTTCGAACATGGCGGCCTCCTGGCCACGCCAGTCTACGACCGCGGTGCTCTCGTTCCAGGCGAGATGGTCGATGGACCTGCTCTGATTGAGGACACCTGGTCAACTATCGTGATCCCTCCGGGCGATCAGTTCCACGCGGACACGCACGGTCATATCCACATTACTGTAGGATTAGAACAATGAGCGTAGATCCATTCATGCTCGAAGTCTTGCGCAACGGCCTGTCCTCCATCGCCGAGGAGATGTCGTCGGTGGTGATGCGTGCGGCTCGCTCACCAGTGCTGCGCGAGGCGGGGGACTTGTCATCCGCCGTCACTGATGCCGACGGAAATCAGGTCGCCCAAGGCCAGGATATGCCGATGCATATGGGGGTTATGAGCTACACGGTGCGCGAGTTCCTTAAGCGGGTACCAAAGGAGAAGTTGCGTGAGGGCGATTGTTGGATGCTAAATCTGCCTCATGTAGGCGGAAACCACCTGCCGGACGTCAAGCTCTTGCGCCCGATCTTCTCGGGTGGTCGCGTCCGCGCCTTCGCTGTCAGTCTCGCACATTGGGCCGACATCGGCGGCGGCGCACCGGGCAGCTACTTCTGCCAAGCCTACGATGCCTGGCAGGAGGGCCTTCGCATTCCCCCTTTGCGAGTCTTTACCGCTGAAGGGCCGGACGAGGAAAAGCTTGCGATCGTGCTCGCCAATGTGCGCGCGCCGGAGACTTGCCGGGGCGACATCTTCGCGCAGATGGCAGCGACGCGCGCCGCCGATCAGCGATTTCAGCAGATGTTCGCAAAGTGGGGCGCCGACTTTGCCGAAGAAGTCTTCGCCGCCTTGCACGACCACGCCGAGGCGCAAATGCGTGAGGCGATCCGCGGCCTGCCAAACGGGGTTTATGAGGGCGAGGATTCCATGGACGATGACGGCCATGGGGGCCCGCCCGCAATCATCCGGGTGAAGATTACAGTGCGCGACGAAACCGTAACCTTCGACTACTCCGGTTCGGACGATCATGTGCCTGGGCCGATCAACACGACCAAATACATCACCGGCGCTTCGGCCTTTTACGTGATGAAGGCAGTATGCGGTCCCGACATTCAGCCCTCGGCTGGTTGTTACCGTCCGATCGAAGTCATTACACGCCCTGGCTCAATCTGTGAAGCCGGTCCTGACCGCCCTGTCGTCGGCGGCAATCACGAAACCTGCCAGCGTATCGTAGACGCGGCGATGCTGGCGCTCGAGGCAGCGGTGCCTGAACGCCTGACTGCTGGAGGGCCGACGACCGCTGGCCTGGCCATCTTCGGCGCCACTAGAGAAGACGGCAGGTGGGTGACCCTCTATGAGGTTCATACCGGCGGCGAGGGCGGGCGCATCGACCGCGACGGTTGTTCAGTGGTTCGCGTACACATGGGGAACATAATGAACACGTCAAACGAGATCATCGAGTGCGAATACCCGATCGACATCGATTTCCACCGGGTGCGCAGGGGCTCAGGCGGAGCGGGGCACCACAAGGGTGGAGATGGTCAAGAGCGTGGCTACCGGATGCGCGTCGATGATGTGATGCTCACGACGATGTTCGAACGCCGGGACGTGCCGCCCTATGGCCTACAGGGTGGCGAGCCGGGCGCGACCTTCGAGATCACGCTTCAGCCGCGTGGCGAGGACCGGGAAACCGCCCTACCGGGCAAGACCAACCTTCGCATTCACGCAGGTGATCTAGTCACCGTGCGCACCTGCGGCGGCGGCGGCTACGGTGTTCCAGACGAGAGGGAAAGGCAGAATACAGCCGGGAAATGAATGATCGGCGGGCACAAATCGCAACCTGCAAATCGCGCCTCCCCAACCGCTCCTTCTTCACATGCGCGAAGGTCCGGCCGTCGCCGTCGAGAATCGCATCCTTGCCGGTCTCGGCCTGCCGGCGCTCGGCGGGGACATAGGCGGGGCTGATCTCCATCGAAAGGCTGCTCCGGCTCGACTGCTATACTGATGTGCCGGTAGGTCACGGCATCGTCAATGATATCCGGAGGAGGCGCTATTCGCCTTGCCGACACGACGATCAGGTACCGGTGGCTCACCAACTCGAGACCGGCCATCACGTCGTCAGAATAGAGCGCCGCCTGCTGCTTTGCGTCCGCAAACGCTCGCTCCGGGTCCTCATCCGTTCGCTTCCATTCCGTCAGCACAAAGCCGAGTGCCACGGGTGCCGCACTGATCTCAAGCGGCTCCTGATAGACAAGGTCCGTTCTGCCCCCGGCAGCGTCGATCTAGCCCAGGCCATCCGGCATAGCCCGCACAAGCCGGAAAGCCACGCTCAGGAGGCAAGACGGTCACACCTAACGCTTCACCGCATTTATGGCGGCAAACTTCAGCACACAGCGCAGACCGGCGCCGCCGAAAGCCTTCGTTCCCGTGACGATCTGCTTCTCGAAACCGTTCTGCGGTGACAGACATCTATGACGCGCCTCTCCATCAATTGCCCATCATGCCGCCGAACTACAGCTGGGTCGGCCCCAACCACTCATGGCATTTCACTACTTTTGCCACCAGTGCGGCGGCGGTAGAGATGAGCTTCGGGGCTGCTCCAGTCCTAGGTCTTTAAGACTGCAAGGTCCTCAGGCCTCAAACTTGATCGCCGATCCCGCACGTTCTACAATGTCACGCCAGTAATTCTAAGGCTCGCGATCGATCCCGAAGAGCTAACACCAGCGTTGGAAAGCCTTTGCGACTGCTGGCTGCTTGATTCCATCACCAAGGATGCTGACGATGAACCTACAGCGGGCGAGTGCGAATGCTAATGCTCACCGACTGTAATAATTGGACAATTTATCTAGAGCTATGCTGCTGCGATGAAGGTAATCGACAACACCTCCCAGCTCCTTGGCGATGACGTCAAGTCGACCATTGATCGCGGCTCGCGGCTGAAAATTGCGGCGTCGTGCTTCTCGATTTATGCGTTCGAAGCCCTGAAGACTGAGCTTTCCAAGGTGGAGAGCCTGCAATTCATTTTCACGGCGCCGACGTTTGTGCCGACGGAGGTCACCGACCGTCTGCGAAAAGAACGGCGCGAGTTCTTCATTCCGAAGGCAATGCGTGAAAGCGGCCTGTACGGAACTGAGTTCGAGATCCAGCTGCGTAACAAACTCACGCAAAGGGCGGTGGCCCGCGAATGTGCTGACTGGATCCGAAAGAAGGCTACGTTTCGGTCAAACACGACCAAGGCGCCGATGCAGCAGTTCATGCATGTTGCAAGCGGCGCCGAGGGTATCGCCTATATGCCGATCAGCGGCTTCACCGCCGTCGACCTCGGATACCAGAAGGGCGACGCCGTTTCGAATTTCGTGACAAGGTTCGACGATGCGGGCCACGCGCAGATGTATCTACAGCTCTTCACCCAGATCTGGTCTGATCCAGAGAAAGTGAAGGATGTCACGGAGGCGATCTGCGACCACATCGAGTCAGTCTACCAGGAAAACTCCCCCGAACGCATCTACTTTATGATGCTGTACAATATTTTTCAGGATTTTTTGGAGGACCTCGACGACGACGTTCTGCCTAACGATCTCACTGGCTACCGTGATAGCCTCGTTTGGAACAAGCTGTTCAACTTCCAGAAGGACGCGGCGACCGGCATCATCAACAAGTTGGAGACCTACAATGGGTGCATTCTGGCCGACAGCGTTGGCCTGGGCAAAACCTTCACCGCGCTCGCAGTCGTCAAGTACTACGAGCTTCGGAATCGCGCCGTCTTGGTGCTCTGTCCGAAAAAGATTGCTGACAACTGGCGAAACTACAACACAAACTTGACGACCAACATCTTTGCGAGGGACCGCTTCAATTACGATGTCCTGTGCCATACGGACCTTTCCAGAACGTCCGGCGAGTCATTCGGCATTCCACTGAATCGCGTTAACTGGGGAAACTACGATCTCGTCGTGATCGACGAGTCCCACAATTTCCGCAATAACGACATCTACAAGGACCGGGAGACCCGATACCAGAAGCTGATGAACCAGGTCATCCGCGCAGGCGTGAAGACCAAGGTTCTCATGCTGTCGGCGACGCCGGTGAACAACCGCTTTACCGATCTTCGCAACCAGCTCAACCTCGCCTACGAGGGGCAGTCCGAGAACCTTAGCCGCAGCTTGAAGACGGACATGAGTGTCGAGGAGATTTTTCGGCGGGCGCAGAAGGCCTTCAATGCATGGTCAACGCTCCCAGCGGAGGAGCGGAATGCCGCATCTATCCTCAAAGCGCTGGACTTCGATTTCTTTGAACTGCTCGATGCGGTGACCATCGCGCGGTCCCGCAAGCACATCGAGACCTTCTACGACACCAAGGACATTGGCAAGTTCCCCGAACGGCGGAAGCCAGTGTCGTTCCACTGCCCGATCACACGACGCGAAGACGTGATGGGCCTGGACGATATCTTTGGGCAACTTTCGGTGCTGAAGCTCGCGGTTTATGCGCCCATTAGCTACATCCTGCCGAGCCGCCTGCGCAAATACGAGGAGATCTACGACACTCAGGTCGAGGGCGGCCGCGGCAAGCTGCGGCAGGCAGATCGCGAGCGCAGCCTTCAGGCCTTGATGACGACCAATCTCCTCAAACGCCTGGAAAGCTCGGTTGAGGCTTTCCGGCTCACACTGCGGTCCCTTGCAGGAAACATCTCACGTACGCTCGGCGCCATTGTAGAGTTCGAGCGGTCCGGAGGCTCGCAAAGCGTCACTGACCCCCTCACGGACCTCGATGCCCTTGAGGCCGAGGACGAAGATCTTGAGGGGCTCGACGAGTTCACGGTCGGCAAGAAGGTCCAGATCAGTCTGGCCGACATGGACCTGCCTTCCTGGAAGCACGACCTCGAGGCCGATCTGCTCCTCATCGAGGAGCTGGTCGCGTCCATGGAGAAGGTCGGGCCCGACGACGATGCCAAGCTGCAGCACCTGAAGGGCGTCATAGACCGCAAGGTTGCCGATCCGCTGAACCCCGGCAACAGGAAGGTGCTCATCTTCACGGCCTTCGCTGACACCGCGAACTACCTCTTCGCCAACCTGGCCCCGTTCGCGCAGCAGCTGGGTCTGCACACCGGCAAGGTGACGGGCTCGGACGCGCCCAAGACGACGCTGAAGAAGACCTACGACTTCCAGGGCGTCCTGACGCTCTTTTCGCCGCGGTCCAAGGAGAAGGACGTCGTCCTGCCCAACGAACCCGGCGAGATCGACGTCCTGATCGGCACCGACTGCATTTCCGAGGGCCAGAACCTGCAGGACTGCGACTATCTGATCAACTACGACATCCACTGGAACCCGGTGCGCATCATCCAGCGCTACGGCCGCATCGACCGCATCGGCTCGCCCAACGCGCAGATCCAGCTGGTGAACTACTGGCCCGACATTTCGCTCGACGAGTACATCAACC
>JBBDRF010000068.1:0-20491 GCA_040905565.1 Phycisphaeraceae bacterium | reverse complement strand
CCACTTCCCCCCCCTTTCCCGCGCCACGCCCCCCCCCTCAAACCAACCCTTCCGTCACCCGCAACGGAAGCACGCGCGTCGCCATCCGCCCAAGCTTCCGCACCGCACGCTGCGCGGTGTTCGGTCGCCCGAGTCGGCTGATCACGAAGTAAGGCCGCTGCACGCCGCCAAGGTCACGGTTCGACGCCTCAACGCTTGGCATCATCGACCCTTCAAAATCCCACCGATCCACCACCTGCCTCGCGAACTTGATCGCCTGCCACACCGCCAGTTTCAACGCCCCCGTGTGCCGAATCTTCGGGTCCGACCCCAGCATCAGCGCGTACATCGTGCCGTTATCCCACACCACGTAAACCGCTGCATGCAGTCGCCCCTGCCGATCACGCGTGCCGAACACACGTCGCCCGCCATACAAGCTGCACGCCCGGTCGATCCGCCGCAGCAGGTCATGCGTCACCGGCGTCTCAAGCGACTGCCTCTCGAACGTCATGTCGTTCAGCGCCAGCATGTCCTCGAACGGCACATCCTCATCGACCTCCAGTCCCTGCTTGCGCGCATTACGGATCACGCCCCGACACGAGCCTCGCATGTTCTCCCAGAGCTTGTCGTGATCGTGCACATCCTCCAGCAGATACGTGTAACGCGTCGTCTGCTTGTAGTCGTGCCAGTAGAACATCTGCCAGTTGGTGAACGATTCGTGGAAACTGTGCCGAAAAGCTCCGCCCTCCGGAAGCTGCGCCATCAGTTCGTTGATCAGCTTATGCTCGGTCGACAGTCGCTCGACGTACTTCTGGTTCGGCCGAGGCGCTGGAAACAGGATGCCCAGCTTCTGCGTCATCATCGGCATCACCACGTTGGTCCGACCTAGATGCTCACGCAGCACGATCGGCCAGGCGGCATGCAGATACCCATTCTTTTCGACCGTCAGAATCCGCCACGCACCCGGCGCCACCGCTTCCAACCACCACCGCCGACAGTAGATGCTGCCTTGGGGCGATGAATCGACCAGCGCGTCATAAGGCCCCCCCACCAATCGCTCAGCCGCATCCCCCAACCCAACGCCCGTCGGACCCGCGGTTCTGTTCGCCACAGGACGCACGTTACGCTCAATCACGCTCATGGCGCTTCCTTTTCTCATCCTCACGACTCATATAGCCATAATTCGCACCGTGGAAAATGTCCCCGGCGAACAAAGCTTAGAACAACCAGCCGACTCACAGCCCCCGGATACTCCCGCAATTGTCCCCCAGTAGATCAACCCCCAGAATCACTTGCGTCGCACCCCACAGCAGCCGATACAATGAAAGCATGAACAGCCGCTTCCTCCTCGTCACGCTCTCGCTTTGCACCTTCGCCGCCATGGCGAGCGGCCCGCTTCAGAGCAGCCAGCCGCTTCAGCGCCGCGGATATGAGCCCGTCGAGTCGCTTGTTGACGATGTCGACCCCACCGCGACCAGCCTGCGCGAACTTCAGTCCGGCCTCGGTATCCAAGGTGGACAGGAAACTTACGTATATCGCCAGCGCGGCAAGCAGAACGCCGACCGCCTCTTCTACGTCGTGCCCGGCGTCGTCGCCGAGTTCGATCGCTCCGAGTACATGCGGGTCGAGCACCGCGGGCAGCAGCACATTTTTCAGATGATCCCCGCCAACACCGTTTTCCATCTGGGCCTGCCGAACCTCGAGCAGGACCGGTCGACGGTCGACCCTCCCCTGCGGCTCGACCGCCGCATCGTCACGGCGCAAAACACTGCAAATATCGAGCAAAACGACGGCGCCCCCAGCCGCAGCCGCGCCGTCGACTGGGACGCCTACGCCCGCCACCGTCAGGCCCAGCAGGAGGCGGTACTCCGTGCCATTGATCGACTTGCGAAATCTGACGCGCCCTCGCCTTGATGCGCAGCCGCGGGGGGTTACCATTGTTCGCCATGTCGCAAGGTTTCACGACACAATCCCACTCCGTCGCCGTCGAAGACTACCTCAAGCACATCTGGAAGCTTTTGAGCCAGGGCCGCCGCGCGACCACGAAGGCCATCGCCGACCGCACCGGATTGGGCCGGGGCACGGTAAGCGGGATGCTTAAGCAGCTCGCGGCACGGGGACTGGTCGACTACCAGCCCTACCAGGGCGTACGGCTCACTGAGGCGGGGGAACGGCTGGCGCTGCAGATCATCCGCCGGCACAGGCTGATCGAACTCTTTCTCGTGCAGACACTTGGGCTCGGATGGGAGCAGGTCCACAGCGACGCCGAGCGGCTCGAACACGCCGTTTCCGATCAGCTCATCGAGCACATCGACCGCTACTTGGGGCATCCCGAGGTCGATCCTCACGGTGCCCCAATCCCCGACGCCACAGGCAGCATTGAGCAGCAGGATTTTCTACCGCTGAGTGAACTGGCAGCCGGCGAGCGTGGGGAGGTTCGCCGGGTGTCGGACCACGAAGAACAATTTCTGCGCCATCTCGAGGAGCGTGGCATCGCGCTGGGCGCGCAGATCGAGGTCGTCGAAGTGGGCCCGTTCGGCACCATGCACGTCAAAGCACGACACCACGATGCGCACCTGGCGCGCGAAGCGGCCGAACGCATCCAAATTTCGCGCCATAAACAGAAGTAACACCAACAAGTTCGCCGTTGCCGCGTCCAAAACCGTCATAGAAACCCGTTGCGAGGCGGTCGAAAATCGGCTTCAGCGACGATCTTGCCGCGCTGGTGCGCACGCTGCTCAGCTGGGAATCCGGAACTGATTGCGGAGCATTTCCAAGTCCACCTGCTCGAGCGACTCGACCACATGGTCCGCCTCTTCGAGGTGAGCTTCGGGATAGGTATTCGTCACCGCGAGCGTCCGGAATCCGGCTGCCTTGGCCGAGGCCAGGCCGGCGGGCGTGTCTTCAATGGCGATCGCGCGGGCGGGGTTGATACCGAGTCGGCTGGCGGCGAGCGCGTAGCTCTCGGGATCGGGTTTGGAGCGGGTGACATCGTCGGCGGTGACGATGGTTTTGAACCGATCGGCGTGATGTTCGCCGAGCACCGCGGGGAGGATGGCGTCGATGTCGCTGCGCATCGCGCCGCTGCAGATGGCGGTCGGCACGGCGGCCGCGGCCGCTTCGATGAGCGCGCGGACGCCGGGGAACGGCGTGATGTTGCCGACGATCTGTTCGAACGCCTCGGCCTTGTCGGCGATGAGCTGCGCGAGCCGTTGGTCGTCCAGCGGCAGGCCGTGCTGGGCGAACATGGCGCGGAACCCATCGCGATCGTCGAAGCCGATATACTCCTGCTTGTACTGTTGATAAGAGAAGCTGATCCCGAGTGGCTCGGCGATCAGCAGAAAGGCCTTATAGTGGAGCGGTTCGCTGTCCACGACGATGCCGTCAAAATCGAAAACTATGGCTTCAAGCATGCCGATAGTTTACCCGTTGAAGCGGGTGCTTGGAAAGGGTGTAGTGGCAGATCACGGCCACGGGCGGGGCGATGTGGGGCGGGGGCGATTTGAAGAGTTGGACTATTTGTAAGCCGATAGGAATGGCATGGCGAAGGACATGGGATATATCCTGTTTGATGATGGTCGTGGGAAGCTCGGGCCGTTGTGCGATCTTCGGGCGAGCTTTGAAGTACGCAGCGGTGCAGTGACGACGCATGAACGGTTGACCGCTCAACTCGGCGCGGAGCCGACGGGCATGTGGGTGCCTGCTGGGCTGGCGGCGTTAGTGCGGGCGCGGCACACGGTTCCGGTCAATGAGCTTGCGGGTGTGAAGGATGCTGCGGGTGGACCGGGCGGCGGGGTGCTGCTGATCAACGGTCGATGGACGCGCGTGAATGCGGAGCTGCCGAACCGGCTGAACACGGTGCTGGTCGACGAGCATGGCGACGTGGTGGCGGCAAGGCTGACGTGGGATCGCGTCGAAGCGTTTCTCGAACGGCTCGATGAAAAAGGCGACGCGGGAACGTTTGATAATGGCCTTGATAAGCGTGTGGTCGGTCATGCCAATCTGTTGAGGCGCCCTTGGGAACTGCTGCAAAGGGCGGAGGAGAATCTTGAACATGACCTTGGGCAGATGGGGCACTTGAAGCCGTTGAACGGCTCGCTGCTGGGCGTGACGGTGGTCGGGCGCAACGGCGTGCTGGTTTCGCCGCGCGCCACGGTGCATCCGCATGTGGTGTTCGATACGTCGGCGGGGCCGATCGCGATTGATGACGGGGCTGAGGTGCGCTCGATGAGCGTGGTGGTCGGGCCGGGCTATGTGGGGCCGAATAGTATTGTGACCAATCACGGGCATATCCGGGCGGGGACGATCATCGGGCCGATGTGTAAAGTGGGCGGCGAGGTGAACGGCTGCGTGTTCCATGGCCACGCGAACAAGGCGCACTCGGGTTACCTGGGCAATAGTTATGTTGGCGAATGGGTGAACCTGGGTGCGGATACTATCACTAGTAATCTCAAGAACACTTATAGTCCGGTTCAGATGCAGATAGAAGTTGGTGACGCTGCTGAGGCGACGGGGATGACGCACCTTGGTTCGATCATCGGCGACCATGTTAAGACGGCGATCGGGACGCGGCTGGTGACCGGTTCGTGCTTGAATACAGGGGCGATGCTGGCGGTTTCGATGTTCCCGCCGAAGTGCGTGGACCGCTTCGCGTTCCTGACGGACAAAGGTGAGCAGCGGTACGATCTTGATAAGTTCATCGAGGTGGCGGAGGCGGTGATGCAACGGCGGGGACAGCAGGTGACGGGGGAATTGATGTCGCGTTTGGAAGGGCTGCATGGATGAGGGGGGGCGACTCGCACACAGCACCGGCGGTACGCCGTGGGCTTCGGGGGGAGATGGTTATTGGATTGCGGTGACGCGATTTCGGCCGGTTTCTTTGGAGGTGTAGAGCGCTTCGTCGGCTTGTTCCAGGAGCTGGTCGATTGAGGTGTGTTCGGGGCGGAGTGTGGCGAGGCCGATGCTGACGGTGATGGGACGGTCGGGCCAGGTGGCGGATTCGATGGCTTGGCGTAAGCGGTCGGCAGCTTTGTGGGCCTCTTTGCCTGCGGCGTTCCTGATGACCAGGGCGAACTCTTCGCCGCCGAGCCGGGCGACCATGTCGGATTCGCGTGCGGTCTTGCTGAGGATGTTGGCGAGTTGCTTGAGCGCTTCGTCGCCGGCTGCGTGGCCGAACGTGTCGTTAAGCGATTTGAAGTGGTCGACGTCGATGATGGCGACGGAGAGGGCGCGGTCCTCTAACTTTGCGGTGTAAAACGCTTGTTGCAGGCTTTGCTCGAGGGCCCGGCGGTTGGGGATGCCGGTGAGGGTGTCGGTGGCGGCGAGGTCGGCGAGCTGGGTATTGGCGGCGAGCAGCTGCTCGTGCTTTTGCTCGAGTTGAGCGCGGGTGTCTTCGAGTTCACTGTTGACGCGGTGGAGTTCGAGATTGACGCGCATAAGCTCAGCGTTCTTGCGGCCGAGTTCGCGTTGCATGTTGACGAGTTCGTTGTTGAGCTCGGACATGGCTTCGATCTGCTGCGGATCGTCTTTGGGTTCGACCGCGGCCACGGCGACGGCCTGCTGGCGGATGGTCTCGCGGAGGACGTTGACGTGTTCGTTGTTGATGCGGCTCATTTCGTCCTGAAAGCGGACGATGTTTTCGCTGGAGCGGACGCCGAGCAGCAGGAGGCCTGTGTCGCTGGCGGAGCCGAAGAAGTGGAGCATGGTCATGCGGTTTTTGAGGCAGGCGTTGAGTTGCCAGTCGAAGGCGGCGCCCTGGGCGATGACAGCTGCGAGGAACTGTGCGGCTTTGGCGGAGCTGGCGCGATCGAAGAGCGTGGTGAAGTTGGCGATGGGCTGAGGGGGTGCGACGAGATTGAGGTCATCGCGGAGGATCTGCCGGACGCCGCCTTGCGTATCGCAGATGATGGCGATGCCTTGTGTCTGGGGGTGGTCGATCATGCGCAGGCTTTCGAGGGGACGAGCGTGGTGCCGATCTCGACGGCGGCCTGAGCGTCGGAGGCGGTGGCGTCGGCGCCGACGTGTTGCCAGAGGCGTGGCGTGGCGGAGAAGGGGTAGCCACCGACGATGATGCGGGTGTGGGCGATATCGGCTTGGCGGCGGATGGCGGCGATGAGCTGATGGACGTGATGCACGTGGGGTGTAAGCGTGGCGGAGATGGCGAGGAGGTCGGGCTGTTCGCTTCGGAGCGTGGCGATGACGGATTCGGTGGGGAGGTTGGAGCCGAGGTAGAGGGTGTCCCAGCCTTCCATTTCGAAGAAGTCGGCGATCATGCGGATGCCGACTTCGTGGAGGTCGCCGCTGACGGCGGTGGCGACGAGTTTGAGGCCGACGCGTGTGGTGGAGAAGATGTTCGCGTAGAGCTGGGACATGATCAGCTGGGTGGCGGCGGTGCAGAAATGTTCCTGAGCGACGGTGATCTGGTTGAGCTGCCAGAGGCGGCCGACTTCGTATTGGGCGGGCTGAAAGACGCGGAGGTAGAGGTCGCGGACGGCGACGCCACGCTCAACGTTTTCGAGAATGAGCTGGCTGGCGGCGTTGCGATCGCCGTTGAGCAGCAGCGCGAGGTAATCGTTGGCGAGAGTGTCGAGGGCGTCGTTGTTGTTGAGAAACGACGGCAGCTCGGTGGGCATCTGCGGCAACTGGGCGAGTGCGGAGGCGAGGTAGTCTTCCGCGGGGGAGCTGCCGAGCGTGTCGTGGAGCACCTGCTGGAGGGCGTGGAACTGGGCGGCGAGGGCGTCGACGTTGCGATTGAGCGCGACGTGCACGATCTTCGCCCAGCGGAGGTGCGCGATGAAGATTTCCGGATCTTCAGAGGCGACGGCGTGGGCGAGATAATCCAGGTGCTGACGGGTGTCCTCGAGGCATTGGTTGCGTGCTTCGGAAGACAGGGTGCCAGCTGTGGTGAGCCGGCTGACGACGGCGTCGGCGAGGCGGTCGCGATCGAGGCGGAGGGTTTCGCTGGTGGGGGTGGTCATCTGACAGGGCTCCTCCCCGGACTTCGGGGGTGATGAGCGGCGGGGCTCAGGCATTCGCGTTTGGACTTTTTTGCGATGCGAGGCTGTCAGGGCGGCGACACGGATTGGAATGACCGGTCGTTCATGGACTGATCTCGTGAAAGTGTTCGGAATGTTCGAATCCGTGAACGGTTTCACGGAGAGGGCAGAACGAGACGGGCGGTTGGGGTTTTCAAGCGGGGCTGCTGCATCTTGGAAGCAGTGGCTGTCGGTTGCCCAACGCGTCCGACTTCGTTCGGCGTCAAGGGTATTATCGGCTTGCGAAGGGGGCGGCTGTAGAGAAGAAAAAATAACGGAGTCCCACGGCGGTACGCCGTGGGCTTCGGGGGGTTGTGTGTTGGGGGGAGGGGGTGAGACGGCGCGGCGATGATCTGTTAAACTCTGTCATGCCTAACGAAAATTCCACCGGAAACAATAATGAATTCGCCAGTCTGGGCCTCCGCCCGGAGCTGGTTAGCACCCTTAGTGAGCTTGGATACGAGGAGCCGACCCCGATCCAGGCCGAGACGATTCCCCCGCTGCTTGGCGGCCGCGACCTGATTGGTCAGGCTGCGACGGGCACGGGGAAGACGGCGGCTTTCGGGCTGCCGATGCTTCAGCGCGTGGCGGAGCTGGGGGGCAAGCGTGCGAAGCCTTCGGCGCTGATTCTTGTTCCCACGCGTGAGTTGGCGATGCAGGTCGCCGAGGCGATGTACCGCTATGGACGGGGGCTTGATATCTCCGTCATCGCGATCTACGGGGGCCATTCGTTCGGTCAGCAGCGGCGGGCGCTGGACCGGGGTGTGGATGTGGTGGTGGCGACGCCGGGGCGGGCGATCGATCACATTCGACGGGGGACGATGAACCTGGGCAGCATCTCGATGTTGGCGCTGGACGAAGCGGACGAGATGCTGGACATGGGCTTTGCGGACGACCTGGAAGCGATTCTTTCGGAGCTTCCGGAGGAGCGCCAGACCGTATTTTTCTCTGCCACCCTGCCGCCTCGTATTGCGGGGATGACCAAGAAGTATTTGCGTGATCCGCTGCGGATTCAGATCGCGAAGGAGCCGCTGGCCAAGGGCGTGACGCCGAACGTTCGGCAGGTGGCGTATGTGATGCCGCGGGCGAAGAAGCTGACGGCGCTTAGCCGAATTTTAGATCTGGAAAGCCCGGACTCGGCGTTGATTTTCTGCCGTACGCGGACGGAGGTTGACCAGCTGGCGCAGCGGCTGACGGCGCATGGGTATCGCTCGCAGCCGATGCACGGGGGGATTTCGCAGGATCAGCGGACGCGGGTGATCGCCCAGCTGCGTGAGGGGACGATTGACCTGGTGGTGGCGACGGATGTGGCGGCACGCGGGCTGGACATTGAACAGCTTTCGCACGTGATCAATTTTGATCTGCCGGCGACGCCTGATTCGTATGTGCATCGGATCGGGCGGGTGGGCCGAGCGGGGCGCGAGGGTGTGGCGATCACGCTTTCGGACCCGAGAGAGTCGCGGCTGCTGCGGCAGTTTGAGCGGCAAATCAAGCGGAAAATCAGCATCGAGCAGGTGCCGACCGTGGCGGACCTGCGTGCGAGGCGGGTTGAAGTGACGCGTGTGGCGATCGAGGAAGCGCTGGTCGGGGGCGAGCTTGATGCGTATCGCGTGGTGGTTGAATCGCTGGCACAGGAGCACGATCTGATGGACGTGGCGCTCGCCGCAGTGAAGGTGCTGCAGGAGGCGAGCGACAGTGAGCAGGAGGATGGCGGGGAGGATTTCGCCGCCATGCCGACGTCAGGCCCGGGGCGCGGCGGGGACCGCGGGCGCGATCGGGGGGGCGATCGGGGCGGTGAGCGAGGCGGCGGACGACCGCAGCGTGGTGACAACCGAGGCGGCCCCGGCGCGGGGATGGGCCGCATCTACATTGGTGCGGGTCGGAGTGCCGGCGTCCGCGCGGGCGATCTGGTCGGCGCGATCGCGGGAGAGTCGGGCATCAGCGGCGGGCAGATCGGCGGCATCGACATCGCCGACCACTTCTCGCTTGTGGAACTGCCCGAGGAAGTCATCGACGACGTGCTCCGTGCGATGAAGAAGACGCATATCAAAGGGAAGAAGGCGAAGATTCGCCGATTTGTCGAGCGGTAAGGCGCGGCAGTGAGCGGCGGCGGGCGATCGAGTCGTCAGAAACGGCGACCTGCGATCGCCCGCTAACCCTTGTTTCAAACCTGCTCGGGGACGACGAACGGCCGGCGATAATCGCGGCGGCGGAGGTTGTTCGCAGCCTCGGTCAGCGGCGAGGGGCCGGTGAAGCGTTCCGCGGTCGGGTCGAACGTCAGCGACGGCCCGAAAGTCAGGGGCTTCGCCTCGAGATCGACTTCGTTCGCAGCGAGATGCTCGGTCATGCGGTCGAAGCTGTCGCGGCCGGCGGTGTCGCTTTCGATCGCCTGATGGATCTGCTCGGAGGTCGCCTCTGCGCCGACGCGGTAGGCGATGTTACCGAGGTGGCAGAGGCTGCCGGAGAGGTGGCCGTCCTCGGCGTTGCAGGTGATGTCGGCGGCGTTGCGGGATCGCACAGCCTTGATGAAGTTCGCCTGGTGATGGCGGCCACCGTCGCCGTCGACGGTTTCGATGCGGTTGTCGTCGTGGTCGTAGATGGCGCCGCCGTTGAGGCCTGAGAAGTAGCCATCTTCGCAATCGACGATGATGCCCGTCCGCACGCCGCGCAGGTTGGGGGCGGCATTCACGTCGGCAGCGGCAGGCAGATTGCGAACCTCGGCGATGATCGGGGCGGGGTCGTAATCGAGATAGGTGATGTGGGTGTTGGGCGTTTCGCCGAGGTCGTCCCACTTGTAGCGGCCGCCGACGCTCCAGACGCGGGGCGGCAAGGCGTGCTGATCGAGGACGAAGCGGGCGAGGTCGATGCCGTGCGGTCCGTTGTTGCCCAGTTCGCCGTTGCCGGTTTCCCAGAACCAGTGCCAGTCGTAATGGAGGTTGTCGCGGCGGATGGGGCTCATCGGCGCGGGGCCTGCGTAGAGGTTGTAATCAACGGAGTCGGGGACTTCGGTGGTGGTCCGGCCTATGGCTGCGCGCTGTGCATAATGGACGAGGTTGACGCGGTGGATGCGGCCGAGTTTGCCGTCGCGGATCTCAGTGAGGCCGCTCATGAGCGCTTCGTCGGAACGCCGTTGCATGCCCGCCTGCACGACGCGGTTGTACTTCGCAGCGGCCGCCATCATCTGCCGACCTTCCCAGAGATCGTACGCGGCGGGCTTTTCGACGTAGACATCTTTCCCGGCCTGGCATGCCCAGATCGTGGCCAGCGCGTGCCAGTGGTTCGGCGTGGCGACGACGACCGCATCGACATCCTTATCCTCCAGCACCGCGCGCAGGTCGGTCTCCTTCTTCACCGGCTCGCCGGATTCCTCAGCCCGGCGGTCGAGGATCGCCTGATCCGGATCGCACAGCGTCACGACCCGCACGCCGGGCAGACTGCGGAAGATGCCCACGTGCTGCCAGCCCTTGCTCCGCACACCCAGCACCGCGATGCGAACCTGATCGTTCGCGCCGCGGACGCGCCTCAGCGGCCAGGCCAGTGAAGCGGCAGCGGTGGCGGCGAGGAAGGTGCGACGACTGGTCGTGCGGTGCATCATGATCAAATCTCCTGCGGTGATTCGGCGGTTGCATGTTACCTTAAGGGCCACGACAACGCCTCGGGCGACGCGTTGACGAGAGCATGGTAACGCGGTAGCATTTCTCGTGCAATCATTTTAGGCCGGTCGTCGCTCATCCGCCAGTCGCGCGGGTGAGTGAAGGATCGGCGGCAAATTAGAAGGAGTCACGATGCTTGCTCATTCAGAATCGATCGTCAGAACGTGGACCGGGATTTTCGTCATGGCCGCGGCCGTGGTGCTGGGCGGTTTCAGCGGCGTCGCACGGGCGGAGGAAGAGACGGCGTTCGTGCGCGTGGGCGTGATCGGGCTGGATACCTCGCACGCACCGGCCTTCGCCAAGCTGCTCAACGATGAGAACGCGGCAGACGATCTGGCGGGCTTCCGCGTGGTGGCGGCGAACCCGAAGGGAAGCACGAACCTCCAGCAGAGCGTGGAAAGGCAGCCGGGCTACACCGAGCAGTTCGAAGAGATGGGCATTGCCATCACCGGGTCGATCGATGAGTTGCTGGAGCAGGTTGACGTGGTGCTGCTGCTGACGAACGACGGGCACCCGCGGCTGGAGCAGGCGCTGAAGGTGCTGCAGGCGGGCAAGCCGTTGTTTATGGATAAGCCCGCGGCGGCCTCGCTGACGGACCTGATCGCGATCTACATGGCGGCGGAGAAGTACAACGTGCCGCTGTTCACCAGTTCGTCGCTGCGGTATGCGGAGAATGCAGGGGCGATCGCGGCGGGCGAACATGGCGAAGTGCTGGGTGCGGATACCTGGTCGCCAGCGAGTACGGAGCCGACGCATCCGGATCTGTTCTGGTACATGATCCACGGCGTGGAGCCGCTGTTCACCGTGATGGGCACCGGATGTGTGAGCGTGACGCGGACGCACACCGAGGGGCAGGACGTGGTGGTGGGCGTCTGGGACGACGGCCGCATCGGCACGGTGCGCGGCATGCGAAGCATGAGCCCCGGGTACGGCGGCACGATCCTGACGAGCGAAGGCACGTTGGACCTCGGCGGATACAACGGCTACCGCCCGCTGGTGGTGGACATTGTTCGCATGTTCCGCAGTGGCGAGCCTTCGGTCTCGGCTGAGGAGTCAATCGAAATCTACGCGTTCATGCAGGCGGCGGATGTGAGCAAAGCTGAGGGCGGTAAGCCGGTCTCGATCGCCAGCGTGATGGAGAAGGCCCGCGCCCGGGCCACCGCACGGCTTGCGGAGCTCGACGGGGAGTGATCCCTGATTTTTGATCGTTGAAGAGCCGGCTTGTCCCCAAGCCGGTGGGTCTTCGTCGCAAGACCGGCCTGGGGACAGGCCGGCTCTTTTGCGTGTGTTGATCGTTGTGATTCGTGGCGTGTTCTCACACGAATTGTGTGACGACTTCTTCGATGTGCGCCAGTTCGTGATCTTCGAGTTCGAGGCTGCCGGCTGCGGCGTTTTCGTGGGCCTGCTCGGGTGAGCGGGCGCCGACGAGGGCGTGGGTGAGGCCGGGCTGTTCGAGGGTCCAGGCGAGGACGAGTTGGCTGAAGGTGACGCCGCGGTCCTCAGCGAGGGGCAGCAGTTCGCCTAGCATTTTGAGGATGCGTTCGCGGTTTTCGATGGAGAAGCGCTCTTTGTCGCGGCGGAGGTCGCCTTTGGGGAAGGTGCGGGCGGCGTCGATCTTGCCGGTGAGCAGGCCGTGCGCCAGCGGGGAATAGGCGAGGACGGCGATGTTGTGCTCGCGGCAGTAGTCCAGTTGGCCGCTCGTTTCCATCTGGCGATCGAGCATGGAGAAGCGTTCCTGGTCGGCATCGATGGGGCCGACGGCGCGGTACTGGTCCATCTCTTCGGCGGTGGCGTTGGAGACGCCGATGGCGCGGATCTTGCCTTCGTCCTTGAGCTTCAGCAGGCAAGCCATGGTGTCTTCGATCGGCGTGCTGGGGTCTTGCCAGTGGGTCTGGTAGAGATCGATGTGGTCGGTCTTGAGTCGCTTGAGGCTGGCTTCGAGTTCGGTGCGGATCGAGTCGGGGGCGAGGTAGCGATGGACGCGCAGATCGCCCTCGGCGTTGATGCCTTCTTCGTCACTGGCGAAGTGGAAGATGCCTCGGTCATCGTCCCAGCGGAGGCCGCACTTCGTGGCGAGGACGACTTGATCGCGTCGACCCTCGATGGCCTTGGCGACGATTTCCTCGGAGCGGCCGAAGCCGTAGACCGGTGCGGTATCGATGAGGTTGATGCCCGCATCGAGCCCGGCGCGAACGGCGTTAACGGAGGCCTGCTCTTCGGTGCCGCCCCACGCCCAGCCGCCGATGGCCCATGCTCCGAAGGCAATAACCGACGCTTCGATCCCGCTTTGTCCCAGTGGCCGTTGCCGCATGTGATCTACCCTTTCAGATTTTGGTTGATCAGCAGAGGATATCAGATTCGTGCGTGACGATGCCAGCGATGGGGCAGGGTATGCCCGCTTGGTGAGGGAGGAGCGATCGGTTGAGATCGCGTTTTACATCGCCGGCGCGCGGGCCTATCAATCAGTGAAGCGGGGAGTGGTTTACAATGCGAGCCATGAGACAGATAACCTTAGTTGCAGGGACGCTGGTGGCGGGGTGGTCGCTTTGGATGAGCGGGTGCGAGGAGCCGACCGTTTCGCAGTTGAGCACCGGGCCGGATGCTGCGACGACGTCGGCGGTTGAGCGTGATCGGGTGACGGACAACTCGCCTGCGGCACTGCTCGGCGTGCACGTGGGGGTGTGGGATTACCGCGTCACCGACGGCGAGGATGAGGGCGATATGCTCCGGTTCAGTCTTCAGACGGCTGAGGAGGACGAGGCCTTGCCGCTGCGTCGCCTTCGCGCCGACGGCCGCATCGAGCATCTCGGTATCGCCAGTGATGGATCGGTGCTGATCGGCGCGGTGGAGGATCCCGCTGAAGGGGTGCTCACGCGGTATGAGCCGGCGTTAACGCTGATCCCTGCGGAGTTGCCTTTGGATTCGCCAAAGGTTTTTGAAGCTGAGATGGTGGTGACGAATCTGGCACCGCCGTACCGCGAGCGAGGCCGAGGCGAAGCGACGCGGACCGTCACGTACGTCGGCGACGAGGTCGTTCAGACGGGCGCTGGCGATTTCGAAGCAAGACGATTCGAAGCCAGCTTCCAAGGTGATATGACCCTCGCCACCGTCCGCATCGACGCCACCGAATGGTACAGCCCCGAGGTCGGCATGGTCGCCGAAGCCGTCAACGAACGCGTGCGGGCGGCGCTGATCTTCGGCAGCAGCACCGAGCGGACGCTCGTGCTCGAAGCCCTGCCGAGCGGCGGCATCAGCGAGCGCGATCGGTAAAACAAACAAGCCGCCTTGGAGGCGACTTGCTTGCTTGGACTTCGCATTGTCCGCAATACGCTTTCATTTTCTGCTTGACCACCGGTCGACCGGGCTCTTACGATGGCACGAGCGATTGGGGAATCACTAAGAACGGCACGCACCGCTAACCATGCGTGGAGGACCCGCTGGATGCTTACCTTGAATCGCTGGTGTTTGGCAGTCGCGCTCTCAGGCGTGCTGCTCTCGGGCGTGCTGTTCAGCCAGTTTGAGCAGTTCACGACACGCGCCGCCGAAGTGACTGACGTCGGTCCTGACACGGGGCGCACCGAAGCCGAGGCCATGCGGCACTTCGATGCGAAGATCGCCCCACTGCTTGCCGAGCGGTGCCTGGAGTGTCACGACTCGACCGTGCAGGAAGGTCGGCTGGACCTTTCGCGAAAGCAGACGGCGCTCGCCGGCGGTCGAAACGGTCCCGCCATCGTCCCCGGCAATCCGGAGGAAAGTCTCGCATGGGACTACGTGGATCTGGGCGATATGCCGCCGGAGGATCGCGAGCCCCTCTCTGAGGAAGAACGAGCGCTGCTTCGCGCGTGGATCGCCGACGGGGCGGTATGGTCAGGCGACCGTATCGATGCGACGGCCATTCGGCGCGATAGTCGTGCACTGGAGCAGTGGGTTCAGCGTCTGACGGTGCGCGAGTACGTTGAGACGGTCCGCAGCGCGCTTGGCGTGGACATCGAAGAAGAAGCTTATCGCCTTCTCCCGTCCGACCGCCGCGCCGATGGCTTCACGAATACGGCCTACAACCTGGGCATCGATCTGGCGCACGTTGAAGCCTACGCGGAGCTGGCGCGGATCATGGTCGAACGGCTTGACGTCGAAACCTTCGTCGGCCGTTTTGTCGACTGCGACGATCTTGACGAGGGATGTGTGCGTGAGCTTGTCGCGGAGATGGGCCATTGGCTTTTCCGGGGACCACTCGAGGAATTCGAGATTGAAGCGTTCGTCGCCGTGGCCGACGCCGTGGCCGAGGAAGATGGCGATTTCATCGAAGCGGCCAGCTATATCGTCGAAGCGATGGTGCAGTCGCCGCGCTTCATTTACCGCATCGAACGTCAGCGCGGCGACGGAGAGCCCCGCGTGGTCAGTGCGTACGAACTTGCTTCGCGGATGAGCTACATCATCTGGGGCGGCCCGCCGGACGAGGAGCTTTTGAAAGCGGCTGACAACGGTGAGCTGTCGGACACGTCCCAGATTCATGAGCAGATCAATCGCATGCTGCAGGATCCGCGTGCCGTTGAACGCTCTGAGCAGTTCATCTATGAATGGATGGGGCTGGAGCGGCTTGCTTCGCTCGCGCCGAACGAAGCGCATTTTCCGGAGTGGGATTCGCAGCTCGCCGTCGCGATGCGTGAAGAAACGCTCGCCGTTTTCTCGCATCTGATCTGGCAGCAGAATCGGCCGGTGTGGGATGTACTGGACGCTCAGGTGACCTACGCCACGCCGCGGTTGGCCAGGTTTTACGAGTTGCAAGATGTTCCTGCCAGACCGGTCGATATCGCACCGGCACGGCATCCCGGCCGCGTCACCGATAACCTCCAGGCGCTCTATACATTTTCCGAAGGCAGCGGCGACCGCGTTCACGATCGGTCAGGGCGTCAGGATCCGCTGGACCTCGTCATTGCTGATCCCTCGGCTGTGAGCTGGGGTGACGAGGGCCTTACCATCGAAGGCGAAACGCTGATTGCCACGCAGGACCCGCCCTACCGCCTCTCCCAGGCGATGCGCGGTTCGCAGGGCAGAAGCGGTTCCGGCGCGATTACCATTGAAGCTTGGGTGACACCGGCGAACACGTCGCAGGACGGCCCCGCCCGGATCGTCACGCTCTCGAACGACACCAGCAATCGCAACTTCACGCTCGGCCAGGACGGCGACCGCTATGATGCTCGCCTGCGCACCACGAGCACCACCGACAACGGCATGCCGTCGCTGAACACCGATGGCGACACCGTCCGCACCGAACTCACGCATGTCGTCTATACGCGCCATGCCGACGGTGGCACGACGTTCTATCTCGACGGGCAGGAAGTCGCGGGGGCCGAGGTCAGTGGCGACTTCTCGAACTGGAATGAGGTTTTTCGACTCGCCCTTGCTGCTGAGCTGTCGGACGAGCGGTATTGGCAGGGCACGTACCACCTCGTCGCCATTTACGACGATGCGCTCTCTGCGCAGGACGTGCAGCAGAATCAGACGGCGGGGCCTCGCGACCATCACGAAGCTGACCCCGGTGTGCAACTGGCCTACCGCTTCGACGGGGGCGAAGGAAATATCATTCGCGACGAAGCCGGCGTGGGCGAGCCGATTGACTTGAAGATCGACGATGCGTCGGCCGTTGAATGGACTGATGCAGGGCTACGGATTCACGGTCCGACGCGCATCATCTCGGCTGAGCCGCCGCACCGCCTGATTCAAGCTGCGAAGCGTTCGCGTGCCCTTACGATCGAGGCCTGGCTGACGCCTGCGAACACCTCCCAGGATGGCCCCGCCCGCATCGTGTCGCTCTCGAGTGATTCGACGAACCGCAACTTTACGCTCGGCCAGGATGGCGACCGCTACGATGCTCGCCTGCGAACGACCAGCACCGACGACAACGGCCTGCCCAGCGTCCGCACGGAATCAGGCTCGGCTGAGAACCGCGCTATGCATCTGGTCTATACCCGGGGCGCAGGGGGCCGCGCAACGCTCTACATCGACGGCGAGCCGCAGGGCACGGACGACGTCAGCGGCGATTTCTCCAATTGGGTAGATGACTTCCACCTCATCCTCGGCAACGAGCGCAGCGGTGATCGCCCCTGGCAGGGCACGCTGCACGCGGTCAACATCTACAGCCGCGCTCTCACCGCTGACGAAATTGCCCACCGTGGCAAGCGGATGTGGCGCTATGACCTCGCCTCGGTCCCCTCACGGGGTGGCCTGCTGACACACGCGGGCGTTCTTACAGTGGGTGGCGACGAAGCCTCGATGGTCAGCCGCGGGCTCTTCGTCCTCAACGACATTCTCGACAGCGCCGTCGGCAGCGCGCCGCCCGGCGTCGACACCACGCCTGTCCCCGCAGAGCCCGGCCTCTCACAACGCGGTCTTGCCGAATCACGCCTGAGCAACAGTTCGTGCGTCGGCTGCCATGTACGCTTTGAGCCGTTGGCGTTTGGACTTGAGAAGTTCAACGGCATCGGTCGATTCGCGGAAGTCGACGAGCACGGCAATGATCTGCGCGAAGACGGCGAAATCCTCTTCCCCGGCAGCGATGAGCCGACTTCCTACGAGACGATCGGCGAGCTCATGAGCATCCTCGCGGCCAACGATCACGTGCAGCTCACCGTCACACGCAAGCTCACGCAGTTCGCCATCGGCCGACCCCTCGTCGGCGCCGATGCGGCCACGGTTGAGCAGGTCCATCATGCCGCACGTGAAGACGGCGGCACCTACGAAAGCCTCATCACCGCCATTATCACAAGCGATCTCATCCAGAAGACGCGAACGGAGAGAGACCGATGAAAATGCCACATGTGAGCCGACGCGCCATGCTCCGCGGAATCGGGTCCGTCACCATCGGCCTGCCGTTCCTTGAGGAGATGCTTGCTTCCAGTGCCGTGGCCGCCCCACCGGCTGCGATCCCGGTGCGGGCGTTCAACGTCTTCTTCGGCCTCGGCATCCCCGCGCCACTTCAGACCGAGGGCTACGACGGCGTGCTCGAACCGCTCAAGCCGCTCCGCGACAAGCTGCTGATCATGCGCGACGTGGACCAGATCCGTTGCGACGTCGACGGCATCAACGCCCACTATGACGGTTCGGCCGGGGCGTTCACCGCTGAGCCGCCCAACGGCAGTGCCCGCGCGGGCGGCCCCTCGATCGATCAGGTCATCCGGCGTTCGCACTATCCCGATGGCTTGCCAGACGGGATGGTTCCGACGCTGATCGGCGGTACATTCTTCCGACGCAACGACCGCATGAGCCGCTATATCCAGAGCTTTAATGAAGACGGTACCGCCGCCGCTGCCATGCAGGAGCGCCCACGCGACCTGTTCGAACGCATCTTCGGTTCCATCGAAGGTGCCGACCCACGAAGCCAACGGCTTCGCCGCAGCGTGCTCGATTCAGTCGTTCAGCAATCCAAACACTACACCGGCCAGAATTCACCACTAGGTACCGCCTCGCGCGCCCGTGTTTCGGATCATCTCGACCGCATCCGCGAGTACGAGCACCGCGCTTTCGAGATGGAACAGAAGATGGTCGAGTTGCCCAAGCGACCGCCCGAGTCGCACCTCATCCACGGCAGCGAGGCTGACCCCGGCGGCGAAGGCATCGATATCACCCTCGACGAGCTCGTCTCCGGCTGGCGACTCATGGCCGACCTCTACGCACTGGCGATTCAGATGGACCGCGTCCGCTTCGGCTCGGCGACCTTCCTCGCTGCGGGCGAACGGATTCGCCTCACCGGTAGCTATGAGTATGAAGGCCGTAAGATCTTTGACTTCGATGATGCCGGTCAGCAGAACGCGTCGGGTGCCATGGGCTGCAGCCATGAGTGGTGGCACAAGTATCGTGAAGAGCAGAAAAACGAAGCCCTGCGTGCGCACATCCACATGAAAATGCGGGAAGTGGCGGGCTTCCTCCAGCGGCTCGATGGCGACGACTGCGTTGAAGGAAACGGCAAGACCATCCTCCAGAACTCGCTGTTTACCATCTCCACGGAATCTGGTGATGGTCGGCACAATGATCCGAAGCGCGAGCTATCGGGCGTCTTCCACGCCATCACCGGCGCCAACGGCCGCTTCAAGACCGGCGGCTTCACGGACGTCGGCAAGGAAGGCATCGACGTCTACAACACGATCCTCGAGGGCATGGACGCCAAGCGTCGCCTTGGCCCCGCCAACCGCGACGCCACCGCGGTCGACATCATCCGCGCCTGATTCGCGGCGGCAATTACGCCGTCCAAACATCGTCCAGATCTAACAAGCCCGCCGCCTGCGCTCGTCCCCGCCGACGATCCAGACGGCACCGTTGCACATCATAATTGGTGAAGAGGCCCTCACACGCCGGGAAAGTCGAGGGTTTTTCGCCCGCGCTCCTCCAGGCTGTATGTCTCTTCCTGAAGAACCTAACTGAGGTCGGACAGCTGCAGTATGCGTTCTGCTGGGCCGGCCCTTCGGCCTCACTTGAAATGTTTAATCTCCGTTAGAAGCTCTCGCGACGCACCCTCCGTCTGGTCAGTTTCCACAAGCCACGGCCGTGGCGTTCTTAACCGAAGCTTAGCTCAACTGCAGCACTCCTATAACCGGGGTGGCGTACTTTTGCTGCAGAAACAGAAAGCGTTCTTCAGCGGTGAAGGGCGCGACTCCGAAGCATCGACATGATTGCGATCCAACATAGGAGGCTCAGTCAAGGCGTGGATATTTGTGATCGGGCGAGGGCGGCATCGGCCGACTGTCACCCGGCAGATTAGTGAAGGTTCCCGAAACGATCGACAAACAATAACGCTGCTCAGCAGCGGAGAGACTGAACAATGAAAAAATTCACGATGATGACATTGGCGTTGCTTGCTTTGGCTGCCCCGGCTCAGGCGAGCGTGACTTATGCCCCGGCACTTTTTACCGGTAACGACGGAGCAGGCACGGCGCTGACCGACGGCAAGTTCGTGATGGTGCTGGACACGGCGGGCGACGGCTGGCAGGGCTTCAGCTATCTCGATCAGCCGGTTGGTGTGGATAACTCCAGCAGTTTTCAATGGGACCCGAACGACGTGATCCTCAACGAAGGTGCGATTAACGACGGCATGGGCTTCCCCTTCGCCCAGGTCGAGACGGCGCCCAGTGGTTACGAGATCGGTGTCAGCGAGATCTGGGTGATGTGGTTCGATGTGAGTTCAACGGCGACCGCACCAGGCGTTGGGACAGCCTACGGCGCGGAGTTCATGATGCTCGCGGATGCGGTCGACAGCGGTAACACCCATTCTCCCGTCCTGACAGGCGGCACGGCCAACCTGACGACGACGCAAGAAGCGACGACGGTAATCCCCGAGCCGACGACGGCGGTGCTCGGTCTGCTGAGCGTCGCGGGCATGCTGGTTCGGCGTCGCCGCTGAGTTGGAGCGATCGTGTCGACCGTTGCGATGCGGAAGCGTCTGCTGCGGGCGCGCGACCGTGGCGAGCGAAACCTAGGGGACTGCATGAACTGAAGCGATCGGCAAATGTTAATCAGCAAGAAACGCGAATGAGGAACCAGTTTCAAGCCTTCCTTATTGGCAAGCACGAAAACCCAGGAGACTGAAATGACGAAAATATTGGCAATGATTTTAGCGGGCGCGCTGCTGGCGACGGCGGTGCCGTCGGCGCAGGCGGAACAGGCGTGGTTCGGCTATCGCACCATCAACGTTCCGGCCAACACGGATGTGCGTTTCACGACGCCGTTCAACAAAGACGTCGAGGCGACCCGGGCGGTGGCCTCGGCATCAGGCACCACTGGCCTGCCTGAAAACTATGTGCCAGCCGTTGTGAGAGTCGGTTGGTTGATGGC
>JBBDRF010000067.1:57599-88601 GCA_040905565.1 Phycisphaeraceae bacterium | reverse complement strand
TAACCATGTACCCGGTAAAATCTGTTAACTATGTACCCGGGTTGTACCCTCGCTGGGCTCGCTGGCCGGGGCACCCGCCTACTAACCAATGAACTCCCCCCGGCGACGCGTAGCGTCGCGGCTATCACCCAATAGCAAATCGTCAATCACCAATAACCAGTAGCCAATATGAAGCTTCCCCGACTCAACATCTCCGCCTCCGCAGGCTCCGGCAAGACCTTCGCCCTCTCCACGCACTACGTCGCCATGCTCATCCACGGCGCGCCGCCCGAGTCCGTCTTCGCCTCCACGTTCACCCGCAAAGCTGCCTCGGAAATTCTCGATCGCGTCCTCGTCCGCATCGCCACCGCCGCCCGGTCTGATGATGAAGCCACCCAGCTCGCCGACCACATCCACACCGCCACCGGCCACCGCCCCGCCATCACCGCCGCCACCTGCGCCGACCTGCTCGCCCGCCTCATGAAGCAGCTGCATCGCCTGGGCATCTCCACGCTCGACGCCTTCTTCGTCCGCACCGCCACCTGCTTCTCGCTCGAACTCAACCTGCCGCCCGGCTGGCGCATCGCCTCCGAAGTCCAACAACGCCAACTCGCCGCCGAAGCCGTCGACGAACTGCTGCGCGAAGCGGAAGATCGTGACCCCCAGGCCCTCGTCGAACTCGTCCGCCAGGTCAACCGAGGCACCGCCGACCGCTCCGTCCACGAAACCCTTCTCTCCCTCTTCCGCACCCTGCATCCGATCTACCAGGAAACCGCTGCGACCTCCCCCGAAGCCTGGCAAACCCCCATCACCATCCCGCCCGGCAAGCTCGACGATGCTGCCCTGCAAGACGCCATCACCAACGGCCTCGCCTCCGTCGAACTCCCCCTCACCAAGGCCGGCTCGCCGGTCAAGGCCTACATCAAAGCCCTGAAGAAAGTCACCACCACCGCCCTCGCCCGAGACTGGTCGACGCTCCTGGACGAGACCCTCGTCGCCGCCGTCGTCAACGACCCGCAAGATCCCAAGTACTCCGGAAAAGAGCTGCCCCCCACCCTCCGCGCCGCCCTGCAAACGCTCATCGATCACGCCCGGGCCGTCCTCCTCGAACAGCTGGTCAATCAGCGCACCGCCCTGCACCGCCTGCTCACCGATTACGATCGCCACTACCGCGCCCTGCAGGTCCGCCGTCGCGCGTTCCGCTTCGATGATGTCACCCGCTCGCTAGGCTACGCCGCGTCGCTGCCGTCCCACCAGGAAATCTACTACCGCCTCGACGCCCGCATTCAGCACATCCTCCTCGACGAATTCCAGGACACCTCCCTCGCCCAATGGCGCGCCCTCGAACCCGTCGCAGCCGAAGTCCTCGCCCACGGCGACGGCTCCCGCGCTTCGCTCATCGTCGCCGACCCCAAGCAATCCATCTACGGATGGCGCGGCGGCGAACCCGAACTCGTCCGCGCCATCGCCAAACAATTCGCACTGGATAACCACACCCTCCGCAAATCATTCCGCTCCTCCCCCGTCGTCCTCGAAACCGTCAACACCATCTGCGAAGCCCTGCCCGATATCCCCTGCCTTGCCGAGCACCGCCAGGTCGTCAACGATTGGCTCCGCGCCTACACGCCCCACCAGGCGGCCTTCGATCTGCCCGGCCACGCCCAGGTGCACGTCGCCGACCTTGCTGCCAATGCGCACGATCAGGATCATCTGAACTTCCGCCGGGCCGCCCAGATCATCAAAGACATCACCGAAGCCGACCCCACAAAAACAGTCGGCGTCCTCGTCCGCACCAACAAAGCCGTTCGCCAGATGATCCACCAACTCCGCCTGCCGGACGTCGCCGTCGAAGCCTCCGAAGAAGGGGGCAACCCGCTCACCGATTCGCCCGCCGTCTGCGCCATCCTCTCGCTGCTGCGCCTCGCTGACCACCCCAGCGATACCATCTCCCGCTTCCACGTTGCGACGACGCCGCTGGGCGAAGTGCTCGATTTCACCGACCACCACAGCCACCGCGCCGCCGCCCAGCTGGCCGCCGACATCCGCCAGCAGCTGCTCGTCGAAGGCTACGGCCAGACGCTTCATCAACTCACCCAACGCCTCGCCCCGCACTGCGATCAGCGCGATCTCGCCCGCCTGCTCCAACTCGTCGAACTCGGCTGCGCTTACGAAGCCGACGCCAACATCCGCACCCGCGATTTCATCACCCTCGTTCAGACCACGCGCATCGAAGACGTCACCGCTGCCCCCGTTCGCGTCATGACCGTCCATCAATCCAAAGGCCTCGAATTCGACACTGTCATCCTCCCCGAGCTCGACGTCAAGCCGCTCGGCCAGGGTGCCCCGCCGCCGCTGCTGACGCATCGCGAACATCCGATCAGCCCCATCACCACCGTCTTCCCAGGCCCCACCGCCGCCGTCCGCAACGCACTGCCCGAAGTGTTCGACGAACTCTGGCGCTCGCACGAAGCTCAGCAGATGCGCGACGCGCTCAGCACCCTCTACGTCGCCCTGACCCGCGCCCGCCATGGCCTGCACATGGTCATCTCCCCAACCCGCAACAGCCAGATCGATAGCCCCCCTCTCACCTTCACCACCATCCTCCGCCAGGCCCTGCAAAACAACGCCCCCGCAGAACCCAACACCCTCTACCACGAAGCCGGCTCCCCCCCGCCCCCCCCTTCAAATAACCAATCACCAATAGTAAATACCCAATCACCAATCTCCCCTTCCCCCTCCCCCGCCTCCCTCCTCGCTTCATCGAAGCATCGCAACCGCACCCTGCCGCGTCGTTCGCCTTCGTCGATGCACGACGATCGCACGGTCGATCTCGCCAGCGTCCTCCGCCTCGACAGCGGCCGCTCGCTGAACCTTGGCTCCGCCATCCACGCACTCTGCGAACACGTCCACTGGCACGACGAAGACGGCCCGCCCGATCGGGCAACCCTTCGCTCAACGCTCACGCCTTTCGACCTTCGCAACCCTGACGGCGTCGTGGACAACTTCCTGAAGATGATCGCCGAGCCCGCCATCGCCGCCGCCCTCTCCCGCACCGCCTACCCCGCCGAGGCCGACATCGTCGTCAAGCGCGAACACCCCTTCGCCCTCCGCCTGAACGACACGCTCGTCACCGGCCTCTTCGATCGCCTCGTCCTCATCCGCGACGCCGCCGGCCGAACCACACATGCCGAGGTGCTCGATTACAAGACCGATCGCGTCGACGCCGACGATGCCGCCGCCCTCGATCAGCTCATCAACCGCTACCGTCCGCAGCTCGACACCTACCGGGACGCCGCCGCGCGTCTTTACAATATTTCACGGTCCCAGGTCACCACCAAACTGCTGCTGATGTCGCCCGCCAAGGTCATCACCCTCACCCCCACCACCTCTCCCACCGCAAATGACAAATACCCATTGTCTAACGCCTAATAATCGACAAAAACTCCACGTAACGCGCGCATAGATGCGTCGCAAACCATTATCATGCGCTCATGAATGACGTCCCCCAAAAACCGGAACAGGCCCACCCGACCCTCGAATGGATCGGCGAAACCGACGGCTACCTCCGCCTGATCGACCAGACCAAGCTGCCCGGTCAGCTCGTCTACCTCGATTGCCGGGACGTGCAAAGCGTCTGGGACGCCATCAAACGCCTGAGCGTCCGCGGCGCACCCGCCATAGGTGTTGCTGCTGCCTACGGTTGCGTGATCGCTGCCCAGCACGGCAACTTCGCGCGCGGGGCCGACTACCTTGCGACGAGTCGGCCGACGGCGGTGAATCTCTTCTGGGCGATCGCCCGGATGAAGTCACTGCAAACGACTGAAACGACAGCACTTCTGGCCGAGGCCCGGCGTATTCACGCCGAGGACGCCGCCATGTGCCGCGCGATCGGTCAGCACGCGATGAAGCTGATCGAGCCGAACGCCGGCGTCCTAACCCATTGTAACGCAGGGGCTTTGGCCACGTCTGGCATCGGCACCGCCACGGCCGGCATGTACCTCGCCCACGCCGCCGGGACCCCCTTCACCGTTTACGCCGACGAAACGCGTCCCCTCCTGCAGGGCGCCCGCCTCACCGCCTGGGAACTGGGGGAAGCGGGCGTCGATGTCAAGCTCATCTGCGACAGCATGGCGGCGCAACTCATGCATGGCAAGAAGATTAACATCGTCATCACCGGTGCCGACCGCATCGCCGCCAACGGCGACGTCGCCAACAAGGTCGGCACCTACAGCGTGGCGATCGCGGCAAAGTACCACCACATCCCGTTTTACGTCGCTGCACCATCGTCCACATTCGACATCAAATGCCCCACCGGCGACGACATCCCGATCGAACAGCGTAACCCTAGCGAGGTCAGCAACTTCAGTGACACCGCCACCGCCCCGCCCGGCACGCAGGTTGAAAACCCCGCCTTCGATGTGACCCCCGCCTCGCTCATCACAGGCATCATCACCGAACACGGCCTCATCCAACCTGTCAACAAAGAAACCGTCTCAAGAACGATTCGTTAATCCCTTTGGGAATAACAACCACAGAGGCACAGAGGAAGAGGAGGAAAGGCAAAGAAGAGAAGAAATTATTTTTTAAGAACATATCATTGCGACTTTTGCATCCCTACCAAGCCCTCTTTGCTTCTTTTCTCTGCCTTGCTCTTCTCCTCCCCCTCTGTGCCTCTGTGGTTATGTTTTTCCCCCTCTTAAGAAACAATATGATTGACACACACTGCCATCTCACGTTCCCTCAGCTTTCCGATCGCCTGGACGACGTACTGCTTGCTGCGTCGGAGGCTGGGGTGTCGCAGATGATCAGCGTCGGCACCACCCCGGCCGACGCGGCGAAGGCGCGCGACATTGCCGACCGGCGTCCGCAAGTCTTCTTTTCTGCGGGCATTCATCCACATTATGTCGACAAGGCGGATGAATCGGAACTTCCGTATATGGCGGAGCTTGCGAATGAGGAGCGTTGCGTGGCGTTCGGGGAGATGGGGCTGGATTATCACTACGACAAGCCGCCTCGCGACCTGCAGCAACGGCTTTTCAACGCCCAGCTCGAGGCCATCCGCTACAGTGAGATCAACAAGCCGATCATCCTGCACTGCCGCAAAGCGGTGGATGATACGCTGGCGATGCTGCGGGCGTCGGGGCTGAGCGCGGACCGGTTTGTGTTTCACTGCTTCACCGAAACGCCGGGCGAGATGCGGAAGGTTCTGGACTTCGGTGCCATGGTAAGCTTTACGGGGATAGTTACTTACAAGAACGCGCCGGAGGTGCGTGAGGCGTGCCTGCTGGTGCCGGACGACCGGATCATGGTGGAAACGGACGCGCCGTATCTGAGCCCGGAGCCGTTCCGCAAGGTTCGGCCGAACGAGCCTCGGTACGTCACCGCGACGGCGGCGTTTCTCGCAGAGCTCCGAAAGACGGACCCGCAAGCCTTTGAACAACAACTTGATACGAACGCCAGGCGGTTCTTCAGACTGCCTGAGCCAGGCCAACAGGAGGCACGATGAGCAAGAAAGTGATCATCACCGGAGCATCAAGGGGCGTCGGACGCGGCATCGCCCGGGTGCTGGGGAAAAACGGGTTCCACGTGGGGCTGCTCGCACGTTCCGAGGAGAAACTGCGGGAGGTCGCGGACGAGGTTAACGCCAGTGAAGGCAAAGCTTTCTGGGCGACGGCCGACCTGCGCGACGAGCAGCAGACGACCGACAGCATCGCGAAGCTGATCGAACAGCTCGGCGGGCTCGACGTGCTGGTGAACAACGCCGGGGTGGTCATCTTCAAGACCACGCTGGAACTGAGCAGCGACGAATGGCGTCAGATGATCGAAACCAACGTACACGGCGTGTTTTACGCCACCCGCGCGGCCCTGCCGACGCTGCTGGAACAGGGCAACGGGCACGTGGTGAACATCTCCTCGATCGGCGGCTACCACCCGATTCCCGGCGCGAGCGGGTATGCCGCGAGCAAGCATGCGGTGACGGGGTTCAGTGATTCGCTGATGCAAGAGGTTCGCCAGCAGGGTGTTAAGGTGACGACGGTGTTCCCGGGATCGGTCGATACCAGCTCGGAACCGGCCGATGCGTGGAAGCTTTCGCCCGAGGAGATCGGCGAGACCTGCCTGCATGTTCTTCAGACGTCAGGCAACTACTGCATCAGCCGGGTGGAGATGCGTCCGTTGCAACCGCCTAAGCGGTGAATACGCGATTGGTACAGCGATTGCGTAGCGGAAGCTAAGGGGCGGTACAGCCTCGCCTGCGTATGCAAGCGACGGTTCTGGGAAACGTTAGATCGAGGAGTCGTCACTTCATACTGAGGGGGGAACGAGATGAGGAGTTTGTGGAACGCGTATGATTACCTGGCGTCGGCGGTGGCGAGACCGGCGACGTGGCGTCGGTTTCTCAGCCGATCGGTCGGCGACGAATACGGGATCACGCGAGCGCAGAAGTTGAGGCTTTTGCGGCAGATCCATCGCAACGCCAGCCATATCACGAGCGGCACGAACGTTGATGAACATCTGATGCTGGTGGAGCGGATTCTGTCGCTGCCGCGCGAGCTTAAGGGGGACGTGGTGGAGTGTGGCTGCTTCAAAGGCAGTAGCACGACGAGTTTATCGCTGGCGTGCAAATTGACCGGCCGTCGGCTGATTGTCTGCGATTCGTTTCAGGGCCTGCCTGAAGTGGCCGACGACGACCGCATTCACGTGAGTCTGCATCACCGGCGTTACGAGACGTATCAGAAGGGTGAATATTCGGGCACGCTGGGTGAGGTGAAGGAGAATCTTCGGCAGTACGGGGCGCTGGATGTGTGCGACTTCGTGGAGGGATATTTTGAGGACAGCTTGCCACAAGTGGCGGGTCAGTTTGCTTTTATCTTTCTTGACGTGGATCTTCACGAATCACTGAAGACGTGCCTGCGGTACCTGTGGCCACAGCTCGAGGACGGGGGCTACTTGTATACCCACGAGGCGCAGCAGTTGGCGTTCGCGTCGCTGTTTTTCGATCGGCAGTGGTGGCATGAGCAGCTTGATTGTGCGGAGCCTGGTTTGGTGGGCGCGGGGATTGGGCTGCCGACGGGTATCGCGTGTGGCAGTGCGCTGGGTTACGCGATGAAGTCGTCGCAGAGCGTGACGGAAAATGCTGCATTCACAAGATTTTGTGGCGACCCGACGCTTGCGGCTTCATAAGCGGCGCGGGAGTCAGGCGGGGGTCAGGACGATGTCGAAGACGCCGTGGCGGTAGTCGCCGTTGGGCGTGGTGACGGTGCGCGGTTCGATGATGAGCGCGTCGCGAACGAAGGCGTCGGTCTCGAGGTGGTCATCGCCTGCGAAGTAAAGTTGGGTGACGAGGCGCTGGTAGCGATCGTGGCGGGCCATGTAATGGATGTGTGGCGGGCGAGAGGTGTTAGGGCCGACTTTGTAGGCGCCGGGGTGGATGGTTTCGTACTCGTAGTAGCCGCTCTGGTCGGTGACGATGCGGGCGCGGCAACGGAAGACGTGCGGGGCCGGCGGATTGGCGGGATCGTCATTGTCGTAGCGGCCTTGGGCGTCGGCCTGCCAGATATCGAGGACGGTGTTGGGCAATGGTTTACGTGTGTCGAAGGCCCAGACGCGGCCGGAGATGACCATGACGTCGCCGTCGGCGAGGGGCGGGGTGATCTTGCCACGGAACGGGGCGGATTCGCGGTGGTAAGGCCCGAGGATGTTCGGCTCGGTGGGGGCGAAGGGGCCGGGGCTGATCTTGGGGACGCCTTCTGAATCGAGGAACTGCTGGTATTCGCTGAGGTTACCGCTTGGCGGGGTCGGTTGGGCGTCGGCGCGGAGGGTCCATGTGGCGGCTCCGGCGGCGGCGAGTCCGAGCAGTTGGCGGCGGTTCAGATGGGGCATGGCACGGCTCCGGAGAAGTTGGCGACGAAGATATTGTAGCCGAGCGGCTTGATTTAAGTTATTGATAATTGGACGTGGAAGGTGTTCGTCGGCCGGGCGGGGATGGAGGGTTTGCGATGCGATGTCCGAAGTGCGGTGAGCAGGCGGAGCGACACATCCGAGCGGAGGGGGCATTTGATGCCTGCGAGGCGTGCGGCTGGGGCATGCAGCGCTTGGGCGGCGGTGGCGCGGTTGAAGCCGAGGCGGGTCGGGGCGGTAAGTTCTGGATGCAGCTCGGGTTGATGTGGCTGATCACGCCTGTGATTCTGGTGGGGCCTTACGTGGGGCTTCGGTGGGGTGTGCTGACGCTGCAGCAGGAGTTCGGGGCGGCGACCGAAGCGATGGAGCGGTGGTTGGCTGACCTTAACGCCTACTACTGCTGGGTGATGGGGGCGTATCTGCTGGTGAGCGTGATGATCTCGCCGGGGTACGATCGGGAGAACATGGGGATTTTCGGGCGGGGGCTGACGAAGTTCAACTGGGCGGTGACCAGCGAGCAGCAACACAACCGAATGATGCACAACGTGGCGACGGTACTGCTGCCTGGCAAGGTGGTTGTGGCGACGGTGCTGGCGACGTGGGATGTGCTGCGCGGGCGGTGAAGTGGGCGGCGGAGGAGGCTGCAACCCGCCCGGCCGTCTCGCTTAGCGCTCGCTGGCCGGGGCACCCTGCTCCCTGATGGGTGCGGCGTTTGCTGCGGGGGCTTCGGGGTCGGGAGTGCGTTCGGGGGCTTCGACGATGAAGCCGATGGCGAGGTAAATGGCGAAAAGGATGATCAGGACGGCGAGGATCCACATCACAATGCTGGCACACCCGGGTGATCCGCGATCCGGGCTTGGTTTGTGGTGCGGATCCTGACCTTCAGGTGGATTGAACATGCGATTGTGCCCCCCTCGGCTGCGCGGAAAACGTGCGATTGTGTCCCTTCGTGATTGAAGGGGCGACGGGAGAGGGAGTCAAGTTTATTGCTTAGTAGGTATCCGGCATTTGTTATTGGGGAGAAGAAGAGGCGGCGGGGGAAGTGGATGGTTCGATCCAGTAGCTGCGGTCGAAGTAGTAGGCGGTTTCGGTTTGGCTGTCGTAGTAGAGCTGGCCGGGGCGGGCGAAGAACTGGTTGGCGGGGGTGTGGTCTTCGGGGGGCGGAGGCGCGTTCTCGTAATCGCGGTCGGCATCCTCAGCGAAGTCACGCACGGTGTAGTAGCGGGCGATGTGGTCGGCGTGCGGGGCGAGGTCCCACCAGTCGGGCAGGTTGAAGGGGTCGAGGTTCGTCGCGACGGGTTCGTCGTCGGGCTGGGGCTTGAGATCGCGATGTTCGAGCAGCGCGGGCAGATCTTCCGGGGCGACGTTGAAGCGCAGGAGGATGGCGAGGTCTTCGCGATGGTAGACGACGGCGGCTTGGAGATTGTCGACCGACTCGGGCTGCACGGAGCCGAAGTGCTGATGGTAGATGACGGAGGGGGGCGGCTGAAACGCGAGCTGGACGCCGAAGTAGGCGGCGACGGCGGCGAGGAGGCCGACGACGATGGGCGTGATGGGATGGCTTTTCTGGAAGAGCGTTTCGACCGTGAAGAGGACGACCGCGGCCATGATGCCGAAGAAGAGACCGCCGATCATGCCGACGTAGCCGCCGAAGAAATCGCCTCGGAAGGTGGCACCGGCGAGGGCGCCGCCGATCATGGGCAGGACGATGGTGAGGAGGAGTCGGAATCCGCGCATGGGGGTGGGGGGCTTGTTGGTTAGTGGTGATTGGCGATGAGTGATTTGTTATTGGATGATAGCCGCGACGCTACGCGTCGCTGGACCAGCGAGACGTAGTCTCGCGGCTATTGGGGTTAAGCTGGGAGAAGGCGATTGGTGATCAGGCATTAGGCACTGGGCATTGGTTATTTAGAAGAGGGCGTCGTCATCGGTTGTGGGTTCGAGGGTCAGGGTGATGCCCAAATGTTCGACGGCGCGTTGGGTGAGTTGCCGGCCTCGACGGGTGCGGGCGAGGAAGCCGAGTTGGAGGAGGTAGGGTTCGACCATGTCTTCGAGTGTGCCGGCATCTTCGTTGAGCGTCGCGGCGACGGCTTCGAGGCCGACGGGGCCGCCGCGGTAGATCTCTGCGATGGTACGCAGGTAGGCGCGGTCGATTTCGTCGAGGCCGAGGTGGTCGACGCCTTCGAGCTTGAGGGCGGCTTCAACCGTGGCGGCATCGAAGCGGCCTTCACGTTTGATCAGCGCATAATCGCGCGCTCGGCGGAGCAGGCGGTTGGCGACGCGGGGGGTGCCACGGGAGCGTTCCGCGATGCGGGTGAGCGCCTGGTCGAGCGCGGCGGCATTGTCGTTGCGGACATCAAGCAGCCCGGCGGACCGACGCAGAATGTTCAGCAAATCGGCGACGGAGTAGAACTCGAGGTGATGCGTGATGCCGAAGCGGGATCGCATGGGCCCCGAGAGCAGCCCGGCCCGGGTGGTCGCGCCGATGAGGGTGAACGGTTGCAGGGGCAGCGTAATGGTGCGGGCGTGCATGCCTGAATCGACGACGAAGTCGATGCGGAAATCTTCCATCGCGGAGTAGAGGTATTCTTCGAGGGCGACGGGGAGGCGGTGGATTTCATCGATGAACAGCACGTCGCGGGCCTGGAGCTTGGTGAGGGTGCCGACGAGGTCGGAGCCCTTGGTGAGCGCGGGGCCTGCGGTGACGGTGAGATGGGTGCCCATCTCGTTGGCGATGACGTGGGAGAGGGTGGTTTTGCCGAGGCCTGGGGGGCCGTGGAGGAGGACGTGCTCCATGGCTTCGGAGCGGTGGTTGGAAGCGGAGATGCCGATCTGGAGTTTTTCCAGCAGCGTGGGCTGCCCGACGTAGGCGTCGAGTGTGCGAGGCCGAAGCGAGAGGTTGGTTTGCTCTTCGAGGGGGTCGTCGGCGGGCTGTGCGGAGATGATGCGCTGTTTGGCCATGGGCGTGAGTTTAGCGGGGGGTGGGGATGGTCGCGAGAGTTCGTCAAGCGATAGCCGCGACGCCATGCGTCGCAGGACCTGCGAGACGTCGTCTCGCGGCTATTGTTGCGCTGAGTTGCGTCAGACTGATTGGGGTTCTAACTCGTGGGCGAGGAGGTCTTCGTAGGTTTCGCGGTGGCGGATGATGGTGGCGTTGTCGCCGTCGACGAGGACTTCTGCGGGGCGAGGCATGGCGTTGTAGTTGCTGGCCATGACCATGCCGTAGGCGCCGGCGGCGAAGACGGCAATGAGGTCGCCTCGCTTCACCGGGGGCAGGGCGCGGTGCTGAGCGAAGAAGTCGCCTGTCTCGCAGATGGGTCCGACGACGTCGGCGGGTTCGAGATCGGCGTTGGGCATCTCTTTCAGCCGCTGCTCGGGGACGTGCTTGGCGTCGACCTTGGTCGGCCAGAGGAAGTGGAACGCCTGGTAGAGCGAGGGCCGAAGCAGCGTGTTCATGCCCGCGTCGACGATGACAAATTTCTTGTCGCCACCGGTCTTGATGTATTGGACGCGTGAGAGGAGAACGCCTGCGTTGGCGGCAATGGAGCGGCCGGGCTCGAGGATGACTTTGAGATCGCGATCCTTCAGCAGCGGCACGATGCGCTCGGCATACGTGACGGCGGGCGGGGCCTCGTCGGATTCGTAGTGAGCGCCGAAGCCGCCTCCGATGTCGAGCGTGTCGACGGTGTAGCCCGCTGCCCGGAGATCGTCGATCAGGGCGAGCACCTTGTTGATCGCATCAACGTACGGCTGCGGATCGTTCACCGGCGAGCCGATGTGGATGTGGACCGCGGTGAGGCGGCAGTGCGGATTTTTTCCGTAGGATTCGAAGAACCGGCGGGCGCGCTCGAGATCGACGCCGAACTTCGATTCCTTCTTGCCGGTGGTGGTGTAGGTGTGGGTTTTGGGATCGACGTCGGGATTCACGCGGAGGGCAGCATGGGTCGTATGGCCGGTCTGCTCGGCGAGGCGGGCGATGTTTTCGAACTCGGCTTCGGATTCAATGTTGAAGTAGCCGATGCCCGCTTCGAGGGCCGCGGTGATCTCCGCATCGGTCTTGCCGACGCCTGCGTAGACGATCTTGCTCATGTCCGCGCCGGCGGCCTGGGCACGGCGAAGCTCACCACCGGAGACCACATCCATGCCAGCCCCGCGGGCGACGAGAAGTTTGAGGATGTTGATGTTGCCACAGCTTTTGATCGAGTAGCACAGCGTCGGATCGAGCGGGGCGAAGGCCTCGGCGATGCGACCGTAATGGTCCTCGAAGGTCTTGCGGGAGTAGACGTAAAGCGGCGTGCCGAGCTGGTCGGCGAGGGTGTCGAGGTTGACGTCCTCAGCGTAGAGTTGGCCGTCGCGGTATTGGAAAAAGTCCATGGGGGAAGCTCCGAATTTGGGCGAAGCTGGCTATTGTAGGGAAATATGAGGGCGAGTGGGAGGGGCGATGCTTTCAAAAAGGGGGACAGCAAACATGGCGAATCGGGATGAGTTGATCGGCGAGTTGAAGGCGACGCGGCAGTTTTTTCTCAAGACGCTCAGCAGTTTTGAGCAGCGGGATTCGACGTATCAGCCGATGGACGGCGTCTACAGCGTGGCGGGGCATGTGCATCACGTGGCAGATACGGTGAACTGGTTCGTCGAGGCTGCGTTCGGCAAAGGGTGGAATCTGGACTTCGAAGCTTCGATCGCGCGGTCGAAGCAGGCGATGTCGCTGAAGGACGAGAAGAAGCACGTCGATGAAGCGTTTGCCCGGGCGGAGCAGGCGATCGGCGGCGCGAACGAGACAGAACTTGATGAAGCGATTCCCGATCAGGCGCTGATGCCGGGCACGCCTCGGGCGGGGATTGTGGGAGGCATCGTGGATCACACCGCCCATCACCGCGGGGCGCTGGCGGTGTACGCGAGGCTTCTGGGCAAGGAACCGCCGGTGCCTTATTTTTGAGCCGATCAGATCGTGTTAGCGTCGGGAGAAACATCGCAAGCCGAATTGGTGGCTAAAAGCGGCCGCTAGCGTTACGTTCTAAGTGGTGCGTTTTGTTTTCTATGTCGAACCGCCGAATCCTGCGAGCCTGCAGGGCCGCAGGTAATGAGGTTGTTATTGAAATGCCTTCGTCTGGTGCGAACCGGCGGAGAAACAGAAGGAAAGAATCATGACAGAGATATTGCTACGTCGGATTGGGATTTGTGTGATGGTGCTGGTGGCGGGGCTTACGCTGACGGGGTGTGGCGCTGACCCGACGGACCAGTTGTGGGCGAACGTTAAGAAAGAGGGGGAGGCTCTGCAGCAGCGGGCGAAGTTTGCCACCAATGAGAATCCCCGCCGTGCGCACCGCAACAACGCGATGGCGCTGGAGCGGCTGGTCAACCGGGCGACGGAGGCTTCTAATGAGGAGCTCCTCGGTCTTCTGGAGGAGATGCTTCAAGCTGAAGAGCAGTTGGCGGAGGGTCAGGTGAGCGGCTCAGAGGCGACGGCGATTCGGGAGAGGCATGAAGAATACTGGTCGCACCTTCGCGAAGGCCGCCTGCCTCCGGAGTACGGCGAAGGCGGCGAATGAGCCGATGCTAGCGCGTGTCGCGGGTTTCCTGTGGATGTTCGTCGCGCTCGGCTGCGGCGCTGGTGCGCCACCGCCCGCGGAGCAGGACTGGAACGCGCAGGTACAGGCGGTGCGCGCGGGCGAGGCTGAGGAGATTCAGGTCGAGGCGAACGAGGTCGGCGACGATCAGGTTGCGATGCTCGAAGGCCAGCTGACGCTTCGACGCCTGAGCCTCGGCCGCGCACGCATCACGGGGGAGGGGCTTGAACGAATCGCAGAACTTCAAACGCTTGAGATGTTGAGGCTGGTCGGCGCGGCAGCGCTTGACGACCAGTCGCTGCGCCACCTGGGTGAGATGCAGGGGCTTGAGCATCTGATGCTTTACGATGTGCCGATCACCGATGCGGGGCTTGAGCATCTGCACGGGCTGCACGCGTTGGAGTCGTTCTACTTCAGTGGAACGGCCATCACGGACGACGGAATTGCGGAACTTTCGCGGGCGCTGCCCGACCTTCATGTTCACTGGTAGGAGCTAACGGATGAACCGACGGACGACCACGATCGCGATGTTTCTGTGTGTGGGGCTGCTGGGGCTCGCGGCTGTGGCGGCTCAGCTGGTCGCGACCGGCCAGAGCATGACCGAGTCGGCACAGGTGTTCCTTGAAGGGCTCAGCGAAGAACAGCGGGAGACGGCGCTGCTGGCGTACGACGATCCGGCTCGGCTGGACTGGCACTTCGTGCCGATGGCGCATCGGAAGGGGCTGAGCCTGGGTGCGATGGATGAGGGGCAGCGGGAGCAGGCGCATCAGCTTCTGCGAACGGCACTGAGCGAAGCGGGCTATGAGAAGACGACCAAGATCATTCAGCTGGAAGTGATCCTTGACGCGATCGAGGACGGGCGGATGGTGCGGGATCCGGAGCGGTATTACTTCACGCTCTTCGGCGATCCTGACCTTGCGGGGCGATGGGGGCTGAGCGTGGAGGGGCATCATCTTTCGCTGAATTTCGTGGTGGACGAGGGCGAGGTCGAGGCCCATACGCCGATGTTCTTCGGGGCGAATCCGGGGATTGTGAAGGATGCGATTGAGGGGGCGCTGGCGGAGGGGACGCGGATTCTTGAGGACGAGGAACGGCTGGCGTTCGGGCTGTTGCATTTGTTGAGCGATGAGCAGCGGGCGACGGCGGTGATCGCGGAGCAGCCGCTTCAGGACGTGCGCAGTGCTGGCGAGCCTCAGCCGCCGAACACGGAAGCGGTCGGGCTGGCGGGCGGCGAGATGGACACGGCGCAGCGGGCGATTCTGCGTGACCTGATCGAGGTGTACCTGACGAACATGCCTGCGGACGTGGCGGCACAGCGGCGGGCGGAAGTTGAAGAGGCGGGGTACGACGCGGTGCACTTTGCGTGGGCCGGGGCGGATGAGCCGGGCGTGGGGCATTACTATCGGCTGCAGGGGCCGACGTTCCTGGTAGAGCTTGCGAACACGCAGCCGGACTCAGCGGGGCGGCCGGCGAACCACGTGCATGCACTCTGGCGCGACGTGCGGGGCGACTTCGGCATTCATCGGTGAGTGCCCCCCCAACACTGCCACCGCGGAGGCGGGGCTGTTCGACATTGCCAACCAACAAAAAACAGAGCCGGGCTGAAGACAGCCAGGCTCTGATGGGACGTCTTTGGTTTTCGCGGGCGCGACTAGAGTTTGTAGTAGTCTTCCCAGCCTTTGCGCGGGGGCGGGCCGGCGAGTAGTTCGTTGGCCTGATCGTTGTTGGTGAAGCGTTTGGTGGCGGGGTCGAACTTGAGCGTGCCGCCGAGTTCCTGGGCGATGGTGCCGAGGTTGAAGACCTGCGAGAGCAGGCCTGCGACATCGAGCGAGGAGCGGGTCTGCTCTTCGCCCTTGGCACCGAGGATGAAGTTTTGGTGGTGGCTGGAGCCGACTTCGAACTCGGGCAGGTCGGCATGAATCTCGCGGAGTTTTGATTCGGGCACGATGCGGAGGATGGCGCCGTGCGTGCCGCCGTAGAACGTGAGGTCTTTGCCGAAGATCAGTTTGCCCTGGGCCTGAAGGCTGCGGCCTTCGAGTTCGGGCGGGGCTTCGGGTTTGTTGGCGGTGCCGTCGTACCAGAAGACTTCGACGGGAGGCATGTCGCCACGCGCGGGGAAGGTGAACTTGATGGTCGAAGCTTGCGGGAAGATGTAGGCGTTGGGGCCGTCGCGCTTGATGGCTTGGATTTCGGTGGGCAGGCCGAGCTCGAGGAAGCGGTGGGCGGTATCGAGGATGTGCGGGCCCCAGTCGCCGAACGCGCCGTTGCCGAAGCGGTACCAGCTGCGCCAGTTGCCCGGGTGCAGGCGGCCGCTGAACGGGACGGACTCGGCGGAGGTGGTGTGCCAGAGATCCCAGTCGAGGGTGTCGGGTTTTTCTTCGCCGGTGGGGTAGCCGTCGACGGTCCACCCGTGCCAGCGGCGGGGGCTGTTCATGAAGGCGACGATCTTGGTGACGTCCTTGATGACGCCGGCCTCTTTCCACGCTTTGAACTGATGATAGTTGCCGCCGGAGTGGCCCTGGTTGCCGACCTGAGCAGCGACCTTGTACTTCTTCTCCGCAGCCATCATCAGTTCCGATTCCTGGAACGTGTTGGCCATGGGTTTTTCGACGTAGATGTGCTTGCCCATGGACATCGCGAGCATGCCGATGGGGAAGTGCGAGTGATCGGGGGTGCCGATGGTGACGGCGTCGATCTGGTCGCCCATCTGGTCGAACATCTTGCGGAAGTCCTGGAACTGGTCGGCTCCGGAGAAGGCTTCCTTCACGGCATTGGTGCGGCTGTGCTCAAGGTCGACATCGCAGAGCGCGACGACGTTGACGAGGTCGGAACGGCCGATCGTCCGGGCGATGCCGCCGCCCTGGTTGCCGATGCCGATGCAGGCGAGGTTCACTTTCTCGTTGGCGGAGACGCTACGCGCCAGACTCACCGCAGGCAGCCCCGCAAGGACGGAACCGGCTGCGGCGGCCTTGATGAAATGCCGACGCTTCATGCGGAACGCGGTGGACACGGCGGTGCGATCTTGCATCTTGTTACCTCGCTAACGGGAATGGATCGTGATGATGTTTATAGTTTATTCCGGGACCGTCCCTTGGGGCAAGGATGTTTTATGTGACAATAGAGCTGGGCCGTCACCAGCCCGGTTATCGCGCATACAACCGACCGGGCTGGGGACAGCCCGGCTCTTTGGGGGGAGCGTCGCTTAGGAGCCCGTCGTGGCGACGGCTTCGAGGGAGAGGTCGGCGGTGTTGCCGGCTTGGAGATCGTGCACGGCGAGGGCGGCGATCATGGCGGCATTATCAAGGCAGTACTTCATCTTCGGCAGGCGTAGGGCGAGGGCGTGTTCGTCAGCGAAGGTCTGCGTGCGGGCGCGGAGGGCGGAGTTGGCGCTGACGCCGCCGCCGACGACCAGCGAATGCACCGCCGTGCCCTGCTCACGCAACCGCCCCACCGCTCGGCCGAGTTTCTTGATGAGCACATCGGTGACGGCGGCCTGAAAACCGGCAGCGACGTCGGCCTTCTGCTGATCGGTCAGCTCAGAAGCGTCGCGCTCGAACTGGGCGGCTCGGCCCCGGCCGGTGGGCATGCCTCGGACGTGGTAGAGGACGGCGGTCTTGAGGCCGCTGAATGAAAAATCGAGGCTGTCTTTTGCCAGCAGCGTGCGTGGGAGTTTCACGGCTGCGGGGTCGCCCTGCTTGGCGAGACGGTCGACGGCGGGCCCGCCTGGGAAGCCGAGCTGAAGGATGGCAGCGACCTTGTCGTAGGCTTCGCCGACGGCGTCGTCGATGGTGCGGCCGATGACGTGCAGCTGCGTCGGACCATTAAGGTGATACAGCGAGGTGTGCCCGCCGCTGACGACGAGGCCGACGGCGGGGTAGGCGATCGGCTCATCTTCAAGGGCTGCGGCGACGAGGTGAGCGCGGACATGATCGACGCCGACGAGCGGCTTGCGGGCGGCCCAGGCGAGGGTTTTGGCCGCGGCGACGCCGACGAGCAGCGAGCCGATGAGGCCCGGGCGGTTGCCGACGGCGATGGCGTCAAGCTCGGTCAGGGTGACGTTCGCCTGGGCAAGGGCGTCTTCGATGACGGGGAGGATGCGTTCGATGTGGGCACGGCTGGCGATTTCGGGGACGACGCCTCCGAACTTGGCGTGCAGTTCATGCTGCGAGGCGACGACGTTGCTGAGCACCTGATGCTCGCCACGCACAACGGCGGCGGCGGTTTCGTCACAGCTGGATTCGATGCCGAGGATGAGAGAGGAGGTCATTGGTGATTAGGCAGTGGGCGTTGGTTATTTGTCATTGCGTGGTGGTGGGTTTCGCTGCGCTCTACCCACCCTACGGGACTCCGCTTTTTGGTGGGCGGTGCCCACCCTACGGGGTTGCCGGTTCGGCTTCGGTTTCGACTTCCTCTTCGGGTTCGACTTCGGCTTCGGCGTCGTTGTCGCCGTTGTCGCCGTTGATCTCGGCGATGGATTCGTCGAGTTGGCGCAGGCTTTCGTCGACTTGCTCGAGCGATTCGCTGAGCACTTCCCGGCGGCGTTCCATGGTCGAACGCTCATTGACGTGGGCGGTGAGGGTAGCTTCGGATTCGCCGACGCGGGGAAATTCGCCGGTCTCGAACTTGCCGAGCATGGCTTGCAGGGCGGCGGCGAGCTGGGGATCGCTCAGCTCGTCCTCGATGAGGTCCGGCGTGATGCGTTCGGCTTCTTCGCCGTCGCGGTTGCGAATGATATCGCTGTCACGGCGAAGCTCGGTCATCTTGCGGATCTGGTCGTTGCTCATCGGCACGTAGAACCCGTCGTTCGGATCGACGCCCCACTCGGTCGCGCCCTCGCGGCGATGCAGGTTGCGGCCGGAGGGCAGGTAGTAGTAGGCGGTGGTGACCTTGAGTGCCCCGGCCCCGGATTCAAGCTTCATCACCTGCTGCACCGAGCCCTTGCCGAACGATCGGGTGCCGAGCACGGTGGCGCGGTTGTTGTCGCGGAGGGCGCCGGCGACGATTTCGCTGGCGCTGGCGCTGAATTCGTTGACGAGGATGATCATGGGGAAGTCGGTGAGACCGTTGCCGGGCTCGGCTTCCCAGGCGCGGTGCGGGGAGTTGCGGCCGCGTGTTGAAAGGATGGTCCCCTCGGAGAGGAACATGTCGGACATGGCGACGGCCTGATCGAGCAGGCCGCCGGGGTTGAAGCGGAGGTCGAGGATGAGGCCCTTCATGCCCTGATCCTGCGCCTGCTTGACCGCTTCTTTGAGGGCGTCAGTAGTGGGCGAAGCGAACTGCGAAACGCGGACGTAGCCGACGCCTGCTTCGGGATCGAGCAGGTAGTTCCAGTGGTTCTCGGCATCGCGGCGGAAGCCTCTGACGGTCTGCACGTCGATCTGCTGGCGGACGATGGTGATTTCGGCTTCTTCGCCGTCGGGGTGGCGGACTTTGAGGGTGACTTCGGTGCCGCGCGGGCCGGTGATTTTCTGGACCGCGTCCTGCGTGCTGAGGCCCTCGGTGGATTCGCCGTTGATCTCGAGGATGATGTCGCCGGCCATGATGCCTGCTTCGAATGCGGGGGAATCTTCGAGGGGGCTGACGATCATGATCTGCCCGTCCTGAGCGCTGATTTCCGCGCCGATGCCGCTGAAGGTGGCGCGGGTCTGGCGGTCGAACTGTTCAAGATCTTCCGGGGCGAGGTAGTCGGTGAACGGATCGTTGAGCGCTTCGACCATGCCTTTGATGGCGCCTTTGAGCATTTCGTCTTCTTCGGGCTCTTCGACGTAGTGGCGAACGAGTTCGCTGCGGACATCGACGAGGGTATCGAAATAGCTGTAGGCATCGGCGCGGAGGATGTTATCAGCCATGCGACCGCCGACGATGCCGACGAGCAAGGCGAGGATGACGACGTTAACCTGAAGACGACGATTCATGGTGGGCTCCCAGTTCACGCTCGGACGGTGCGCCATCGGCTAAGCCGTGCTACCATACCGTTCGAGGTTTGAAGATTCGATGATACACCATTGTACCGAGACGAACGCCCTTGGGTGAAGCCAACCGTAACGAGATCTCCGTGAACCGCGAGAAGGCCGTTCTCGCGGCCCTGCTGCCTCAGTGGCTCAACCGCCCGGCCCCGCCGACGCAGGCGGACCGCACGCAGCCGTATATGCCGACTGACCCGCTGGATGAATTGAAAGCGTTGGCCGATACCGCCGGGGCGGTGGTGGTCGATGAACTGACGCAAACGCGCGATACCCCGGTGGCGGCGACGCTGATGGGCAAGGGAAAAATCGAGGAGCTTGCGGCGCTGGTGAAGGCTCGCGAGGCCCAGGTGGTGATCTTCGAGAACGATCTTTCGCCTTCACAGATCCGTAACATCGAAGAGGTGGTGGCGGTGAAGGTGATTGACCGCTCGGAACTGATTCTCGACATCTTCGCGAACCGTGCCCGCACGCATGAAGCAAAGCTTCAGGTGGAACTGGCGCAGCTGGAGTATACGTACCCGAGGCTGGCGGGGATGTGGACGCACCTTGAGCGCATCGCAGGCGGCGCGCCGGCAGGCATCGGCACCCGCGGACCGGGCGAGCAGCAGATCGAAATCGACAGGCGGATCGTCCAGCGGCGCAAGGCCGAACTCAAGCGTGAGATCGACCGGATTCAGGGCCGCAAACGCCGAGAGGTGGATCAGCGCAATACCGATTTTTACACCGTCGGGCTCGTCGGCTACACCAACGCGGGCAAGTCGACGCTGTTTAACACACTGACGGGGGCGGGGGTCTATGCCGACGACAAGCTGTTCGCGACACTCGATACGCGCACCCGGCGGTGGGATCTGGGCGGCGGCGATGAGGTGATGCTTTCAGACACGGTGGGCTTCGTGCGGAACCTGCCTCACCATCTTGTTGCTTCGTTCAAGGCGACGCTTGAGGAATCGATCTACTCGGACCTGCTGCTGATCGTGCTCGACGCTGCGGACCCGCAGGTGGGCGAGCACCTGAAGACCGTCGAGCATGTGCTCAAGGAGATCGGGGCGGACAAACCGCCTCGGCTGCTGCTGCTGAACAAGGTGGATCTGCTGGAGGACAACGCGGAACTCTTGCTGTGGCAGCAGGAGCATCCGACGGCGTTGCCGATTTCTGCAGCACAGGGGACGGGCCTTGACCGCGTGGTCGAAGCGGTGCGGCAGCACCAGCGCGGCGGCGACGTTGAGCTGACGCTGCGTATACCCATGTCCGACGGCAAGGCTTTAAATTTTCTGGAAAATCGTGCCACCGTGCACGATCGGATATACGATACCGACTCGGTCAAGCTTCGGCTGACGATGGGGCGTCGGCAGTTGGATCAGCTTCGGGCCACGGGGGCGCGATTCGAGATTGTGGGGGACGGTCAGAAGTGAACGGGGTGTGCGTCGGGTTTGATCGGTGATCGCACCCGGGCACGCATCGGAAGAGTCAGAGAAATAAAGCGTGGAACCGGGGAGCGATTATGGCTCAATCTGACGTTCTGGGTAGCATTCGGGATCTGATGGTGGCACTACCAGCGCCGGTGTATACCTGCGATCCGCATGGCTTTGTGACGTTCTTCAATCGCTGCGCTGCTGAGCTCTGGGGGCGGGAGCCGACCGTCGGGGAAGAGCAGTGGTGCGGAGCGTACCGGATGTTTCAGCGGGATGATACGCCGTTGGCGCACGATGCGTGCCCGATGGCGGTGGCGTTGCGTGAGAATCGGGCGGTGGTGGGCGAAGAGATTATCGTCGAACGGCCGGACGGCAGCAGAGCGTTCGTGCAGCCGCGCCCGCAGCTGGTGCGCGATGAGCAGGGCACGCTGCTTGGCGGGGTGAACGTGCTGATCGACGTGACGGCGATCCGCAAGGAGAACCGCTCCCTTAAACAGCAGGTGGCGCAGCGGACGGCCGAAAGCCAGCTGCGAGGCGATCAGCTTCAGGCGCTGGCGTCGGAGTTAATCCATGCAGAGGAGCGGGAGCGGCAGCGCGTGGCGCAGCTGCTTCACGACGATCTGCAGCAGACGCTGGCAGCGGCCCGGTGGCAGCTTGAAGCAGTCCGGACGGGCGTGACCCATGAATCGCACGAAAGAGGGCTTGAGCAAGTGCGATGCCTGCTCGACGACGCGATCCATGCGACACGGTCGTTGACGGCGGAGCTGAGTCCGCCAGTGCTTCACGATCTCGGCTTCGACGCAGGGGTGAAATGGCTTGCGAGTTGGATGCAGGAGAAGTTCGACCTGACGGTGAAGCTGGACACCTGTGCGGAGGCGAACCCATCCGACGAGGCCGCGGCGGTGCTGCTGTATCAGTCGGTGCGCGAGCTGCTGTTCAACGTGGTGAAGCATGCATGCGTCGAAGAAGCGCGGGTGAGTTCGACGATGCTGGAAGACGGCGGGATACGCGTGGTGGTGGCGGATAACGGCCGAGGGTACAACGTGGCGGCACGAACGGAGACGCATCTGGTCGAGGGCGGATTCGGACTCTTCGCGATCCGCCAGCGTCTGCTCGGCATCGGCGGTCAACTGCACGTCGAGAGCGGGCTGGATCAGGGGACACGCGTGACGCTTTCGGTGCCGTTGAGGCGGTGAGCCAGAAATCAATCAGCGCCGCGCGAGGCGGGCGAAGGCGTGACGGCGGGCGGCAGTCAGGGCGATGGCGATGGCGTCGGCGACGTCGGGCGGCTCGGGAGGCTCGGCAAGACGGCACTGGCTCGCGACGGCGTGCTGAATCTGCAGTTTGGTGGCGTGCCCGTTGCCGGTAACGGATTTCTTGACCTCGGTGGCGGGCAGATGTTCGATCGTCAGCTGCGCCTGCTGGGCGGCGAGCAGGATGACGCCGCGCGCGTGGCCCATCATGATGGCGGTGCGGGGATGCTTGTAATGGGCGAAAAGTTTTTCGATGGCGATATGGGCGGGGGTGAGTTCGGCGATGAGGCCGGCGATGCCGTCGTAGAGTTCGACCAGCCGCTGTTCCATCGTGCGGGTGGCGACGAAGCGGAGGACGCCTGCTTCGATGAGTCGGGGCTCGATGGTGTTGGGAGTGATCTCGACGCAGCCGTAGCCGGTGATTCGCGTGCCGGGATCGATGCCGAGGATACGCATGGGGGGAGGATAGCGGAAAAGCCATGAAAAAACCCACGGCGATACGCCGTGGGCTTCGGGGTTGTGTTCTGCGTGACGTACTTTATTCGACGTCGGGGTTGGCCACGCCGATGACGCCGCTGGCGATGCGGCTGCCCGCGGCGCCGGTGGGCTGAGAGCCGTCGTCGGTGCCGGCGTGGATGATGACGCCGCGGCCGAGGATCGGGTTCATCTCGCTGGCGAGGGTGACGTTGTTGACGACGATCTCGAAAGTCGCGTTGCCTTCGTCGTCGGCCTCAAGGTTGCCGAGGTCGCCGGCGTGGCGCTTTTCCTGGTCGGGCAGGCCGTGCTCGTGACCTTCGGGGTTGTAGTGGCCACCTGCGGAGGTGCCATCGTCGGAGCGTTCGTCGCCGAACTGGTGGATGTGGATGGCGTGCTGCTGATCGGGGGTGAGGCCGCTGATGTGGGCGGTGGCGCGGACTTCGCCGTTGACGCGGGTGAAGACGACGGTGCCTTCGGTGTCGTTGCCTGCAGTCGGTCGCATGACGGCGACAAGCGTCTCGGCTTCGATGATCGGGCCGTGGGCGTGATGCTCGTGATTTTCGGCCTGGGCCTCGTTGGATACCTCACCGCAAGCGGCGAGCCCAAGCGTGAGAACAGCAAGCAACATCATCTGCATCGAACGTAGCGTGGTCGTCATACGGAATCCCTCTTTGTGAATCAGTCAAAAATCGTCCCAGTGCGTACCATCGTGACAGAATCACGGCGCAAATTCAAGGCAGTGGCAGATTGTAGGCGCTGCCGCGCGGCCTGTTTGCGGGCAATCGCCAGATCGCGCGGCGTGACCGGCTTGGGGACAAGCCGGCTCTTGGTCGGTGCGGGCTGGCGGTGGCGGACGTAAATCAGCGTGATAATTTTCTTGACTGGGTGAGCTTTATGGTGGATATTAATGGGGTGTCCGTATAACAGGTTAGTCAACTTCAAGTTCGGTGGGAAATCATGACATCACGATCTTTGCTCCAGTGCGTACTCGCTGCCGGTCTCCTTGTGTCCGTCGCTTCGAGCACGCAGGCGGCTTTCTCGACGTTCGCGGAAGTGTTCACCGTTGAAGGGGGGCCGGCGGTCGGCTTTTCGAGGTTCGACGAGTCTTCCACCACCGGTGGGCCGGTCAGTCTCAATGAAGATATCGTTTACGATCTCAGCGAGGCAGGCGGGGATGGGGAGATGACCTTCTCCGCGCAGGGGTTCGCGTCGGCCGCGTTCAAAACCGTGCGCGCAAGCACGTCGGCGACGCTCACCAACAGCTTCTTTGACGAAAACTATGTCTTCGACAATGGCGACCCCGAGGAAGGCGTGCCCACGCATTACACCGTTCAGTCAAGAGGCGGGTTTACCGAAACCCTCAGTTACGGCGGCACGGCAACGAACTACACCTCACGCTATATTCTCAGGCTCACAGGGAACGTCCAGAGCAACGACGGTTACGGTATCGTCAGGATTAACCATGCGGGTGAGGAACAGCTGATCACGTTTTTCTCCCCCGGAAACCACGACCAAATCCTCGTCTCCAACGCGTTCATCCACGGGCTGTCCCCCCAGGAGTTCAGCATCACGCTGACCAGCGGCGTCAGCTTCACGATGGAGGGCGTGTCCGAGGGCAATACGCTCTCAGGCAGTGCAAACTTCGGCAGCACGCTGGAACTGGTCGGTATCGACCTCCGCGATGAGAACGGCAACCTCGTCTCCAACGACGTCATCACCAGCGCTTCGGGAACCACGTACGACGTTGTGGCGGTTCCGGAACCGGGAACGATGGCGCTGCTGAGCGTGCTGGGCGTGGGGGTCGCACTCCGCCGTCGCCAGCGTCGCGCGATGTCGGTGTGAAGCCGGGCGGCTACGTTCGCCTTTGCGAGCGGGAAGCGTAAGCGACCGTCCCGCAGAACGATGGGAATCGTTCGCACCGCAAGCATCCATTCAAACGTTGTGGCGTAGGCGCAAAACAGAAGCGTCCGTGACCGACCCGCAGCGCGCAGCGTGCCATCGCGCGCGACGGACGGTCGCTAACGCTTCCCGCTCGCAAAGCGTTGCCATCGTCGCTTTGGTCAGCGGTGCAGCGCTTCGGTCTGGACGCCTTCGTGGGGGTTTTTCACGTCCCACGTGTCGCCTGCGTGCAGAAGCTTGCGGAGATCGCCCGGGCCCTTGGCGGCAATGGCGTCGGCGACCTGCTGCTGAACCATCTGGTCGTAGCAGGGCACATCGACAGCACGGAACACGCCCATCGGCTCGGGGAAATCGGGATGGCTCATGCGGCTGAGCATGAACGCGAGGCTGGCGTCGGCCTCGTCGTGGAAGAGCAGGTCGTCTTCCTGGATGCCGTTGCCGAGCGTGACGACCTCGGGCTTGCCGTCGCCGGCGAGGCGGATGCCCTTGTCCGCTTCGTTGCCGAAGATCATCGGCTTGCCATGCTCAAGGCGAAGAATGTTGTCTTCCTTGGCGTCCTTGTCGGTGGCGTAGGCGAAGGCTTTGTGGTTGAAGACGTTGCAATCCTGATAGATCTCGACGAACGACGTGCCCTGATGTTTCGCAGCCCGTTCGAGCACATCGCCCAGGCCCTTGTCGATATCGATCGACCGGGCGACGAAGCTGGCCTCGGCGGCGACGGCGACGCTGATCGGGTGAAGCGGGGCATCAAGCGAACCCATTGGGCTGGATTTGGTCTTCTTGCTCACTTCGCTGGTGGGCGAATACTGGCCCTTGGTCAGGCCGTAGATGCGGTTGTTGAACAGGAGGATGTTGACGTTCACGTTGCGACGAAGGATGTGCAGCAGGTGGTTGCCGCCGATGCTGAGCGCGTCGCCGTCGCCTGTGATCATCCAGACGTCCAGATCGGGATTGGTCATCTTCACGCCGGTCGCGAAGCCGGGTGCCCGGCCGTGGATGGAGTGCAGGCCGTACGTGTCGAGGTAGTAGGGGAAACGGCTGGAGCAGCCGATGCCTGCGACGAAGACAGTGCGCTCCTTGCGGGCCTGCATCTTCGCCAAAAGCTTGCGGACCTGCGTGAGGATCGCATAATCGCCGCACCCCGGGCACCAGCGCACTTCCTGATCGGAGGCGAAGTCCTTCGGTTTCAACACGGTCAGGCCTACATCGCTGCTTGCCATCGTCTACCAGTCCTCATTTTCTAACCGGTCGATCGGTGACCGGCGGTTTCATCGTTGCATGCAGATCGGCGTCGGTCAATGGGCGGAGCCGACGGCGCGGTTTTCCAAGTCCTGATCCTCCAGCTTCACGTGGTGTTCGTGCGGCTGATAGAAGATGCGGTCGCCCCAGGTATCGGTGAGCATCAGGTCGATCGCTTCTTCGATTTCCTCGATGAGGAACGGTTGGCCCTGCACTTTGTTCAGGCCTCGCGCGTCGACGAGGAAGCGGTCGCGGATGAGCATCCGCAGTTGCCCGTTGTTGAGTTCGGGGATGAGCACTTTCTTGAAGTTGCCCAGCACCTGCTTCAGGTTCTTCGGGAACGGGTTGAGGTAGCGCAGGTGCGCGGAGGAGACCTTCTCGCCGCGTGCCTGACAGTTGGCGACGGCGGTGGCGATGGCGCCGTAGGTGCCGCCCCAGCCGAGGACGAGGACGTCGCCTGTTTCTTCGCCGAGCACCTTAAGCGGTGGAAGGCGATCGGCAAGGCGTTCGATTTTCGCCCGGCGGATGTTGGTCATCAGCTGATGATTTTCCGGGGCGTAATTGACGTTGCCCGTGCCGTTCTCTTTCTCGATGCCGCCGACGCGATGCTGCAGACCCGGCGTGCCGGGCACGGCCCAGGGGCGGGCGAGATTTTCATTGCGGGCGTAGGGCAGGAACGTGTCGCCGTTTTCACCTTGCTGGGCGTGCTTGACGGGAATCTTCTCAAGCGAATCGACGTCGGGAATCTTCCAAGGCTCGGCGCCGTTGGCCACGTAACCGTCGGAAAGAATGATGACGGGGGTCATGATCTCAAAGGTGGCGCGGACGGCTTCGAGGGCGATGTCGAAGCAATCGGAAGGCGACTGCGGGGCGAAGACGATGACGGGGCAATCGCCGTTGCGGCCGAACATCGCCTGGAGCAGATCGGATTGCTCGGTCTTGGTCGGCAGCCCGGTGCTGGGGCCGCCGCGCTGAACATCCACGACGACCAACGGCAGTTCGGTGACGACGGCGAGGCCGATGGCTTCGCTCTTGAGCGCGAGCCCGGGCCCGCTGGTGCCGGTGACGCCGAGCTGGCCGCTGTAGCCGACGCCGATGGCGGCACAGACGGCCGCGATCTCGTCCTCAGCCTGGAAGGTCTTCACGCCGAAGTTCTTCATCGCTGCGAGATAGTGCAGGATGTCGCTGGCGGGCGTGATGGGATACGAGCAGTAGATCAGATCCTTCGCGGCAAGGGTCGAGGCCGCGACGAGGCCGGTGGCCATCGCTTCGTTGCCGGTGATGCGGCGGTAGGTGCCGTCGTCGATGGCTGCCTTGGCGATGTGGAACCGGACGGGGAAGAGTTCCGCGGTATCGCCGAAGTTGTAGCCCGCTTTGAGGGCGCGGACGTTGGCTTCTGCGACTTCGGGGAGTTTCTTCTTGTTGCCGAAGTAGTCTTCGAGATAGCGGATGGTGACATCGAGCGGGCGGTCGTAGAGGTAGTAGACCACGCCGAGCGCGAACATGTTCTTGCAGCGGTCGATGTCCTTGGTGCCCATGCCGGTGGTGGCGAGCTCTTCTTTGTTTAGCCGGGTGAGGGGCACTTTGTAGAGTTTGTAGCGGGCGTTGAAGGTTTCGTCGTCGAGCGGGTTTTCGGTGCCGTAGCCCGCTTTCTTGAGGTTCACCTTGTTGAACTCGTCCTCGTTGACGACGACGATCCCGCCGGCGCGGACATCTTTGATGTTGGCTTTGAAGGCGGCGGGGTTCATGGCGATGAGGGCATCGACCTTGTCGCCGGGCGTGTAGATTTCGTTGTCGGCGAAGTTCACCTGGAACCCGGAGACGCCCGCCACGGTGCCGGCTGGGGCACGGATTTCAGCGGGGAAATCGGGCAGCGTGGCGATATCGTTGCCGATCATCGCCGCGGTATCGGTGAACCGCATGCCGGTGAGTTGCATCCCGTCGCCGGAGTCGCCGGCGAATCGGACTGTAGCGGAATTAACGTGGACAGTATCCACTTTCGGGTCAGCGACCATCGCGCTCTGGCTCCTGGAGTATCGGCCCGGGGGGAGAGATTGTAGATGCGAAATCGGGCGCAGTATAGTCGCAGCCGTGCAGAAGATTCAACGCGAATGCTGTACGCAGGGCACAATTTTTTAAGATCGGCCGCCCAAAAGCCGCGACGCTACGCATCGTTGGGACCGGCGACGCCCGTCGTCGCGGCTATTGGCGGCGTGGGTGTCGGGCGCATAAAAAAAGCAACCCCGACCGGTGGATACCGATCGAGGTTGCAGACGCGGGTGGTGTCCGTTTTATTCTGTTGTGGGGCGGCGTTCGCTGAACATTGGAAAGGTCGCATATAATCGACGCGGACCCAAGTGGAATCGCAAAGTTTTCTCAGATGCGTCGAAACTTGGCCTGAGACACCGAACAGCGTATGTTTGGCCCTCGGCGTACGGAACCGCCGATGATATGGGGCAAGGAGGCGTGCGCGCGAATGAGCAGGCGAAAGCAGCAAAAAGACGAAGGGTCGCCACTGTCGGCGACAACGATTTTTAAACGCATCGGCTGGATGGTGCTGGCCGGCTCGTGGCTTCTGCTTATCGTGTCGCTGGTCAGCTACAGCCCGATGGATTACCCCAGCCACGTCGCCGCCCCGGCGAACGATCCGCCCGCCAACTGGTGCGGACAGGTCGGGGCCGCCGTCGCTTACCGGGTCTACCTCATGTTCGGGGCGGGGGCGTGGGTGCTGCTGCTGGCGATCGGCGGATACCTCTTTACCACCGTCACGGGCAGTGAGATTCGCCAGATCGGCCTGCGCGGCATCGGCGTGGCGATTGTCGCCGTCACCACCAGCAGCTTTCTGGCCCTGCATGTCACCGGCCTCAGCTCGATGCCTGAAGGCGCGGGCGGGCTCCTGGCGATCTACGCAGTCGGCGAACTGACCGAACGGTTCAACACCGTGGGGACGACGCTGATCCTCGCCATGACGTTCGGCGTGGGCGCGACGCTCGCAGCCGACCGGCTGATGCTGGCCCTGCCGCGGGCGCTGATGGCGCTGGTAAGCCGAATCGCCGCCATCAACTGGCCCCGCCCGTCGATGCCGGCGTTGAGCCTGCCGAGCCTCTTCAATCGTTCCGCTGCCCAGCAGGTGCCGAGCTTCAGCCCCAACCAGCGGGGCGCAGCCGCCCGACGAAAAGCCGCTGCCGCTGAGGAAGAAGACGACGAGGATCACATCGACGCCTCCGCAGGCGGCCTGGGCGCGACCGAATCGTTCGATCCCGCTCAGCGCCACCGCGAGGAGGAGCCTGAAGATCCCGACGCGGAACTCGAAGTCTACGACGAAGACGACGAGATCGAAGAAGCCCCCCCTACCCCCCCTACCGCTCCCGCTGCCCCCGCTGCCGAGCCTGAACCGGCGAAGAAGCAGGCGATGGATGCCGATGCGATCCGGGAGAAGATCAAGAAGCTGCCGATCTCTTTCGCTGCGAAGAAGCCCGCCGCCCCGCCGGTGGCCCCGCAGCAGGATCTCTCGGGCTACCGCTTCCCCGGTGCCGATCTGCTGGCTGAGCCTGAGAGCAGCTTCACCGACGAAATGGCGACGGTGGTCCGTGAGCAGGCGGAGCTTCTGGAACGGGCCCTGCAGACGTACAAGATCGACGCGGAAGTGGTCGGCATCGACGCCGGCCCCGTCATCACGCTTTATGAAGTGAAGCTGGCGCCGGGCACGAAGGTGTCGCAGATCAACGCCATCTCATCGGACGTGGCACGTGAGCTCCGCGCCCAGAACATCCGCATCGTGCCCAACACGGCTGGCAAAAGCACGGTGGGCATCGAGGTGCCGAACCTTAAGAAGGAAAAGGTGCGGCTAAAGGAACTCATGGGCCTGGCGGGGCAGGATATCTTCGACAAAATGTCGATGCCCATGTTCCTGGGCAAGGACGCCAGCGGCAACCCGCTGATCGCCGACCTTGCCGCCATGCCTCACATGCTGATCGCCGGCACGACCGGCTCGGGCAAGAGCATCTGCATCAACTCGATCATCATGAGCTTCCTGTTCGCCCGCCGGCCAGACGAACTCAAGCTCGTCCTGGTTGACCCGAAGATGGTCGAAATGGCGCAGTTCCGCGATATTCCGCACCTGATGTGCCCGGTCGTGACGGAGATGAACAAAGCCTCCGCCATCCTGGAATGGGCCGTCACGAAGATGGATGAGCGGTACGAACTGCTGGCCGAGGCAGGCGTCCGCGATGTCGAGGGGTACAACCGGCTGACGTGGGAAGAGCTCAAGGAACGCTTCGAGCCTCACGATGAGCAGGAAGAAGCGGTGATTCCCAAGAAGCTGCCGCGGCTGGTGTTCATCATCGACGAACTGGCGGACCTGATGATGACGAACAAGGAAGTGGAAGGCTTCATCGTTCGCATCGCCCAGAAGGCCCGAGCGGTCGGCATTCATTTGATCCTCGCGACGCAGCGGCCGCAGGCGAACGTGGTGACGGGGCTGATCAAATCGAACATGCCCTGCCGCGTGGCCTTCAAGGTCGCCAGCGGGATGGACAGCCGCATCGTGCTCGATCAGAAGGGGGCGGAGCTGCTGCTGGGCCAAGGCGACATGCTGTTCCTCTCGCCGCGCACGAGCAAGCTGGTGCGGGCGCAGGGCACGCTGGTGGACGATTTCGAAGTGCGTCAGTGCGTGAAGTTCCTGAAGAACATCGCGAGCCAATCGTTCGAGCCGCAGCTGGTGCAGTTGCGTGCGCCGGGCGGCGAAGAAGACGATCCAGCCGAGCGCGATCCGCTCTTTGAGAAGGCTGTCGAGGTGGTCATCGAGACCAAGCGGGGCAGCGTCTCGCTGTTGCAGCGGCGGCTGGCGGTGGGCTATTCGCGGGCATCACGCTTGATCGAGCAGATCGCGAACGCGGGCATCATCGGCGACTACAAGGGCTCGCAGGCGCGCGAGGTGAATATCACCATCGAAGACTGGGAAGCGATGAAGTCCGCTGCCGCCCAGATCGAAGGCGAAGACCCAGCACTCGGCAGCTACGAAAGCGACTACGAAAGTGAAGCCGACGAGGACGACGACGAATCGCTGATCGACGAAGACACCGCCGAGTCGGAGCTGGCCTCCGCTGCGGAGGGCGAGGTCGACGAGGTCGAAGGCGAGGAAGAAGACGCCGACGCCGAAGAGGAAGCCTACGAGGAAGATGAGGAGGAGCCGGAGGCCGAGCTTGAGTCGCTGGCCTCCGACGACGAGGAATACGAAGAGTACGAAGAGGAAGAAGAAGAGGACGACCAGGCCCGGCGCTGAAGCTACGTGAATAGCCGCGGGGCG
>JBBDRF010000067.1:0-57589 GCA_040905565.1 Phycisphaeraceae bacterium | reverse complement strand
TCGCCGGTCGCGCAGCCACCCGAACCCCCGGCGACGCGTAGCGTCGCGGCTATTGCTGATACGTGCGTCGTCGATCAGCGCCCCCGCCGGCTTGTTCGCCCGCAGCGGCTTGCGTAACATGGCCGCTCCCTTTTTCTCCGTTGATCTGAGCAAACGAAAGCAAGCATCCCCATGGGCACCACCACCAAAAGTATGGACGACATCGTCGCCCTTTGCCGACGTCGCGGATTCATCTGGCAATCAAGCGAAATCTACGGCGGCATCAACGGCTTCTGGGACTACGGCCCCCTCGGCGCACGCCTGAAAAAGAACCTCAAAGACGCCTGGTGGCACGACATCATCGACTGCCCACCCGACGGCCCCGACGGCAAACCACTGCACATCGTCCCCGTCGATACGACGATCATCGGTCACCCTCGCATCTGGGAAGCGTCAGGTCACCTTGCGGGTTTCAGCGATCCGATGGTGGATTGCCGGGAGACGAAGAATCGTTACCGCGCGGACCATCTCAACTGCGTCAGAGTTACCGGATCGGTAGACCCTTCCACACCGAACGCACCCTCGCCGACTTTGGGATTTGTTTCTTTTTCGATTAACGATAAGTCCACAGAACGTGACTGGGCGAAGCGAGCCGGCAAGCTTGTGCGGGGCAGCGGTAGTGGCATGGTCAGCCTTGGCTCTGAAATCCGTCGTTACGACGAACTGCTACCCGCTGAGCAGGCGCTTGTGCTAGGTCCCGACGCCACGAAGCTTGGGACACTTACTGAACCCCGTGAATTTAACCTGATGTTCGACACGTCCATCGGTGCGATTCGTGATGAGAATGCGAAAGCTTACCTCCGTCCCGAAACCGCACAAGGCATCTTCACCGAGTTCTGGAACGTCGTCGATACCAGTCGCGTCAAGGTTCCCTTCGGCATCGCTCAGCAGGGCAAAGCCTTCCGTAATGAGGTCACGCCTCGCAACTTCACGTTCCGCTCGCGTGAGTTTGAGCAGATGGAGATCGAGTTCTTCATCCGCCCGGACGAAAACTGCGAACCCGGCGAACCGACCACGCTGGACTGGTACAAGTACTGGCGCGATTCCCGCTTCGCGTGGTGGCAATCCATCGGCCTGGCCGGCGAGAACCTGATCCTGCGTGAACACGATCGCGATGAGCTTGCCCATTACGCCAAGGATGGGGCCGGCACGAGCGACGTCGAGTACCGCTTCCCCTTCACCGCGCCCGGCTACGGCGAACTCGAAGGCGTCGCCCACCGCACGAACTTCGACCTACGCCAGCACGCCGAGCACTCCGGCTACGGCGACAAGATGCGCTACTTCGATCAGCAGCGCAGCGCTCACTACTTCCCGCATGTGATCGAGCCTTCCGCAGGTGCGGATCGCGGCACGCTTGCCCTGCTCTGCGAAGCCTACACCGTCGACGAATCCCGCCCCAGCAAGGTGTTCATGAAGTTCGACCCGCGCATGGCGCCGATCAAGGCGGGCATCTTCCCGCTGGTTAACAAAGACGGCATGCCCGAGGTGGCCGACAAACTCTACCGCCAACTGCGCACCCGCTGGGCGTGCGAGATGGACGTCAAGCAATCCATCGGCAAACGCTACGCCCGCATGGACGAAGCCGGCACCCCCTACTGCTTCACCATCGACGGCGAAACGCTTGAGAACCAGACCGTCACCGTTCGCGATCGTGACACCGCTTCCCAGCAGCGCATCGCGCTCGACCAGGTCGAAGCGTTCCTCGCTGAGAAGATCGGGTGAGCGCTCGGCCAACAGAGCCGGGCTGTCCACAGCCCGGTTGCTTTCGTTGATCTATCGAAACGTTCGCATTTCGCGGGAAGACCGGGCTTGGGGACAGCCCGGCTCCTTTACATGCGCGCCAAAAAAAATCGACGCGCCTTGCGGCGCGCCGATCGTTAAGCGTTGTGATGTGTTCGCGTGCGGGGGAGTTAGACGAACTGCGTGACGCCGGGGACGGCCAGCTGGATGTCCGGTGCGGAGTCCCAATCGTAGCGTTCCGGGCTGAGGTCGAGCTTGCTGTTCATCGCCTGCTCCCAGGTGACAACCTGCCCGGTATAGGCGGACATGCGTGCCATGATGGCCATCATGGAGGAATGGGACATGTACTCGCCGTTGTTGATCGGCTCGTTGGCGCGGATGGAAGCGAACAGTTCGTTGTGCTCGTTCTGATACATATCGTCGACGAGGCCTTCGGGATTGCGCCAGCGCCATTCGTTTTCGCCGCTGATGCTGTGGCCCATGATGTTGGCTTCGCCCTTGGTGCCGTAGGCGTGGTCGGTAACGCGGGAGGCGCAGTTGACCCACTGGCGGCAGGAGCTGTGCAGCTGGATGCCGTCGGCGTATTCGAACGTGGTGTAGAACTGATCGTAGGCGTTGCCGTATTTCGGGTCGGTGCGGACGGCGCGGCCGCCCATCGCGGTGGCGCGAAGCGGAGGCGTGTCGCCCATGATCCATGCGGTTTTATCGAGGCTGTGGACGTGCTGTTCGGTGATGAAGTCGCCGCTGAGCCAGGTGAAGTACAGCCAGTTGCGGACCTGATATTCCATCTCGGTCCAGTCGTCCTGCCGGCCGCGGTGCCAGAGGCCGCCTGTGTGGTAGTAGGTGGACAGGGAGGTGATGTCGCCGATGGCGCCGTCGTGGATGCGATCGATGGTGGCGCGCTTGGCGTAGTGGTAGCGGTAGCAGAGGCCGGAGACGACGGCGAGGCTCTTCTGCTTGGCTTTCTCGCAGGCGGCGAGGACGCGGCGGATGCCGGCGGGGTCCGTCGCGACGGGCTTCTCGGCGAAGATGTGCTTGCCTTTTTCGACGGCGTACTCGATCTGCATCGGCCTGAAGTGCGGCGGCGTGCAGAGCAGGACGACGTCGCACATATCGGTGACGTGCTTGTAGGCTTCGAGCCCGCTGAAAATGTGGTCGGGTTCGACGACGACGCGATCGCCGATGCCGCCTTGGGCCTTGAGACGATTCACGCAGTTCTGCGCCGAGTCGGCAAAGGCATCGCCCACGGCGACCAGCTTGGTCCGCGAATCGGCATTGAGCGCGTTGACCGCAGCGCCCGAGCCCCGGCCGCCGCAACCGATGAGGCCGACGCGGAGGGTGTCGTCGCCGGCGGCGGCATAGCTGCGCGTGGCGGCACTGAGGGTGGCGGCGGAGGCCGCGGCGAGTGCCGAGTGCCCAATGAAGCTTCGGCGGGACGGCTGATGGTCGGTCATGGGTAGCTCTCCAATGCGGTTTTGCAAAATCGCGCGTGTGCGGGTGCGGGGGCGGGTGCGGCGGGGCAATGCGAGGCTTGCTTCCGGCGTTAGAAACATGATAATCATCAGCGTCGCTTATGACAAAACTTAAAAAGCGGAGTTCGCAATGCCTAAGCCCCAACCCTCTCGTCGTGCCATGCTTCACGGTGCCGCAGCCGCCGCAGTCGGCGTCCCCGCCATGCTCGCCGGTGAATCCTCCGCCAAGGCAGCCTCGGCCTCGGCGCCGCGCCCGATGGAGATCCCCAGCGACCGCCGCATCTTCAAGTCCTTGAAGCTGGGCATGGTCAACGAACCCAACCTCAGCCTGGTTGAGAAGTTCGAGATGCTTCGCGAGATCGGGTTCGACGGCGTGGAATTCGACAGCCCCGGCGTGAACATCGCCGAGGCCATCGACGCGCGTGACCGCACGGGGCTGATGATCGAAGGCACGGTCAACAACGTTCACTGGCACACCCGGCTGTCCGATCCGGACCCCGAGGTGCGCGAGCGAAGCTACGAGGCCATGATCAAAGCGCTGCACGAGACGCGGGCGATCGGCGGGCATTCGATGCTGCTGGTGCCCGGGCAGGTAACCGACCCCGAGACGGAAAACCAGGAACAGGTCTGGGAACGTTCGATCGAGTACATCCACCGTGCCCTGCCGACCGCTGCGTACCTCGGCGTCTACATCGGCATCGAAAACGTCTGGAATAGCTTCAATTACACCCACGACGGTGCGACCGACCAGAGCGCCGACATGTTCGTCAAGTACATCGACGCAATCAACAGCCCATGGGTGGCGATGCACTTCGACATCGGCAACCATCAGCGCTACGGCAATCAGCCGGAGTGGATTCGCGCGCTCGGCAGCCAGCGCATCGTGAAGCTTGACATCAAAGACTGGTCGACCGACGGCGGCTGGAAAGACATCGGTAACGGCGACGTGCCCTGGCCCGAGGTCCGCAAAGCCCTCGACGAGATCGGCTTCACCGGCTGGGCGGCTGCGGAAGTCGGCGGCGGCAACCGCGACCGACTCAAGCAGATCTCCGAGCAGATGGACCGTAACGTCCTCGGCCTGTAAAACCCGCCGCTCGTTTGAAACATCCGAATCGGCGCTCTCCGGTGCGTGCCACTGGTGGCTTGTCCACCAGTGTGTCTGACGCGCAAGGACGACGGCACTGGTGGGCGAGCCACCAGTGGCACCATTTGCTCGTGAAGCGGGACAATCTTCCGCATGCCGGCGCATCCCACAGGCTCCGCGATGGTCCTACAATGGGGCTGGAGTTTGCATGGGAGCCACGCAAAACGAGACGCAATTGCTGGCGTTGCTGCTGGCCTCGCGCGAGCCGTTGCCGCTTGAAGCGGTCGGTCGAGCACTCGGCTGTGCGCCTGTTGAGGCAGCCGTGTTACTCGAACGGCTCGAGGGAAAAGGCTGTCGCCTGGCTCGGCATCCGCAGCACGGCGTGCAACTGCTGGAAAGTTCACTCACGTGCTGGTCGACCTACATCGAAGGCCGCCGCCCGGGCCTCATCGGCCGAAAGGTCTCGGTCTACCGCGAAACCACGAGCACCCAGGAACTCGCCCGCAAGATGCTCAAGCCCGGCGGCAACGGGCACGACGGCCATGTGCTGGTAAGCGATCACCAATCCGCCGGCCGCGGCAGACTCGGCCGCCCCTGGATCACCGCACCCGGTGCCGCGCTGCTGATGACCGCCATCGTCGGGCACGGGCAGGCCACGGTCGACCGCCTGATGCTGGCGGCATGCTGCGGCGTGGCGGAGGGCATCGAAGCGGCCACCGGCATCGGCACGCAGGTGCGATGGCCCAACGATGTGCTGATGAACGGGGCGAAGATGGCGGGCATCATCGTTGAAACGGTGGGGAAGCTGGCGCTGATCGGCATCGGCATCAATGTGCACGGAGCGCCGAGGACAGGTCGGCAGGTGACGCTTCGCAGCCCCGCGACATCGCTTGCTGAGCAGGGCCAGGCGGTGGATCGACTGCTGCTGATGGAACGCGTGCTCGAACAACTTCAAGCAGCCCTGTACACAAGGCCCAGCGACGATCTGTACCAGGCGTGGCGCGAACGGGCAGCCCTGCTGCAGCAGCGGGTGACAGTCGAAGCGGACGGCCGCCAACTCACCGGCCGGGTGATTGACCTCGATCCCACGCAGGGTTTGCTGCTGCAACTTGATCGCGGGCAAGTCGTGACGCTACCCGCCCAGACGACGTCGCTTGTGCTGGAGGGGACCGGCGACGCGTAGCGTCGCGGCTATTGAACGCTCGGGCGAAACCATCGCTTGCCTTTGTGACGCGGCAGGTATCTGTGCATGAGGTAGTCGAAGTGCGAACGATCACGAATGCGCTTACGTGAGGCCCCTTTGCTGAACCAGGCGCGCGTTGCGATCTGAGCGTTGAGCGCTCGCGTCAGCGCCGATTTTACGCTAGTCCGCATCGCACGCCAGCCACGGCCGTGTTTCCAGCTGATGAGCAGATGCACGTGCGTCGTATCGGCCGAGACGGCATGAAGTGTCGCCTCGAGATGCAAGGCGGCCTCGCGAACTGTGCGAACAATCACCTGCTGCGCCGCACCATCGAACACTGCCTTGCTCGAAGTCTGCTGCTGCCGATAGGCGCCCGCCATATCTTTGCTACGCGCCTGCAATCCCTGACGATAATGCACGAACCCGGGCTGCCGATCGGGCAGCCACGTCCCGTACCCGTGATAGGTAAAGAGATAAACCGGCATAGCTGAATAGCCGCGACGCTACGCGTCGCCGGTCTTACGCCGTCGACGCTTCGCGCTGCTGTTGGCGGCGGCGCAACTCGGCATCAATGAACCCCTGCAGATCGCCGTCGAGCACCTTCTGGGGGTTGCCGACTTCGTAACCGGTGCGGGTGTCTTTCACGCGGTTGTCGTAAAAGACGTAGCTACGGATTTGCGTGCCCCAGCCCATCGCGAGCGACCCCTGCTCAGCCTGACGCTCAGCCGCCCGCTTCTCCTCCTCCATCTGCTCGATCTTGGCCTGGAGAATCGACAGGGCGATCTTCTTGTTCTGCACCTGCGATTTTTCATTGGAGCAAACCACGGACAGCCCCGTCGGCTTGTGATGGATGCGGCAGGCGGTGGCAACCTTGTTAACGTTCTGCCCGCCGGGCCCTGAGGACCGGGCGAAGAACTCGATATCGCAATCCTTCTCGTCGATATCGACGTCCGTTACCTCGAGTTCCGGGGTGACATCGACGGTGGCGAAGCTGGTCTGCCGTTTGCCCTGGGCGTTGAACGGCGAGACGCGCGCCAGGCGATGCGTGCCGCGTTCGCACGCCATCAGCCCGAACGCATACGGGCCCTTCACGTGAAGCGTGACGTCGGTGATGCCTGCTTCTTCGCCAAGGTGCTTGTCGAGTTCGTCGACCTTCCAACCCTGATTCTCAAAGTAGTACAGGTACATGCGCAGCAGCATCTCGGCCCAGTCGTTGGCCTCGGTGCCGCCGTCGCCGGCGAAGATGGAAACGTAGGCGTTGCGGTGATCGTTCTTGCCCGAAAGCAGCGCCTGCGTCTCGAGCCGATCAAGGCTTTGCTCGATGTGACCGAGCTTAAGCTGAACCTCTTGACGTGCGTCGGCGTCGCCTTCGTCCTCCGCCAATTCGTGGAGGACCTGCACGTCTTCCAGTTCGCTGGTGGCGTTCTGGAGGGGCTCGACGGTGGCCTTGGTGAGCTTGAGCTCAGCGATCACCTTCTGGGCACGATCCTGATCGTCCCAGAACTCCGGCGCGTTCATCTGCTGTTCAAGTTCGGCAAGTTTTTGAGCTTTAGGAGCGTAGTTAAAGAGAGTCGCGGATGGTTAAGATCCGCGCCTCAAGCTCCTGGATGGTCGTTTCGACATTCTCGTACATCGGTCTCATTTCCAAAAAATTCTGCGGTGACCTTGATGATAGCCGCCGACCCGTCCGCGGTCGATCCCCCCCCCACCTTGCCCGCCGCCTATCTGCCGTGATGGCGCAAGCAAAGAGCCGGGCTGCCCCCAGCCCGGTCATGCTTCGAGAACGTGGGGGGGGCGGGGGGCCGTTAGACCACGATTTCTTCGTTCGCTTCTTTGATCTTGCGGTCGTGCTCCGCCCGGGCCTGTCGGACCTGGCGGGCGAGATCATGGTGGCTGATCTCGTGCTCACGGTGGATGGCCAGCACGCGCAGAAAGGTGATCGTCGCCAGCACAGCGGCTATACAGATGATCGCAGCAGTGATGTCGATCGGGTAGAAGTCCATCCCCCTGATCATCGGCTGAGGGAGAGGGGGACCTTAAATCCGCTGCCTCCGCGCGCTACAACGCCGTCGCGGCGACGAGTCGATACAGGGCGGCTGCGGGGAGGTCGGCGACGAGGCCGTGATCGTCGCCGGGTTCGGCCGTGGCAGCAGCGGCGGCGCGGTAACCGCTTCGCACCGCCCCTTCCATCGTGGCGGGCCAGCCGGTGTCGGTCCAGTCGCCGGCCAGCAGCAGATTGGCGACACGGCCACTGACACCGGGGCGATGAGCGTTGAGGCCGACGACCGGCGCGAACGTCGCCCGCTTTTCCTTGATGACCCGGCCGCTCAGCAGCTTCGCCTCCGCGGTTTCGGGCAGGTACGCCGTCAACTCCGCCACCGCCATGTCGAGGATCGCCTGCGCGGGCTGGCCGACCCATTCGTCGGCCGCGCTGATCACGCCGTGGAGATACTGGGCATTGGCGGGCATGCGTTCGCCGTCGCCAGTGCCCTTGACGAAGACCCACTGCAACGGCGAATCGACGTAGATCATGTGCGGGTGCGGCACGACGGGGCGGTCGAACCAGAGGTGGATGCCGAGGATCGGGCTGTGCGTGAAGTGGGCAAGGCCGGCGAGTCGATCGTCGCTCTGCCTGAGATTCGCGTCCGCCACCTTGGCCAGGCGATCGAAGGGGAGCGCGCTGATGTAGGCGTCGGCCTGGAGGCGCTCACCGTCCGCAAGCTCGAGGCCGGTGACGCGGTCGCCTTCGCTTTTGATGGTTTTGATCGACGTGCCGAGCCGAACCGTTCCCCCCGCCTGCTCGATAAGTTGCCGAGCTGGATCATAAAGCTGCGACAGCGGCACGTCGGCGACACCCATGCGGTAGGCATCCCGATGCGCAAGGAAGCCTTCCTGAAACACCTGCAACGCCGAATCGGCCGCCGCGGTGCTCGGCCATTGATTGAGCGCACTGACGATCACCACGGCCCAGAACTTGTCGATGGCCCCGCGCGGCTGCCCGTGATCCAACAGCCATTGCTCAAACGTGATCGCGTTCAGCTGTTCCCGCACGCTCGGCTTCAACCGCATAATCGCCAGCATACCCCGGCTCACGGCCACCTTCTCGCGAAGCGTCAAACAACCGAACCGCATCATGCTCGGCGAAAGGTGCAGCGGCGCGGGGAGCGGGGCGGCTTGGAGAATATCGTGGTGGCCGAGCTTGTCGAAGAAGTGGAGGTCCGCCTCCCAGCGGATCATCTCGGCAACGCCCAGCCGGCGATAGAGATCGACAAGATTCGTGCAGCAGCCGAGCAGGACATGCTGACAGTTATCGACGGTTTGCCCGGTCTGCGGATCGTCATGGCTCGTCGCCCGGCCGCCGAGTCTGCGGGAGGTTTCGATGAGCGTGACGGCTGTCCCCTGCTGCGCCAGCCGAACGCCCGCTGCGAGCCCGGCCAGCCCGCCGCCGAGAATTGCGACACTGCTTACCATTTCGCTGCCTTCCCCGATCCCTTGCCGACCACCGCTCGCAAAGCGATCCACGCTTTGCGCGGTCGACTGAGGCGCACGCGTTCCTCGCTCAGGACAGCGGCGGGATTGTGGCGAATCTTCTCCAGCAGGCTGCGGTAAATCTGCGTCATCGCCCACAGGCACGGTCGACCGTCGGGGTGGACCTGTGCATCGAGAGGCTCGGACTTTTCATAATAATCCGCAGCCCGCTCAGCGAGACTGGCGACGGCGCGCTCGGCATCTTTGCGGTCGCCCATCGTGAACAACGGCGGGTTCAGCTCGAACAGATCTAGCGCATCGGCGGGAACGTAGACGCGATCGCGCTCGGCATCCTCCAGCACATCACGCAGGATGTTCGTCAGCTGGAAGGCGATGCCGCGATACTCCGATAGCTTGCGCGTTTCGGCACCGCCGCGGTAGCCCCAGATCTCGATGCACGAGAGGCCGACGACGCTGGCGACCTTGTAGCAGTAGTCGTAAAGCTCATCGAAGCTGGCGTAACGGCGTTTGCGCTGGTCGAGCAGTTGCCCGTCGATCATCGCATCAAAGTAGTCCATCGGCACGGCATACGTCAGCATCATCTCCCGCACAGCCGGCCAGATGGGGCCCGCGGGCAACTGCGACGCATCGCTCAGCGCGGGGTCGACCGCCTGGTGGGTTTCGCGCTGGAACGCCGCGAGGGCCTGGGTCTTGTCGGCCTCGCTGCCTTCTTCGTCGGCCAGATCATCCGCCAGCCGCATCCAGGCGTACAGCGCTTCCATGGCCCCCCGCTTCGGCTCGGGCACCAGCTTCATGCCGTAGTAGAAGTTCTTGGCGCGCTCGCGGCTGAGGTCGCGGCAATGCTCACGCGAAGCCGCCAAAATATCCGCCGACGGCTGCATCACTTCGCTCATCGCCCACCCCCTGCCACACTCAGCAGTCGGCCCGTGACGGCCCGCGCCATCAGCATCATTTTCGTCGCTTTGCTGATTTTCGGCCTGTGATCGATTGTGTCGTAGTTGATCTGTTCGACGCGTCGCATGACCGCTTCGCCGCCGAGCGTGAACAGCTGAATCGGCAACCGAACCCGGCGGTTCACCAGCGGCCACAGCTGCCGTCCCTCCGCGAATGACGGCCAGGTGCGATCGATCAGTTCGTGGATGACTTTCTGATACGCAGCATGTTGCTCAGCAGTCAGCAGGCGACGGCCGTGCGCGTGCTGGACAAGATCGTCATGCGTCAGGCCGTGTTTGCTGAGCGCTTCGCTGGGCACGTAGATGCGGTCGCGCTCGAGAATATCGCGGCGGACATCCTGCCAAAAGTTCACCAGCTGCAGGGCGGTGCAGGTGCGATCGGACAGCCGTTGCCGCTGGGTATCCCGATAATTGCAGAGGTAGAGCACGAGGCGGCCGACGGGATCGGCGCTGCGTGTGCAGTAATCAAGCACCTGCTCCCACGTCTCGTAGCGATGCAGCTTTTGATCCTGCTCGAATGCCTGGATGAGATGGTCGAACGGCTCGATGGGAATCGCATGGCGGCGGATGGTCGGCTGAAGGGCCACGAACACGGGATGACGGGGCTCATCGCGGTAGCAGGCTTCCAGTTCGGTCCGCCACCAGGCGAGCAGCTGCTGGGACTGGGCGGGGTCGCCGGTTTCGTCGCCGAGGTCGTCCGCCCAGCGGCAGAAGGCGTAAACGCTGGCGAAATCGTCCCGCAGATGCTTGGGGACCAGGCGGCTGACCACGGTGAAGTTTTCGTATTGTGTGTTGACCAGATCGCGCGTGTAAGCCTTCGCCTGCTCATAGGAAAGCTGACGACAGTGGCGCGGGCCGTAGATGCTGAGCTGTTCAAGGATCGCCGAGGCCATTGCGGATCGCGCACTCGAAAAGGGTAAAAAGACCGTAATCGGTGAGTATACCATCTCGGGGCAAGCGTTGGCGTTTGCCAGGATGGGGGGGTGTTGTTAGAATCTTCCGCCTTGGAGCGTGCGTAGCTCAATTGGATAGAGCACCTGACTACGGATCAGGAGGTTGGAGGTTCGAGTCCTCCCGCGCGTACTTGCAAGCGGCAGCCGCCGCGACAGTTACAACAGCCCCGCCAGCCTCATCGGCCGGCGGGGTTTTTTTATTGAGTGGGCTACGCTGGCGCCGTCGCGTTGTGTTCAGCGGCCGCCGGTGGGCAGGTAGCTTTGAAGTCGGGAAGACGCTGCGAGCCGGGGAACTTCGGATCGCCCGCCATGACACGCTGCTCCCCCGTCACCTGATTAAGATCGTGATTGTTGAGCACTGTCGACACCAGCGGCGAAGCCCTGCGGCAATCCGTCGAGGAAGGCGTCTTCATGATCAAACCGAATCAACGGGAACAACCTGCTGCCGCGGTGCCTCGGGACTCGCACGACCAACCCGCCCGCATCGCCCCGATCGTTCGGCCGTACCGCGCCGACATAGCGTGCCATAGACGACAACTAGGAGCGCCGCCATGTTTCGTGATCGTGAGGAAGCAGGGCAAAGATTGGCACAAGCTTTGAGCCGCTTTGCAGGCAGGCCCGACGTGCTGGTGCTGGCGCTGCCGCGTGGAGGTGTGCCCGTGGGCGTTGAGGTGGCGCGAGCACTGGAAGCGCCGTTCGACCTGATGCTCGTCCGCAAGCTCGGCGTGCCCGGCCACGAGGAACTGGCGATGGGCGCCATCGCCAGCGGCGGCGGAAGGGTGCTCAACCAGCGCGTGATAGAACTTGCCAGACTCACCGAGCAAGACATCGAGCAGGCCACGACACGGGAACAGGCTGAGTTGCGTCGGCGTGAAAAAGCTTACAGGGAGGGTCGTCCACAACCTCGCGTAGAAGGCCGGTGCGTCATCCTCGTCGACGACGGCCTTGCGACCGGTTCGACCATGCTCGCTGCGGTTCGGGCGGTGCGGCAGGGCAACCCTGCTTCCGTGATCGTCGCCGTTCCGGTGGCCCCGCCCGAATCATGCGAAGGGCTCCGCGCCGAAGCCGACGACGTGATCTGCGTCGAAACGCCCGCGCGGTTCATGGGCGTTGGGCAGTGGTACGAGAACTTCGAGCAGACGACCGACGACGAGGTCCGCGAGCTATTGAAGCAGGCATGGCAACAGCACGCACCTCCGGAGATCCAGCAGCCGGCCGGTGCCGGGCATGCCTCACACGATCGGTTGAGACAGGGAAGGAAATAGCGATGAACCCCAGAACATCGACGCGCGAACAAGAAGTGCTCGTCCGCACCGAAGATGCCCAGTTGCCTGGTTTCCTGACCATTCCCGAAGGTGCCGATGGACTGGTGCTTTTTGCCCACGGCAGCGGCAGCAGTCGCTTCAGCTCACGCAACCGATTCGTGGCTGAAGTGCTCAACGAGGGTCGTATCGCCACGCTGCTTTTCGACCTGCTGACGGCGGATGAGCACCGCGTCGACGAGCAGACGGCTCACTTGCGTTTCGACATCGGCCTGCTGGCACGACGGCTGGTCGGCGCGATCGACTGGGCGAGCGATCAGCCGGCGACGCAGGCGATGCGCCTCGGACTCTTCGGCGCCAGCACCGGTGCAGCCGCCGCCCTGGTCGCCGCCGCTGAACGGCCCAACCGTGTCGACGCCGTGGTCTCGCGCGGAGGCAGGCCCGACCTCGCCGGTGAAGCGTTGAAGCATGTGCGGGCGCCGGTGCTGCTGATCGTCGGCGGCAATGATCAGCCCGTCATCGGCATGAACGAAGAGGCTGCAACGCAGCTGCAGGTGGAGCATCGCATCAGCATCGTCGAAGGGGCCACCCACCTCTTCGAAGAGCCCGGCACCCTCGATGAAGCCGCCCGGCTGGCGCAGGCCTGGTTCAAACAGCACGTTCTGCGTGAAGCAACTTAACCTTGCGGCACCGCGTCGCCGGCAGCTGCGATTCCCGAGGAGAGAAGGCGATGGCACAGGCCGATTCCGACAAACCAGTCGCAGCGTTCGTCGTCTCTCTGCTTGGCGGCGTGTGGATGATCCTGGCGAGCTTATTCTGGGGCGTCGGCTGGGGCATGACTGACATGCAGCGCGGCGGCCGCATGACACACGACGACGGCATGGGCACGGGCGACGGGATGGGCCCCATGCCTCACCACGGGCCCGGCGGCGACGGCATGGGTTGGATGCATCAACGCGGCATCATGAGCGACGGCGGTGCTGAATACGCGTGGTGGCCTTGGATCGGGCTGGCAGCGGGCGTCCTGGTGATTCTAGGAGCGGTCATGCTCTACACGCGGCCGGAGCAACGCGTGGCATGGGGCACGACGATTCTGGTCGTCGCCACCGTCAGCCTCTTTTTCGGCGCGGGGGGAATCATCGGTTCACTCCTGGCGATCATCGGCGGCATCCTGGCGCTCATCTGGCACCCCGCAACACACGCTTCGCCACCCGAGCGGCCGCAGTAACAACATAGCGGCACAGCAACGGCAGGCGGCGAACAACTTCTGTCCATCATGAATACATCTCGTGCCCAACCCTTTGCGAGGGCGATGGGGTGACGTTCCGCCCAGCCGGTCGGTTATGATCGACGGCGTTCGGGTGATCGCTCCACGGCTGGGAGATGCGGTTCATGGAAGTAGTTCTTGTGTTGCTGGCGGTCGTGCTGCTGGTGAGTCCGCTGATCGTGATCGTGTTGCTCGTGGCAACGATGCAACGCATGACGCGCGCGGAGGCGCGCGTGCAACAGCTGGAACACGAAATGCAGGCGATGGAAGCCCGGCACCCTGCGGGAGCTTCCACCAAACCGAAGTCCGAACAGACGACACAGCCGACGAAGCCGACCGCCCCCCCACCACCACCGCAGCCCCCCGCCCCACCGCAGCGGGCCATGCAGCCGACGCCCGCGATGCCAATCGCGCATCAGCCCACGCGCGAACCGGAATCGGCTGAACCCGCCGAGGTGATGTCGGCTTCCACCACGCCGCGTCAGGCGAGCCCCGCTGAGGCGATGCCCTGGCAGAAGATGATGGCGAAGCTGGAGCGAGCGACGTCGAGAACGGACGAATCGACGGAGAACGACGCGGAAGAAAACCAGACCCTCGAGCAGCGGCTGGCGACGCAGGTGATGCTGTGGCTCGGGGCGGCGGCGTTGGCGCTGGCGGGCATCTTCATGGTCCGCTACTTCGCCGAGCACGCGCTGATGACGCCGGCCGTGCGCTTGATGCTGGCCGGCCTCTTCGGCGTCGGGCTGTTGGTGGGCGGGCAGTTCCTCAGTGCCGCCCAGGCGAAGGTCGCAGCGGCGACGACCGCGGCCGGCGTGGCCATCTGCTATGCCACCGTCTGGGCAGCGACCAACCTGTATGACCTGCTGAACCCTGCGATCGGCGCGGGTGGGCTGATCATCGTCACGGCGGTGGCCGTCGTCATGAGCCTGCGACACGGCATGATCGTGGCGCTACTCGGCCTGCTCGGCGGCTTCCTCATGCCCGCACTCACAGGCATGACCGACCAATCCGCACTGCAATTCTTCGGCTACCTGATGCTCCTGCAAACGGCACTCGTGCTCCTCGGCCGCTACCGCGGCTGGTGGGTTCTCATGGTCCTCACACTCGTCGGCAGCCTCGGCTGGACGGCCATCTGGCTCGGCTTCTACGTCCAGCCGGGCGACTGGGCGGTCGGCGGCATCGGACTATTCGTGTTGCTCTCCGCAGCCGTATTCGTGGGCGTGGCGATGGAGATGGACCGACACGTGCCACGTGAACAGACATGGGCGCGTTGGCTTGCGTGGGGCGGGGCGGCAGGCTGGCTCGTTCTCGCCGGCTGGGTCGTGCAGATCAGCGCGTACGGCTCGTGGCAGTGGATGCAGGTGGGCGTGCTGGCCGTCGGCTGCATCGCCGCTGGGCGCCTGCGCGAAAAACGCCACGCGGTCATCGCGCTGCTGGCCGTGCTGATCGTCGGCCTGAAGATCCTGATGTGGGCTGCAACCCTCGATGCTCCCGACGCCACCCGCTTCCTGTGGACCCTGTTCGGCTTAACCGTGGCGATGGCGGGCAGTGGTTACGCAGCCGTCTGGGGATCACGCAACCCCATCCGCTGGGCGACCGGAGCCGGGGCGGTGGTAACGACAGCCACGGTGCTGGCGTGGTGGTTCGTGGCCGAGATGCGTGAACTGCCCTGGTGGGCGATCAGCGGCACGGCGGCGGCGGTGCTGGCGGGCGGCGCATGGCACCTGGGGCAGCATCGTGAAGGGCCGCAGCGGACGCAGATGCACCAGGCGATGGGCGCATTCGCAGCGGCGGCGGTGGGGCTGATCGCGCTGGCGCTGTATCAACTGGTGACGGCCGAACTGCCCGACGGCCGACAGTGGGTCGCCACCGTCTGGGCGCTGCAGATGGCGGGCACCGTATGGCTCGCGAACCGCTTGAAGCTGCCATCGCTGCGGGTCGCGGCGGCGGTCCTGGCCGTGGCAGTGCTACTTCGGCTGCTGGTGAATCCAGCGGTCGTAACACAATATGCCATCGGGCGAAACGGTCATCTTTAACTGGCTGCTTTACGCCTACGGCACCGCCGCAGCAAGCTTCGCCCTTGCCGCCTGGCTCACCCGTCGAGGCGAGGCACGACACTTTGGGCGATCGCTTGAACTCGGGGCAATCGTGCTGCTCACCGCCGGCGCCTGGCTGATCATTCGCCATGCCTACCACTGGCCGACGATGGACGCGTCGGCACTCAGACTGACGGAGATCGGCTGGTACGCGATCATCACCAGCTTGCTCGGCCTCGCCGCCTGGTGGGGTGGGCGGACGAGCCGGCGCATCGTGCCCGCACTCGCCGGCTGCGCCCTGCTGTGGATCATGGCAATCGGCGCCAGCTACCTGCTCACGCTTCATGCGAACCCCATCTGGACCCGCTCCATGACGGTCGGCGACATGCCAATCTTCAACGCACTGCTCTGGTCGTACGCCGTCGCCGCTCTGCTGGCGGGCCTCGCCGCATGGACCCTGCGCGACTGGCGCGAGCCGATGCAGAAGCTTGTGCAGCCGACCCGCTGGATGATGGGCGCGACGGCCCTGTGGCTGAGCTTCTGGTGGATCACGCTGACCGTCCGGCAGGCGTTCCAGGGCGAATCGCTGTGGTTCAAGAACGGCGCGACGGCTGCTGAGTGGTACGCGTATTCCGCAGCCTGGATCGTGTTCGCAGCCGTGCTGCTGGGCCTGGGCATCTGGCGCGGCGGGCAGGCGCTGCGATGGGCGTCGCTGGTCATCCTCTGCGTCGCGGTCGGCAAAGTCTTCGTGCTGGACATGGCACACCTGGAAGACCTGTGGCGGGTCGGCTCGTTCCTCGGCCTCGGCCTCAGCCTGCTCGCCGTCGCGTGGGTGTACCAGCGATTCGTCTTCGGAAGGCGGACCGGCGAGACGTAGTCTCGCGGCTATTGGCGCGCCATGAAAAATATAGCGCGGCCGTAGCCGCGACGCTACGCGTCGCAGGTAACGTGATCGCCGGGCCGCTGTCGCTTACGATGCTCGCATGTTACCCAAGTTTTATCTCTGGTTGGCCGCGCTGTGGGGCATGTTCCTGCTGTTCGTTCTGTTGACGCAGGGCCCGTGGTGGCTGGTGCTGTTGGCGGCGGCGTTCGTGGGGATCAACGTCTGGATGATGCGTCTGGCGAAACAGCGATGAAGGGCAATCGCGTGACCACGCAGTTCGGATGGATCAAGCTTCAGTACCTGCTGCTGTACGCCGTCATGGGCGCGTACATGCCCTATATGCCAGTGTATCTGCGTGAGCTGGGCCTCGAAGACTGGCAGATCGGCTGGGTGCTCGGGGCCTATGGTCTGGCGGTGCTGGTCATGCCGGCCGTCATCGCCCACATCGCCGACCGCCATGTCCGTAACCGCGTGCTGATCGGGGTAAGCTTCGCCATTTCTGCCGTCGGGCTGTTGGCCGTGACGCGCGCCCAGCGGTTCGAAACGGTGCTGGTGATGTTCTCGCTTTTCTCGCTGGCCGTCACGCCGTTGTTCAGCCTGATCGACGGCCTCACCTTCGCCACCCTCCACCAACAGTCGCGCGACGGCGAGCGTCCCGAAGCGTACCACCGCATCCGCATCTGGGGCAGCATCGGGTTCATGATCCCCGCCCTCGTCGTCTTCGTCGCCATGCGATACATGGGATCCACCGCCCTGTCCGCCGTGCTGACCGGCGCCGCAGCCGCCGCCATTGCCGCCACGCTCAGCATGACCCTCCCCGGTGCCGATGCCCCGATCCGCGAGTCGAAAACCGGCCTGCCCTCCGGTCAGGCATGGCGGGCGCTGCTCAGGCCGAACGTCCGATCACTCATCGGCCCCCTCGTCCTCGGGTTCATCGGCATCAGCATCTTCTACGCGTTCTACAGCCTGTACCTCGAAGAGCTGGGCATCGGCAAAGAGTGGATCGGCATCATCAGCAACATCGGCGTCGGGGCGGAGGTCACGCTGATGCTTTTCTCCGCCCCGCTTCTGGCGAAGTTCGGCCTGCGGGGGTTGATGATCGTCGGGGCCGGCTGCCTCGTTGTGCGGATGGGACTGCTCGCCGCCGTGCCCTCCCCCACCGTCGCCATCGTCTCGCAGCTGCTGCACGGCCCGATCGTGCTCTGGCTGTACCTCGTCCCGCCGATGTACCTGAACCTCCAGGCCGAGCCGAGCTATCGCAATTCGATGCAAAGCCTCTACAGCGTGCTCTGCTTCGGCGTCGCGCGATGGGTCGGCTCCATCGTCGGCGGCCACGCCACGCAGCTCGGCGGCGACGCCATGAGCGGCCTGCGCTGGGCCTTCCTCCTCGCACTCGTGCTCGCCGTCATCGCACTCACCTGGCTGGTGATCTTCTTCCGTGACGACAAAGCATGCCAGGCCATCCGCGACAATGCCGACCAGGGCCGAGGCGCCGCAGCAGCCGCCGATTCCAAACCCGACCGCCTCGTTTAGCGCCGTTTCCGATTCCCACATCCCAAGCAAACCAACGGCGATCTACGATCACCCGCTAACAACACCGCTGGCGTCACCACCGTGAAAGTTGATAATGACACGCGAGGGGACGAGGGGTTCGTTCACGCATTGCACCGCTAAGGGGAAGCCACGATATGCCGCAGACTCAGAATCTTTCCGAACGCTACGAACGGGCCGAGCAGACGCTCAAGCAGGTCGGCCAGGATCACCTGCTGACCTTCTACAAAGACCTGGGGACGGCTGAGCGTGAGCAGCTGCTCGATCAGATCGAAGCGCAGGACTGGACCCTGCTCAGTGAGCTGGTGCAGACGCATGTGAAACGGCAGCCCGAGGCGAAGCTTCCCGAGACGATCGAGCCCGCTCCGTACTACCCCGCCCAGCCGCCGAAGAAGCTGCACGCCAGATATGATCAGGCGCGTGAGCATGGCGAGCAGTTGATCGCCGAGGGCAAGGTCGCCGCTTTCGTGGTGGCCGGCGGCCAGGGCACGCGCCTCGGCTGGGAGGGCCCCAAGGGCACGTTCCCCGCCACGCCGATCGAAGGCAAGCCGCTGTTCTGCGTGTTCGCGGAGTACCTCTTAAAGGTTGAGCGGAAGTACGGGCGCGCCGTGCCCTGGTACGTGATGACCTCGCCGGTGAACGATGCCGCCACGCGGGCGCACTTTGAAGAGAACCACTTTTTCGGGCTGGATCGCGGACAAGTCCACTTTTTCCCGCAGGGCGTCGTGCCTTCGTTCGATCTCGACGGCCGAGCCCTGCTCACCGAACCCGGCAAGCTCGCGACGAACCCCGACGGCCACGGCGGCTCCCTGCGGGCGCTGCACACCAGCGGCGCGCTGCAGGACATGGCCGACCGCGGCATCCAGCACATCAGCTATTTCCAGGTCGACAACCCTCTCGTGCGATGCATCGATCCGCTTTTCATCGGGCTGCACGCGATCGATCATGCCCAGATGTCCAGCAAGATGGTCGTCAAGGCTGGGCCACTCGAGCGGGTGGGCAACTTCTGCCTCGCCGACGGCCGCGTCACCGTGATCGAGTATTCCGACCTGCCCGACGAGCTGGCCGAACAGCGGAACGCCGACGGGTCGCTGCGATTCAACGCCGGGTCGATTGCGATTCACGTAATTGATGTCGACTTCGTGCGGGAGCTGAATCGCGGACGGTTCGGCCTGCCGTTCCACCGGGCGGTCAAGAAGGTGCCACACGTTGATCTGGCCACGGGCAATCGTGTTGAGCCGACCGAGCCGAACGCGGTGAAGCTGGAGACGTTCGTGTTCGATGCGCTGCCGTTGTGCGAGCGGAGCATCGTTCTGGAGACGCTGCGGCAGGATGAGTTCGCGCCGATCAAGAACGCTGAGGGCGACGATTCGCCTGCCACCAGCAAGCAGTTGCAAAGTGAACGGGCGGCCCGCTGGCTTGACGCCGTGGGCGTCACCGTGCCGCGTGATCAGCAGGGAAATGTGGAAGCGGTGATTGAGATCAGCCCGCTGACCGCCATCGAAGCGAAGGACCTGCACGACGGCATCGAACTGCCCCGCCGCATCGAACGCGGCTCGCAAGTCAGCCTTTAAGCCCGCGAGCAAGCGACCGTCCGTCGCGCCTCGCAAACCGCTGCACACCTCCGTTCAACCACCGAGGCGCGCGTGCCACTGGTGGCTTGCCCACCAGTGCCCGGGCCGTACGTCGAACACATTGGTGGACGAGCCAGCAGCGGCACGCGCGCGATGAGCATCGGATTAGAGCATTCCCCCCGCCCCCTCGTTTATTAACATACTGCTCACAGAACCGTCGCCGGCGGCTAACAGTCCCGCCGGATGATGCTGCAACTGACGAACGCATCACAGCTTTCTTACACATCTCACATACAAAAGAGAGGCCCTCATGAAACAGCAACACCTGACTAACGCGATCACCCCCTGCGTCGCAGCCGCCCTGCTCGGTCTGACCGCCACAGCACACGCTGAGGACATTGACGTGCAGCAGGAGCTGCGTGCACTGCGGGCCGAGGTCAACGCCTTGCGGGCACAAAGCGACGACACCTGGCTCAGCGAACGCCGCGCCGCCGAGGTCAAGACCCTCGTCCGTGAAGTCCTCGCCGATGCCGACACACGGGCCTCGTTCCAGGGCACCGGCCTCACCGCCGGCCACGACGGCAAGTTCTTCCTCGCCAGCGAAGACGGCAACTTCCGCCTGAACCTCGGCGCCCATCTGCAGGTCCGCTACATCTGGAACAACCGCGACAACTCCGGCGAAGACGACAACGTCCAAGGCTTCCAGCTCCGCCGGGCGAAGTTCAAAGGCGACGGCCACATCTTCGACCCCCGTCTCACGTTCGCCTTCAGCCTCGCCGGCGACCGCGACGACCCCGAAACCGTCTTCGAAGACTACACCCTGGGCTACGAATTCGCCGACGGCCTCGCCGTTACCGCCGGTCGCTGGAAGCAGCCGTTCGCCTTGCAGGAGATGGTCAGCTCCAGCCGCCAACTCGCCACCGAACGCTCCGTCGTCCACGAAGCGTTCAACGTGGGCCGCTCCGAAGGCATCGGACTCACCTACACCTCCGAACGCCTCCGCGGCTACTTCACCATCAACGACGGCATCGAAGCCAGCTTCAGCGACTTCGATGAAAACACCGTCGACGTCGCCCTGCTCGGCCGCGGCGAACTGCTGCTCGCCGGCGAATGGGGCCAGTTCAAGGACCCCGGCGTGGCATGGTCGGGCGACCCCACCGGCGCGATGCTCGGCGGTGCGGTCTACTACGAAGTCGGCGAGACCGGCTCCGCAGCCGACAACGATAACCTCCTGCGTTGGACCGCCGACGCCACCGTCGAAAGCAACGGCTTCGGCCTGCTCGCCGCCCTCTACGGCAACCACACCGACAACGCAGCCGGCGACGATTTCGACGACTTCGGCCTCCTCCTCGAAGGCGGCTACTTCATCGTCCCCGACAAGATCCAGCCCTTCGTCCGCTATGAGATGATCACCCAGGACGACGCCCGCGCCGATGTCGTCAACGGCGTCAGCAGCGAACACACCAACATCCTCACCGCCGGCGTCAACTGGTACCACTACAAGCACAACGCGAAGTTCACCTTCGACGTCGTCTATGCCCTCGACCCCATCAACGGCGACTTCCTCAACCCCAGCACCGGACTCGGACTGCTCGACGATGCCGACGGCGAAGACGGCCAACTCAGCGTCCGTCTGCAGTACCAAGTGGCTTTCTAAAAAACTCAGTCAAACTTCAGCCTCGTCGTACGAGGTTGAACGTCTCCCGCGACCCGGCACGCCACCCGCCGGGTCGCTTTTTTTATGCCTGCACATCGCCCCCGGCCTCGTTCGCCCCGTCCACGCAAAGGGAACCCCACCGGGGGGAGACTCCGCCGGTTCCGCATGGAGCCCGAAGCCGATATGGCTAGCATCTTGGGTTACAGGGGTATAAGCGACTACGTGGTCGCGTCCTACATTCAGGAGAGGGAGAGAAATGATTGCGACTTGCAAGCAAATCGTATTGGGAGCCTTGATGCTGGCGATAACCGGCACTTCGGCACTCGGGTCCGTCACCAACGGCAGCTTCGAAACCGGCAACCTCGACGGATGGGAATCCACCGGCCTCACCGCCGCCGTCGACGACAGCGTCGACATCACGCCGACCGACGGCATCTACCAGGCGCTCATGGAAACCAATCAGGGCGGGTTCATCGGCGTCGCCCAAATGCCCGCCCTCGCCGACGACGTCGAAGACTTCCTCGGGCTATCCGTCGGCATGCTCGATGACCTCACGCCCGAAGAGCCCACGCAGGGCTCCGCAATCCGCCAGAGCCTCAACCTCAACGCCGGCGAGTTCATCACCTTCGACTGGAACTTCCTCACCGACGAAGGCTTCGAATCCGAATTCAACGACTTCGCCATCGTCACGCTGGTGAACATGACCACGTCCGCCGTGGTACTCGCCGACACGTTCAACCCAGACCTTCCCGGCGGGTCGTCGAGCAATTACTTCGCCGAAACCGGTTACGAGTCGTTCGCCCTGCCGGCCGTGGCGACGACCGATGAGTATCTGCTGGGTTTCGCCGTGCTCGACGCGACAGACTTCTCGGTTTCGTCCGCCTTGCTGATCGACGACGTTCAGGTCGTGCCCGAGCCGACCACGCTCGGCATGGTCGGCCTCCTCGCAGCCGCGACGCTGATGCGGCGACAGCGTCCGGCCGCAACGGTGTAACAACAACGTTCTGCTCACATCAAAAAGAAGCCCACGGCATCACGCCGTGGGCTTCACTTATCTACAGAATGTGAACCGATCGATCAGACGCCGACCTGGTAGCGGACGAACGTCTTGATGCTCGAACCCTTGGGCAGCGCGTCACGCACGGCCGTCTTGCCGGTCATGTCACGCACGTAGCTCTGGCCGACGAGTGTGTTGTCGTCGATCCACTTGCGAAGCTTGCCGCTGGCGATCTTCTCAGCGATCTCGGCATTCTTGCCCGATGCTTCTGCTTCCTGAATGGCCGCGGCTTTCTGCTTCTCGACCGCATCGGCGGCGAGGCCACTCTCATCAACAGCCAACGGCGTGGGAACATGCCCCGCCACATGCTGTGAAAGCCCGGTGAGCAGATCGTCGTCCGCTTCGCCAGCCACCTTCACAAGCACGCCGACCTGCCCGTTGTGATGCAGGTAATCGCCGATGACTTCGCCCTCACCCGCGACCAGCTTCGTGCCACGCTTGTACGAAGCGTTTTCCTTCGAGGTGATTCGGATCTCCTCGATGATCTGGTTGATCGCATCGTCCGCGGGCACTTCGCCTTGCTTCGGCGAAGCGAGCACCAACTGCGCGATCTTCTGAGCCGCTTCATTGAACGCTTCGCCACGTGCGACGAAGTCCGTCTCCGTGTTCAGTTCGATGATGGCGACGGCATTGCCTTCACGCGCGATCTGCACCACGCCCTCAGCGGCGGCCCGGTCGCTTCGCTCTTCCATCTTGCCCTTGAGCTTCTTACGCAGCAGGTCGATCGCGGCGTCCATGTCGCCACTGGCTTCATTAAGGGCTTCTTTGCATTCCATCATCCCCAGTCCGGTACGCTGGCGGAGACTCATCACGTCTTTGGCGGTAACAGCCATCTTGGCAACTCCTGGTCGTGCACGCGAAGGTCGCGCGCCTGCTCAAACGGGAAAAAGCTTAACGAGGTAAGCGTTCAATTTTAAGTTTACGTTCTGCCGGCCCAACCTCAGCTGGGCTTGTCGCTGCTCGCCGTCGCTTCATCGCGAACGCGGGCAGCTTCTTTGGCCTCTTCGGTGGTCGCCTCAGGACCCGCCTCCGATTCGACGACCTTGTCCTTCGGCTCAACGCGGTCGATCGCCTCGGTCACGTGCGACGATTCGGTCCCTGTCGTCACCGGTGCAGCCTCCTCGGCTTCACCCTCAGCACGGAACTGGGCCCGGCTGGAACGCCGACGCGTGGTGTCCGGAGCCGCCTGCTCCTTCTGCTCCTGGGCAGCCTGGGCGCGGGCCGTCTTGCCCTCGGTCGCCGCTGCCATCAACTCACGGATGATGATCTCCACCGCACGCATCGCATCGTCGTTGCCGGGGATGGGAATGTCCGCGAGATCGGGATCCGAATCCGTATCGATCAGACACACCGTCGGAATGCCCAGCTTCTGAGCCTCACGCAGCGCATTCACCTCACGGCGAACATCGACCACAACCATCGCACCCGGAAGCGAGTTCATCCCACGCACACCCGAAAGGTTGCGGTGAATCTTCTTCCGCTCACGGCCCAGCTGCGACGCCATCTTCTTCGAGTAGTGCGTCCACTCTTCACTGGCCATCAGGGTGTCCAGCTCATCGAGGCGCTTCAGGCGTGAACGAATCGTGCGGAAGTTCGTCAGCGTCCCACCGAGCCAGCGCTCCACGACGTAAGGCATTTCCGCCCCGTCACACAGACGCTGAATCGATTCGCGAGCCTGCCGTTTCGTGCCCACAACCAGCACGTCCTTGCCGTTGGCCACCGTGCGGGTAATGAACCGCTTGGCCAGCAGCAGGCCTTTGATCGTGTGACGGACATCAATGATATGGATGCCGTTCTTCTTGCCGAAAATGTAAGCGTTCATCTTCGGGTTCCAGTTCGCAGCTTTATGCCCGAAGTGGACGCCCGAGTCCAGAAGCTCTTTTACCAACGATTGCGATGCAGCCATTGCCTGTCCTTTCAGCGACACCAGCACATGAGCGAGTCAGACTCCAGCGTCCCGCAAGGGGCAAACCGGACAACCCCTGTACTTAAGGGCGCTTGGGTGATGCGTACTTGATCTTGTTATGAGCGTGCATGGCGCTGCCTGGCACCCTGCACGCCGACCGCTGACTTCAGTCGGAATCGAACAGTCTAAGCCGCCGACCCCGCCTTGCCAAGGGGGGGATGACTCAAAAAATTTCCCCCACCACCCCAGAGGTGACGTGGAAGCGAACCGGATCGCAACGTTTGTGCTGCCGATAATCTGCGGTAACCTGAACAAGTCAGCGAGACGCACGCGACACCCTTAGTTTTCACGTACGGGGTTTTATATGCGAATGCACCGATCCATTGTTGGCGCGGCGATCATCGCCACGCTGGGGATGTTGACGACAGCAGGCGAGGCCGCCGCAGAGCCGATCCCGCTGGAAATCGGCCGGGACACCACCGTCTTGGAGGGCCCGCTGCGTGATGACGGGACGGTCGATTACGTCGGAGCGCTGAACAAGAAATTCAGCGCCGGCGTTACGCCTGAGAACAACGCCTATGCGGTCATCGCCCAACTGATTCCACCAAAGACCTGGCCGAGCGAAGCCTACCGACGCAAGCAGTTCGAACTGCTCGGCATCAAGATGCCCGCCGACGACGCGACCTACCTCTCCAAGGGACGGTGGGCAGTGCCCGGCTTCGACGACCGCGACCACCTCGCATTTGGCGGCCAGTGGGATTTGGCGAGGGACAATTGGTATCTTTGGAGACCGGAGAGGATACCGAACGTGATTGAGTATCTCGCCCAACACAAGGAAATGCTGGATCGGCTGGTCGCAGGCATCCAGAGAGAACGGTTCTGGCGCCCGATCGTGGTCGCCGATGGCGATGACGGTTTGGCACTGACCCACCCGAATTTGTCAGGCGTGCGTCATGCTTTCGTGATCCTCTCGGTCCGGGCACGACACCGGATACATGAGGGCGAACTCGATGCTGCCATCGAAGATATCCTCGCACTCAAACAGCTTTCCCGCCATATGCACACCGCGCCCCTGTTGGTCGAGCATTTGACCGGCATGGCGTCCGCTTCTTACGCCACCCAACGGATCGTGGAACTAGCTGGCCAGGAGGCGCTCACCGCTGAACAGGCTCGGGGCCTTAAGGAAAAACTCGCAGCCATGGAGCAGCGGCTCTCCATAGAACGAGCGTTCCTGTTCGGCGACCGCATGAACCTACTCGATCTGGTCCAGCGGCAATTCGGAATGGAAGATGTGCTACGCGACGATCCGCGCCTCGATCACCTGTTCAGGTATCACTTCGATCGCAACCACGCTCTTCGCCGAGTCAACGCATACACCCGAGACATCCTCGCAGGGCTGCGGGCGGAAACACCTCAGCAGCGCTGGGCACAACTTGAGCAGTTGGGCGATACCGTCCAGCAGCGTGTCAAGCACTACGACAAACCTCTCTTTTGGACCGCCATCACGCTAAGCCTTCTGCAGCAGGATCAAGCCCAGCGATCACAAACGCTCGCGGACCTGATGCTTAACCAGCTCATCGCGAGAATGGTCCCATCCATCGATCGAAATTCGGATGTCGTTGATCAAGTGCAAATGTACGAGCAACTCGAACGCGTGGCACTGGCAGTCGGCGGCTACCGCGCCGTGACCGGGCAGTATCCGCAATCGCTGGACGATCTGGTGCCTGAGTGGATGGACGCCGTTCCCGTCGACATTTACGACCCCGACGGGGCAACCATTCGGTATCGGGTGGAAGGAGATCGCGTCACGCTCTACAGCGTCTACAGGAACGGCGAAGACAACGGCGCAGACCTCAACGCACGCCGGGTGGACCTGATGGTCACCTGGCCCCCCGCCGAGGCAGACAAGGCGGAGTGAAACGGCCACGCCGTTCCGAACTGTTGTATTGCAAACGCAGCGTCCATCGGCGGAGGGCTTAGACCACGACGCGATGCAGGACCGATCCCGAAATCTGAAAGCGGTGGGAGTGGGATTCGAACCCACGAGGAGGACGAGCCCCCTACCGGTTTTCAAGACCGGCGCGTTCAGCCGCTCCGCCATCCCACCGGGGAGGCCGCCGAGGTCGGCAATGTGCCTGCTGCTGAACTTTGCAGGCACATCGGCTCGGCGGGCTGGGCGCATTGTAGCGGTTTCTGCATCGTCTGCCGAGGGGCCTTCTGCGGGAAGCGATTACTCTTCAGGGTCTTTGATGCAGCGGAAACCCAGGTGCGTCGTGGCCGTGTCGGGCGTGGTGGCTGAGCGGGCGCTGGGGCGGAAACGCAGGCAGTAGCTGGTCGCGCAAAGGTACGACCCGCCTCGCATTGCACGCACGGCCCTGCCCGGATCGCTGGGGCTGAAACTCTCCTCACGTGCTGGCCCGACGGGGTTATGCTCCCCGGCTGCATCGCGATAGCTTTGCGGATGAAACCAGTCGCTGGTCCATTCCCAGACGTTGCCCGCCATGTCGTAAAGCCCGTACCCGTTGGCGGGAAACGACATCACCGGCGAGGTGCCTGCGTGCCCATCCTCCACCGCATTTTCCACGGGAAACTTCCCCTGCCAGGTGTTGGCCAGGTGCTGATCGTCGGGCATCATTTCATCGCCCCAGACGTACATTTTGCCTTCGAGCCCGCCCCTCGCGGCCCGCTCCCACTGTGCTTCGGTCGGCAGCTTCTTCCCAGCCCAATCGGCGTAAGCCTTGGCATCCTCATAGGCAACGTGCACCACGGGGTGGTCCATCCGGTCGGCGATCGAACTGCCCGGCCCTTCGGGCGCTCGCCAGTAGGCACCGGGGACCCACTGCCACCACTGTCCCACGTGGCCGCGTAAATTCACATCCTGCTCAGGCTGAACGAAGACGACGGAGCCGGGCACGAGGTCCTCCTCAGCGGCCCCCGGAAACAGCGCCGCTTCGGGTTTTTTCTCTGCAACGGTGACGTAATCCGTGGCCTCGACGAACGCTGCATACTGGCGATTGGTGACCGGATGTTTATCCATCCAGAAGCCGTCGACGGAGACTTCGTGGCGTGGTCCTTCTTCTGGATAGGCCTCGTTGGAGCCGCGCTGGTAGGCGCCGCCGGGCACCCAGACCATGCCGTCGATTTCTTCCCGCTCCACTGCCTCGTCAGGGTTTTCCGCAACATTTTCCGCGCTCAGCGATGGCTGAAACAGTACGACCGCGGTTACGCCGATGAGGACCGCCGCGGCTGCGGTTCCTGCTGCGTACATGCGGTGCAGACGACTCGACCCAGCAAACATCTTTTCGCCTCTCGCAGTTGAAGGTTCGAAGCGTGCTCATCGTAGCAGATCGACCCGGCACGCTCGACAATTGTATCGATCAGATAGTGAAAGATCGGGCGAGGCCGGCGGGGGTGCCGGCGTCGGGCGCGGCGTCCGAGGCCGGCGACTGAACGCCCGAATTGGCAGGTCAATATTGCCAACGAACCGCGCCTCGCGCGATCAGCGGGAAGCTGCGGATTCAGGCGTTCATCATCTTCTGGAAACGCGATTCAATCCTGGCTTTCGGGCCGAAACCCACCGTAATGGGCCATTATGTCGAGCGTTTCGGCCTCGGGTTTTTCTTGCGCGTTTGCACCGTCAATATGGCCTAATGAAGCAGGACATGCGCACGAAAAAGGCCGCCAGCGGCTAGGGTGAGTCGCTGGCGGCCGGGTGTTATGCGGTTGCGATGCGTGTCTCGAATCAGTCGGTGACGAGGCCGGGGACACTCACGGTGAAGTGGAACATGATGTCGCCGGGGCCGGTGCCGGACTGCTTGATCTCGGCGGCATTCGCCCAGCGGACGCTGGCGTCTTCATACAGCATGTTGCTCCCGGTGACTTCGTCGCCTGCCGAGCTCATGTGCGAAGGCACCTGTTTGCCGTCGGCATCGTAGAAGTTGTCCCAGGCACCCCAGGTCCAGTACGTGTCGGCCATGATCGGAGCCCGCGAGGCAGCACCATCGAGACGGGTCTTGGTCACCCAAGGCTTGATGTCATCGAAGTAGTCGGCAGCCTCTGCAGCTGGCGATCTGTTCGGCAGATAGAAGTAGCCGAGGTGGTGCACCGAGGCCCATGACATCAGGTGCTCCGAGGTCTGGCAGTAGAACACGGTGTTCTCATAGCTACGGCCGTCGTCAAGATTCTCTTTGATCAGATAGTTGCCGATGAACTGGTGGAACTCGTGGTTGATGTCGGTGCTGACGTGGAAGGGCGCATGGTAGGGAAACGAGTCACCGGGATCGGGAAACAGGCGGTTGTTGTCGCCGGCGAACATGTTGATGGCATTGCCCCACTGCCTCAGGTTCGAAGCGCAGGAAACTTTGACCGCTTCCTGGCGGGCCCGGGCCAGGGCCGGTAGCAGGATGGCCATCAGCAAAGCGATAATGCCGATGACCACCAGCAGTTCGATGAGGGTGAATCCGAGGACTGTGCCCTTGGAGCCGGCGTAGCGGAACGAACGGTTGTCGTGCAGATTTCTCATGGGAGAGCACCCTTCTAGGGAGGAAATGGTTCTAACTTTCGCCTCGAAAAACTAACCGGCCCCAAAGCGACCTCGAACAGCCCAAACTACGAGCGGCCGCCGCAGATTATTGATCGTTTGACCTGTCATTATCGTATTGCCAACGAAGATTCTGATCAAGGGGGTTTTTGGCCAATCTGCAAGATTTTTTGGATAATGGATACAACTCGCGCCGCGACAACGCTTTGATGCCGGGAAATTCATCGCGCGGTGATATTGACAGGGATGTGGCGTGACCTAGGGCGGTCGCCTGGTGCGATGGTCAGCGTTTAAGGCGTACGGAGAAGGTGTAGTGTTCGGGGCGGTAGACGGCCCGGACGAACTCCACGGGGCGATTGCCGGTGGTAAAGGTGACGCGCTCCATCACCAGCACGGTATCGCCCGGCTGCATGCGGAGATGGCCGGCCTCTTCGCGCGTGGCTTTGAAGGCCCGGATCTTTTCCTCCGCCCACTCGATGGGGATGCGATACTTGTCCTCGATGAGCGAATAGAGCGACGCGTTGAAGTCCTCGTGCTCATCGATGCCCACAGAGACGGGGATTTCCGAGCGGAGAAGGACGACGGGGAACACCTCGCTGGTGCCTCGCAGACGACGGATGCAAAGCGTCTTCTCCTGAGGCTCCAACTGCAGCAGTGAGCGAACCTTATCGCCTGGCTCATGGACGGTCACGTCGAGCACCTCGGTGCTGACCTGTTGGCCCTGTTTTTCCATCTGCTCGGTGAAGCTGGTGAGGCGGCCGAGATCTTCGGTGACCCCCAGACGCACGATGCGGGTACCGATGGCGCGTTTGCGTTCGATAAGCCCTTTTGCGGCAAGGGCATCGGTCGTTTTTTTTACGGTGGCTCGGCTGACGCCGAAGATGTGGATCAGGTCCATCTCGCGTGGGAGCATACGGCCGACGGCCTTCTCCTTGGCGATGCGGTCAAGGATGATCTGTTCCATCTGATGGTAGAGCGGAACCGGGGAATGCGGATCGAGGGAGAAGCGTTCGGTGGGCTTGAACAGGGCGTCGCCGCCGACCGCGGGGCCAGAAGGGGACGGATTTCGTTCTTCGCGATTTGTCTTCTCGGAAGATTGAGGCACCTGCGCCATAAGTCCAAACCCTCTCTCGTGACGAAACCCCCTTTGTCCTCATCGGCCCACCCCACGATGACCACAAGGCCATATTATACGAGCAATAGGGCGGATTGCAACGCCGCGACGCCCTTTCCGTTGCATACATCTGCCTGAGCCCCTAGAAGATAGGGAGACACAAAAAGCGAGCGCTGACGGCGCGCCTTTTTCCTTTGACATGACATTACGACCAAGTATAATCGGGAGAGGTCGTGGCCGAGGCGGTCCGGACCATCTTGCGAAGGGAATAAATTGTCAAAGATTAAGTTCTGCATCATCGGCGCCGGGCGGGCCGGGTTGATTCACGCCCACAATCTTGCGAAGCGGGTTGAGGACGGTGAGCTGGTCGCGGTGTGTGATGCTAACGAGACATTGCTGGCCGAGGCGGGCGAGGCGCTGGGGGTGAATCGGCTTTACACGGACTACCGGCAGGCGATCGGCGAGTCGGGCGCCGACGCGGTGGTGATTGTGACGCCGACCTTTTTGCATCGTGATATTGCGGTGGCCGCGGCGGAGGCGGGGAAGCACATCTTTCTCGAGAAGCCGATGGCTGTGACGGTGAGCGAGTGCGAGGAGATTAACGCGGCGGCGGAAGCGGCGAACGTGAAGGTGCAGATCGGGTTCATGCGCCGCTTCGACCGCGGTTTTCAGCAGGCGAAAGAACTGCTGGAGAGCGGCGAGATGGGGCGGGTGATGATCATCAAATCCACGGGGCGCGGGCCCGGCGGGCCTGGGCCTTGGATGTGGGACCTTAAGAAGAGCAACGGCATCGTCGCGGAGGTCAACTCCCACGATATCGATTCGCTGCACTGGTACACCGGCTCGACGGTGAAGCGGGTCTACGCGGAGGGGCACAACTTCAAGATGCCCGAAGCGAAGGAAAACTTCCCGGACTTCTACGACAACGTGATCGCGACGTTCCGCTTTGCTGACGACACGATGGGCGTGATCGATGGCACCTGCCCGGCCCACTACGGCTACGACGCCCGCGTGGAGATCCTCTGCGAAAAGGGCGTGGTCTTCATCGGCAGCGCTCAGAAGCACGGCATGGAATACATCACCGTCGAAAGCGGCATGCACGGCGAAGCGGTGAACAGCTGGCGGACGCTGTTTAAGGATGCGTACCTGGCGGAGATGGAAAGCTTTGTCGCGAGTGTGCAGCACGACCGTGAGCCTGAGGTGACGGGTATCGACGGGCTGAACGCGGTGGCGGCTGTGGTCGCCATCAATGAATCGATTCAAACCGGCAGCCCGGTTGAACTGGGCGTGGGAGCAGAAGCATGAAAATGCTCGCGGCACAATATACGCAAGGGGCCCCGGAGGGCCAGAATTTCGCTGTCCGCGAGGTCGAGCGGCCGACGATCGGGCCGGACGAACTGCTGCTTCGGGTGCAGGCGTGCTCGATCTGTGGCACGGATTTGAAGATCGTCGGCAACGGGCATCGGAAGCTGCGCGACGGGCAGACGATTACGCTCGGTCATGAATTCGTGGGCACGATCGAAGAGGTCGGCTCACGGTTGACCGGCTTTGCTGAGGGCGACCGCGTGGGCGTAGCGCCGAACAGCGGCTGCGGACGCTGCGGGATGTGCATGCGGGGCATGGGCAACATGTGCGCAACGTTCACGGCGTTCGGCATCGACGGCGACGGGGCGCACACCGAGTTCGTCCGCATTCCGGCGGCGGCGATTAGCCAGGGCAACGTGATCCCGCTGAGCGACGGCATGCCTTGGGAGCTGGCGACGTTGGCGGAGCCGTTGTCCTGCGTGGTGAACGCGCAGCGGGGGCTGAATATTGAAACCGGCGAGACGGTGCTGGTTTACGGCGCGGGGCCGATGGGTCTGCTGAACGTGATGCTGGCGGCGGCGGCGGGCGCGACGCGCCTCATCGTGGTGGACCTGAAGGACGAACGGCTGGCAGCGGCGAAGAAATGCGGCGCGACGCAGACGATCAACTCCAGCAAGACGCCTGTTAAAGAGGTGCTTGCCGAGGGTGAAGTTGATGTGGTGGTGACGGCGGTGCCGGTGCCTCAGCTTCAACAGGAAGCGATGGCGCTGCTGGGACCGTTCGGGCGGCTGTGCCTGTTCGCCGGCTGGGCGAAGGGGACCAACGGCGTGCCGCTGGATACGAACCCGATCCATTACAAGAACCTGATCGTGACGGGCGCCACGGGCGGCTCGGCCCGCGATTACGCCACGGCGCTGCGTCTGATCAGCAGCGGCAAGGTTGACGTTTCCAAGATTATCTCCGATGTGTTCACGCTTGAAGAGCTCGACGAGGCATACGCTGCGGCGATGTCCGGCGAGGTGATGAAGGTGGTGATGGTGGCGGAGAAGACCGCAGCGATGCGTGCGTTCTCGCAGAACGGCAAGGCGGTCGCTGAGGGATCCACGCGATGAGTCTCGTCGTCGGCATCGACATCGGAACGCAGGGAACAAAGGCGGCACTGTTCGATGCCGACGGGGCTTGCCTTGCGGAGGCGTTGGTTGCTTCGCAGTTGCATCGGCCTAAGCCGGGCGTGGTGGAGGAGGATCCGGAGCGGCAGGTGGATTCGGTCTGCAAGGCCGTCCGCAAATGCCTGAAGGATGCGAAGGCCGACGCGGGCGATGTGGTAGGCGTGGGTATCGACGGGCAGATGGCGGGCGTGATCGGCGTGGGGCGCGATGGGCAATGCGTGACGCCTTACGACTCGTGGCTGGATACGCGGTGTGCGCCCTACATCAAGAAGATGGAGCAGCAGGCGGGCGACGAAGTGCTGGCGAAGACCGGTTGCGTGCCGAGCTTCAACCATGGGCCGAAGAAGCTTTGGTGGAAGCACGAACGCAAAGCGGCGTATCGCAAGATTGCTGCGTTTGTTCAGCCCGGCGGTTACGCCGCCATGCGGCTGTGCGGCCTCACCGGTGAGCAGGCGTTCATCGATACAACGTACCTGCATTTCTCGGGGTTTGCGGATAATCAGCGCGGTCGGTGGGACGAGGGGTTGTGCGAACAGTTCGGCCTGGACATGGCGAAGCTGCCTCGCATTGTGAAGCCTCAGGAAGTGGTCGGGCAGGTCACGGCGACGATGGCGAAACGGTGCGGGCTCAAAGCGGGAACGTGCGTGGTGGCGGGCTGCGGCGACACGGCTGCGAGCTTCCTGGCGGCAGGCGCGACGCAGGCGGGCGTTTGTGTGGATGTGGCGGGGACGGCTTCGGTATTCGCTGCGACGACGGGTAAGTTTCGGGCCGATGTGAAGCAGCGTGTGCTGGCGTGCGGACGGTCGGCGGTACCTGGTCTTTGGCATCCGTATGCGTACATCAACGGCGGGGGCATGAACCTTGAATGGTTCCGGGAGCAGGTGGCCTCAGCGGGCAAACGCAGGGGCGGGATGTCGCTGACGAAGCTGAACGAGCTGGCGGAAGCGGTGGCGGTGGCCGCGGACAATCCGATGTTCGTGCCGCACCTTGGGGGGCGGGTTTCGCCGCCGCAGCCGAATCTTCGCGGAGCGTGGATCGGCTTGAGTTGGGACCACACGCTGGGGCATCTGTACCGGGCGGTGCTTGAGGGCGTGGCGATGGAATACGCCGTTTATAAGGATGTGCTCGGCGGGCTGTATCGCGGTGCGGCTGTGAAGGAGCTGCGCGTGACGGGCGGCGGGGAGAAGAGCGGGCTGTGGAACACGATCAAATCCGACGCTTTGCAGACGCCGGTGCGACGGATCGAGCGATCGTTCGGCGCGCCTGCCGGGGCGGCGATGCTTGCAGCGTGGGGCGTGGGGCTGGTGGGGTCATTAGAACAAATCGCAGCCGACTGGGTCGCACTAAGCACGGCAACGAAGCCGCAGCGCCGGTTGGCGAAACACTATCAAAACAGGGCAGCGCGATATCAGAAGCTGCTGAACGTACTCGACGAGTAGAGGAGAATCGTGCCATGCATGTGGCAGTTCAGGCAACGACGACGGCGGAGTTCGCACCGGCAACCAAACCGACGATGTACTTCATCGGTGTGACCACCGGCAAGAGCTCGATCATGGACGTGTTCCCCCGCTGGGCGGAGCATCTGGAGCTGGGCGATGTCGCCATCAAGGGCATCGACTGCAAGTGGCATGATGATCCGGCGGTGTACCGCCGCGTGGTCGAGTTCATCCGTGATGATGCGCTTTCAATGGGGGCCCTGGTCACGACGCATAAGCTGGATCTGCTGAAGGCCTGCCGCGACTTGTTCGATGAGCTTGACCCTTACGCCGAGTTGATGAACGAGGTCAGCAGCATCTCCAAGCGTGACGGCAAACTCGTCGGCCATGCGAAGGATCCGATCACCAGTGGCTTGTCGCTTGAAGCGTTCCTGCCGAAAAATCACTGGAAAACCAGTGGCGCGGAGGCGCTGGTGCTTGGCGCAGGCGGGTCGAGCATCGCGGTGACCAGCTACATGATGGACGAGCGGCATGGTGAGAATCGGCCTGCGAAAATCATCGTGACCAATCGCAGCCCGAAGCGGCTGGATGAGATTCGCGAGGTGCATGAGCAGCTGAATTCGCCGGTGAAGGTGGAGTATCACCACACGCCGAAGCCTGAGGATAACGACGCACTGTGTGCGGCCCTTCCCGATCATTCGCTGGTCGCCAACGCAACGGGGCTTGGCAAAGACGCGCCGGGCTCGCCGTTGACCGACAAGGTGGTTTTCCCGAATCGCGGGTATGCGTGGGACTTCAACTATCGCGGCGATCTGCTTTTCCTTGAGCAGGCACGCAAGCAGGGCTCGGCGCACGCGCTGCACATCGAGGACGGCTGGGTGTACTTCATTCACGGCTGGACGCAGGTGATTGCTGAGGTTTTCGACATCGACATTCCTGCGACGGGCCCTGCGTTCGAAGCACTTTCCCGCATCGCCGCCGCCGCTCGCCGCTGATTCATTCCGAGGAAATTCCAAATATGACAACTGCACAACTGTTCCAACCGTTCGGCGTCGACATCGACCTGATCACCGGCGCGATGAGCAATCCGGACAATCACATCGTCCGCAAGGCCAGCGCGATGCGTGGCTACTACGCCGACGAAGCAGCGCTCGAGAAGCTGATCGCGGACGGCGACGACCCCGTTCACTATGAGGTGTTCGAGCGCACGATCCCCGAGGAGCAGGGCCATCTGCTGTTCTGCATTTCCAAGCTGTACCCCGGCCGGGTCGGCGATGAGTGCTTCATGACGAAGGGCCATTACCACACGATCGCGCACACGGCGGAGACGTACCTGTGCATCGCTGGCGAGGGCTACATGATGTGCAAGACGAGCGAGGGCGAGTGGGACGCGCAGCGGATGGTGCGGAACCGCATGGTTTACGTGCCGCCGATGTGGGCGCATCGTTCGATCAACACCGGCGACGAGCCGTTGATCTCGTTCTGCGTTTACCCTGCCGATGCAGGCCATAACTACGGCGACATCGCGACGGAAGGCTTCCCGCGGCGGGTGTTCATCCGCAACGGCGAGGAGGTCATCGCCCCGTGAGTCGCATCCTTATCACACCAAGATCGCTGACGGCTGGCGGGCACCCCGCGCTGGCGCGCCTCGAGAAGGCGGGCTACGAGGTCGTCTATTGCACGCCCGGCAAGCAACCGAGTGAGGACGAACTGCTCGCCCTGCTGCCCGGTTGCGTCGGCTACCTTGCAGGCGTAGAACCGGTTAGCGCGAAGGTGCTCACGGCGGCGACGGAGCTGCGGGTAATCAGCCGTAACGGTGTCGGCATCGACAACGTCGATCTGCAAGAGGCGGCAGCACACAACATCGCCGTCTGCAAAGCGGAGGGGGCGAACGCGCGGGGCGTGGCGGAGCTGGCGATGGCGCTGATGTTCGCCCTGGCGCGTGCTGTGCCCAGCAGCGACGCTGCCATCAAAGCCGGCGACTGGCAACGGCGACAAGGCATCGAACTGCTCGACCGCACGATCGGCATCGTCGGCTGCGGCCGAATCGGACGCACCGTCGCACAGCTCGCCACCGGCATCGGCATGAACGTGATCGGGTATGACCCGTACCCTTCGAAGGATGCAAACATCACGTTCGCTTCGCTGGACGAAGTGGTCGCCCGCGCCGACGTGATCACGCTGCACTGCCCCCCTCGTAAAGATGGCGGCCCGGTGCTTGACGCGGCTATGCTTGGAACAGTGAAGCCGGGCGTGCTGATTGTGAACACCGCTCGGCATGCGTTGATTGACCGCGAAGCCTTGGCCGCGGCGCTGGAAGCCGACCGCGTCGGCGGCGTGGCGCTGGATGTGTTCGCCACCGAGCCGCCGGAGAGAGATACCTTGCTCAGCGATCCCCGCGTCATCGCCACGCCTCACATCGGCGGCTTCACGCAGGAGAGCGTTGACCGGGCCGTCGGCGCAGCCGTCGACAACATCCTCGAAGTTCTAAAAACCGCGGCGGCGAACAACCCTGCATAACGCCCCGCTTCTTTTCCCCCTGCCTCATTTTTTGCGGAGACAGCCACTATGAAAATCGGCATCGACAGCTACTGCTACCACCGCTTCTTCGGCGAAGTGTACCCCGAACAGACCGCACCGCCGAAGCAGATGACGCTCGAAGATTTTCTCGATCGCGCCAAGGAACTCGGCGTCGACGGCGTCTCCCTCGAATCCTGCTTCATCACCAACTTCGATCCCGGCTACCTCAAGGGCGTGAAGGATCGGCTCGACGATTACGGCTTCGATCGCGTCTTCGCATGGGGTCATCCCGACGGCCTCGAAGGCGGCAAGAACAAAGACGCCTACAAAGAGATGATCGAGATGTTCGAGCACGCGAAGAACGTCGGCGCCGACGTGATGCGTGTGGTCGGCTCCAGCTTGATGTTCCGCTTTGAAGATCACCAGGAACAGCTCGCCCGCCTCACGAAGATGTTCCGTGAAGCCGTGCCCATCGCCAAGGACTACGGCATCAAGATGGCGATCGAAAACCACATCGACTTCACCAGCGACGAAATCGTCCAGCTGCTCGACGCGGTCGACTCGGAGTACCTCGGGGTTAACTTCGATACGGCCAACTTCGCACGCCTGCTCGACGATCCGATCAAGGGCATGGAGAAGCTCGCCCCGCGCGTGCTGGCGACGCACCTGAAGGATCTGAAAGTGAACCCGCAGGCTTCGGTCGACGACTGGCACTTCTTCTCCTCCGTGCCGGTGGGCGACGGGTTTGTGAACAATCGCAAGCTCGCGGAGCTGCTGCACAAGGCTGACTACAAGGGCTTCCTTGCGGTGGAGACGGACTTCCTGCATCCCGATTACAGCGACGAAGATGCTGCGGTTGAGCAGAGCGTGACGGAACTGAAGCGCATCGCCGGCGACCTTTAACTTTGCAATCACCAACTCCCCCGCGTCTGTCGCACTGCGATGGGAGCGGGTTTTTCCGAATGTCCCTCCCCTTCCTCTGCAGGATGTTTTGATGAAGCCCCGACTCATTCCGATTTATTTCGAGCCCGGCCGTGATGAGGCTTTCGATCAACAGCTGACGGCCCTGAAGCAGTTGATCGGCGATCAGGTTGAACTGCTTGCCCCGCAGCCGCTGGGGTCGCCGTTGGTTGAGGCCGAGGCGGTGGTGCTGCCGCAGTTGCTCGGCGAGGCGTATCGCAGGCTGGACGACTTCAAAGCGATCGACCTGCCGATTTTGATCGTGACCAGCGAGTTCGGCACGCTGTCGATGTGGGACTGGGAACTGATTACCTACCTCGACCGCGAGGGCGTGAAGACGATTGCGCCGTACAACCTGGACCAGACGCGAAAGGTTTGCGCCGCCCTGAAGGTTCGGCGTGACCTGCGTAACAGCAAGTTCGTCGTCTATCAGGACAACCCGGGCCAGGGCGCGCAGCCGGGCATCTTCAAGCGGTTTTACTGGTGGGAAGATGAATGCACGCAGCGGATGTTCGACCGCTTCGGCATCACCATCGAACGGCGAAGTTTCAAGGCACTCGGGCAGCGCGCGATGGATATGTCCGACGCCGAGGCCGAGGCTGCGTGGCAGGAATCGGGCAACGGTCATAAGACGCAGGGCATAGACGGCAAGCCGCTCAACAGCTCGATGAAGATGTACCTTGCGGTGCGCGAACAGCTCGACGCGGAGCCCGAGATTCAAGGCGTCGGCATCAACTGCCTGAACGAGTCGCACTTTTCCGATACGACCCCCTGCCTCGCGTTCAGCATGCTCTACGAAGAGCGGCAGATGATCTGGGGCTGTGAGGCGGACACCGTCTCCATGCTCACCAAATACGTGCTGAACAAGTCGCTGGACGTGCCGATTCTGATGACGAATCTGTACCCGTTCCTGATGGGGCAGGCGGCCCTGAAGCACGAGGGCATCGAAGCGTTTCCCGAGGTTAAAGGTAATCCCGCGGACTACATCCTTGTGGCGCACTGCGGCTACATGGGCGTGATCCCCAAGTCCTTTAGCACGGAATGGACGCTGCGCAAGGGGGCGCTCAAGATCATCGATGAGAACGCGACCGCGATCGACGCGCGTATCCCTGAGGGGCCGATCACGCTGGCGAAACTAGATCCGACCTTTACGCGGATGACCGTCGCCGAGGCCGACCTGACCGGCTACGCGCAGTACCCGGGTTCGGACTGCCTCAACGGCGGCGTGATTCGCGTGAACGATGGACCGAAGCTGATGCGTTCGCTGCCGTCGCATCATGCGCTGCTGACGACGGGCCACAATCAACTGGACATTCAACTCATCGCGCCGGTGTTCGACCTGGCCGTTGAGGACATCTAAACCCTGCGGAGATTCTCCATGCTGCGACGTTCCCTCTCGATCGTGCTTCTACTTGCTTTCATGACATTGCTGATGGGCCCCGCCACGGGCGAAGCTGCGGAGCTGACTGATGAGCAGCGCGCGAAGCGCGTTGACCAGTTGTTTGACCGCGAGAACCTTGTCGCCTGGTGCGTGGTGCCGTTCGATGCCAAGCGGCGCGGTCCCGAGGAGCGCACGGTGATGCTGCGTGCCCTGGGCCTGGAGCAGCTGGCTTATGACTGGCGCGCGGAGGACGTGCCACACTTCGACACCGAGATGGAGATGCTCAAGAAGTACGACGTGGAGCTGACGGGCTTCTGGCACTTCGGCGGGCTTGATGCAAACGCCCGCACCATCCTCGATCTGCTTGAGCGGCACGAGATTGAGACGACGCTGTGGGTGCTGATCGGCGAGCCCGAGGGCGAGACGGATGCGGAGAAGGTCGGCAAGGCTGCAGACACGCTTCGCCCGCTTGCTGAGGCGGCCGACGCGATCGGCTGCTCGATCGGCCTGTACAACCACGGCGGCTGGTTCGGCGAACCGAGGAACCAGGTCCGCATCATCGAAACGATGGACATGGACAACGTCGGCATCGTTTACAATCAGCACCACGGCCATCATCATGTCGATGAATTCGCGGAGCTGCTGGAGCTGATGATGCCGCACCTGATCTGCCTGAACCTCAACGGCATGATGCCCGACGGCGACCAGCACGGGCAGAAGATCTGGCCTCTCGGCCACGGCGAGCTCGACCTGGAGCTGCTGAACGTGATCGTCGAAAGCGACTACGATGGGCCGATCGGCGTCCTCGGCCACACGATGGACGACGTCGAACAACGGCTGCTGGATAACCTTGCGGGGCTCGAGTGGCTCAAGCCTCAGCTCAAGGGCGAATCCGCCGGCGAACGCCCCACCACCCGCACGCAATAACCCCCCACCGCCCCCCCTGCCCGCCGCGTTCTTACTGCAATTTGCATTTGTTTCGGAGATTTTGACACATGGCCAAACGGAAGCTCAACGTTGCCCTGATCGGCTACAAATTCATGGGCAAAGCTCATACGCATGCCTGGCGGAACGCGCCGTACTTTTTCGACCTTGATGCCGAGCCGGTGCTGAAGGTGGTGTGCGGTCGAAGTGAAGGGCCGGTGAAGGAGTTTGCGGAGCGGTGGGGTTGGCAGGAGCATGCGACCGACTGGCGCGAGGTGGTCGCCCGTGATGATGTTGACATCGTCGACATCGCCACGCCGACGGGCTCGCATCATGAGATCGCGGTTGAAGCTGCGAAGCATGGCAAGCACGTTTTCTGCGAGAAGCCGTTCGCCTTGAGCGTGGAGCAGGCGCAGGAAATGCTCGACGCGGCTGAGCAGAACAACGTGAAGCATTACGTGAATCACAACTACCGTCGCTGCCCCGCGGTGCAATACGCCAAGGCGATGATTGACGACGACCGGCTCGGCAAGATCTATCACTGGCGCGGTGCGTACCTGCAATCGTGGATCATGGATCCAAATTTCCCGCTCACCTGGCACCTGCAGAAGGAGCACGCGAAGGGCGGGCCTCACTGGGATCTCAATAGCCATTCGGTCGATCTCGCCCGCTTCCTCGTCGGCGACATCAAAGGCACGCAATCGATGATGCGCACCTTCATCCCCGAACGTCCGCTGCCCGGTGAAGAGGCGGGCACGTTCAAGAGCGGCTCCAGTGCCGGCGGGCCGAAGGGCAAAGTCACCGTTGACGATGCGGCGTTCATGCTGGTCGAGTTCGCCAATGGAGCGTTGGGTTCGTTTGAGAGTTCACGCTTCGCGACCGGCCGTAAGAACTACCACACGTTTGAGATTTACGGCGAGAAGGGCGCGATCACGTTCAACCTCGAGCGGATGAACGAGATCGAGTTCTACGACAACACGCTGCCGACGGCGGAGCAGGGCTTCCGGACGATTCTGATGACCGAGCCGGAGCATCCGTACATCGATGCGTGGTGGCCGCCGGGCCACATCATCGGCTACGAGCATACGTTCGTGCACGCCATGGCGGACTTCACCAACGCCATCGCGCGTGACGAGCCGGCGTCACCCAGCTTCGCCGACGGCCTGAAATGCCTGCAGATTCTTCAAGCGGGGATCGACAGCGCCGAGGGCGGTCGCCGGGTCGATCTATAAGCGCTGATACGACCCGCGACCGTAAGGGAGCGGTTGTGCGCGAGGTCCAGGCATATGGCCTCGACACGCGATGACTGTCAAACGACATCAAAAGAAACAGGGCGTCTGGCCGTTAAGCCGGACGCCCTGTTTTTTTTTGATCGCGTTGCTTCACCCACCTAGCGGTTCGCCGATGCCCGGGCGCACAACCGCTCCCTTACGGTCGCGGCTCGTTTTGACGGTGCGCTTTTGGTTCGCTCACGCGGTGGCGACGACTTGGTTGGGTTGGCCGAGGTTGAGCTTGTTGGCCGCTTCGAGGGCGGCGACTTTGTAGCACTCGGCGAGGGTGGGATAGTTGAAAACGGTGTTGAGGAAGTAGTCCAGGTCGCCGCCGAGCGCGTAGACGGCCTGGCCGACGTGGATGAGTTCGGTGGCCCCGGTGCCGATGGCGTGGACGCCGAGCAGCCTGCGGGTTTCGCGGTGGAACATCATTTTCACGACGCCGGTATCGTCGCCGAGGATCTGACCCCTTGCGATTTCGCGGTAGCGGGCGATGCCTGTTTCGTAGGGCACGCGTTGCTCGGTGAGCTGTTCTTCGGTGGCGCCGACCATGGAGATTTCGGGGATGGCGTAGATGCCGACGGGGAAATGTTCGCTCATCGCTTTGGTGTGGATGCCGAACATATGGCAGGCTGCGAGCCGGCCCTGCTCACTGGAAGTCGCCGCGAGTGAGGGGTAGCCGATCACGTCGCCTGCGGCGAAGATGTGCGGCACGTTCGTCCGCAGTTGATCATCCACTTCAAGCCGACCGCGATCGTCGCTCTCCAGCCCCGCTGCATCGAGATTCATCGTGTCGGTCGCGCCGACCCGGCCGACGGAAAACAGCACGAGATCCGCCACCACCCGTTTGCCCGATTCGAGCTTGATCGAACCGTGCGGCGTGGGGTGCCCTTCGATGATTTCGATGCTCTCCACCGCTTCGCCGAGGCGGAAGGAAACGTCGCGGTTACGCATCTGGTGGATGAGTTCGTCGATGATCTCGTGATCGAGAAACTCCAGCGGTTTCGGCCGCTTGTCGATCATCGTCACCTTCACGCCCAGCGCGGCGAACATCGACGCGTACTCGATGCCGATGACTCCCGCCCCCACCACGGCCATGGTGCGCGGCAGACGATCGAGGTGCAGCACCTGATCACTGGTGATGAGCGTTCGGCCGTCGGCCTTGGCACCGCGCGGATCGGTCGGCTTGGTGCCGCAGGCGACGAGGATGTTGGCGGTGGTGACATTGCGGACCGAGCCGTCGGTCGTCACGGCGATGGTGTGCGGATCGACAAAGCTGGCGCGGCCCTGGAGCAGGTCGATATCGTTGCGCTCAAGCTGGTACTGCTGCACCTGCGACTCGCGCGTCATCACCGCGTTCACCCGCCCCAGCAGATGGCTTATCTCCGGGCGGGCGCGGGGGGCGAGGCCGAGGCCCATGTCGAAATCCAGCTTGGTCGAGAAGCTGCGCACGGCTTCTCGGAAGGTCTTGCTGGGGATCGTGCCGGTTTCCAGGCAGACCCCACCGACGCACCGCTGCTTCTCGATGATCGCCACGCATTTGCCGAGCTTTGCCGCCTGCGTCGCCGCTCGTTGCCCAGCAGGGCCGCTGCCGATGCACACCAGATCGTAGTCAAAATTGCCCACGCGAAACCTCTCCTCTCGGTCCAGAACACTTGCGAAAACCGGCACGACGACAACGCCAACGCTACCGGGTCTTACCGGTCGTATCGGTTGATCGGCGCGGTCACTCCAACGCAAGCGTTGAAAAACCTGCCGGTTGTAAACCGGTGGCTATCGAGTGGGCGTGTTCCGAGGCCGAGCGAGGCTCAGCCGAGGCCTTCGATTTCCCAGCCCTTGCGGTAGGTCTTGGTGATGTACTGGTTGGCTTCTTCGAGGTTGGTGACGGTGAGGTTTTCCGCGTCCCATTCGAGTGACTGGCCACGGAAGCGCGAGGCGACGTTGCCCAGCAGAATCGCTTCGGTGAGCGGGCCCGAGTATTCGAAGCTGGCGCTGGCTTCGCCCTCGCCGCGGACGGCGTCGATGAACTGGTGGTAGTGGTTGGCGGGCGGAAGCTGGGGGCGCTCGATGGTGCGCGCCAGCTCACGCGGCAGCAGTTGCGGTGCGCCGATGTGCGGCAGAAGCATGCTGCCCTTCTCGCCGATGAACAGCGACCCCTGCGCGGGCGGGCGCTGATCGCCCAGTCCTTCGAGCGCGTCGGCGGGAGGCATTTCGCCGCCGTCGTACCAGGTGACATCAATCGTGTCGCCGGCCGTCTGCTCGGTGCCGGGATAGGTGTAGTGAACGATGGCGGAAGTAGGCCATGTCTCGGCGAACGGCTCAGCACCTTCGCTGCGGACGCGGACCGGGGCGGTCAACTGGAGGCAGTTGTAGACGGGGTCGTAGATGTGGCAGCCCATGTCGCCGAACGTGCCCGTGCCGAAATCCTGCCAGCGTCGCCATTCGCCGGGATGGTAGCGGCCGTTGGCGAAGGGGCGCTCGGGTGCGACGCCCAGCCAGAGGTCCCAGTTGAGGTTGTCGGGCACGGGGTCGGTGTTGCTTGGTCGTTCGCCTCCGCCCCAGTTCTTGTGGCTCCACGTGTGGACGCGCTTGACCTTGCCGATCGCCCCCGCCTGGATGAATTCAGCCGCGAGCCGATATTCCATCCGCGAGTGAATCTGGATGCCCATCTGCGAGATCACGTTGTGCTTCGCCGCTGCGGTGGCCAGTGCCCGCGCTTCCTGCACGGTGTGGGCGAGGGGCTTTTGCACGTAGACATGCTTGCCCTGCCGGATCGCTGCCAGCGCGATCGGTGCGTGCATGTGGTCGGGCGTGGTCACGTTCAGCGAATCAATGTTTTTATCTTCCTTCTCCAGCAGCTCGCGATAGTCGGCATAGGTGCGCAGCCCGCTGAACTTCTCCTTGGCCGCCCCGAGCCGATTCACGTCCACGTCGCACGCAGCGATGAACTTGATGTGCTCGTGCGAATCGAGGCTGTTGATATCCGACCAGGCCATGCCCTGCCCACCGATCGTCGCGTGCCGGACCATGCCGTTGGGCGAGGCGGCACGCACGAGGCTCGGTGCCACGAACGGCATCGTCAGCCCAGCGAAGGTCACATGCTTCAAGAACGTTCGGCGGCTACTGCGGTGGGGCATACTTCAAGCTCCAAGATAGTTAAAGGCGAGGATGCGGACTTCCTCAGTCTAAGCTGTTGCGTGACCGTCCGCTAGTGAGCGCGCATGAAAAACCCGCAGCTTTCACTGCGGGTTTTGCGAGAACGTATTCGCCTCGATTCGCTGCTTAGAGCGTCGCGGACGTGTAAGGCAGCAGGGCCATGTAGCGGGCCCGCTTGATCGCCTGCGAGGCCAGACGCTGCTCGTAGGCGTTGAGGCCGGTGCGCTTACGGCCGTAGATCTTGCCGTTGGGGCTCATCAGGCGACGCAGGGCGTCGGCGTTGCGGTAGTCGACGTAGACCTTGCCGGTGGAGCTGGTAACGGCGATCTTCTGTCCCGAGGCTGCAAAACGTTCGAATCGTGCCATGATCTGTTTCTCCGTCGTGGCTTTTAAGTAGCCCCGCCTGAATCCACGGTGGGAGGGACGGGGCGACGGTTTCGTGCGAGCCGCATATTGTAGCCAACGCCGCCCAACGGTCAACGGGCGACGCGCCGCCGTGCGAAAGAGCGGGTTTGTCCCGAAACCGGGCCGCCTCCCACCCACGGCGTGACGCCCTGGCTTCGCGTGGCTTGCATTGATCGGAGGAGCGGGTAAACTGTGGGGCTCTACCAGACGGGAAGGATCATCCGCATGTCAAAAGTCAAGAGTCATAAAGGCCTGCTTAAGCGGGTTCGCATCACATCACGTGGCAAGATCACGCACAAACGTGCCGGCACGAGCCACTTGATGAGTTCCTTCGCGGGGAACAAGTCCCGTCGTCTGCGTCGGCCTCTGGTCGGCTCGACGCACGCTGCGAAGAAGATCGGCAAGGCGCTGAACATGCGTCTGATCGGCCGCAATCAGGACTGATACACTGCCTTGAAGTGCCGGCGGTTTCGACCGCCTGCGCGTTTCACGTGCGAGCCGGGCCACGAAATTCCCGTTGAAGCGGGATCCCGTACTTGCCGTTACAGATGGAGCTTCCACCATGCCTCGCGCACGCAAAGGCGCCGCTCGGCGTCAATCCAAAGTTCGCTGGTTCAAACAGGCCCGTGGTTATCGTGGCAGCCGTTCGAGGCTGTGGCGTCGGGTAAAAGAAGCGGTCCAGCGGGCGGGCGTGAACAGCTATCGCCATCGCCGGACGCGTAAGCGTGAGTTCCGCGCCCTGTGGATCACGCGTATCACCGCTGCCTGCCGGGCACGCGATATCCGTTACAGCCAGTTCATTCATGGGCTGAAGCTGGCGGATATTCAGCTGAACCGGAAGATGCTCAGCGAACTGGCGATCCACGACCCCGCCGCGTTCGACGTGGTCATCGAGCAGGCCAAGGCCCAGCTCGCCCAGAAGCAGGCCGCCTGAACGCGACCGCCCCGCCGTTCATCTTAATCGTCGCCGCACGCTGAGCGTTTCAACACAAACGCCGGCCCAAGCAGGGGATTTTACGCCGTGGCTGAGAAAACGATCTGGTTCGACGGCAAGCTTGTCCCCGAAGGCGAGGCCCGCGTCAGCGTCTTCGACCACGGCTTGCTCTACGGTGACGGCGTGTTCGAAGGCATCCGCGCCTACAACGGCCGCGTGCTGAAGATGCGCACCCACCTGGAGCGGCTTCAGCAGTCGGCCCGCCACATCCAGCTGCAGATCCCCTACACGATCGAACAGCTTGAAGATGCCATCCGCGAAGTGCTGGCTGCGAACGATCTGACCGACGGCTACCTTCGCCTGTGCGTCACGCGGGGCGTCGGCACGCTGGGGCTCAACCCCTATCTTTGTGACAACCCGACGGTGTTCATCATCGCCGACTCGATCACGCTCTACCCGCAGGAGATGTACACCAGCGGGCTGAAGATCGTGACGACGTCGACCATTCGCAATCATCCCGCCGCGCTTAGCCCCCGCGTCAAGAGCTTGAACTACCTGAACAACATCATGGCCAAGATCGAAGCGATCGAAGGCGGCGGTGCTGAGGGGATCATGCTCAACCACATGGGTTACGTGGCGGAGTGCACCGGCGACAACATCTTCATTGTGCAGCAGCGTCACGGTTGGCCGACGCTTGTGACGCCGCCGGCCCACGCGGGCATCCTCGAAGGCGTCACGCGAAACCTGGTGATCGAACTCGCCCAGGAAGCGGACCTGCCCGTCGAGGAGACCGATCTGACCCGCCACGACCTGTTCATCGCCGACGAGGTTTTCCTCACCGGCACCGCAGCCGAGGTCATCCCGGTCAGCAACATCGACGGCCGGTCCGTCGGCAGCGGCACGCCCGGCCCCATCACCCTGCAACTCAACGACGCCTTCCGCAAGCTGATGAAGCACTGCCCGGAAAACTGATCATTCGCATTTCATTGTGAATAGCCGCGAGACTACGTCTCGCCGGGCCGGCGACGCGTAGCGTCGCGGCTATTTGTGCGCATTGCTGTCACAGCTTCACGCGATCACGTTTCACACTTCGTCGGGTTTGCCGCGATACTCGATGGAGTAGTTCGGGCTTTCCTTGGTGATTGTAATATCGTGCGGGTGGTTCTCCGCAAGCGACGCGCCCGTGATGCGGCAGAACCTGGCATTTTCACGCAGTTCCGCAATGGTCGGCGTGCCGCAGTAGCCCATGCCCGCGCGGACGCCGCCCACCAGCTGATAGACGAAGTCGCCGAGCGACCCGCGGTACGGCACCCGGCCCTCCACGCCCTCAGGCACGAATTTGCGGGTCTCGCTGACGCCCTTCTGCCCATAGCGGTCGGCCGAGCCGGCCATCATCGCCCCTTCGCTGCCCATGCCGCGGTAGGCTTTGTAGCGCCGGCCCATGTGGATGACCGTCTCGCCAGGCGACTCATCAAGCCCCGCGAACAGCGAACCCAGCATCACGCAGGAGGCCCCCGATGCGATGGCTTTCGTGATATCGCCCGAGTGCCGAATGCCGCCGTCGGCGATGACGGGAACGTCCGCCTCATCGGCCACGGAGCAGGCGTTCACGATCGCCGTGATCTGAGGCACGCCCACGCCTGTCACCACGCGGGTGGTGCAGATCGAACCGGGCCCGATGCCGACCTTCACCGCATCAACCCCCGCTTCGATCAGATCACGCGCCCCCTCCGCCGTGGCGATGTTACCCGCAATCACGTCGATGTCATGATCGCGCTTGATCTTGCGGACCGTTTCGATGACGTTTGTGCTGTGGCCGTGAGCGGTGTCGACCACGATGACATCGACCTCGGCGTGAATCAGCTCCGCCACGCGATCGAACTGCCCGACCCCCACCGCCGCCCCGACGCGGAGCCGACCGCGATCGTCACGGCAGGCGTGCGGGAACTGGTGGAGCATGTCCACGTCGCGCATGGTGATGAGCCCGCTCAGCCGCATCTGGCCGTCGACCAGCAGCAGCTTCTCGACCTTGTTTTCGTTGAGGATGCGCTCCGCCTGCTCCAGCGTGGTGTCGGGGGCGCCGGTGACGAGTTTATCGCGGGTCATCACCTGCTGAATGGGGCGGCTGTCGTCTTCGAGGAACTTCAGGTCGCGGCGGGTGAGGATGCCGACCACCTTGCCCTGCCGCGTGCCGCCTTCGGTGATGGGCACGCCTGAGATGTTGTACGCCCGCATCAGGCTGCGTGCTTCGCTGACCGGAGCGTCCGGCGGGAGCACCTGCGGGTCCACGATGACGCCGTTGGCGGAGCGTTTGACCTTCACCACCTCGCGGACCTGGTCCTCAAGGCTCATATTTTTGTGGATGATGCCGATGCCGCCCGCCTGGGCGAGTGCGATCGCCAAGGCCGCCTCGGTGACGGTATCCATGGGCGCACTGAGCAGGGGGATATTCAGCGAAATGCTGCGGGTCAGGCGTGTGGACGTGTCGGCGTTGGCGGGGAGGAAATCGCTGCGGCCGGGCAGAAGGAGCACATCGTCGAAGGTAATGCCCTCCGTGACGATCTTGCTGGTGAGTGTTGCCGGGGCCGCTGGGGATGTGATGTTCTGTGCCATGGGAAAGTGTTAACCTTCCCGACCTTGCGTGTCAAGCGCCGCCGGTGCTCTGTGACAATGGTGCCCCGGCCAGCGAGCGCCGCGAGACGGCCGGGTTTCCCCGAGAGCGGCGCCAATGTCGGGGCCGATATCGCCATTCCGCCCGGCCGTCTGCCCTGGCCGGGGCACCCCCGCGCTCGCTTCCCCCCTTCCCTCCCCTACTCCTCATCAAACTTCCGGTTGACCAGTTCGGTGACGTGGTCGATGAGTTCGGGCGCGTCGGGGCCGGTGGCTTCGAGTTCGAGTTCCGTGCCGTGCGTCGCGGCAAGCATCATGACCTGCATGATGGATTTGCCGTCGACGACCTGTTCTTCTTTGCGGATTTTCACGGACGCTTTGAAGCGGTTGACCGTATCGACCAGCGCCATTGCCGGGCGCGCGTGAAGCCCGAGACGATTCTGGATCGTCACCGTAGTCCGGCAGGTTTGCGATGGCGTTGAAGTCATCGAAGCAGCACCCGGCCAATCTGGTTCACAGCCGCACGATCAGCCTTGGAGCTGGTGCGTGTCGGCTTCTTCGATGAGATCCTGGATTTCCTCAGCCGATCCCGCCTGCCTCAGGAAGCGACGGAAGGTATCTTTCTGCAGATTGCGGAAGATGTTTTCCATCGCCTGGAGGTGCTCATCAGGCTTGTCGCGGGGGCTCACGAGCAGGACCACGCTGTACACCGGCGCTTTGTCCAGCGCGTTGAAGTCGACGCCCTGTTCGGAGATGCCGATGGTCGCGACCATTTTGTCCACGCTTTCGTGCTTCACGTGGGGGACAGCCACGCCCTTGCCGAACCCGGTGGAGCCGGTGCGTTCGCGATCGAGAATCTGCTCGATCACTTCGGCGCGGAGGGAGCTGTCGAGGGAGCCGCTGGTGACGAGGGCATCAACGAGTTCCTCGATCACCTCGTCGCGCTGGACCGACGCGAGCTTCGGGAGCAAAGCCTGTGAGTCGATAAAATCGCCGAGTTTCATATACCGTGTCCTTCATGCAGGGGTGCTGCCGCCGACGCTTTGTCGGTCTGGTTAAACGTTGTGTTTGCGGTTACGCAGTCGTTCTTTGAGATCGGTCAATTGCCGCTCGGCCTTGTCAACCGATTGATCCACGCAGGCATACAGATCTTCCTGGGTATGCTTGGCGATGATGGGATCATGATGTTCGATGTGGAGAAGAATCTCGACCTCGAACTTGCGGTCGTGCTGCTCGAGGATGACGACAATTTCCTGGATGCGATCGAAATAGCGAGGGAGCCGACCGGCTTTCCGCTCAATGTATTCGCGGATCGCGTCGGTCACATCCATGTGCTTGCCGCTGATCTTCATATCCATTTTCGTAACTCCATTTAGGGGTTGCCGTCGTTAAGTCTAACGATGTTCAAGATCGTTGGCAGCGGAGCCTGTGGGTTCCTGCCTGCCGTGTGCTGCTTCCTCCGCCAGCGTCGCTGCAGGGGAGGGGCCGCCGCGCTGAATCACCTGTCCGTCCGGTACGATCACACCACCACTGACGGTAAAACGCAAGGCATCGTCGATGGTGATCGGCAATTCGATGGTGTCCTCGACGGGCACGGTGATCACGTAACCGGTGAACGGCGTGGGAGAACTGGGAATAAACACGGTCATACACTCAGTTTTCGCGCCGGTTTGAATTTCTTTCAAGGTGTCGCCGGTGACCAGCCCGATCGACCACAATCCCTTTCGCGGATATTGCACCGCCACCACGCGGTTGAATTCCAGTTTCTGATCGCCGTCGCCCACCAGAAAGTCGGTCACCTGTTTCACATACGGGTACACGTGCCTGAAGAACGGCACCCGCTTGAGCAGCTCCTCACCCCGTCGGTATACCGCGTGCCCAATATAACTGCCCAGCACCAATCCGACCATGTAGATCAGCACCACCGCCACCAGCAGGCCGAATACATCGAGCACGGCCCAATTGCCGATCGAGATCCGGCTCCAGGCGCGGTTAAGCTCCTGTCGGCGTGTCTGAAGCTCAAGCCACTGCGTCTGGTTACTCGCTGCACGCTTGGCCGAACGCTGGTCGGAGGTCAGCGATTCGTCGAATTCGTAGATCGCTTCTTCACTGACGACGGGCAGGTTCGTGCCGCGCAGGATCACCTCTTTCACACCGGCGTTGATCGGCATCGCGATCTTTTGATCGACGAAGCTGTACACAGCGGTCAATATCCAGATCGTCAATACGGTCGGGAGAAGGATGCCCAAGCCGCGCAAGAAAAACTTACGCGAGGAGCCTCGGTTTTGGGGTTGCTGTCTTGGATTCATGCGGCATCAGGTCCAGTCGGCGCCGTCCCGTGACTCGATGGGGCAGCGACCCATCTTAGACCAACCCATCGACAGGAGCAAAGAGACCGCAGCGTAAAGCATCGGATTCAGGCCATCACATCATGGATCACGTGGCCGTGGACGTCGGTCAGGCGGAAGTCGCGGCCGGCGTAGCGATAGGTCAGCTGCTCGTGGTCGAAGCCCAGCAGATGAAGGATCGTCGCGTGTAGGTCGTGGACGTGCATACGGTTCTCGACCGCTTGGAAGCCGAACTCATCGGTCGCGCCGTGGACATGTCCGCCCTTCACGCCGCCGCCCGCCATCCACATCGTGAAGCCGTAGTGGTTGTGATCGCGGCCATTCATCTGCCCCTGATTCGCACCGGGACGGGGCAGTTCTACCGTGGGCGTGCGGCCGAACTCGCCGCCCCAGATAATCAGCGTATCCTCAAGCATCCCCCGCTGCTTCAGGTCCGCAATGAGCGCCCCGATCGCCTGCGAGCACTGGTTCGCGAGGTTGCGATGGCCGTCTTCGATGTTGTCGTGATGGTCCCACGGCTGGCCCGCACCGTGCCAGATCTGCACGTAGCGCACCCCGCGCTCAACCAGGCGGCGGGCGGTCAGAATCTGCCTCGCCTGCACGCTGTTGCCGTAGGCCTGGCGGATGTGCTCAGGCTCGCGGTCGATGTCGAACGCGTCGGTCGCCTCGGCCTGCATGCGGTAGGCCAGCTCGTAGCTCTGGATACGTGATTCGAGTTGTGCTTCGTTCTGCCGCTGCTGCATGTGCCGACGGTTGAGCTGCTGGAGCAGGTCGAGTTGGCGTCGCTGTTCGTGGTTGGTCATGCCCGCACGGTTGCGGATGTTCGCGATGAGCTTCTCGACACTCTCGTGGCGCGTATCGACATGAGTGCCCTGAAAAACACCCGGCAGGAACCCCGCCTGCCAGTTTTCCGGCCCTTTGATCGGATGCCCGCCGGGGCACATCGCCACGAAGCCGGGCAGGTTTTCGTTCTCCGTGCCGAGGCCGTAGGTGACCCACGAGCCCATCGCCGGGCGGACGAGGTTCGCGTCGCCGCAGTTCATCAGCAGCAGCGAAGGCTCATGGTTGGGCAGGTCGGCGTGCATGGATCGGATGACGCAAACGTCGTCGATCTGCTCGCCGACGTGGCGGAAGATATCGCTGACTTCGATGCCGCTCTGCCCGTAGCGTCGGAACTTGAAGGGCGACTTCATGCCCGCCCCGGTTTCGCGTTCGGTGCGAAGGTTCGCCGTGGGCAACTCTTTGCCGTCGTACTTGTCGAGCATGGGTTTGGGGTCGAAGGTGTCCAGATGCGACGGGCCGCCGTTCATGAACAGATGGATGACGCGCTTGGCGCGCGGCGCGAAGTGAGGCGCCCTGGCCGCCATCGGGTTCGTTCCCTCCGCAGCATGCGCCGACCGCGTCAGCATCCCCTGCTGACCGAGCAGCCCGGCCAGCCCCATCATGCCGAAGCCCATCCCGGTGCGCTGGAGAAAGTCGCGGCGGGTTGCGGGAATGTCGTTCACGGTAAGGCCGTGCGCTAACGTTGGCCGATTCATGGCGTCGCCTTTCCACTTGCTTCAATCAATGAACACGAACTCGTTGCTGAGCATCAACACCTGGGCGTACTGCGACCAGAGATCCATCTGCCCGCCGAAGTGTTCGGACGCTTCGGAGCTGGCGATGAAGTTCGCAGCCGCGTCGAACACTTCACCGTCGACGGTTGCCGCATCGGCCTGATCGACCGTCACGTAGCGTACCTTCGGAGCCCAGCTATAGCCGTCGTGCGAATGCGTCTCGCCCGGTGCCACGACGAAATCGATCACCTCGCCGGCTTCGACGGTCACGCTCGGCACATGGGCGTGGGTTTCACCGTTGTGCACGCGCCAGTGCCCCAGCTGGCCGCCGCGATGGGAGACGATGGTGCCGATCACGCCGTCACCGTTTTCGTTGTTGTGCTTGAGCGTTCCGTCGATCACGATCGTCCCGGCTGCGGGAACGGTGAACCTTCGGATGACAGCATGATCGTGATCGACGCCCGGATGGCCGCCGCCTGCGTTGAGCAGCGCCCAATTCAGTTGCGGGTCGGGCACCTCGGGGCCGCCCTGCCAGGTGTCGCCGGTGAAGTGTGGCAGATGCGCGAAGCTTGTCACCTGCTGCGTTTCACCGTCGTATCGGCCGTACCCGAACTGCCACCGCGGGGCGGGCCGCTCCGCCGGTACCGCAGCACCGCTGACGAACGATTCACCAAGCGCCAGCTCCTCCTCGCTCGGCTGCCGACTCAGCGTTACCTCGTAAACCGCCTGGATGACCTGCTCTGCAGAATCCTCCGCAGCCTCACGCTTCGCCCGCTCCGCCACGGCCCGCGCCTGCTGGGACATGAACGGCGAGTTCATCATGAACAGCGCCTGCTGAGGCACGGTCGTCTCCGAACGCGTCGCTGTGGTGGCGTCAGGATTGGCCACATCGAAATTGCGGTAAAGCCCCGGCAGATCCTCACGATCCAGATAGGCATACACCGCCCGGCGGGGCGAATCTTCATGGATCGGCTGCGACCGCCCCCCCACCGTCCGGTCCAGCTTGCCCGACGCTGCCAGCACCGCGTCGCGCATCGGCTCGAACTCCAACCGCTGCCGATTCATCTTCCACAGCAGCCGGTTCTCCGGATCCTGCTGCTGCGCGACCGACCGGTCATAACTTACCTGCTGATACGTCGCGCTCAGCATGATCTGGCGGTGGATGCGTTTCATCTTCCAGCCGCCTTCCATGAACTGCGTGGCCAGATGATCCAGCAGTTGCGGATGGCTGGGCCGTTCGCCCCGGGTGCCGAAGTCGCTGGGCGTGCGGACGATGCCGTGGCCCATGTGGTAGTGCCAGATGCGGTTGACCATCACGCGAGGCGTCAGCGGATTCTTTTCACTGGCGATCGCCTGGGCCATGCGCAGTCGGCCGCTGCTGTCGTCGTACGTTTCGCCGCCGTCGACGTGGTCGAGCACCTGCAAAAATCGCCGGGGCACGTTCTCGCCACGGTTGCCCGCCTGACCCCTTCGGAAGATGTACGGATTACGCGGCTGGTCATGATCGACCATGATCATCGCCCGCCCCGGCGCGCCCGGCGAGTTCGCGGTAAAGGTTTCCATCTCGCCCCGGAACTGATTCAGCCGATTCCTCTGCGCCTGATCCAGCCAACGATCCGGCTGCCCCGCAATCGTCAACGGCGAATGCTCCGAAAGGATCACCTGACGGATCGCCTCGGCCGCGTCGTCCGCCAGCCGTTCGGGATGCTGCTCAGTCGGCACGTCCTGCGTCTGCTCGCGCCAACTGTTGTAGACTTGTTCCAATACGCTGCCGTACGTTCGAGCCGCCTCGCGCATGGAGCTCGGCGGATTCGCCCGCAACGCCTCGAGCAGCATCGCGTTCACCGGCTTCTCACGCTCGCGGTTCAGCACCTCCGCCGCCGCCTCGGCGAACCCTTCGCCCTCCAGCGCCTGCAGTTCATGCCACAGCCGCCAGGCGGGGTTGTCCTTCGAGTTGTGAACCAGGTAGTGGTTCCACTGGTTGGTCGCATGGCGAATCAACGGCCCGCGTTCGCCCTGTGGCGAAGGGTCTTCCCCCGCCAGCCTTCGCGCTGCATGCTCGAGGTAGTCGGCCACGCGGCTGCGCATCTGGTGCTGAATCTCCAGCCGCCGCTCCTCCCGCCACGCGTTCATGCGATTTTCAATTTCCTGCAGCCCATCCTGAAACGCCTGGTACTCGGGCGTCGGCTCAGGGTCACGCACCAGCGGTTTTTCCGCCGGCTCGTGTGAGGAATTGAACACGCCGTACATCGCGTAGTAGTCGGCCGTCGGCACAGGGTCGTACTTGTGATCATGACAGCGGGCGCACGAGACACTCAGGCCCATGAAGCCGCGCGTTACGACGTCGATGCGATCGTCGATGATGTCGTGCTGATTGTTCTGAAAGCGTCGGCCGACCGTCAACAACCCCATCGCGGCGAGCGCTTCACGCTGCTCCCCCTCGAGCCCGAGCTTGTCCGCTGCCAGCTGCTCCACGATGAACTGGTCGTAAGGCTTGTCGTCGTTGAAAGCGTTGATCACGTAATCGCGGTAGGTGTAGGCGTAGGGATAACGCGTCGGCGCGCTGCCTGCGATGTAGCCGGTCGTGTCGCCGTAGCGTGCCACGTCCAGCCAATGCCTGCCCCACCGCTCCCCGTAGTGCGGACTGGCCAGCAGTTCATCGATCACCTTCGCCCACGCATCGGGCGACTCATCCGCGACGAACGCCTCGACCTGCTCGAACGTCGGCGGCAGCCCGATGAGATCGAAATACGCCCGCCGAATCAGCGTTCGGCGATCGGCCTGGAGCGAAGGCTCAAGCCCCGCCTCCTCCAGCTTCGCCAGCACGAAACGATCAACCGGCGTCTGCACCCAGTCCTCCCGCTCCACGCTCGGAAGTTCCGGATCCGCAACCGGCTGAAGCGACCAGTGCGTCTGCTTGAGATGCTCGACCACCTCCTCGAACGGCGCCTCTTCCAGTTCCTGCGGGGCCGGCTCGTCGGGCCAGGGGGCCCCCATCTGCACCCACTTTTCCAGGGCCGCGATGTCCTCATCCTCAAGCCGATAGCGCGGCGGCATCTGGAAGTTCACATCCTTATAGCGGATGCCTTCGATCAGCCGGCTGCGATCGGGCTCACCCCGCACCATCGCTGTGCCGCTGTCGCCGCCTTCGAGGATGGCTGCGAGTGAATCCAGCCGCAGGCCCCCCCGCTGCCGTTCCACGCTGTGACATTCGTAACAGTGCTCGGCCAGCACGGGCCTGACATGCTTCTCGAAGTATTCGACCCCCTCGTCCGCCGAGGCCGGGGCAGGGCGGGCGGCGATCAGCACTGCTGCGAAGATCATGGCGAGCGGCAGCATCAGTCGTCCGTGGCAATCGCGAGGCATCATCATGCTCGAACCAACATCTATGGGTTTAAAAATCGGGTCCGCCGCCGATCGCGGCCGGATGCATTGGTAGGCTTTTAAGCTATTTGGCTCCGCAGCATCATAGCCCGGGGAGGCGGTCAGGGCGAGTGGAAAAGGTCGGCACGCTGCGAGCCGCTGAACGTCCACATGGAACGCCGCTTCGCTCGAAGCGATTCTGGTGTCGCGATGACATCTCCTGTCGTCTGCCGGATGGTCGCTTAGGCTCCCCGCTCGGCTGGGCAACAAAATTTCACGTTCTGACGCACACCCGCCGGTATCGGATGATGAACAAAAAGCATCGACGCCGACGCCCATACCCGATCCACATACAAAGCCATAACAACAGCTTACGCGCATCATCCAGGCGCGGGCCTGCCCCACGACGGCACCCGGGAAGGCGCTGGCGGGATAGGGCGTGGTGAAATTTTTTCATCTTTCTTCCGGTTGTGCTGCCTGCACAACTTAAGCCGGCCCCCGGTTAAGCCGAAACCTCAAGAGACGCGGCGACTGCCGGATACAGGCGATCGCAGCGAGTCGGAGCCCGGCGATGCGGGGTTGTCCGATAAGCGAAAAACGTTTTCGGTCCTTGCTTCGGGCTCTCGACACGAGCCGACTCAAGGGGAGCCGAGACCAGCCGTTCCGAAAAGGCGTCCGTTCCCCGCCCTGGCGAACGACCTGACCTGGAACTGCAAGGCGTGGAGAAGATGCTCGGCAATGCAGGGCGAACAGGAGGAGCCGGGATGGTCGCATAACGCAGAGAAAGCTGGATCGAAAGATCCTCGAAATTTCAGTCACAACGGATTGGCGGTCCCGTATGGACCGACGCCCACATGAGCTTTACCGCCCAGGGGCGACACCGAAAACCAACGTGTTCACGGAGGACACCCCATGAGCCAGATCAACACCAACGTCATGTCCATGCTGGCACAGCGCTCGCTTGGTCAGCAGAACAGCAGCCTTAACGACAGTCTGCAGAGGCTGAGCACCGGCCTGCGTATCAACCGCGGTGCCGACGACCCCGCCGGCCTCATCGCCAGCGAAAACCTGCGTAGCGAGAAGACGTCGATTTCGTCGGCCATCTCCAACGCCGAGCGCGCCGATCAGGTGATGAACATTGCGGAGGGCGGCCTTACGGAGGTTAGCTCGCTGCTGAACAACCTGCAGGGCCTGGTCACCCAGTCGGCGAACGACGCCGGCCTTAGTGGCGAGGAAAAAGAAGCGAACCAGCTCCAGATCGACTCGATCCTGCAGACGATCGACCGCGTTGCCGGTTCCACCAGCTTCCAGGGCCAGAAGCTGCTCAACGGCAACTTCTCCTACTCCAGCAGCGACGTGGACACCACCGAACTGACCGACGTCAAGATCGACGCGGCCCGCGTTCCCCAGGGTGGCCAGATCGACGTGAACGTGGACGTCACCGCCGCTGCCCAGACCGGCCGCGTGTTCTTCGACAACACCGCCGTCGCCGCCGGCAGCGGTGAATTCACCATCGAAGTCGCCGGCAACGACGGCGTGCAGCAGTTCACCTTTGCCGAAGGCGCGAGCACGACCGAGATCGCCGACGCGGTGAATACCTTCACCGGCGCCACCGGCGTCACCGCTACGGTGGATACCGACGACGTCGTCTTCGATTCCTCAGCGTTCGGTTCCGCAGGCACCGTCACGGTTACCAAGATCGCCGGCGACGCGGCTTATGACGACAAGATTTTTGCAACCGATGCCGCCGGCGTGAAGGATGGCGCCACCGGTGCCAACACCCATCGCGGCGTAGGCGTGGACGCGGAAGTAAACATCAACGGCCAATCCGCTTCGGTCGATGGTCTCACCGCTCGTGTCGCCTCGGCCGGGCTCGATGTCACCGTCGATATCTCCGAAGCGCTGAACACCGCTGAGGGCGATTCCGCCTTTTCCATCACCGGTGGCGGTGCGACCTTCCAGCTCTCGCCGGAACTCAACCTCGCCGGCAAGGCCTCCATCGGCATCGACGCGGTCACGACGGGCCGCCTCGGCTCCAACGGCAACGGCTTCCTCGCTGAACTCAGCGCCGGCTCGTCGGCCAACGTCGTCAACGGCGACGTCGACAAGGCCCAGCGCGTCGTCAACGACGCCATCGGCCAGGTCTCCAAGCTCCGCGGTCGCATCGGTTCGTTCCAGGCGAACACCGTCGGTGCCACCGTTCGCGCCCTCGGCGTGGCACTGGAGAACACCTCCGCAGCCGAAAGCCAGATCCGCGATACCGACTTCGCCACCGAAACGGCGGCACTGACGCGTTCGCAGATCCTCTCGCAGGCAGCGACCAACGTGCTGTCGATCGCCAACTCTCAGCCCCAAAACGTCCTCGCCCTCCTCGGGTAAGACGCTTCCGATCGCTGATCCCCCCACAGGGGCGATGGCCTAAACGCCGTCGCCCCTTTTTTACGCGCCAACCACAATCACACCCCCCGAAGCCCACGGCGTACCGCCGTGG
>JBBDRF010000066.1:0-20774 GCA_040905565.1 Phycisphaeraceae bacterium | reverse complement strand
CGTCGCAGGTTCCCCTCTGCTTTTGCCCTCGTCCCCCAGCGACGCGTAGCGTCGCGGCTACACAAAAACATCTCTCTCTTCCCCTCCCCCTCTGTGCCCTCTGTGCCTCTGTGGTTATCTTTCCCCACCTCCCAAGTTACAATCCCTCTCATGCCGGATCCCCTCAACGACAACTCCCTCGCGGATCGGCTCAAGGTGCTCAGCCCCTTCGGCCTCGGGCATCGCAAACCCCACCACTTCCGCGACATGTTCAGCGTCGTCCGCAAGAACGCCGACAACCTCCCCTACGCCTGGAAAATCCTCAGCCGAGGCGTCTGCGACGGCTGCGCACTCGGCGTCGCCGGCCTGCACGACTGGACCATCAAGGGCACCCACCTTTGCATGACACGCCTGAACCTGCTCCGCCTGAACACCATGCCCGCGTTCGATCACGACATCCTCGCCGACGTCGCCGATCTCAAAAAATACGACAACGCACAGCTGCGCGAGCTCGGCCGCCTCGCCTACCCCATGCTCCGCAAACACGGTGAGCCCGGCTTCACACGCATCACATGGGACCAGGCCTACGCACGCATCGCCGACCGCATCAAACACTCCACCCCCGACCGCCTCGGCTTCTTCACCACCTCGCGCGGCATCACCAACGAGTCCTACTACGTCGCCCAGAAAGTCGCCCGCTTCCTCGGCACCAACAACATCGACAACGCCGCCCGACTCTGCCATTCCCCCTCAACCGTCGCGATGAAGCACGCCATCGGCGCCGCCGCCACCACCTGCTCCTACACCGATTTCTTCGGCACCGACCTCATCGTCTTCTTCGGCGCGAACCCCGCCAACGATCAGCCCGTGACCATGAAATACCTGGACACGGCCAAGAAACAGGGCACCAAGATCGCCCTAGTGAACCCCTACCTCGAACCCGGCATGAAGCGCTACTGGGTGCCCTCCGCCGCGCGCAGTGCCGTCTTCGGCACGAAGATCACCGACCACTGGTACCCCGTCTCAAAAGGCGGCGACATCGCCTTCCTCTACGGCACCCTCAAAATCATCCTCGAAAACAACTGGCACAACGCCGACTTCGTCGCCAACCACACCGCCGACTTCGAGCAACTGCGTGAACATGTCGCCTCGCTCTCGTGGGAGGAGCTTGAAGCGCAGTCGGGCCTGGGCAAAGCGAAGATGATCGAGTTCGCCGAGCTGATCCGCGATGCGAAAAACGCGGTGCTGGTCTGGTCCATGGGCATCACGCAACACACCTTCGGTGCCGACGCCGTGGCCATGATCATGAACCTCGGCCTCGCGCGCGGCTACGTCGGTCGCGACAAAAACGGCCTCATGCCCATCCGTGGCCACTCTGGCGTCCAAGGCGGCGCGGAGATGGGCGCGTACGCCACCGCATTCCCCGGCGGCCTCCCGATCAACCGTGAAAACGCCGACCGCATGACCGAGCACTGGGGCTTCGATGTGCCCGACAAACCCGGCCTCACCGCCACCGAAATGGTCGAAGCCGGCCGCCGCGGCGCGCTCGATCTGCTCTACTGCTCAGGCGGCAACTTCCTCCGCACACTCCCCGATCCCGACTACGTCGCCGACGCCATGAGCCGCGTGCCGATGCGCGTGCATCAGGACATCATCCTCACCGACCAGATGCTCATCGACCCCGCCAACCAGGACGGCGAAGTGCTTCTGCTCCCCACGCGCACCCGTTATGAGCAGGAGGGCGGCGGCACGCAGACGTCCACCGAACGACGCGTGATGTTCAGCCCCGAAATCCCAAGGCAGGTCGGCGAAGCGGAGTCGGAATGGAAGATCTATCTCAAGCTCGCCCACGCTGTCGATCCTGACCGCGCGCCACGGCTCGGCTGCGAGACGGGGCAGGCGATTCGCGAGGAGATCGCGCGCGTCGTGCCGATGTACGATGGTATCCAGAATCTCCACCAGACCGGCGACGCGTTCCAGTATGGCGGGCCCCATCTCGGCGCGCACGGCAGGTTCGCCACGGCCGACGGCAAGGCCCACTTCCAGACCCCCGATCTCCCCCGGACCGCCCCCCGCGAGCCCGGCGAATTCGACGTCGCCACCCGTCGAGGCAAGCAATTCAATACCCTCATTTATGCCGAAATAGACCCCATTAATGGCGCACAACGCGACGCAATCCTGATGAACGCGCAAGACGCTTCTAAGCAACATCTTAAGCACGGCGACCAGGTCGTTTTGACCAATGAACACGGCCGATTCGCCGGTCGGGTCTTCCTCGCGCCGATCGCGCCGGGCAACCTCCAAATCCACTGGCCCGAGGGCAACGTGATCATCCCGACGGGACCGGTCGACAAGGCGGGCGGCGTGCCGGATTACAACGCCCGCGTCCGGATAGAAGTCGCCCAGCCGAGCGCAACTTGAGGGGGTCACGCAATGGCGCACCAGGATGACACATCGATCACCGCGACCGAGCGCTGGCAGTGGCGAAGGGGCGAAAAGCCCGAGAAAAAGCGTGATCTCCTGGCGGTGGAGGAGCCGCTTGAGATCCGCGTGCGAGGCCGATCCATCAGCGTCACCATGCGCACGCCGGGCCACGATGACGAGCTCGCAGCCGGCTTTCTGCTGACCGAGGGGCTGATTCACCAGCCGGGCAACATCGTCCACATCGAACCGTGTGCGCGGGCGGGTGAGGGGAACATCCTGAACGTTTTTCTCGCCGCCGACGTGGCCGTCGACATGGCCCGGCTGACGCGTCACGTGTTCGCCTCATCAAGCTGCGGCGTGTGCGGAAAGGCTTCAATAGAAAGCGTTTGGGCGAACTTCCCCCCTCTCAAAAACGTCGGGCCGACCGTCGCTGCGGAGACGCTTTTGACGTTTCCGGACCGGCTGCGCGAGGCTCAAAAGGCGTTCGAGCAGACGGGCGGACTGCATGCGGCGGCCCTGTTCGACGCTTCCGGTGAGATGGTGGTGCTGCGTGAGGATGTCGGGCGGCACAACGCGGTGGACAAAGTGCTTGGCCACGCGTTACTTACGGGCCTGCTGCCGCTTGAGCAGCACGTGATGATGGTGAGCGGACGGTCGTCATTTGAGATCATGCAAAAGGCGCTGGCGGCAGGGGTTCCGATCGTCGCGGCCGTGTCGGCACCGTCTTCGCTGGCCGTCGCTTTCGCCGACGAAAGCAACATGACGCTGGTGGGCTTTCTGCGCGGCGAGGGCATGAATATTTACACCCATCCCGCCCGCATCATCTTTGTATGAACCTAGTTACGGCTTTCCATTCCGCCACGGGCGAAGCTGCACGATTTCTAAGACGCACGCTTGATCGTGAATATGATGCGGATAAAGATTGGTGGGCGTGGGAGGTATTTCAAGGGGGGGACCATGAGCACAAGTACGCAAACGGATGAGCGGATTCGCCAGGTCTTTCGCGATGTTTATCGGCATCGAGGGCTGAAGCCGCACGCGCTTCCGGCGGACGCGCCGCTGGATAGTTCGCTTGGACTGCAATCGATCGACCTGGCGGAAGTCGTTATTCGGCTTGAAGATGAGTTCGGATTTGATCCGTTCGCTGAGGGGATTCCGTCGGGCGTGCGGACGTTCGGGGACCTGGTGCGGCTTTACGACGATGCCTGAACAAAGTGGGAGGGGCGATGCTTGATCTTGTTCGATCGGAGGTGATCGATCCGTCGCGGTCGGCTGTGGTTCACCCGCAGAGGGGGGCGGTGAGCTGGGGTGAACTGCTGGCGGATGTTGAAGCGTGGCGCTCGCGCTTGCGCGACTGGGCGGGTCGGCGGGTTGTTTTTCCTGACCGGTACGTGTTCGTGGGGCGGCGGACGGAGCTGATCAACGTGGGCGGGCACAAGGTGAGTCCGACGCAGGTGGAGCGGGTTCTTCAGGAAATCGATGGCGTGAATGATGTGCGGGTTTATGGGAAGCGTTCGTCACTTGTGGGGCAAGTGGTGGCGTGCGACATCCACCCGCGTGATGGGATGGATCACGGGGAACTTGAACGGACGGTGCGGGAAGTGTGCCGATCGCTGGCGGCTCATGAACAACCTCGGCAGGTGCGGATGGTCAAACGCATGCGAATTTCCGAAGCTGGGAAGAAAGTCAGAAGTCGATGATGAGAGGGGGTTGGGGCATGAGGCCGATGGATATTCGCGAGTTGACGGAGGCGGACGTCCCAGAGGTGGCGCAGTTTATTGCGACATCAGCGGCGCAGCTTCGGCGGGAACAGGGTGCGAGTGAGCCTCCGGCGAGGATGGGTGAAACGGAGCAAGCGAAGGCGCTACGGTCGCAGTTGTTTGAGTCGCCGTTCGCGGAGCCGGGCATTGGACCGGGGTTGGTGCTGCGGAATCGTGCGGGGGCAGTGACGGGTTCGCTGCTGTTTTATCCGTGGCGGTATCTGGCGGAGAAAGAGCGATTGCTGGGGCTTGCGGCGGGTGCGTTTTTTGTGGATCGGTCGGAGCGGATGGCGGGATTCTTCCTGTTTCGTAAGTACTTGAACATGAAGGGACCTGATTTTTGTTATGCGAATTCGTGTAATCCGAATTTGGCTTCGTTGTGGTGGAAGATGAAGGGTTGCGCGGTGGTGGACTCGGAGTACGAGCATTTTTTTGTGCTGCGGCCGGAGCCTGTGGTGCAGGAGATGCTGTTGCGGAAGCGGGTGCCGACGCCTGCGGCGCGAGTGATGAGTGCGATCACGGCACCGGGGCGACGACTGCTCGCGCCGCGCCGTACGGGGTGGCGGGTTGAACGATGCACGGACTACGCACGCCTGGCGGAATCGGCGGAGCGACATCGACGAGAAGATCTGATTACGACGGAGCGCAGCGAAGCCTATCTGCGGTGGCGATACCCGGCGCGCGATCCGGACACGAAGATCTGCCGATTTACGACGCCGCGTGGCGATGAGGGGTGGTTCTCGATTGCGACGCAGCGACGGGGGATGCGCGATCAGATTCGGGGGGTGCGGCTGCTGGATGCGGTGTGGCCGCAGGAGCGGGTGTCTTGCCGCATGGTGTTCAACGCGGTGCTCGAGGAGATCGACGGTGAGGCGGATGTGTTGAGCGTGCGGGGGCGGCCGATCTTCGATGAACTTCGACAGGCAGCGACGTACACGCGGCGGCTGAGTTCGCCTGAATCGTTCGTGGGCTCGAAGCAGATGAATCCGATTTCGATCGCGTCACGGCTGGATTGTGCGAACGCGGATCTGGTTTGACTCAGCGTTAGAGGTGGGAAGCTTTGTTGAGGTGGGGATCGATGGCGTCACGGAGTGCTTCGCCGATGAGGTTGTAGGCGAAGACCGTGAGGAAGATGGCGAGGCCTGGGAAGACGGCGATCCACCATGCGAAGGCGCCGGTGGCGCTGGTGGCCTGGTAGAGAAGCTGGCCCCATGAGGGTTCGTCGACGAGGCCGAGCCCGAGGAAGGAGAGGGTGGCTTCGGCGAGAATGGCGCCGGCGACGCCGAAGCTGGCGCTGACGAGGACGGGCGCGAGGCCGTTGGGAAGCATGTGGCGGAAAAGGATGGAGCGGAGGGGGAGACCTGAGGCGATGGCGGCCTGAACGAAATCCTGCTTGCGGAGTTTGAGGAACTCGGCGCGGATGAAGCGCGCGTAGCCGGCCCAACTGGTGAGGCCGATGATGGCCATCATCATGTAGATGTTGCGATCGAAGAACGCGACGAACATGAGCAGGAGAAAGAGGGTGGGGATGAACTCGAAGATTTCGACGATTCTCATGCCGATGAGGTCGACGATGCCTGAGAAGTAGCCCATGAGGCAGCCGATGATGACGCCGATGACGAGCGCGATGCCGGTGGCGATGAAGCCGACGGCGAGTGCGATGCGGCAGGCGTGGATCATGCGGCTGGCGATGTCGGAGCCGTTGACTTCGGTGCCGAGCCAGTGGTTGTGACTGATGGCGGCGCTGGCCCAGAAAGGCTCGGTGAGGCGGCGGGAGGGATCGTCACGGAGGCGGTCGCTGGGCGAGTATGGGATGGGAGCGTTGAGGACGAATTCGACGCGGCCGGCTTCGGCGCGCTCGCGGTATCGCTCATAGACCTGGCTGGCGGGCGGGCTCACGAAGAGGAAGGCGAGGGGTGTGATGACGACGAGCACGCCGATGAAGATCAGTAATTTTCGACTGAAACGCAGGCGGTCGATCGCAAGGAGGATGACGCCTGCGAAGAAGAGGATCGGCAGGATGACGTCCGGTGCGGAGAGGGTCTGGAACATCGGGCTCGACCACTGGCCGTCGAGCTTGATAAGGAACGGGTTGGAGTTGGCGATGAAGGGCGCGAAGACGGCGAGGACGACGAGGATGATGATCCAGAGGATGCCGACGCGGGCGGTCCAGCGGACGAAGGTGCGGCTGATCACCTGCTGCAGAATGGTGCGCGGCAGCTGACGGGGACCGGGCTCGGCGACGGCGATGGAGGGGTTTTCACTCATAGCTGACCCTCGGATCGGCGACGGCGTAGAGCAGGTCGGCCAGCAGATAGGCGGCGAGGGTAAGCATGCCCGCAACGAGCGTGACGGACATGACGACTTCCTGATCTTTGAACTGGATCGCCTGGATCATCAGCCGGCCCATGCCGGGGATGGAGAAGATGGTTTCGACGATGACCGAGCCGGCGAGCATGGAGGGGACCACAAAGGCCGCGACGGTGATGAGCGGCAGCAGTGAGTTGCGGAAGACGTGCTGCCAGAGGACGGTCTTTTCGCCGACGCCCTTGGCGCGTGCGGTGCGGACGAAGTCGGAGCGGAGGTTTTCGAGAATCGAACCACGCGTGAGCTTGGAGAGGAAGGCGAAGTTCGTGTAGCTGAGGCAGAAGACGGGCAGCGCGAGGTGCCAGAGGAGGTCGAGGAGCCAGCCGCGTTGGAAGCCTTCTTCGCCGCCGAAGCGTGGGAGGAACGGCATGGAGTCGGCCTGGAGATCGTGGAGGCCGGAGCTTGGGAACCAGTGAAGGTACTGCTGATTGGCGAAGAAGCCCTGCAGCAGCACGCCCGCCCAGATGACGGGGACGGACCACATGGCGAGCATGGTGATGCCTGAGAGGACGTCGAAACTCTGCCCGCGGTAACGGCCGGCGTACACGCCCATGCCGACGGCGATGATGTAGGTGATGGGGACGGACATCAGGTTGAGCAGAATGGTGATCGGCAGTGCGGCGGAGATGGCGTCCCACACGGTGGTGTTGCGGATGAACGATCGGCCGAGGTCGGGGGTCTTGAAGCCGAGGTAGCGCGGGTGGCCTTCTTCGTTGGAACCGATGGGGATACCGACGCCTGCGGGGGCGTCGGCGGCGTTCGCTTCGGTCCATGAGCCGACGGGGGAGATGTTGTTCAGCCAGCGGAGGTACTGCACGGGCGCGGGATCATCGAGGCCGTAGCGTTCGCGGATGTACTGCAGGCGTGCTTCGCGGTCGCCGGCCTGCATCTCGCCTTCGGAGGTGATGAGCATGTCGGCCACGTCACCGGGTGCGAAGGCCATGATGGAGAAGACGAGCATCGTCATGCCGAGCAGCGTCGGGATGATCAGCAGGATGCGTCGAATGAGATAGTTGATCATATCGGCTCACGTGCTGGCGCAGTTTGAGAGCGTTCAGCGTTTTTGCTGACCTTCGGGAACGTACCACTCGATGGGAACGGGCCAGGTGGTCGCGGCGTTGATGCCCAGCTTGGGCATCTCGACGATGCCTTCGATGCGATTGTCGTACCAGAGCCTGGGCTTTCCGAAGAGCAGGAAAGTGTAAGGCTGATCTTCGTGGAGGATGCGGTGTGCCTGCTGCCAGAGCTTCATGCGTTCGTCGTCATCGAGTGTGACGTGGGCGGTGTCGATGACTTCGTCGAGTTCGGGGCTGGAGTAGGCGTTGCGGTTGTCGCCGCCGTCGATCGTGCGTGAGTGGAACATCTGTTCGATATCGCTTTCGACGCCGCCTGCGCCCCAGCCGAGGGTGATGGCGTCGAAGTCACGTGAATCGAGGGTGGCCAGCAGCAGCGACCAGCGCTGCGGGTCGAGCTTGAGGTCGATGCCGGCCCGCGCGAGGTTGTCGCGGAGGGAGAGGGCGACGCGATCGTAGAGTTCGCTGCCGCTGGGGTAGACGAGGGTGATTTCGAAGGGGTCGCCTTCGGGATCAAGCAGGGGCGTATCTTCGCCGGCGCGGGTGAAGCCGACTTCCGTGAGGATCTCCATGGCCTGATCGGGGTCATGAGGCCAGGGCTCGATATCCGGATCGGCCTGCGGTGAGATCTGATGGAACGGTCCCGAAGCGATGCTGCCGAAGCCGAGGAATACTTCGTTGAGGAGCTGTTCGCGATCGATGAGGAGCGTCATCGCCTGGCGCACGCGTTTGTCAGCGAAGATGGTGGGCTCGCCGCCGCGCTGCTGGTTCCATGCGACGTACTGGTAGAGCGTTCGCATGGTGTCGTAGACTTTGTAGTTTTTCTCTTCGAGCAGTTCCTCGTCCTCGACCATCTGGACATGGTCGCGGGGCTGCGGGGCGATGATGTCGACGGTGCCGTTCTGGAACTCGACGAGTTCGGTGGAGTCCTGTTCGATGATGCGCCAGACGAGGCGGTCGAAGGTGGGTTGCTCGCCCCAGTAACGGTTGTTGCGGACGACCTCGATCTGCGAGCCGGGCGTGTATTCGTGAGGATCCTGCAGACGATAGGGACCGGTGCCCATGAGCAGCGCGGTGCTCTGGCGGATCTGGCGATCGGTGAGGCCGTCGTAGAGATGTTCGGGGACGACGCCGAGGCCGGCGGCGCGGGCGACGTTGTCGTAGTGGCGCTCGTTGAAGGTGAAGCGGACCTCGTACGGGCCGAGCGCTTCGACCTTTTCGATGCGGCTGTACCACTGGATGTAGCGGCCGTCGGCGATGTCGGGGTGGGTGATCATCTTTAATGAATGAATCACATCGTCGGCGGTCATGGGCTCGCCGTCGGAGAAGAGAACGTTTTCGCGTAGCTGGAACGTGACGGACATGCCGTCGTCGGCGACCTGCCAGTCGCGCGCCAGCAGCGGCGCAAGTTCGAGGGTTTCAATGTCGTAAACGGCAAGCGATTCGATGATCTTCGCCTGCACGATTTTGCCGTAAACGTCGCCTGCGATCAGCGGGTTGAGCGTCGGCGGCGCGGAGCCGAAGGACTCGATGAGCCAGTCGCCCTGGGCGTAGTCGGGGTTTTCTTTGACGTCCCGGATGCGGCGGAAGATATCTTCGCGGACCGGTTCGGTGGGCCTGGAGTCGCCGGTGGCGCGTGCGAAGTTGCCATCGGAGAGCAGGCGGCGGACGGCGGCTATGTCACGGCCTTGGCCTTCGATCACGGTGTCCATCTGCCCGAGGCGTTGCCACTGGCGGTCGTCCTGAACGAATTTCACGCCGATGGCGATCAGCAGGAGCAGCAGGAGGGAAACGATGACGAGGTCTTTGAATGCGAATCGGTTTTCCATGGGGCGATGCGTCCGTGGAGGTGAAGGCTGTTACGTCCGGACATCAGCGTTTGCGGTGGGCGTGCGGATCGAATCGATCGCGAAGCCCTTCGCCTACGAAGTTGAGCGCCAGCAGCGTGACCGCCAGCATGCCGCAGGGCCAGGCGAGCAGCCAGATGCGTGAGGCGATGGGGTTCAACTCACCCAATCCTTCAGCGGCGAGGTTGCCCCAACTGGGCATGGGGGGGCTCACGCCGATGCCGAGAAAACTCAGGAACGATTCCTGAAGGATCGCCTGCGGCACGGTCAAAGTGGTATAGACGATGATCGGGCCGATAAGGTTCGGAAGAATATGCGTGAGGACAATTCGCCTGGGTGAGCAGCCGGAGGCGTGGGCGGCTTCAACGTAAGGCTGGGACTTGAGTGAGAGCACCTGACCCCGCACCACACGGGCCAGAGTTAACCATGAAACAGCGCCGATGGCGATGAGCAACGTAATGAGGTTGCCGAGTTGTGCCCCGGCGACCCTTTCCATGAACGGGGCGAATGCGACGGAGAGGAGGACGACGAGGAGGATGTACGGCAGGCCGTATAAAACGTCCACGATTCGCATCATGGTTTGATCGATCTTGCCGCCGGAGTATCCCGCCACCATGCCCCACGCGGTGCCGATGACGACGGAGATGGCGGCGGCGAAGAGGCCGATGCCCAGCGACACCGCCCCGCCAAGCAGCACGCGAACCAGCAGCGAACGGCCGAGTTGATCGGTCCCCATCCACAGCCAGGGCGACGCCAGGCTGGGCGCATGGAGGGTCTGGTCCAGGTCCTGTCCGTTATAGTTCGCGATGGTGTAAGGGAGTGAGAGCAGACACAGGGCCACCATCGTTATCAGCGTTAGGCCCCATATCTTCGTGGAGGCGGGGAGCCAGCGGCGGCGGTTGAGCGGTTGGGTTGTCGTCATTACGGCCGTACTCATGGGGCACTATCATATCGCGTAAACCATGCAGGGTCACGGCGGGGCGGCGCGGATGGGGGGTTGATTGCCGACGAAAGCAAAGTCGCTGCAGGCGGGCGAAGGATGATCGCTTAGGCGTCCCTCTCGCGATAAGCGACGGTTTACCCCTTGACAATACTTTCGGATACCCTAAACTTTAGATGTGCGACCCCGTAACGGGGCGATCTCAGAAGGGAAACTTATGCGTCTGTTTGCTGCTTTTGCCGTGACTGTTCTGCTCGGGTTGGTTGGCTGTAGTCCCGCGACGGAGGGCGATGGTGCGAACGACGGGGAAGGGCCGGCGGACTATCCGTATACCGTGGTGACGACGACGGGCATGGTGCGCGACATCGTTGAGCACGTGGCGGGCGAGCAGGCGAACGTGACGGCACTGATGCGGGCGGGGGTGGATCCGCATCTGTATAGTCCGACGCGTGGGGATGTGAATGAAATTCTCGAAGCGGACATCGTCTTCTACAACGGTTTGATGCTTGAAGGTCGCATGGGCGATCTGTTCGTGCGGGCGGCGCGGCGGGGGTTGCCGATCTATCCGGTGACGGAGATGCTCGATCCCGAGGTGCTGCTGGTGCTCGATGAAGAGACGGACTACACCGATCCGCACGTCTGGATGGATGTTTCGCTGTGGTCCCAGGCGGTTGATGCGGTGGCGGATTCGCTGGCGGAGTACGACCCGATTCATGCTGAAGACTACCGCGAGAACGCTTCGGCCTACCGGGCGGAGCTGGACGCGCTGCATGGGTACGCCCAGGAAGCGACGGCGACGATCCCGGCGAATCAGCGGACCATGATCACGGCACACGATGCTTTTTCCTACTTCGGCCGGGCGTACGGCCTTGATGTGGTGGGCGTGCAGGGACTATCGACAGAGTCGTCGGCGGGACTTTCGGATATCAATCGGCTTGTCGATCGGATCGTGGAGAATGAGATTGCTGCGGTTTTTGCTGAGTCGTCCGTGCCGAACCAGAACATTCGGGCGCTGATTGATGGGGCCGGCTCGCGCGGGCATACGGTGACGATCGGCGGGACGCTTTATTCCGATGCGATGGGGCCGGATGGCACCTACGAAGGCACTTACATGGGTATGATCGACCATAACGTGACGACCATTACCCGGGCGCTCGGCGGGGAGGCTCCGCAAGGCGGCTTCCAGGGCAAGCTCACACCATCACGTTGATGAGCGAGAAACGCATGGCTGCAGATTCCAATCAACCGCAAGTGCATTCCACCGAGGGCGTGGCGACGGGGGCGGAGCATCCGCACGATTCGCCGTTGTCGATTCACGACATGACGGTGGCGTATCACCGCAAGCCGGTGGTGTGGGATATTGATCTGGATCTGCCGGAGGGGAAGCTGATCGCGATTGTTGGGCCGAACGGTGCGGGCAAGTCGACGCTGATTAAGGCGGCGATGAACCTGGTGCCGATGGTGTCGGGGCAGGTGCTGGTGTTCGGCCAGCCGTTCAAGAAGCAGCGGCATCTGGTGGCGTACGTGCCGCAGCGCGAGACGGTGGACTGGGACTTCCCGGTTTCCGCGATGGAGGTGGTGACGATGGGCCTGTACGGACGCATCGGCTGGCTTCGGCCGGTGCGGCGAAAGCATCGCGAAGCGGCGATGGAATCACTCGAGCGCGTCGGCATGGCGGAGTATGCCCACCGCCAGATTTCGCAGCTATCGGGCGGGCAGCAGCAACGCGTTTTTCTGGCGCGGGCGCTGGTGCAGAATGCGCAGCTGTACCTGATGGACGAACCGCTGGCGGGGGTGGATGCCGCGACCGAGCGCACCATCATCGACGTGCTGCGCAGTCTTCGGGACGAAGGGAAAACGGTCGTGGCGGTGCATCATGATCTTCAGACCGTGTCGCAGTATTTCGACCACCTGATTCTGCTGAACATGCGTGTGGTGGCGACGGGGCCTGTGGATCAGGTGTTCACGCCTGAGAATCTGACGAACACGTACGGCGGCCGACTGACGCTGCTGGACCAGGCCGCTCACGCCATCGCCAAGCAGCGAAACTGATGGGATGTCATCACGACAAAACCCGGAGTTTTTGGCCTCTCCGCAAATCGCGAGGCGTACTGCTTGCGCTGATCACGGTGGCCCTGCAGTTGCTGATGAGCGAGCACGCGATGGCGCAGGTTGATGCGGACGACATGCTGCGGGTGCTTTCGTTTCGCGATTACAACACGCGGGTGGTGGTAGGCGGGGTGACGCTGCTGGGGTTGGCGGCCGGAACGATCGGCGTTTTCGCCCTGCTGCGGAAGCGTTCGCTGATGGCGGACGCGGTAGCGCATGCGACGCTTCCGGGCATCGCGGCGGCCTTCCTGGTTGCGGCAGCATTTGGCCATACGGGCCGATCGCTGCCGGTGCTGCTGGGCGGGGCGACGCTGGCGGGGCTGGTGGGCATGGGCACCGTGCTGGCGATTCGGCATACCACACGCATCAAGGATGACGCGGCACTCGGCATCGTGCTGTCGGTGTTCTTCGGACTCGGCGTGGCGCTGCTGGGCATCGTGCAGCAGCTGCCCGGCGGGAACGCAGCGGGCATCGACCGGTTCATTCTCGGTCAGGCGGCGGCGCTATCCGCGACCGATGCGTGGACGATGCTGGTCGCGGCGGCGGTGATCGCCTTCGCCTGCCTGGTGCTCTACAAGGAATTCGCGCTAATCTGCTTCGATGCCCAGTACGCGTCGGCGCAGGGCTGGGCGGTGCTGGCGATTGATGTGCTGATGATGGCGATGGTCGTCGCGGTGACGGTGATCGGCCTGCAGGCGGTGGGGCTGGTGCTGGTGGTCGGGCTGTTGATCATCCCGCCGGCTGCGGCACGCTTCTGGACCGATCGGCTGTTCCCGATGGTGGTGACGGCGGCGTTGATCGGCGCGGGATCCGGCTTCCTCGGTGCGCTGGTGTCGGCGATGTTCCCCCGCATGCCGACCGGTCCGGTGATTGTGCTGGTGTGTGCGATGTTCTTCATCGTCTCGCTGTTGGCGGGGCCGCGCCGGGGCGTGGTAGCGCAGCTCGTTCGGCATATCAGCGTCCGGCGTCGCACGGAAATTCAACACCTGCTGCGCGACCTCTACGAACACCCCACCCCCCCCACCACCACCCCACCGGCCCCCCCACTGCTTCCGACAACTGATCGGGCGGCTGGGGAAGGAACTGGCGGACCGGTGCCGGTGGAGCATCTGCTGCGTCGGCGTTCGTGGTCGCGGTTCGTGCTTAAGCGTTTGCTTGGCCGGGCTGAGCGCGAGGGGCTGGTGACGGTGCGAGGCGGGTCGGTGAGGCTGACCGAAACCGGTCGGCACGAAGCGGTCCGCGTGGTGCGCAATCATCGGCTTTGGGAGCTGTTTTTGATCCGCTATGCCGACATCGCGCCGAGCCACGTCGATCGCGATGCGGACGACATCGAGCACGTCCTTGGCGAAGGGATGGTGCGTGAACTTGAAACACTTTTGCACGCGAATCACCGCATGCCTGAAAGTCCACATACCCTGCCATGAGTTTGAACTGGACACAGCTTGATACGTGGATCGTGGTGGTCGGCGCCCTCGCGGCGGTGGCTTGCGCGCTGCCGGGCTGCTTCCTGGTGCTGCGTCGGATGAGCCTGATGGGCGACGCGATTTCGCATGCCGTGCTGCCGGGCCTGGCGGTGGCGTTCTTGTTCACGGGCTCGCTGTCCTCGGTGCCGATGTTCATCGGCGCGGCCGCGGCGGGCCTGCTGACGGCGTTCCTGACGGACACGATCCGCCGGTTCGGCCACGTGGAGGAGGGCGCGTCGCTGGGCGTGGTGTTCACGACGCTGTTCGCACTCGGGTTGATCCTGATCCGCCGGGCTGCGGACCACGTGCACCTCGATGCCGACTGCGTGCTGTATGGTGCGATCGAGTTGACGGCGCTGGATGTGATCACGCCTTGGGACATTCCGCGGGCCGCCATTGTGCTCGGGGCGGTGCTGCTGCTGAACCTGGCGTTCGTGCTGGTGTTCTACAAAGAGCTGAAGATCTCAACATTCGACCCGGCCATCGCCACGGCACAAGGCATTAACGCCACGGTGATGCACTACGTGTTGATGGGGCTGGTGGCGGTGACGGTGGTCGCTGCCTTCGAAGCGGTGGGCTCGATCCTGGTGATCGCGATGTTGATCGTGCCTCCCGCAGCAGCGGCCCTGCTGACCGATCGACTCGGCTTGATGATTGTAATTGCGGTGATTCTGGCGGCGGTAGCTGCGGGGGGCGGGCACGTTTCGGCCATCATGGTGCCCGCCGCGTTCGGCTTTGCGGAGACTTCGACGGCAGGGTCGATGGCGGTGGCCTCGGGCGTGATCTTCTTCGCGGCCCTGCTGGCGGCTCCGCGCCACGGGCTCATCAGCCGATACGTCGGCCGCTTCGCCACGGCTGTGTCCGTCTCACGCGACGACATGCTCGGCCTGCTCTGGCGACTCGAAGAATCACAGACCGATACCGCCCACTTCAACACCATCAGCCGTGACGTGCTGGCGGTGGGACCGGTACTTCGGCGTGCAGCGATCTGGTCATTGCAGCGTAACGGACTGCTGACGCGCGACGGGTCGGCAATGCATCTGACCGAGGCTGGGCGTGAGCATGCGACGGACGTGGTGCGATCGCATCGGCTTTGGGAAGCGTACCTGCATCAGCATCTCAAGCTTCGCCCGGATCACCTGCACCTCTCAGCCCATCGCCTTGAGCATGTGACGGACCCCGCGATGCGCGCGAAGCTGGCAGAACGCACCGACCGCACGCCAACCGACCCACACGGCCAGGCGATCCCGCCGGAGAAAGACTGAGGGCGACGATGAGCCGCGACCGTGCCGACTTCTTTGGAGGGAAGAGGAATAGCGTTATTCGTCGTCGTCGAAATCCAGGCGGTGATGCACACGGATGACGCGGACGAGTTGGCGGGCGAGGATGGGGGCGATGCCGGCGAGTGCTTCGAGTTCGTCGACGTCGAACGGCTGATCGGCATCACGGAAGAGGCAGATGCCGGCGAGCGTTTCGTCGTCATGTCGGCAGGCGAGCGTGACGACGTGGGAGCCGTCAAGGTTCGCCATTTCGCCTTCGAGGAACGTGTCGATCTCCTCATCGCTTCGAAGGTGGACCAGTTCCTCTTCCTGCTGCACGATCTGCGGGGCGACGTGCTCAGCGAGCTGGGGGAGGATGATCGAAGCGGCGTCTTTGTCGAAGGTGTAGTTGACGTAGCCGCTGGTCGTGAACCCGCTCTCCTGGCCGGGCAGGAAGATGGCGGCGTTGGTGGAGCCCACCTGCTGCAGGATGAAATCGAGCGTGTGGTGCAGCAGCTGTTCGAGGCTGAGTTCGGGCTCGATGGCAGCCTGGTAACGCGAGGTCATCTGCACGTGCTTGAAGCGGTCAGCCAGCTCGTGGTAGGCCGAGACGAGGTCGTTGCAAAGCACATCGACCTGCTGCGTGGTTTCAAGCCGAGCTTTGTTGAGCTTACGGCAGACACGCCGAAGCCGCTGCACACGCCCGGCGAGACGGCGGCTGTCGCGGCGACGCTGAATGGCGCGGTCGACGCACTGGTTAAGCTGATCCACCGTGAACGGTTTGGCCAGATAATCGCAGGCCCCGGCACGCATCGCTTCGGCGAGATCGTCGAACGTCGGCTGACCGGCGAGCACGATGCAAGGCACGGCGGGCTCACGCAGCGAAAGCTCACGGGCGATTTCGAGGCCGTTGCCGTCGGGGAGCTTCAGGTCGATCACGGCGATGTCGATCGGCCTTTCCTGCGCCAAAGCGCGCGCGGCGCGAAGCGACTCGGCGTGATGGACCTGCATCTTCTGCCGCGTCAGCAGCGTGCTGAGCACCTCACGAATGTCCGGCTCGTCGTCGAGGACAAGCACGTGAAGACTGCGGTCGGCGGTGTGAGGCTCGGCGGGCGTTTGAAGCGAATCGAATGGCACGGTTGTCTCTCCCGTTAGGATCCACCGGTCCGAGCCGGCGAGGCGTGATAGGCGTCGGGCTCAAGTTCATGAAGATTCCGCGAGGGCGTCGGCAACGGCGCCGGCGTGACCGGCAAACTGATGGTGGCCGTGGTGCCGTGCTGCGGCTGGCTGGCGAGTGTGATCTCGCCGCCGAGGCCTTCGACGAACCGCTTGGCACGCGCCAGCCCAAGCCCCGGTTGCCGCCCGGCGGGCTTGGCACTGAAGAATGGGTCGAAGGCGTGTTCCATGGTGGCGGCGTCCATACCGAGTCCGTTGTCGATGACCTTAAACATGAATCGGTCGCTGAGCGGGTCGACTGTAGCGGTCACGCGGATTTCACCGGCTGAATTGGCCTGGTTCGCATTGATCAGCAGTTCGGCGAGGGCGGCGGAGAGGTGCTCGACATCCGTATGAAGCATCTGGCCTGCCGCGACACCGGCGATATGCGGTGCGGGCGCGTCGGGCATCCGCTGTTGCAGCAGCGCGACGGCACGATCGAGCACCTCCGTCACGGCGATGTCGACGAGGCTTGGGCGAGGAGGCTCGGCGAATAGTCGGAGGGCGCTGATGAGATCGCTGAGTTTGTCCGACTGCTCGGCGATCAGGGCGGCGTCCTTCTGCTCACGCGTGTTCTGATCCAGCCGGGCGGCGAGAAGCTGAGCACGGCCACAGATTACGGCCAGCGGATTGTTCATCTCATGTGCCGCCCCCGCAGCCATCTCACCGAGGCGGGCCATGCTCTGATTTTGCATCAGGATGTGCTGCGTCTGCGCGACCCGGCGGTTGGCCTCGACGACCTGCTCCCCGAGCCGACGGGCCCCTTCGTGCTGAGCGGCGGCGGCCACGGCTGAGCCCCACGTGTGACGCAAAGCGGCGACGGCGGCCGGCTGAGGCAGCTCGTCACGATCGTGCAGAACAATCGCAGCAGTCCCCCATCCACATGGCAGCGTGAGCAGAGAAACCCTGCGGACATCGACGGTCTCGATGACGTGGTCGCTGATCCAGGGGATGACGCTGGTGAGTGTGACGGTCTCGGTGCCGTCGTCACGGATGTGCGACAGCGTCGGGGCGTGCGGCGGCGGGTCGATGAACTGACTGCGGATGACGGTGCCGTTGGGCTTGTACTGATTCATCAGCCAGGGCTGACCTTCACCGCCCTGATAGAGCGTGGCGAAGTAGCCTTTGCCGAGGATGTTCGAGCCGCTGGAGGCGACGGCGGAAAGCACGTCCTGCACCCCGCGGCCGGGGCGGGATGAAGCATCGAGAAAATCGACGATTGCTGAGAGGGCGTGCGCCTGTCCACTGGCGGCACGACGGCGGGTTTCCAGCTGCGTATTCAGCCGAGCGAGCACCGTGTTGGCCTGCGCGATCGACTCGAGCAGCAACTGCTGACTGGGATGCTCACCGAGGCCGATGGCGGCGGCGCGGGTTTCAAGCTGTTCGTGCAGTTCGCTGACCACGTCGTTAAGCACGCGCGGGTTCAGGCCGGCATCGCGTGCACGCTGATTGAGATCTTCGTTGAGTTGATAGTTGCCGCTGTAGCCGAGGTGCTGTCGGCGGACAAGCAGGTCGGCCACGCCGATGAGCCCGACCATGTCGCGGTGCGGCAGATCGGGCACGCTTTCTTGCGGGGCGCCGTGAAGCCAGATCGAATCCTGGATGACGTGCGGCAGCCGCCAGCGCTCGGCGAGCCGTTTGCCGACCGTGTGATGATCGAGGCCGATCACGCGACGCTCAACGTCGGCGATGTTCAGCTGATGCTGTTCGGTGAGTTCGGCGACGCGCTGATAGCTGCGCGGCAGCAGATGCTCGAGGGCCAGTTTGCCGAGATCGTGAAGCAGCCCGCAGACGAACGCATGGCTGGGGTTGAGCGTGCGGTTTTCCGGATGCTGACGCGCGATGAGTTCAGCGGCGATCGCCACGGCCAGCGAATGACGCCAGAAAGCAGCACGATCGAAGCGGAATTCGCCCGGCTGGGCCGGGGGCAGGTCGGGCTCCTGACGATCTTCAGAAAAGGCTTCGAATACCTTGATCGAAAGGACCGCGTTGCGGATGGCTTCGAAACCAACGAGCACGACGGCACGATCCACCGTGGTGATCGGCTCGCGGATGCCTCGGTCCGCACCATGGCACAGCGAGAGCACCTTGGAAGTCAGGGCGGGATCGGCGCGGACGAGTTCGACCACCTCGCGGGCTTCGGAATCGTCGTCGCTGGTGACCTGCAGCAGCCTCACAGCCACGGCAGGCAGCGTCGGCAACGATTCAACACGCTGAAGTATCAGCTCCAAACGGCGAGCACGAGTTGGATCAGGCGAACGCGACATACGCAGGGACTCGATGGGACGATGTTTGGGTTGACCAGGACCCGAAGCGATCACGTCATCTCCAGAAGTTCGCGGATACGGCTGACAAGCTTCTCAATGTTGAACGGCTTCTTCACGAATTCGTCGGCTCCGCTATCAAGCAGGTGCGCGATCTCGTCCTGATTGACCACGCCTGAAACCACGATGATCTTCGTGTCGTTGAACGCAGGGTTCTGGCGGATGGTTTTGCAGACGACGTTGCCGTTGATGTCGGGCAGCATGTAGTCGAGGATGATCAGGTCGGGGCGGAAATCCTGCGTCATCATGCCTGCGTCGTAGCCGGTGGCTGCGGTGCGGACCTGGAAGCGGGAATCACGCTCAAGCACATCGCAGAAGAGCTCGACGATCTGCTCATCGTCGTCGACGACAAGGATGCGGCGCTGACTTCCGCCGAGGCGGTCGAGCGACATGCCGTTGTGCTTCATGAAGCGGATGAGTTCGTCGCGAGGGATGCGTCGGAACCGGGAGCCGGGGACGCGAAAGCCCTTGAGACGGTCGGAATCGAAGCATCGGATGATCGTCTGCTGCGAGATCTGGCAGATCTCGGCGGCTTCACCGGTCGTAAAGACCTGCTTGTCACGGAGATCATCCGTGTTTTGCAGGGATTGCTGTTCGTCACTCATCGGCCGCCTCTCCAGGTAATCCGGCGAATCTCTACAGATGCCCCACCCGTCCCACGCTACCCATCTTATCTATTTTTACATATCGGCAAAACACGCGGAAAACTTCACCCATTCGCAGATATGGGAGGGAGGGGTGGAGGATGTGTGAGGTTTGGAGGGGGGAGGGGTGATTTGGGGGGCAGCGGGACCCGTCAGCCCCGCTGGCGGAGAGGTTGGGCGAGGGGGCCCGGGGCCGCTTTGATCGTGTAGCGAAACCCACCGGCTGTCGTGGCGTTCGGTAGGGTGGGTTTCGCTGGCGCTCTACCCACCCTACCGATGAAGCCTCAGAGCGACTCTTCGGCCATGGCGGCGCGCTGATGGGCGGCGCGTTCGCGGAGGGTGTCGATCATGCTGCGGACTTCGTGGGCGAACTTGGAGTTTGGGAACTCGCGGACGATCTGTTCGCCGACGTTGAGGGCATCGAGCCAGTCGCGGTCCTGGACGGCGATCTTGAAGCGGACGCCGAGGTTCTCACGCTTTTTGCCGACGACGCCTCGGGCCGTCTCCATATAAGGAGCCGCTTCTTCTGAGGTGAGGTAGCCGTCGAGCTCCTTGAGCAGTTCCATGGCCCGTTCGACATCTTCGCGCTCCGATGCCCGGAGGAACTCGCGCTCGAGGTCGGCTTTGCGTTTTTCCTTGGCCTCGGCGACGCGTTCAGGCAAGCCGTTGACGCCCGGGTGACCGTGGTACAGCCGCACGAGGCGGTGGGCGTGCTGGCGTGCGTCGTCCCAGTCGCCGTCGTTGCACATCTGGTCGATGCGGATGATGGCTTCTTTGATGAACTGCTCGCGCTTCTTCTCCTGGGCCTGGAGAATCTGGTCGCGGAACTGCTCAGCCTCCTCGCGGTAGCCGTAGCTGTCGGCCATCTCATCGACGAGGATCATGGCGGCGTCGTAATCCTCCCGACGGACATCTTCGACAATGGCTTCACGCAGCGTCTCGCGATCCTTCTGACGGAAGGCGACGCGTTTGGCTTTGTCGGAGATGAGCAGGCGGTTGTTGATCGATTCGAGCAGTTCGTGCTGACGCTGGACGGCCTGGACAAGCTCAGCTGACCCGTCCTCAGCAGGCGCAGCGAAGGCGAGGCCGGCGGCACTGACGACGACGGCGATGAGGCCGAGGCCGAGCAGGACGAATTCCTGGTTGACCAGGGCGAGGTAGCCGCCGAGCCCGAAGAGGGCGAGCGAGGCGAGAAGGCTTAGCGTCATCAACACGGAGACCCACGCATCACGGGCTTTGGTCGACATTTGTAGATTCCTTCCGGCCGGTTTTCTGCTGCTGCGAATAGGTTTAAGGTACTTCGGGGGCCTCGTGCGGTCAACGCTAAGACGGTGTAAGAGCCGGCTTGTCCCCAAGCCGGTTGGGAGACG
>JBBDRF010000065.1:0-21898 GCA_040905565.1 Phycisphaeraceae bacterium | reverse complement strand
CCCGCCAAACCGGCCCACACACCGGCGGCAGCTACCACTAACACTTCGGCCCCCCCCCCCACCTTTGCCCGCCGCGAAAAACGCCGGGAAGATTACCCAAGGCCGGCAGCCCCACGCCCCCTACTCCGCCCACCCCAGCCTCTATGCTGCGGTGGCGCGCGAAGCGGCCGCGCAGCGAACCCCCATCTGCACCCACCTTGCCGAAACACTGGAAGAGCAAGAGCTTACAGCCGAAGGTGCCGGCCCCTTCCGCGATTTTCTCACCCAGTTGGGTAAGTGGACGCCCGAGGTCGCCTCCTTCTACGGCAACGGTCTCCACCCCGTCGACTGGCTCGACGCGTGCTCGCCCCTCGAATCCGCCCGATGGCTCTGCGCCCACTGCAATTACGTCGATGACGCCCACATCGCCACGCTCGCACGTCGGCAGTGGTCCGTCGCCTACTGCCCCCGGGCGTCGGACTACTTCGGACATCGCCGGCACCGCTACCGCGACATGCTTCAGGCAGCCGTAAACGTCTGCCTCGGCACAGATTCCATCCTCTGCCACGGCTCACTCAGCATCCTCGACGAGATGCGCCACCTCTACCAGCGTGACCACACCGACCCCGACCTCCTGCTGAAGATGGCGACCGTCAACGGCCTGCAAGCATTGGGGTTGAATCCGGACGACGGAACCTTTACGCCCGGCGCTACAGCAGGTTTGATAGCCGTGCGTTATGATCATGACGGCGATCCGCTCGAGCAGATCCTCGCTGCGGACCACCCGCCCGAGGTCCGCACCCTTCACCCCCGCGCAGACCTACAATCGCCACTTTCAAGATTAACATAGGGAAGCGGTTATGATCAAACGCATCGGATACGTCGGCCTCGGCATCATGGGTCTGCCCATGGCGAAGAACCTGCTCGACGCCAGCTACGAACTGACCGTCTGGAACCGCACCGCCGAGAAGGCTCAGCCCCTGCTCGACAGCGGCGCACGCTGGGCCGACACCCCTGCCGACCTTGCCGAGCACGTCGAAGCGATCTGCGTGAACGTCACCAATACTACTGATGTTGAAGAAGTTATCTTCGGTCGGCACGGCATCGTCGCGGGCAATCCCGGTGACACCGCAGGCATGGTGATCGTCGACCATTCCACGATCAGCCCCGACGCCACCCGCCGTTTTGCCGACCGCCTAGCGGCCCAGGAGATCGAGATGCTCGACGCCCCGGTCTCAGGCGGCGATGTCGGCGCAAAAGCGGGAACTTTGGCCATCATGGTGGGTGGCAAAGAAGCGGTTTTTCGCCGTTGTCAGCCGTTTCTCGAGGTCGTGGGAAAGACCGTCACCCACGTCGGTGCGCACGGAACCGGACAGGCCTGCAAGGCGTGCAACCAGGTGATGGTGGCGTTGAACCTGCTCGGCGTCTGCGAAGCGATGGGGCTCGCGGCCAAGGAAGGATTGGACATCGCTAACATGATCGCGGTGACCGAGCAGGGCGCAGCCGGGTCGTGGCAGCTGAGCAACCTCGGCCCGCGACTGGCCAAGGGCGACACCGCGCCGGGCTTCATGATCGACCTGATCGACAAGGACCTGAGCATCGTCAGCGACGAAGCCAAGCGCCTCGGCCTGCCGATGCCGGGCACCTCGGTCGTCTCCGACCTTTTCCGCGCCGCCGTCGCCAACGGCCTGGGCGGCGAGGGCACACAGGCACTCGGGCGGATGCTGGAACAATTAGGGGCTTTTTCCTTCCAGAACGACTAGAATAGCGCGTATAGGCCCACCGTATAATTCAAAAACCTCGGCGAAATCAGCACGTGTCCACGATCCTTCGCGCGATCGTTGACGTACCAGAACTCGCCTCCCCCTCCTGAATACAAACCGGTCCACGATATATGAGCCTGAAATACCAGAGAATCAAGAAGCAGGACGAAGCCCTTTGGCCGCCGATCCGTTGGATCCTCCGCATCTTCAGCAGCATTACGCTGGCGGTCATCCTGCTGACCACCGTCTGCCTCTACGGCACGCTCACCAGTGTGCCCATCGGCACGATCGCCCAGATCCCCGCCGTTACGATGCAGGGCCTGGGTTTTCTGCTGCTCATCCTCGTGCCCTTCGTGCCGTTGTGCATGCTCGGCGCGTACCTGAGCCGGGGCAAAAAGCTTGACAAGATCGCGCCGCTGTGGCTGGTGATCATCCCCATCGCAGCGTTCTTGGCTTACCTCCTTTCGGTGCAGGGCTGGTGGGGCTACTCACCCGAAGTGCTGACGGCGCAGAGCAACATGATTCCCCAAGCGGTGGCCTACCTGTTCGCCGGGCTGCTGGGCGTGGCGGTGGTCGCAGCCGTGGTCGCCCCGGCAGGCCTGCTGGGCATGCGACTGGCGCGAAACAAGAGGGTCGAAACGCAGGCCGTCCTCGCTGCCACTTTCGCGGTGCTGGCGCTGGCGTCGGCCGTGGCGATGCTTGTGTATGTGATCTACCCGGGCATTGCGCGGGTGGATCTGTTCTCCGATTTCTCCCGTGAGTTCGGCGCGACGACGCTCTATCGGCTGCGGCCGTTTGAGATGACCGAGCTGGAGTTCTACTCCTGGTGGCCGTTCCAGCTGATCCTCGGCATCTTCGTGGCGAACCTGATCGTGGCGACCATCCGCCGCATCGAGTTCAAGTTCGTGAACATCGGCGTGCTGACCGTGCACAGCGGCATCATCATCATCGCGCTGGGGTCGATGGTGTACGGCTCGCTGAAGAAAGAGGGCGACGTGGTCCTGTTCAAGCCGCGTTTCCGAGGCGAGCCTGCCGCTTACTTTTACGACCGCAATCGGCCTGCGATTTTCCTGACGCACGACGGCAAGGAGATCCAGATCCCGCTGCCTGAGCTGCCGCGTTATAACGATTACGCGCCGGATTCTGATGAGCACAATTTCGAGCTGCACCTGCACGAGAACGAAAAGTTCCAGGAAGTTTTCGGCGACGAGGTCGAGGTCACCATCCCCGGCTTCTACGCCTATGCCGAGCTTCGCGACGACTGGCGCAACGCCATCGGCCCCGGCCCGCATGCGGATAATCCGATCCTGACCTTCCGGATGAGCGTGGAAGGTGGCGAGCGCGAATTCGCTCTACCTGCGAACGATCCGGCGGGACGGGTCGCGCGCATCCCGTCGCTGGACCTGGCGTTCTTTACTGACGTCGATGACGCATGGATGGAAGCGCTGACCACCCCCACCAAGGGCCGACATGCGTTGATCGTCGAAGTGCCGGGCGAGGATTTCCGCGAGGTTTACACCGTGGAGCAGCAGGGCCAGCGCATCACCGTCGGCGACACCGGCTACAGCCTCACCGTCGAACAGGTGATGGCGCAGTACCCGTTCCCGGTGGCGACCGAAGGGTTCCAGGGTGCTGAGCCGTCGGCGGCTGTGGTGTTGATTGATCCGCCTGACGGGCCGGGCTATCAGCGCTGGGCGATCGATCCGTATCCGCAGCTGACGCAGGATTTCCTGCCGGGCGCGGACGGCGGGCAGCCTCAGCGTGTGCCGCCGAATCCGGAGATCAACGTGACGTACATCGATGCGTCGCGGATCAAGCTGACAGCTGTGCGGGCTGAGGGGGCGGAGCCTGATGACCTGTCGCTGGTCTACCGGCTGCCGGGGGGGATGGTCCAGGTCGAACCGGTCGAGATCGGCGAGGGCGTGACGCTGGGCGGAGTCGTAGAGATCACCGTCGAGGATTTTGTGCCTTACGCTGAGAAGTACCACGTGCCCGAACCGGTGCCACAGGAGGAGCGGACCGCCAGCGAAGAAGGCATCTATCTTCACGCCGCTTTGCCCGTGGATGTGCGGTACGGCGATTACCATCATCGCGAATGGCTGGCGCACATGCGTTACATCGAGCACGCGACGTCGCACATTCGGCCGGAGACTTTCCACGTGCCGGGCTTCGGCGAGATTGAGGTGAAGTTCGGCCGAGTGCGCGAGCGGCTTCCGTTCTCGCTGGAGCTGGTCGATTTTGAGATGATCCCCTATGAAGGCACGGGGCAGACAGATAACCCGATCCCGAAGGATTACATTTCGACGCTGCGTGTGACCTACGACGACGGCACGACGGAGATGGGCAAAACGCAGCTGAACAACCCGATGGTGGTGCGCGGGCTGCCGTTGACTCAGGCGCTATCCGGCGAGCCGAACCGCTTCCTCGGCGAAGACCGCGAGCTTGGCTTCGTGGACTACCTGGCGCTCGGCAAGATCAAGGTAAGCCAGGCTGAATGGGACCCGCAGAACCAGGCGTTCACGGGGCTGGGCATCGGCAACAACGCAGCGATCCGCTTCATCGCGTTCGGAGCGGTGCTGATGTCGATCGGCATCCCGTGGGCGTTCTACGTGAAGCCGGCCATCCTCCGTGCCCGCAAGCGTAAGATTCAGGCGGAACTGGCAGCGGCCAAGCAACAGGCCGACGCCAAGACCGGCGAAACCGCGGAACCGGCTGCGGTGAACGGCCGCGCCGACGCCAAGGCCGACCCCGAAGCTTCGAATCGATCACGCCCGCACGATCACTCCTCCGTCTGAGCCAACTCAGCGGCGAACTAAAGAACCCTCTCCTTCAAACGACTTGCAGACATCATGATGAACCAGCTTTACCGAGACAGGAGCGGACCCATGCGTATGGCCCCCGCAACGTTGCTCGCCCTCGTGGCCATCGTTTTCCTCGCCGCTTTGCCCGCACTCGCGCAGTACGGCGGCGGAGCGCCGGGACCGGCCGGCAATCAGCAGCCTTATTCACAGGGCGGCGGCGGCGGCGCTCAGCAGCCGGGCCAGGGCGAACTCGGCGATATCGTGCCTGAACTCGGGCAGAAGTCGCAGGATGAGTTGCTCTCGGTCCGCGAACACGATGCGTTCGCCGACGCCGTCGACCTCTCGCCTCTCCGCAAACTGGCGGTGTTCCATGGCGGCCGAGCGAAGATTCTCGATACGCTGGCGCGCGAGACGGTTCAGAACATTCACGGCCGAAGCCGCTACGAACGCCCCGCAGGCGACCCGCGCTATCGCGTCGGCCCCGCCGACGAAAACGGCGTGGCGACCATCGACGTGCAACGGGATCCGGAAGTGGACGAGCGGCGTTACGACTCGCTTTTCACGTTCATGGACCTCGTGCTCAACGGCGACTACTACATCGAACGGCCGCTGCTTTTCGTCTCGCATGTCGATCTGCGTCGGGCCGTGGCGACGGGGCTGCCGGACGATGAGCAGGAGCGGGTGATGCAGGAAGGTCGCGTCGCGCCGCGCCTGTTTTTCCATCCCGCCGTCCAGGAGGCGCTCGCGCCGTTTCAGCGTCAATCCATCCGCGCCAAGCAGTTCAACACCGTGATGATGGCCGCCCAGACTTACATGAACGCCGGCAACACGCTGATGCTTGTCTCGCCCGCCCCGAACGACGACCGCTGGCCACACCTGCGCGAGCTGGCAGCAAGCGACGGCGACGAGCGGGCCGAGGCGCGACAGGGAGCCGTGACGCAGCTGGCGAACTACGGCGGCAACGCGGAGCTGAACGCCGAGGTCATCCAGATTTTCCGCGATCTCGCACGCCACTGGCAGCGTGGTAACGCCGTCGAAGTTAATGCGCTGGTGGAAGAACTCGCAGCCGCGCTGCCGCAGGTGAACCCGGGAACGTATCCCGGGGAGCTCAAGCGGAACGTGGAGTACCTGTACAACATCACCAACCGTTTCACGTACGCCTACCTGGCCTACTTCGTGGCGTTCGTGGCGTTGATGCTGGCCTTCGCAGCGGGGTGGAACAAAGCGTTGCTCACCGGCGGGGTGTTCCTCAGCATCGCCTTCATCATGCACACGCTGGGGCTGGTCGCACGCATCGCACTTTCCGACCGGTGGTGGACGATCCATAACCAGTTCGAATCGTTCTTCATGCTCACGTGGTTCGCTGCCCTCGCCGGGCTGATCCTGCTGCTGGTCAAGCGGCAGTGGATTTACGCAGCCGCCGCCTCGGCGATCTCCGCGATCATGCTCATGGTCGCCAACCAGGTGCCGATCCCCTCGTCCGACGTGGCGCCCGTCGCCGGCATCCTCGCGACGAGTAACATTCTCTACGTCCACGTGAACATCATGATCATCTCCTACGCACTCATCGCGTTGGCACTGATCCTGAGCATCTTCTACCTCATCACCCACTACTCCAGCAGCGAGCACACCCTGAAGCTCGCCAACGCGGGCCTGCACCAGAGCAGCTTCGCCGAGGTCACAGGCGGCGGCGGGGCCACGGGCGATGACGACCCCGCCAACGAAGCCGGGCCCAAGACGCGTGGCCGCGCTGCCATGCTGAACGATCTGGACCAGGCGCAGATGGTCGTGATCCAGATGGTCTTCTGGCTGCTCGCAGTGGGTATCCTGCTCGGCGCGTACTGGGCGGACCATTCGTGGGGCCGCTGGTGGGCGTGGGATCCGAAGGAGACGTGGGCATTGATTCTGTGGATCGTCTTCCTCGTCGCCGTTCACCTACGCGTCGCGGTGAAACGCAGGGGGCTGGTGACGGCCTGGATGAGCGTGCTCGGCTTCTTCATGATGATTTGGACACACTGGGGCGTGAACCTGCTGCTCGCGGGGCTGCACTCCTACGCCTGACGTTTTGTAGGGTGGCGTAGAGCGCAGCGAAACCCACCATGGACGGGCGGCCCTACGGGGGGACGCGGCATGGCTTCAGGGTGCCCCGGCCAGCGCAGACGGCCGGGCGAGATGGCGACATCAACCCCGGCATTTGCACAGGTCCCGGGGAAAGCCCGAACGTCTCGCTGGGCTCGCTGGCCGGGGCATCCGCTGCGCCTCGTTTCCGCCCGAATCAGCAATCAATGAGACGGTGGGTTTCGCTTCGCTCGACCCATTCCAAAACCACACCTGATGTCACGTGTTGTCGCCCGACCCCGTTGCCGGTAAAATGGTCGGCGATGTCGAACGATCATCGCCGACCTATGCCAGGAGTTGCATGATGCTTCACGCCCGCGCCGCTGCGTCCCGTCGTACGTTTCTCAAGCACATCGGCGCGGGGGCGTTGATGCCGCTCGCTTTGCCCCGGCTGGTTCGGGCTGCCTCGGCCAACGGGAAGGTGCAGCATGCGGGCATCGGCGTCAACGGCATGGGTTTTAACGATCTGCACAGCATCGCCAGCCATGAGCATGTCGACGTGGCCGCCATCTGCGACGTCGACAAAAACCGCATCAAGCGGGCGGCTGAGCAGTGGCCCAACGCCAAGCACTTCGACGACTACCGTCGCATGTTCGATGAGTTCGGCGACCAGATCGATTCGGTCAACGTTTCCACCCCCGACCACACCCATGCTGCCATCACGCTCACCGCGATGAGCCGGGGCAAGCACGTCTACACCGAAAAGCCCCTCACGCACGATCTCTGGGAAGCCCGACAGCTGACGCTCGCAGCCGAACGCTCGCCGGATCTCGTCACGCAGATGGGCAACCAGATCAACTCCCGCACCGTCTATCGCACGGCCGTGCAGATGATCCAGGAAGGCACGATCGGCAAGGTGCGCGAGGTGCACTCGTTCGTCACGTCCGGCATCGAGATCGATGAACGCCCCGCCGAGGGCGACACCATTCCCGACAGCCTGAACTGGGAAGCGTGGATCGGCCCCGCCTCGATGCGGCCCTACGTCAAGGACATCTACCACCCCTACCGGTGGCGCTACTGGCTCGATTTCGGCACGGGGCAGATGGGCAACTTCGGGGCGCATCTGTTCGACCCCGTCACCAACGCTTTGCAACTCGGCCCGGCGCGCACCGCTGTGAGCGAAGGCAACGGCGCAACCGAAGAACACTGGCCCCGCGGCGGGCAGATTCGCTTCACCTTCGACGCCACCGAATACACCGACGACGCCGGCCTCACCGTCACCTGGTACGACGGCGGCCGCAGGCCTCCCGAAGATCTCGTCGACATGCCTGAGGGCCGCTCGCTTCCGTCGAACGGGTCGATCTTCATCGGTGAAAAAGGCGTGATGATGCTGCCCCACGTCGGTGCGCCGCAGTTCCTGCCGGAGGAGCTGAATCGTTCGATCACACGCCCCACGCTCGAGCCTCGTAACCACTGGCACAGCTTCATCGATGCCGTGCGAGGCGAGGATGAGACGACCAGCCGCTTCGGCATCTCAGGCCCACTGACCGAGCTCTGCCTCGTCGGCACGGTCGCCCAGCAGCACCACGGCGAACTGCTCAAGTGGGACCCACAGGCCATGCGCTTCATCGACAATCCGCAAGCCACCGAACTGGTCAAGCCCGCCTACCGGTCGGGATGGTTCCCGGGATAGAAACCGTCGCCCGTCCGGGCAACAGGCTTGACGGAGCCAGCTTGTCCCCAAGCCGGTCATGCCGCATTGCTATTCCAGATGCCACAGGCGCTCGAGCAGTTCGTACAGCTTCGGGTCGTGCTCCTTGAGCTCGGCCCGGACGAACGGGTAGAAATCGTTCGTGCCGAAGTAGGCCTCGGTCCCCTCCGCGAAATATTCCATCGGATTCGTCAGCGCGTAATGCCGGGTCGTGTGGCCGTTGATGTGCAGAACTTCTTCGTACTTGCCGCTGGCCTTCGCCGCTTCGTAGGCCTCGCGGATCTCAGCATTCTGGTAGCCGTCCTCGAGAAACCCGTGGTGATAAGCGTGCGCCAGTTCGTGCACCACCACGAACGGTTGAGGGCGGATGAAATTGAGGAATCGGCGAGCGCTGCCGAACTCCACCCCCTGATGCTTGTCCGGCAGAAAACCATTGGCCTCGAGCCACCCGGGGTTCGGGTGGTAGTGCGCGTTGGGGTGCGTGGGATGTTCCAGCTCGCACCAGATTTTCACGGTGTGCAGCTTCTCCAGCGCGGGCCTCGGCAGGAGACGATTCACATCCGCCAGGCGATGCTCCAACAGTTCAAGCACCTCCGCTGCGAGGTCCTCTTCCGCCAGCAGCCGTTGATTGACGTGGACATCCCAGCCGCGTATCGGCCGAACTTCGTACATCTCCAGCGGGTCGTACGAGGCAGGCTGCGACGACTCCTCGCCGACGACGCGTGCCGCACTGAACACGCCCAGCAACAGAACGGCGACCAGTGAAAATAGCGCTGCGTGCGATCGTCTGACGTGCATCATGCCGTACCTCGATTGGAGATTTTGGCCCGGAGTCCGCGCGATTTCCTCGGCCAAGGCCGAGGCTATGTACGAATCACGACGGGGATCTAGAGCCCGACGGTGCTGAAGCCTGCGTCGACGTGGATCAGTTCGCCGGTGACGCCGCTGGAAAGCTCGCTCACCAGGTAGACCGCGGTGTTGCCGACCTCTTCGCCGGTGATGTTTCGGCGGAGCGGAGCCTTCTTTTCCTGATGCTCGAACATGACATCGATGCCGCCGACCGCGGAGGAAGCAAGCGTGCGAAGCGGACCGCCTGAGATGCTGTTCACGCGGATGTTCTGCTCACCAAGATCGAACGCGAGGTAGCGGGTCGTGTGCTCCAGCGCAGCTTTGGCGACGCCCATCACGTTGTAGCCGGGGATGACCTTTTCGCCGCCGTAGTAGCTCATCGAGAGGATCGACCCGCCCTCGGGCATCAACGGCTGGGCACGCTGGGCCATCGCCAGCAGGCTGTACGCGGAGATATCCATCGACTGCACGAACGCTTCGCGCGAGGTCTTGATGAAGTTGCCCATCTGCAGGTACTGGCGATCGGCGAAGGCGATGGAGTGGATGACGAAGTCGATCTTGCCGAAGTCCTCGCCGAGCTTGTTGAACACGCGGTCGAGATCTTCATCGCTGCCGCAGTCGGCCTCGGCGAGCCAGGGATCGTCGATGCCCAGTTCCTTGACGGCCTTGCGGCACCGGCGTTCCATCTTGTCGCCGGGCAGATGGCTGAAGACGCACTCGGCGCCGTGCTCCATCAATTGCTTGGCAATGAAGAACGCATAGCTGCGATCGTTGGCGATCCCGAAAACAATGCCGCGCTTGCCGGTCAACAAACCCATATCCAGTCGCTCCTGTTGCGTAAAGAATCGCAGGTTACTACGCCGGCGCGTACCCGGCAAATTTGGGGGCCCTGTGTGTGGGACAGCCCGACTCTGTTTGCTTCTATTTAGAACGTGACGTCGAAGCCGACTCGGAGGTACGGTTCGCTGGTGAACTTGGTGGGCGTGGAAAGATCGCGCACGTCCCAGCCCCGCCGCAGTTCCTGATCGAACGCGTAACCTGCCGCCGCCATGAGTTCCCAGTTCTCCGAGCGTGAGTAGCGTACGCCGGCTTCGACCCGGCGCTGCCGAAAGAACATGCGGCGATTGCTGTCGTCATCCTTCACATGAAACCCGGTGTAGCGGTTGTAGAAGGCGCCGAAAATGTCCAGGCTATCCATCAGTTCGTAAGTGACCGTCGCACTGGCGTTGTAGAGCAGCGCGAGGCGAGCGTCGACGGTGAGCTTGGGCATCGGCTTCCACGTGATGGCGCTGTAGGGGATGCCTGCGGTGTAGGTAAAGGTTTCGGAAACACGGCGGGTGTAGGCGATGCCGGGCAGGGGCACGTCGGGCAGAATCGAACGGTTGCCGTCGTAGTTGAGCACGAGCTGAAGCGAAGTGTGCGGATCCAGCTCGCGCGAGGCGATCAGGTTGCCCTTGGCGTACCAGGCGTGCTGATCGCTGTAGGGCAGGTCGCCTGCGAAGCCGAAGCCGGCCGTCGCGCCGATCTCCCAGCCCTCCCACTCACCAATCCCGAAGCCGACGCCGACGGACTGATCGCTCAACCGCTCGGGCAGATTCGAGCCGTCGTGGTTGAAGTCGACGTGGTAGAAATCGTAGCCGATGGCGGGGCTGTGCCGGCTTTCGGTATCGAAGCGGAAACGGCCCGAGGATTCGTAGGTGTTGATGCGGACCCGCTCGCCGCCTGGCTGCCTTACGCGACCGCGGCTCTGCACAAAGAGGTCGGCATCAAGCTCGAAGGCGTTGCCCTCCTCCCAGGGCGCGAGCATCAGGGCCGCGCCGCTGTCGGCGCGTGCTTCCTGGGTGATCGCGAAGGTGCCCGCAAGCAGCGTCAGCGCAAAGATGACGCCGATGCTCGTCCGTCCAGCCGTCTGTTTGTTCATCATGGGCGTATATTGCCCGAAACGTGCGGTGTTAGCAACGCGCGAGGGGCCCCGGCGACGTGTAACGTCGCGGCTATTTCGCGCCGCCCTCAAAATAGCCGCGAGGCTACGCCTCGCCGGTCGCCCGTTGTGGGGTATGCGGGCGCGGGGTATCATGGCTCGTTTTCCCCTACGCGGAAGAGCGGCGATGGAGCAGGCAATTCAGAAAGCGGGTGTGCTGATCGAAGCACACCAATACATACGCCAGTTCGAGGGCAAGACCGTCGTCGTCAAGGTCGGCGGTTCGATCATGGACGACCCCGAGGGCCTGAAGCGGCTGCTCAAGGACATCTGCTTCATGGATGCCGTGGGCATGCGCCCGCTGATCGTCCACGGCGGCGGCAAGGCCATCAGCCAAGCCATGGCCGCCGAGGGGCTCCAGGCCCAGTTCGTGCAGGGCCGTCGCTACACCGATGACCGCACGCTGACGATCGCTGAGCATGTGCTGGTGAACGAGGTCAACAAATTCATCGTCGACGAGATCAACCGCTTCGGCCACCGGGCCATGGGGCTGCACAGCCTCGCCAGTTGTGTCATCTTCGCCAAGCGCGCTTACCTCGCCGGCGAGGGCGGCCGCCGTATCGACCTCGGCTACGTGGGTGAGCTTGAGGGCGTGAACGCCGACCTCGTCAACGCCCTGATCGGCTCGGAGATCATCCCCGTGATCGCACCGATCGCGCGCGACCAGGCGGGCGGCAAGCTGAACATCAACGCCGACTCGGCTGCGGGCGTGGTGGCCGCTGCGGTCGGTGCCGAGAAGCTGGTGCTTGTCAGCGATACGCACGGCATCCGCACCGGCGACGGCGAAGAAACGCTCGCCAGCCATCTGCGCAAAAGCGACATCGAAAAGCTCATCGAGCAGAACGTCATTTCCGAAGGCATGCTGCCCAAGGTCGATGCGTGCTTCACGGCACTCGAAGGCGGCGTGAGCAAAACGCACATCATCGACGGCCGAATCCCGCATTCGCTGCTGCTGGAAATCTTCTCGACCACGGGCATCGGCACCGAGATCGTCATCGCCTGAGGGGGCTGTTATGCATCGAAATGCGACCATGAAAACACAGCACTTCATTGATATCCCCGACCACGAAGCGGACTGGCTCAACCATGTCCTCGAGGTCGCCACGACGCTGAGGCAGAGCCGCGAGGCCGGTCGGCTTGAGACGATGCTGGCTGGCAAAAGCCTCGTCATGCTCTCGGAAAAGCCCAGCCTGCGGACGCGCGTCAGCTTTCAGCAGGCGATGCTCGAGCTCGGCGGCCACGCGATCGTCCTGCAGCAGCAGGAAGTCGGGCTGGGGCAGCGGGAGAGCGTGGCGGACTTCACCCGCGTGCTCAACGGCATGGTCCACGGCATCGCTGCGCGGGTCTTCGAACACGAAAAGCTTACCGAGATGGCAGCCTACGCCACCGGGCCCGTCATCAACGCCCTGTCCGATCGCTCGCATCCCTGCCAGGCCATGGCCGACGTGCTGACCATGCACGACGAGTTCGGGCCGGACCTCAGCGGCCGAACCGTCGCGTTCGTCGGCGACGGCAACAACGTCGCATGCTCACTGGCGCAGCTGTGCGCGAAGCTGGGCATCCGCTTTGTGCTCGCTGCCCCGGAAGGCTTCAAGCTCGACGGCTCGGTCTACAAGGAGATCCGCAGGCAGTGCCCCGACGCTTTGCTTGAGGTGACCGACCATCCGCACGAAGCGGTGCGGCAGGCCGACGCGATCTACGCCGATACGTTCGTGTCGATGGGGCAGGAGGACGAGAAGGCCGCCCGACTCGAAACCTTCGCGCCCTATCAGATCAACGCGAAGCTGTTGGCCTCGGCCCCGGATCACGCCATCGTCCTGCACTGTCTGCCCGCCTACCGAGGCATCGAGATCACCGACGACGTCATGGACGGCCCCCAGTCACGCGTCTTCCCGCAAGCACACAACCGCCTCCACGCGCAAAAGGGCCTGCTGGCCGTCCTGCTGGGCAACGCCTGATCCACCTCACCCTCATCAAACATCACACGTTTCCCTTATGCCCGACATCGATGAAGACAAGCTGTTGCTGATCGTGGTGGGCGCGCACCTCAAAGCCGAGGCTGCCGACAGGCCGATCGCGTATCGCCTTCAGCAGACGCTGAACGAGTACCTTGACGTCCACGCGGAGCCGTCGGACTTGATCGTGCCGTTGGTCTGCTCGGACGTGTGGTACCTCAACAACGAGGAACTGCACAATCGGCCGCTGATCTGCATCGGCGGGCCGGGCGTCAACGCACTCTCAGCCTACCTCTACCCGCGCCTGCCCAACGCGCTGCAGGTCGATGAGCAACTGGTGATTCAGCTCGATCCTGAAATGCTCGACCTGCGCGTGAACATCTGGGGCATGGCCCACGGCCAGACCGCCTCGGCCGTCGAACTGTTCAACCGCAAATACCTCGACGCCTACCTCCAGCGCGTCCTCGACGAACAGGAAGACGGCGAACGCGGCGAGGATATCTGATGCGTCCTCGGTGATGCGTCACGCTTCCGAAACGGCATTCTCCAGCCGTTCCTGTGCCACTTCCTGATAGTCATGTTTCAATCTGGCACGCACGATGTGAAGATGCTGCTTCATCTCGTCCATCTGGTGTTCGAGCATCTCGATCTCCTGATAGGCGGTGAGGCCTTTTTCCGTCTTGCGGGCGGTCGCAAGCGTGGTGCGGTCGCGCTCGGTCTGGGCTTCCTGCATGGATGAGAGGATCACGCCGATCACCAGGTTCAGCATGATGATCGTGCCCAGCAGCACGAACGAGACGAAATACGTCACAGCGACGTACGGCTGAGCAAGCGATTGAGGCTCAACGGGGGGCTGACCTTCCGCGGGATGGACATCGGCTCCATACATCTGGGTGTACAGCACGTCGGTCCAGTCTTCGAGCGTGACGATGCGGAACAGCGTCAGCATCGCATTGCCGAGGTCCTGAAAGTGGAACGGATCGTTGTCGCGGAACAGGAACACGCCCATCACGGCGTAAACGTAAAACAGCATCAACAGCAGAATGCCCACGTAGCCCATCGAGGGCAGCCCCTTGAGCAGCGAAGAGACGATGATCTGCAAACGAGGCACGACGGAAACCAGTCGAAGCGTTCGCAGCACACGCGCGAGTCGGATGACCGCGGCGAACTGACCCGTCGCAGGAATCAGGCAGAGCACAACGATCGTGAAGTCGAAGCAGTTCCACGGATCGCGAAAATACCGCAGCGGGCGCCGACCGTGCGCCCCCATCTTCATAATCGCTTCGAGGATGAACACGCCGATGATGAACGCGTCCAGACCTTTGAGGATGTGTCCGTACTCGGCCATGAGGTCGCGATTGGTCTCCAGACCGACGACCACGGCGGCGAGCAGGATCAAGCCGATGATACTGCCCTGAAACCAGGTGGAATGCACGATTTTTGTCAGATGCGTGGCAATCATCGGAGGGATTCTACCCGCTCCGTAGCACGAAGGGGTAGCAGCGAGCGGAACGCGATGGTCAGCGCATCCGACGGCCGCTTAAGCTTTCCGCTCGCCAAACGAAAGAAAACCGCGTGTTCCTGTTTAAGGGAACACGCGTGGTGGGATCAGGCCCTTGTGCGGCGGCGCTGCGCCGCAATCGCTCCCAACATCACAAGCGCGGCAGTGCCGGTCGCCGGTGCGGGGATCACATTGACCGAAACCTCATTGATCGCGAAACCGTCGTCGTTGCTTGAGATGTTGTCGGCTTCGAAGACGACTTCGCTGATGTCGAACGCATCACTGGTGAGGCCGAGGAACGGTGCCTCGTTCGGCCGCGCCACTGCGGTACCCGTGACGTCGGCCATGCCAAGCTCTTCGCCGTCCGCGTCAAAAGCGGTGAGGGTGGCGGTGAACGGGCCCGCCAAGTCGGTGAAGATGTGAGCGCCGACCGCCTGCACGGGCATGGCGAAGTCCAGCGTGAGCGTGTCGCCGCCCCCGGTGAACAAGCCGAAATCGTCGTCGGCGAATCCGCCCGCCCAGTTCGTCGGCTGCTGAACAACAAGACTATTCAGCGGCGTCATCACGTTCGCGGTAAGCCCGTTCACCGAGTCGATGTCGAAGTTGGTGCCCGCTACGGTGTCCGGCACCCCCAGCACAGACCAGTCATACGAATCGTTCGCTGCGATCTCCTCGCGATCGTTCACCTGCATCACGTCGGCGGGCGCCTCAGCACCAGCCACTGCAATCGCGGCGCACGCGATCGCGGCTATTGCCAGCCGTTCTCTCGCTGTCATCGGAAGTCCCCCTCCGGTTGAACCATTAGATATGTTTCTACCCCCATCGGGGCAGCCGTCTCTCTGGATCAGCACGCTCACCGCGCGCTTCCTGATTCAACCATAGATTCGATGAGCCCCCCCGCCCCCGCAGAGTTGCCCGCCCCACCGCCCCGAGGTCTTCCCCAGCCCGCGGCCTTTTACCGGTTCAAGGCTCGGTCGCCTCTTTCGCGCCTTCACCGTGACCGACGATGTGAAAATCATCCACGCCCGCCCGCCTGAGCATGTCAATCAGCTCCAGCAGCAACGGCCCACGATCCACAGCCGAGGCCTCGGCATCGAGCGCAAGGAACACGGCGGGGACCTCATCCGCTTCGGCCATCGTCTGAATCTGCTGCCGAAGCTCGTCACGCGTAACGGCTTCACGATTGAGAAACAGCTCGCCATGCTCGTCCACGGTGATGCCTGCGATGGCGGTACGCTCCGCATCCACCGCCGCCCCCAGCTGCGGCAGCGCGACCGGCAGCACCTCCGCGTTCACCGTGACGACCAGGCTATAAATGAAAAACGTGAGCAGCAGAAAAATGACGTCCAGAAGCGGCGTCATCTCAATGCGTGGCTCGTAACTCGATTGCCCGACACGTCGCGACATACCCGCTATCATACCCCCCCCACCGTTTACCCAAAACCTTCGGCCGACCTTTGCCGCCCCACTACCTCTTACCGCCCCAACCGACCATGATTTACCTTGACCACAATGCGACGACGCCGCTGGATGCCCGGGTGCTCGATGCGATGCTTCCTTACTTTCGGGATCGCTTCGGTAATGCCGCGAGCCGTCAGCATGCGGTCGGTCGGCGCGCAGCCGAGGCGGTCGAATCCGCCCGCCAGCAACTGGCGGATCTCCTCCAGGCCGACCCGCGTGAGCTTACCTTCACCAGCGGCGCGACCGAAGCGAACAACCTCGCCATCAAGGGCTTTGCTGCGTATCACGCCGCTGCGGTCGGTGCGACGGGGCGGCACATCATCACCAGTTCCATCGAGCATCCCTCGGTGCTGGCTGCCTGCGAACGGCTCGCGGAAGAAGGCTGGGAACTGACGACGATCGACCCCACCCCGCAGGGCCTGATCACGCCCGAGGCCCTGGCCGCTGCCATTCGGCCCGACACGGTGCTCGTCTCGATCATGCTCGCCAATCACGAGACCGGCTGCTTAAACGACATCGCCGCCCTCGCAAAGCTCTGCAAAGACCGCGATATCCGCTTTCACACCGACGCCACGCAGGCGGTCGGCAAAATCAGCGTCCACGTCGACACGCTCGACGTCGAGATGCTCTCGCTCTCAGCTCACAAGTTCTACGGCCCCCAAGGCGTCGGCGCCCTCTACACCCGCCGCAAACGCCCCCGCGTTCGCCTGCAACCGCTCTTCGAAGGCGGCGGCCATGAGCGAGGCCTGCGATCGGGGACGCTGAATCTGCCGGGCATCGTCGGCCTCGGCGAAGCGGCGCGCGTCGCAGCCAAGCTCATGCCGAATGAATCGCCCCGCCTCGCCCAGCTGCGCGATCGGCTGGAAAATCAGCTCCTCAAAGCGCTGCCGCACGCCCAGCCCAACGGCCACCTCGAGCGTCGCCTTCCGCACACGACCAACCTCAGCGTCGGGTACGTCGATGCCGAACGACTGATCGCCGCGATGCCCGAGCTCGCCGTTTCCTCCGCCTCAGCCTGCACCACCGCCGCCATGCAGCAAAGCCGCGTCCTCAAGCGGATGAACGTCTCCGAAGCCCGCGCCCGGGCCTCGCTCCGCTTCGGACTCGGCCGCGGTAACACCTCCGACGAAATCGATGCCGCCATCGCCATCGTCATCGAGGCAGTAAGAAACTACAATCCATCCGAGACAACGTGTGAATCGCGCCTATAATAGAAAGCACAGCGATATTGAAATCCCCCTCGCGGGCCCACCGCCGCTCCCCATCGGAGCCGAAGCGTCAGCCCGTTCCAGTCAGCAAATGAGGTGAAGAACATGGCCATCGAACTCAGCGAAAACGCCGTCAGCGAAATCAAACACATCTGCGAGCAGCAGAAGCTCCCCGTCGACAACATCTTCCTCCGCGTCGGCGTCAAGGGCGGCGGCTGCTCGGGCTTCTCCTACCTGCTGGACCTCACCGAGCAGGCCGGCGAGCAGGATGAACGCTTCCAGAAGGACGGCGTCACCGTCGTCTGCGATCCGAAGAGCTATCTCTACCTCAACGGCACCGAGATCGACTTCAAAAACGAGGTCATGGGCCGCGGGTTCGTCTTCAAGAACCCCAACGCCAACAGCTCCTGCGGCTGCGGCTCCTCCTTCTCCGCCTGACCCCCCCCACCAAAAAACGAATCGACCCCAAGCACCCGCTGTCAAAGGCGGGTGCTTTTTTATGATATGAACACGTCGCGCAAGAGCCGGGCTGTCCCCAGCCCGAGCGTCTCACGAACTCCCACCGGTCTGGGGAAAGCCGGGCTTCTTGGAAACTTCCAGTCGCACCTGCCCCTGCGATTTCACGCCGCAGTGTCGGCAATACGTTCGCTTCAGTCGATCGACGGCCATCCGGCGGTGCCGCGTGCCCAATAGCCGCCCACAACAACCGCAAACGACGGCGTACCGACCGCGCACCACCACCACCTCTTCCCCCGCAAGCCGTTGCGGCCGAGCGCCGATCTCACGACACACCTTCCGCCAGATGTGATTGTGCCCGTTCTCCACGCCCGCAATCGCGTGGGCGATCTCATGGAGAATCGTGTCGCGTACTTCGAAATCATCGTTCAGGCGAACCAGGTGCCGGGACAGGCGAAGCGTTTTTGTTTCGATGATGCGTCCCGTCGGCCGATGCACCGCCCGCCGCACCTGCGCCGACCCCAGCAACCGCTTGCCATGCCCCCACGCAAAACGCCAGCCGCTTTCACGCAAACCGTGACGGTCCATCAAATCAAGAGCCAGCTGCTGTGCTGCGAAAAGATCCATACCGCCATGAGTATACCGACCACGCCAATGCTTCGAAGAAGGTGCAACCACAGAGGCACAGAGGGGGAGGAGGAAGAAGAAGAGAAGTTCGAAGTCAGAATCAAGAAGTCAGAACCCAGGAAACAGAAATCTCCTCTCTGCCTTTCTCTTCTCCTCTTCCTCAATGCCTCTGTGGTTCATTTTCCGGATTCTCAACCGGCAGCGACGGATCAATGCTCACCTGGCATCGGCGACGCTCGTGGCCTGCTTGTTGTAAGCCGCCAGCGGCGTCGGTTCGCGGTACAGACTCAAATCCAGATCACGGAAGTAGGCGATCGTGCGCTCCAAGCCCTCGCGCAGTTTCACCGTCGGCTCCCAGTCCAGCTGCTCCTTCGCGCGGGTCAGATCGGGCTGCCGCTGCAAGGGGTCGTCCGTCGGCAGCGGCTGGTAAGTCAGCTCCGACTTCGACCCGGTCATCTCGATCACCTGCTCAGCAAGCTGGCGGATCGTGAACTCACCATCGTTGCCGAGGTTGATCGGCCCGATGCACGTATCGTCGGCATTCATCAGCCGCATCAGCCCCTCGACCAGATCATCGACATAGCAGAAGCTTCGCGTCTGCGACCCGTCGCCGTAAAGCGTGATCGGCTTGTTCGCCAGGGCCTGCAAAATGAAGTTGCTGACCACCCGGCCGTCGTACGGATGCATCCCCGGGCCGTAGGTGTTGAAGATGCGCGCCACGCGGATCGCGACGTTGTTCGCCCGGTGATAATCGAAGAACAGCGTCTCAGCGCAGCGTTTGCCTTCGTCGTAACAGGCGCGGGGGCCGATCGGGTTCACGCTGCCGCGGTACGTTTCCGATTGCGGCTGCACGTCCGGGTCGCCGTACACTTCGCTCGTGGAAGCCTGAAGCACCCGAGCGCCGGTGCGTTTGGCCATGCCCAGCACGTTGATCGCCCCGAGCACGCTCGTCTTGATCGTCTTGATCGGATTATGCTGATAGTGGATCGGCGACGCGGGGCACGCCAAGTTGTAAATCTGATCGACCTCGAGCCAAAGCGGGTGCGTCACATCGTGCCGAATGAACTCAAAGTTCGGCTCGCCCAGCAGCGGCTGAATGTTGATCTTCTGGCTCGTGAAAAAATTGTCGGCGCAGATCACATCGTGGCCCTGCTCAAGGAGCCGACGGCAAAGATGGACGCCGATGAAACCAGCACCGCCGGTGACGAGAATGCGTGCGAATGCCATACCGCTCCAACTCCGCTAGAAGTGATGATGATGCGGCAGCTAATATAGTCTGTTCGAACCCGTAATCAAAACCACCGAGCCACCGACATGAACGACGACGCCAGCTACATCTGCGATTCGTGCGGCGAGGAGATCATCATCCCCGTCGATCCCTCCGCAGGCACGCATCAGGAATACGTTGAGGATTGCCCCGTCTGCTGCTGCGCCAACATCATCCACGTCGAAATCGACGAAGCCGGCGACCCCCGCGTCTGGGCCGAACCCGAAGCGAACTAGGAAGAGATTCAACCACAGAGCCACAGAGGAAGAGGAGTAAGAAGAGGAGAAGTCAGAAAGCGGAAGTCAGAACTCAAAACAAGGCAATCAAAAATTTTCTCTCCGTCTTTTCTTCTCCTCCCCCTCTGTGCCTCTGTGGTTAAACAAGGGATATCAGCGCGCGTCGGGAAATCGCCAACGCGTTACATGCGGAAATGAAAAAGACCCGCGCCTCATGAAGAAGCGCGGGCCTTTTGATATCTGCGTAGCGCGAAGCGGAAGAAAGTCAGTCCTTCTTCTCTTCCTCGCCGCCTTGGGTCTGCTCGGGAGCTTGCTCCTCGGCGACGGGCTTGGCCTCGTCTTCCGCAGCAGCTTCGGGCTCGGCGGCGGGGGCCGCTTCCTCAGCCACGGCCGCACCACCACGCGCCTTGCGGAGCTTGGCGGCGTAAGCCGTGCGGTTATCCTGCTGCTGACGACGACGCGAGTAACGGCCACGCACACGCGGTCCGCCCTCTTCCTCTTCGCCGACCAGCTGCAGCACCACCAGGTTGCCCGCATCGCCGATGCGGTACGTCGCCAGCTTCACGATCCGGGTGTAACCACCGGCTCGGTCGGCGTAACGGGGGCCAATCTCGTCGAACAGCTTGGTGATCAGCTTCGGGGCGTCGATGACCTTGCCGTGCCGATCGCGCTCGACGTCCGCGCCGTCTTCGTCACCATTGACGACGTCGACAAGGAACCGATCGCGAAGCGTGGCGATCGCCTGACGCCTGGCGTGCAGGTCACCACGACGGGCGAGGGTGATCAGCTTTTCCACGAACGGCTGCACGGCCTTGGCCTTCGGCAGCGTCGTCGTGATCTGGCCGTGCTGAAAGAGCGCCGCGGCGAGGTTGCGGAACATCGCCAGTCGGTGCTCGGTGTCGCGGCCCAGTTTGAATCCAGATACTGCATGTCGCATGACTATTTCCTCAATCAACCCGAGGCCCGCTTCAGGGCACTGGGGCTTGCAGCGGTGACCGCTGCGTCAGGGGCTCACTCGCGCATCATTTCCTGCTCGTCGCCGAGCTCTTCATCGTCGTCGGCCATGTCGTCGATCGGCTCACCGCCCGACGCCAGGCTCAACCCCATCTCCGAAAGCTTTCGCTTGATCTCGCGGAGGCTGGTCTTGCCAAACGAACGGATCTTCAACAGGTCCGATTCGGTCATCGACGTCAGGTCGCCGACCGAGCGAATCCCCGCCGAGTCCAGGCAGTTGTTCGCCCGAACCGACAGATCCAGATCGCTGATGGGGACCTCGAGCCGGCCGGCTTCTTCTTCGTCAGCTTCAGCTGCGTTCGCCGCCGCTTCGCTGACCGTCTGCTCGCCGAGTTCGAAGTACATCACGAACGGGTTCAGGTGCTTACGCAGCACCTTCGCTGCTTCGACCACCGCCATGTCAGGCGTGACCGCGCCGTTGGTCCAGACCTCAAGGGTCAGCTTATCGTAGTTGGTCTTCTGACCCACGCGGGTGTCTTCGACCTTGTAACGAACACGGAGCACGGGCGAGAAGATGGCATCGACGTAGATCACGCCGACTTCCTGCTCTTCCTCACGCTCCGCCAGTTCGCTCGCGGGGACATAGCCACGGCCTTTTTCGACGGTGAAGTCGATGTCGAAATCCTTCTCCTCGGTCAGCGTCGCAAGGATCAGATCCTTCTGATGGACGGTGATGGAGGTTTCGGCTTCGATCAGGTCGGCGGTAACTTCGCCGGGGCCGGTGGCGCCGAGCGTCATCGACTTGGGCTCATCGCCCTCAAGCGAAACGACCAGGTTCTTGATGTTCAGGATGATGTCGGTAACGTCTTCCTGCACACCCGGCAGCGACATGAACTCATGCGCCGCCCCGGCGATCTTCACCTTCGTGACGGCCGCACCCTCGATGGTCGAGAGCAGAATACGGCGGAGGCTGTTGCCCACCGTCGTGCCGAGGCCTCGTTCGAAGGGTTCAACGACAAACTTGCCGTACGTCTCTGTATTGTGCTCGTCGGGAACCACGCGTGTGGGCAGTTCCAGACCTCTCCAGCGAA
>JBBDRF010000064.1:0-22384 GCA_040905565.1 Phycisphaeraceae bacterium | reverse complement strand
CTCTGCGGAAAAGGTGGGGGGGGGTTAGGTTTCTGTGCTGACGAGTTGGAGGTGGAGGCTGCGTGTGCGTGGGCCGTCGAAATCGCAGAAGTAGATGCCTTGCCAGGTGCCGAGGACGAGTTTGCCGTCGCGGACGAGAACGGTGACGCTTGAGCCCATCATTGATGCTTTGACGTGCGACGCACTGTTGCCTTCGCTGTGGCGGTAGAACGGCTGCTTCCAGGGGACCATTTCGTCGAGCTGGACGAGCATGTCGTGGACGACGTCAGGGTCGGCGTTCTCGTTGATGGTGACGCCTGCTGTGGTGTGGGGCACGTAGACGATCACGTGGCCTTCGCCAAGGGCAGCTTCTTTGACCAGCCGCTGGACCTGGGCCGTGACCTCGATCATCTGATCCCGCTTCCGACTTGAAACGCTTAGGGTGTGCATGCCTACATCGTATCCCAAGGACGCGGGCGAAGCAGGCAGGGCATTGGCGGAGCGGTTAAACTGCGGCGGTTCACAAAATGGTCCCCGATGATGAGGAGTTATTGATGATTCACACGATCGCGTTCATTCGGATCAAGCCCGGCGGCCGGGAGCGGTTCCTGGAGATCTTTCACGCCCTGGTGCCTGAGGTGCTGGCTGAGGAGGGTTGTCTGGCGTACGGCCCGACGGTGGATGTGGACGCGGGGCTGGGTGATGTTCAGGTCGGGCCTGATGAGAACATGGTCACGGTGGTCGAGCAGTGGGAAAGCGTGCCGCATCTGCAGGCCCACCTCGCAGCCCCGCACATGGACCGGTTCCGTGAAGAAGCAGGCGAGCTGATTGAATCGCTGACGGTGCGGGTGGTCGAGCCCGCTTGAGCGGTTTGCGATCAATCGAAGCCTTCACGGCGACGGCGTTTGATCTGGCCCCGCTGCTTTTTGTGTTGCAGGCGTTTCTCCACGGAGGAGCGCGAAGGACGCGTTTTCTTGCGGCGTTTGGGCACAACCCGGGCACGCAGAATCAACTGGCGGAGGCGCTCAAGGCACTCGTCCCGGTTGGCACGCTGGGACCGGTTGGTATCGCAGGTGATCAGCAGCCGACCGTCGGCGGTGAGCAAGCCGGGGCCGGCGAGGCGCGCCAGGCGATTCACGACCGGATGACGGAGATGTTCCTCGAGGTCGGCGAGGTGAACTTCGAGAGCTGCACGCGTGTTAAGCTTGTTGACGTTCTGCCCGCCGGGCCCGCTGGAGCGTGAATAGCTGAAGCGGATGACGCCGGCCGGCAGCGTCAGATTCGGGGCAATATTGATCGCATCGTCGGCAGCCATGTGGGAATCTTCGCATGGATCGGCGCGGGAATCGAGCGGGGGCAGAAAAACAGGCAGGTTCGTTGTCATTCGAAGAAGGGAAATTGTGATGAAAGCTTTCATGGCAACCGCGGCGTTGTTGCTCTTCGCCGCTGTGGGGCTGGCGGAGGACGAGGCGGCGCAGCCGATGAATGTGGTGGTGCTCGTTTCGGATGATCAGCGTTGGGACTCCCTGGGCGCAGCCGGCAACACCGTGATCCACACGCCCAGGCTGGATGAACTGGCCGCTGAGGGCGTTCGGTTCACGCAGGGGTTTGTGACGACCTCGATCTGCATGACCAGTCGTGCTTCGATCCTGACGGGGCAATACATGTCGCGGCACGGGGTGGACCGTTTCGGCGTGCAGCTTGATCCCGAAGCATTCGCGCAGAGTTATCCGGGCGTGTTGCGTGAGGCGGGCTACTGGACGGGGTTCGTCGGCAAGTACGGCGTGGGGGCTCCGCGGAAGCAGGATTTTGACTTCCTTCGCAACTATCAGGGCAGGCACTGGATGCAGGTCGACGGCGAGCGGGTGCACGTGACGGAAAGGAACGCGCGGGATTCGCTTGAATTCCTGAAGACTCGCCCGACGGATCAGCCGTTCTGCCTCAGCGTTTCGTTCTTCGCGCCGCACGCTGAGGATGCTGCCGAGGAGCAGTACCTGCCGCAGGACTGGAGCGGTAAGTTTTATGAAGGGGTGGAGATTCCCCCGTCGCCGTTGGATACCGCGGAGCATCTACAGGCGTTGCCGGCATTTTTGCAGCAGCCTTCCAACGAAGGTCGCGTCCGCTATCACTGGCGCTTCGATACGCCTGAGCGATATCAGGAATACATGACCAACTACTACCGCCTGATCACGGAGGTGGACGATGCCGTGGGGCGTGTCATTGACGAACTCAAAGCCCAGGGCGTTTACGAGAACACGTTGATTCTATTCATCGGCGACAACGGATACTTCCATGCCGACCGGAAGCTGGCCGATAAGTGGTATCCGTATGAGCAGTCGATCCGGGTGCCGTTGGTGGTGCACGATCCGCGGCTGCCGAAGGAGGAGCGCGGAATTCAGCGTGAGCAGATCGCGTTGAATATCGATCTTGCGCCGACCGTGGTGGCGGCCGCTGGCGTGGCGGTGCCGGAGGCGATGCAGGGGGAGAATCTTTCGCCGTTGTATCTTTCACAGACGCCGCCAAGTTGGCGTGATGAATTCTTTTACGAGCATCCGACGATCTCGAATAAGGATCGGATCCCGCGTTCGCATGCTGTGATCCGCCGAGACTGGAAGTATGTTTATTGGCCGGAGTTTGAGCAGGAGCAGCTGTTCAATCTGGAAAATGATCCTCAGGAGCGGCGGAATCTGGCCTCTGACCCCGCATATGCCGATCGATTAGAAACGATGCGGCAGAAGCTGGCGACGTGGCGTGAACGGGCGCGTTGAGATTTCTTCTCGCCCCGTTTGCTGCGTGATGTATAGTAGAAGTTCCGGAGATTTCTTATCTCAACCCGAGGCGAGCATCGAACGGCGTGAGATAAGCCGCAGCATATCCATCGGCTGCGGCATGGAGAGAAGGTCGGCCGCTGACCGAGGATATCAGCATCATGCATGATCAGACGACGGCGAGCGCACAACCGAACCCAGCAGATCTGGTCGCGGACCTGAGCGGGTTCGAGGGGCCGCCTGCACAGTTTCTTAATGAGCTGCTGCGGGTGCAGTGTCGCATCGGCGGCGCAGAGCAGGGGGCGATCCTGCGTCGGCAGGGCGAAGGCGGCAGCATCGTCGCGATGCACCCGCCACGTGCGGACGATCAGCCGGCGCCAAGCTGGCTTGCCCAGGCGATGCAGGCGGCGGCCGCGCTCAAGGGCGGCGAAAGCCAGATCCTCCCCGTTCAGCAGCCCGGCGGGATGTACGGCGTGCAGGCGGAAGCTTACCTCGTGCTACTCGCGCTCAGCGGTGGGGCCCCCGGTGGAGGGGCCGGCGGGGTGCGTGGCGTGGCGACGTTTTTCATCCGCCAGCAGGATTCCGACGAAGTAAACCACAGCCGACGCCAGCTTGAGCTGACCGCGTCGCTGCTGGACAACTACGAAATGCGCCTCACGCTGAGGCAGCGGCAGCAGGATCTCAAACGGCTGTCCGGCGCGTGCAGCGTGCTCAGCGAAGTCAACGGTCACGAGCGTTTCCAGGCCGCGGCCATGGCGCTGTGCAATCAGCTCGCCAGCAGCATCAAGGCCGACCGTGTGAGCTTCGGCCTGCTGCGCGGACGGTACGTGAAGACGCAGGCAATGAGCCACACCGAAAAACTCGTCCGCAAGATGGACCTCGTCCAGGCGATCGAAGCGGCGATGGAGGAAGCGCTGGACCAGGACATCGAAGTGCCTTGCCCCGATCACGAGCAGTCGACGGTGATCAGCCGATCGGCAGCCGAGCTCAGTCGACGCTTCGGGCCGTCTTGCATCCTGAGCGTGCCCATGCGGCAGGGCGGCGAAGTGCGCGGCGTGGTCACCGTCGAACGCCCGGAGGAGTCGCCGTTCACGCCGGCCGAGGTCGAGGCATTGCGGCTGACGGTCGAACTGGCGACACCTCGTCTGATCGATCTTGCGGAGCATGATCGCTGGGCGGGGGCTCGGCTGGTGCGATCGTGCCGATCGGGGCTGGCGACGCTGGTGGGGCCTCACTACACATGGGTGAAGCTGGCGGCAATCGGCGTGCTGGCGTTTCTGGCCTTCGCGATCTTCGCGCAGGGCACGTATCGCGTGGAGGCCCCGTTCACCGTGGAGGCGTCGCAGGGGCAGGTGTTGGCGGCTCCGTTCGCGGGCTTTGTGCATGAGGTGGGCGTTCGGCCGGGCGATGCGGTGACGGCGGGCCAGACGCTGGGTTCGCTTGATACGTTGGAGCTTCGCAACGATCTGGTCACAGCCCTGGCGGAACTCGAGGAGCAGGTCACGCGTGCGAACATTGCCCGGGCTGAGGGCGAGACGGCGGAGCAGCGCATCGCAGAAGCGGGGGCGGACCGGGTGCAGGCCCGGATCGACCGTGTCCGTTGGCGACTGAGCCAGGCGGAGATCCAATCACGCATCGCGGGCATCGTGCTGACAACGGGCGATCTGCACAAGGAGATCGGGCGGCCGGTGGAGGCGGGCGAATCACTTTTCGAGATCGCACCGCTCGAACAGCTGGAGATTCAGCTGGCGGTGCCGGAAGCAAAGATCGCGGAACTGGCGGTCGGCCAGACGGGAGAGCTGGCCTCGACTTCGCATCCCGGGACATACGTGCCGTTCACGATCACGCGCATCGAACCGATGGCTCAGCTACTTGATCAACGCAACATTTTCCGCGTGCAGGCGGAGCTTGAGGAGCATCCGGACTGGCTTCGGCCGAACATGGAAGGGGCCGCCAAGGTCGACATCGACGAGCGTTCGTATGCGTGGATCTGGACGCATGAAATCGTGAACTGGGTTCGCATGAAGCTGTGGCTGTAGGTTCAAAAGCATGGCGACCGATCGACCGACATTCAGCGAATCATGGCACCGCGTGGCGGAGACGCGCCCGCGGGTGCGGTCGGTGGTGCGCACGTATCGCCAACAGTTCCGCGGCCGCATGTGGCACGTGTTCAGCGACCCGTCGAACAACAGCTTCTTCCGCGTCAACGATGCGGGCTATCACTTCATTGCCCTGCTGGACGGCCGACGCACCGTGGCTGAGGCATGGGCCATCTGCAACGAGCAACTTGGTGACGAAGCGCCGACGCAGGGCGAAGCGATTCAGATGCTGGGTCAGCTTTATACGTCGAACCTGTTGCAGGGCGACGTGCCGGTCGACGTGGGGCAGCTGTTTGATCGTCATCAGAAGCGCGTGAGGCGCGAGGTCGGCGCTTACCTGATGAACTTCCTGTTCATCCGCATTCCGCTGTTCGATCCGAACGTGATTCTGCAGCGGTGGGTCACAGCGATCGGCTGGGCGTTCTCACCCATCGGGTTCGTGCTCTGGCTGGCGCTGATGGGGACAGCGTTTTACTTCCTGGTCGGCCGATTCGGTGAGCTGTGGCAGGGGGCGGACCCACAGCTGATGCTGAGCCCGGAGCGGGTCGTGGGGCTTTATGCGTGTTTTGTCATCATCAAGGCGATCCACGAATTCGGCCACGGGTTCGCCTGCGCGCACTTCGGTCGGAAGAACGGGATGGGCGGCCCGGTGCATACCGTCGGCATCATGCTGCTGGTGTTCGCGCCGGTGCCTTACGTCGATGCTTCAAGCTCGTGGGCGTTCCGCAACAAGTGGCACCGCGCGTTCGTCGGCGCAGCGGGGATGTATGCCGAGCTGGCTCTGGCGGCTGTGGCCGCCATCGTGTGGGCGCACACCGGGGAGAACACGCTGACGCATGCGCTGGCGTACAACATGATCTTCGTGGCGGGCGTCTCCACGATCCTCTTCAACGGCAATCCGCTGCTCCGCTTCGACGGCTACTACATCCTCAGCGACCTGCTGGAGATCGCGAACCTCGCTCAGCGGGCCAAGCAGCACGGTTACTACGTGGCCCGCAAGCACGCCTTCGGCGTTCGCAATGTACAGCCGGCCGCGCACAGCGGGGGCGAAGGGGCGTGGCTGGGATTCTACAACGTCGCGTCGACCATCTACCGCTTCTTCATCTGCTTCGCGATCCTCCTCTACATCGCCGGCGTGATGTTCTTCCTGGGTTTCGTGCTGGCCGTGGCGGCGTTGATTACATGGGTGTTCGTGCCGATCGGCAAGTTCATCCGCTACCTGCTGACGAACCCGGAGCTTGAGCGCGTTCGGCCGCGGGCGCTGGGCGTGACCGGGGCGATTGTCGGTGCGATCGTGGTCGGGATCGGCGTGATTCCTGCACCCGATCGAGGACGCGCCGAGGGGATCGTTGAGCCGGTGCGGGCGGCCAGCGTGCACATGGCGACGCCCGGCATTTTGGAAAGCGTGCAGCAATCCGGCAGCCGCATTGGGCCGGGCGAGGCGGCGATGCTGACGGCAAGCAACCCGGACCTCGAATCGCAACTGGCGGAACTGAAGGCTGAACTCCGCGCGGTGCGGATTCGCCGCGACGTGGCCCGGGCGGATAATCCCGCCCTGATGCGTGCCGCGAGTGAACAGGTCTCCGCGCTGCGTCAGCGCATCGAACAGCTTGAACAGCGCCTGGCGGATCTGGAGATTCGGGCGCCGTTCGAAGGCGTCTGGGTCAGCCGTGCGATGGACAACCTGACCGGCGTTTACCTGAGGCGGGGGCATCACGTGGGGTGGTTTCTCGATCCGGGCGATGTGTACATCCGCGTGGTGGCCGATCAACGGCTCGGCCCGCGCGTGGTGGCGGAGTACCTTGCCGATGCCCAGAACGTGCAGACGGAGGTGCGGGTGCGCGGCCGACCGCAGATGCACAGCCACGGCACGATCGAGCGCATCATTGCGTCGGGCCGACGGCAGTTGCCGAGCCCCGCGCTGAGCTATCTGGCGGGCGGAAGTTTGCAGGCCGCCAGCGACGACCCCAGTGGTCGACGCGCGAGCGATCCATTTTTCGAGTTCCACATCAAGCCCGTGAGCAACGGCGTCGATCCGGTCCCCGTGCTTCGGCCCGGGCAGCGGGTGATGGTGCGTTTCGAAGGCCCGGCCAAGCCGCTCGCGGCCCAGTGGTGGCGCACCGCACGGCAGGTGTTTCAGCAGCGCTTCTCGATGGGCCGTGACGCGACCGAGGCAGGCTGATGAGAGAGCCGACCACGACCATGCCTGAAGGTTTGGCTGCGTTGCCGCAGGAGTCGCCTCGCGTGTCGCCTGATCACGGGCAACGTTGGCGGATGTTGGGTCAGCCGGTTCAGCCGGAGCCGTTGCCGCAGGGGCTCGATGCTCTGTGGCAGGCGGCGACGGGGCGGCTGCGCGGGCTTCGGCCTCGGACGCGCGGTTATCTGAAACGCGGCGAGCGCATCGTGAAACTCGGCGAAGCACAGTTCGGACACGCCGACGAAGCGGCGATTCGTGAAGCGGCGGGACCGTTGCATCAGGCGTTCAAGTTGAACCGGGCTGGGGCCGACGAACTGGATCTCGGGCTGGCGCTGGTGAGTCATGCCGCTCGGCTGACGCTGGGCATGACGCCTCGTCGTGAGCAGGTGGCGGCGGCGCTCGTGCTGCTCGACGGCTGCGTCGGTGAACTGGCGACGGGCGAAGGCAAAACGCTGGTCGCGACACTGGCGGCGGTGATTGCCGGGTGGCACGGTCGGGGCTGTCATGTGATCACGGTGAACGATTATCTTGCCGGGCGTGATGCCCAGTGGATGGGCCCGACGTATCGCATGTGCGGCCTAAGCGTCGGCTGCGTGCAGGGCGACACGCCACCGCCTCAGCGCCGCGAGGCCTATGCCGCCGACATCACCTACGGCACGAACAAGGAGATGGCAGCGGACTTTCTCCGTGACCGTCTCGCGCTCGGCACGCATCGTTCGCTGAGCTCTGCATTGCTCAAAGGGTACGGCACCGAAGCAGCGGGTGCGGGGGAGAAGCTGACGATGCGGGGGCTGGCGTGGGCGATCATCGATGAGGCGGATTCGGTGCTGATCGACGAAGCGGTGACGCCTTTGATCATCTCCGGTAATTCGCCGAACGCCGAGCAGACCGAGGCCTATCAGCAGGCGGCGGAGATGGCGCGGCAACTGCACGAGGGCGTGCATTACAAGCTCGATCACCGCTGGCGGGAGGTGAACCTGACGCCGCGCGGCGAAGCGCTGCTTGAGAAACTGGCCGAGGGGCTGGGCGGCATCTGGGCGGGCAAACGACGGCGCGAAGAGCTGGCGAACCAGGCGCTGGTTGCGCGTGAGCTGTTTCTGCGTGACAAGCAGTACGTGATCCAGGAGGGGAAGATCGTGATTGTCGACGGCTTCACCGGCCGGCTGATGCCCGATCGCACGTGGCGGGCCGGGCTGCATCAAGCGGTTGAAGCGAAGGAGGGGCTGGAGGTTCAGCCGCCGAAGCAGACGTTGGCACGCATCAGCTTTCAGCGGTTTTTCAGGCTTTATCGTCGGCTCTCGGGGATGACGGGGACGGGCTGGGAGTCACGGCACGAACTGTGGCAAACCTACCAGCTGCCCGTTGTCCGGCTGCCAACGCATCGGCCTTCGCAGCGGCGACGGCTGCCCGATCAGCTGTTTACGCGTGCGGAGGATCGATGGCAGGCCGTGGTCCAGCAGGTTCAGCAGCTGCACGATGCGGGCCGGCCTGTGCTGGTCGGAACACGCAGCGTGCAGGCGAGTGAGCGGATCAGCGTCGAGCTCGAATCACGCGGCCTGTCGCACCAGGTGCTCAACGCAAGGCGGCATGAAGAGGAGGCGACGATCGTCGGCGAGGCGGGGCAGCCGGGGCGCATCACCGTGGCCACGAACATGGCCGGCCGCGGCACCGATATCAAGCTCGGCGAAGGCGTGGCGGAAGCCGGCGGGCTGCATGTGATCATGACCGAGTGTCATGAATCCGGACGGGTCGATCGGCAGCTGTTCGGACGTGCGGCAAGGCAGGGCGATCCCGGCAGCGCGGCGGCCATGCTCACCGTCGACGATGAACTGCTCAGGCGTTACGCCGGCCGAGGCTACGGCCTGGTGCTCCGGCTGCTGGCGACGCGGCGCGGCGGCATGGCGCGGCCGATGCATCGGCTTATGCTGCGCCTCGTCCAGCAGCGGGCTGAGCGGGGCGGTCGGCGTCAGCGACGCAGTGTGGTCCGGTCGGATGACTGGCTGGATACGAACCTCGCATTCGCGGGGCGAGAGCTTTGAGCCAGCTACCGGTGCCGTGGCGGGGAAAGTGTCCCGTGCGAAGGAGGGGCGTACGACTACCGCCAGGGGTTGGGTTTCCTTTCTAGGGTTCGTCAGCCGGGAGCCAAGCCGCTGAACACCTGAGAAAGGAACGATCTGTGCGACATTTGATGATGGCAACGTTGGCAGCTGCGCTGTTGTGGGGCTGCGGAGAGGAAATGCAAACGACCGAACCGCTGGGCGTGCCGCGTGCGGAAACTCAACGCATCACGGCGGAAGAGTTCGTGAACGTCGCCGCCAGCACGGACCTCTTCGAGATCCGCACGGCGGAACTCGTGATGGCCAAAGATGTGGGGCCGCAGACGCAGGAACTGGCCGAGCAGCTCATGGAGGAGCACACCGCATCGGCCCGCGAGCTGATGATGTTGGCGGAGGAGGAAGGCATCTCTATGCCGCAGCAGATGCTTCCGCACCATCAGCAGATGTACGACGAACTCGCGCGGCTGGACGGCCAGCGGTTCGAAGATCAGTACCTCGAAGCGCAGCGGATGACCCACGCCGAGGCGATCGCACTGTTCGAGCAGGCCGCGGTTGAGCTTGAAAATCCTGAGTTTCGGCAGTTCGCCGAGCAGACGCTGCCGACTCTGAGGGAGCATGAGCAAACGATCATGCAGCAACGTCGGCCTGTGCAGCCGCAGTAAAAGATCGACCTGCACCCAAGTTCAGACGCAGCCGGCGAGTGTTGAAAAACGTTCGCCGGCTGTTTTGTTCAGCGGCTGGTCACCCGCCCGGCGATCGCCCAACCCGCGTAGAATACAGCCGCCCTCTTCCCCCTCATCACGCAATCAGGAGCGGCTGGATGAATGCTGTCTCGTCGGGAAAAGATCGCTCTGCCGTCGCGGACGGTAAGCGCCAAACGCTGCTGCTTACCGGCGCGACCGGATACATCGGGGGACGGCTCGCGAAGCGACTTCTCGAGGCGGGGTACGACCTGCGATGCGTGGTGCGCTCGGCGCGGAAGCTGGCGGCTCGGCTCTGGGCGAATGATCCGCGCGTGGCGGTGATCGAAGGGGATCTCGGCGACGTCGAAACACTCACCGAGACGATGCGGGGGTGCATCGCTGCTTACTACCTCGTGCATTCGATGCAGGCCGTCGGTGCTGCCTACGCGGAGGAGGATCGGCGGCTGGCTGAGGCCTTTGCGACGGCGGCTGAGCGTGCGGGGGTAACGCGCATCATCTACCTCGGCGGGCTTGGTGAGATCGGCGATCAACTCAGTGAACACCTCAGTTCGCGTCGGCAGGTGGAGCAGGCGCTGGCGAGCGGAAAGGTGCCGGTGACGGTGCTACGGGCGGCGATGATCATCGGTTCGGGGTCGGCATCGTTCGAGATTCTGCGGTACCTGGTAGAGCGATTGCCGATCATGATCACGCCCCGTTGGGTGCATACCGAGGTTCAACCGATCGCGGTGCGGAACGTGATTCACGATCTGGTCGCCTGCCTGGAGGTGCCGGAGACGGAGGGGCAAACGCTCGATGTCGGCGGGCCGGAGACGCTGACATATCGCGATTTGATGCAGATTGCGGCAGAGGCGATGGGGCTGCGCCGACGACTCGTGATTCCCGTCCCGGTGCTGACGCCTCGGCTGAGTGCGTTGTGGATTCATCTGGTGACGCCGTTGCCGTATCGCCTGGCGGGACCGCTGGGTGAGGGGCTGCGGAACCGGGTGGTTTGTCGGGATGATCGGGCGCAGCAGTTGATGCCTCAGCATTTATTGGGTGTGCGTGAGGCGATTGACGCGGCACTGGGCAAGCTCAAGAACAGCAGGATTGAAACGGCATGGAGCGATGCCGGGGCGCTGCCGGGCGATGCACCGTGGGCGGGCGGGACGGAGTTTGTCGATGAGCGTAGCTGTGAGATCAATGCGCCGCCGGACGTGGTGTTTCAGGCGGTGTGTCGGCTCGGCGGCAGCCACGGGTGGTACGCAGCGGACTGGCTTTGGCGCTACCGGGGGGCGATTGATCGGGTGTTCGGGGGGCCGGGCCTTCGGCGTGGGAGGCGGCATCCGCAAGACATCGGTGTGGGCGATGCGCTGGACTTCTGGCGCGTGACGGAGATGGATCGGCCTCGGCGACTGCTGCTGCACGCGGAGATGAAGCTGCCCGGCGAAGCGACCCTTGCCTTCGATGTGCAGCCGCTGGGCGAAGCGGGCAGCACGCTGACGCAGACGGCGCGGTTTCGGCCACGCGGCCTGACGGGGCTGGCGTACTGGTACGCCGTAGTCCCGCTGCATGGCGTCGTGTTTGCGGGCATGCTCAAGGGGATTCGCGATGAGGCCGAGCGTTGAGCTATGTGGCAACCTGTTCGGCGGCGGGAACGATGAGCACGGGCCGATCACTACGGCGGGCCACTGTTTCGGCCGTGCTGCCGAGCAGCAGGCCGCGCAGGGCGGATTGTCCGCGCTTGCCAACCACGATGACGTCGGCATTCGCGTTGTCGGCCGTCTCAGTGATCAGCGTTGCGGGATCGCCCGCCTGCATGCGGACGTCGATGTTTGCGGCGCGATGCGTTAACGTTTCCAGATGCTGTTGTGCGTCACGTGCCTGAGCCTCCTGCTCGCGCTCTGAAATGACTTGAAGAGCGATCGCGGAGGTTGCTTTCTTGGCGAATGCGATGAACAGGTCCTCCGCGTGTGCCGCAGCCGCGGAGGCGTCGGTGGCGAGAAGAATGGTCTCCAACTGCCGCGTTTCAGGCGCTTTGTTGACCGGCTCCAGCCAGAGCGGAATTTCGGTCAATCGGGCGATGTTGAGGGCTGTGCTGCCGAGAAAAAAGTCGTGGACGACGCTGTAGCCGCGCATCCCAGCGAGGATCAGGCCGGCTCGTAACTCGATGGCGGCTTGCGTCAGCTCGTAGCCGGGCTCGCCGGTAAGAACCCTCGAATCGACTTTCATACCAGCCGCGGTAAATTCGCTGGCGAGCTGCCCAAGTTTTGCCTCGTAATGCTCACGATGCGTTTCTGCAGGCGCGATGGGGTAGCCCATCGCAAGCACGTGCACCAGTGTCACGCGCTGGGTACCCAGCTGATGGAGCATTTCAAGTCGGGCCTTCAAGTTCGGCCAAGCGGAGGAGAAGTCCACCGCGGCGAGTACGTGCTTAAACATTATCCGTTCCTTGTGGGATTACCGCGTATCTCAGCGTCTTCGATCGTGAGCCGATGCCATCGCCAGAAGCCCGTGAGATCGATGGTCATCGGTTTCTGCGTGCCCGTGAGCACCGGGTCGGCATACACCTGTACGCCGTCGATTTCGATGCGCGTGTACGCATCCGGGTTCGGCGGGATTTTTGCTTCCGCGACGGGAACCGCGGCAGTCCCCCCGCAGCAGCCATGGCGGGGCGACGTTCGCAGTGTCAGCGTGCCGCCGTGCTCTGCGATCCAGCGGCTAGCTGCGTGGGTGATCTGGATGTTCAACGAAGATGTCATGGCGTTTCGCGGGAGGGTGTGGCGGCAGCGGCTGGCGTGTCGCTGGGCGTCTTCTCGGGGAAGTGATGCCGCGTCCGGTTGGCGATACGCACCAATGCGAGCATCACCGGCACTTCGACGAGGACGCCGACGACGGTGGCAAGAGCCGCGCCGGACTGCAGGCCGAAGATCGCGATCGCTGCGGCCACGGCCAATTCGAAAAAGTTACTCGCGCCGATCATCGCGCCAGGGGCGGCCACACGGTGGGGTACGCGCCAAAGTTTTGCCCAGCCGTAGGCAATGAAGAAGATCAAAAACGTCTGGATGGTCAGCGGGATCGCAATCAGCACGATGTGCAGCGGATTGGCGATAATCACCTCGCCCTGAAAGGCGAATAGCAGAACAAGCGTGAGGATGAGGCCGATCGGCGTGACCAGACCAATTCGCTTCATGAATACGTTGTCGAACCAGTCGATGCCCTTCCGGCGAATCAGCACCACACGCGTCAGATAACCCGCGCCGAGCGGGATCACGATGTAGAGAAACACCGACAGCGCGACCGTATCCCAAGGTACGACGATATCCGAAATACCCAGCAAAAAGATCACGATCGGCGCAAACGCGACTAGCATGATCAGGTCATTCACCGCAACCTGAACCAGCGTGTACGCCGCATCACCTCGGGTGAGGTAGCTCCAGACGAACACCATGGCCGTGCACGGCGCGGCACCGAGAAGGATCGCCCCGGCGAGATACTCGCGAGCAAGATCTGCGGGAATCAGCGGCGCGAAGATCACCATCAGAAACAGCCAAGCGATGCCGAACATCGTAAACGGCTTGATCAGCCAGTTCACGGTCGTCGTGATCAACAGGCCCTTGGGCTGGCGCCGGATGCCGATGATCGATGCGAAGTCGATCTGCACCATCATCGGGAAGATCATCGCCCAGATCAGGATGGCTACGGGGATAGAAACCTGGGCGTATTCGAACCGCGACAGTGCCTCAGGCACGCCCGGCGCAAGTTGGCCCAGCGCGATACCGATGAGGATCGCCAGGGCGACCCAGACCGAAAGAAACCGTTCGAAAAGGCCCATCCCCTTACGCGGATCGGGTGGGGCGGATTGCTGCGATGGCGTGGTCATGATTCGTGTCTCTAAAGCTCAAGCGAGTGGCTGTTGGCGAGCTGATGCAGTCGTTGCGGCCCGACGGGCTGCTCAGCCATCCAGGGAATGATCGCGGTACGGGTGGCATGCTCCCGCTGCACCTTTTCGATCTGTTTGATTTCGGCGCGAGCACGCTGCAGTAGCAGCGGATCGGTCGGCCCGGCGGCGGCAAGACTGGCGTTGATCACCCATGCCCAAGGCTCGATGTCGGCCCGACGCAGGTCCTCCTGCAACTGTGCCGCTTCCAGCACGGGCGTCGTCTCCGGCAGCGTGACCAGAAGCATTTTCGTCTGCTCCGGGTCCTGCAGTCGCATCATCGGCGTGGTGACCTTGAGCGTGTTGGAACTCTGCCGCAGGACCTCTCGGTGGTACGAGCCCGTGGCGTCGAGCAGCATCAGCGTGTGGCCCGTCGGGGCGGTATCCACGACGACGAACTTCTTGCTCGCTTCGCGGATGATCCGAGAAAAAGCCTGGAAAACGGCGATCTCTTCCGTGCAGGGCGAGCGCAGATCCTCCTCCAGAAGCAGGCGGCCTTGCTCGTCGAGTTCCCGCCCCTTGGTCGCCAGGACATGCTCACGATAGCGCTCGGTCTCAACGTGCGGATCGATCCGGTCGACCTGCAGATGCTCCAGTTCCGCCTCGATCGTTTCGGTGAGATGGGCCGCTGGGTCGGTCGTGGTCAGGTGCACCGGCAGCCCACGCGACGCGAGTTCCACGGCCACGGCGGCGGCCACCGTCGTCTTGCCCACGCCCCCTTTGCCCATGACCATCACCAACCCATGCCCGGGCTCGGCGATCTGATCGACAAGATCGCGCAGCGACGGCACATCGATCTCCGCCGTCGGCTGATCGGAGAGCGGCGGCTCGGCTGACGGCGAAGCCGAAAGCAGCTGACGCAGCGCTTCGACGCCCACCAGGTTGTGCGCCTGCAGCAGCACTTCATCCAGCGGCAGAGCCTTCAGTGTCGCCGGCATCGCTGCCATCGCCTCGGCCCCTCGCGCCGCCATGGCAAGGGCGAGCGGGTCATCGCTCTGAGGCTCGCGCATCACGCCGTTGACGATCAACCACTGATTGCCCACGCCGAGATCAGCGAGTTCTGCGGACGTACGGCCGGCCTCTTTGAGCGCCGAAACCTCCGGCCGACTCACGAGCACCATGCGTGTCCGCTCGCCGTCGGCAAGCACACGTACCGCCTGTGCATACTGCTGCTTCTGCTTCTCCAGTCCCGCCAGCGGACCGAGGCAGGAAGCACCGTTCTGACTGTTATCCAAAAACGAAGTCCACGCGCTGGGAAGCTTCATGAGACGCAGCGTGTGGCCGGTCGGTGCGGTGTCGAAGATGATGTGGTCGTAGCCGCGCGTGGCTTCGCCATCGATCAGCAACGCGGTGAACTCATCGAACGCAGCGATCTCCGTCGTGCATGCGCCCGAGAGTTGCTCCTCCATGTCACGCACCACCTGCTCGGGCAGACTCTCGCGCACCGGACCCACCACACGATCGCGGTAGCTCGCTGCGGCGGCTTCGGGATCGATGTTCAACGCGCAGAGGTTCGGCACCTGGGCAATCGCACGCGGCTTCTCGCCCACTTCGGTATCGAACACATGCGACAGGTTCGACGCGGGGTCCGTACTCACCAGCAGCACGCGAGAACCCGCATCCGCCAGCTTCACCGCCGTGGCGCAGGCGAGCGAAGTTTTGCCGACGCCGCCCTTGCCGGTGAAGAATAAGTATCGAGCCGGATTGTCCAGCCAGCTTTTGGCGGCCATCACGCGACCTCTTTCTTGAAGGGGGATTCAGCAGCAGCCGCTGGGGCCGCAGCAGCCTTCGTCGGCATCGGATTCGCCACCGAGTTGAATCAGCGACGAAGCGGCTCCGCCCAGACCGGCGAACCCGCCCAGCTGATCACGCGTCGGATAAACCGACTGACTCACGACCTGACCATCGGCGAGGATCACCGGCAGCGCCTCCCCGGCCGTCTCGTTTAACAGACGCGCCACATGCTCGTTGCCGGTGAACGCCTGCGGTTCCTGGCTCAGGTTGTATCGCCGCACCTCCACGCCCTGCCTGGCAAGCCAGTCAAGGTCCGCAGCGAAGCGCACGAGTGCATCGTCGGCGTCAGTCCCGCAAACACCCGTGGAACAGCACATCGGGGGATCGTAAACTTCGATTCGCATCATCGACTCCTTCGGCTCGCTCAGACGCGAGCGGTCAGTGATTCGGGCAGGGTTTCCACAAAGCGACGAATCTCGTCGCGAACGCGGCGGTAGTGGTCGAGGGCTCGCTCGGGGTCGGTTTCGTTTGCGGCGAGCTTCGGCGGATCGTCGAAACCGTGATGGATCACCACCGCTTCGCCCGGGAACATCGGGCACGTCTCATGCGCGTGGCCACACACGGTCACCACGTAATCGAATTTCACGTCGGTCAGATCATCCAGCGTTTTGCTGTAATGCTCGCCGATGTCGACGCCGCCTTCTTTCATCACCTTCAACGCGTTCTGATTGAGCCCGTGCTTTTCGATGCCGGCCGAGTAGGCTTCGATCGTGTCGCCTTTCAGATCGCGTGCCCAACCTTCAGCCATTTGGCTGCGGCAGGAATTGCCGGTGCAAAGAAAGAGCACGTTCAGTTTTTCGCCGGGGTTCGATAGCACGATGTCAGCTCCTCAGGGGTTTTCTCGCGAATACAGCACAAACGCTTGGCGTCAGTGACAATGACCTTCTCTTCATCCACATTCGAAAGCACCCATCGCAGCGCCTGCCGAACGACAGCCGGCACATCACGGCCGGCAGCAAGGCGGTAGTAGTGCCAGCGCCCATCCTTCCGCCGTTCAACCAGCCGGGCCTGGTGCAGCAGATCAAGGTGGCGGGAAACAGTCGAAGGCGCCAGCTCCAACAGTTCGACCACCTGGCAAACGCAAAGCTCGCCGTCGCGCAGGGCGGAGAGCAGGCGAATGCGGGTCTCGTCGTTCAAGGCTTTGGAGATGGTGAGAAGGTCGCGCATGAATGATTCCTCATTTCCACAATCATCGAAGTATAGGCAGCCGCGTCGGATCGTCAAGCGCGGTGGTGGGGACCCGCAGCTTCGCTGATTTACCTTGAGGGACTATAAAAGGCGTCGTATCATTGACGTGTCATGCTGCCCAGCATCGGCGGCGGCGTTCCCCGATCTTCCGGATACCGAAAAGCGAGGCGATCTGTGGACAAGATTCTGATGCGTCGGACGTGCCTGTGGGTCTTGTTGGGGGCGTGTGCGGTCTTGCTGGGTGGACCGGCGGCAACGCTCGCCGACGAGGCCGGCGATGCGGTGGGGGCCTTGCGGACTTACCTGCAACAGGATCGCAACAGTCGGCCCGATCTTGCTGAGCAGCCGTTTGCGGACGTGCCGTTGAGCCGGCAGCGGGCGAAGCAGGTCCGGCAGCTGCTTTATGAGGATCACGTCGACGCCATTCGTGGGTCACGCGGTCCGGAGATGCAGGGGGGCGTGATCAAAGTCGACGGCGTCGAAATGCCCTTCTTCCACGCGGTCTACGGCAAGAAACCTGCGAACGGTTACAGCCTGTTCATCTCAATGCACGGCGGCGGTGGGGCTCCGGCGCAGGTCAACGATCAGCAGTGGGAAAATCAGAAGCGGCTGTACCAGCCGAAGGAAGGCGTGTACGTCGCACCGCGGGCGCCGACGAATACCTGGAACCTCTGGCACGAGCCTCACATCGACAAGCTCTTCGATCGCCTCATCGAAACGATGATCGCGATGGATGTCGTCAACCCCGACCGCGTGTACATCATGGGCTACTCGGCGGGCGGCGACGGGGTGTATCAACTTGCCCCGCGAATGGCGGACCGACTCGCGGCGGCGGCGATGATGGCGGGCCATCCCAACGACGCCCGGCCGGAGGGGCTTCGCAACATCGGATTCACGTTGCACATGGGCGGCAAAGACGCAGCATACGACCGCAATGCCATCGCGGGGCAGTGGAAAGAGCGGCTGGCGAAGTTGCAGGAATCCGACCCCGAGGGCTATGAACACTGGGTCGAGATCTACCCTGAGCACGGCCATTGGATGCAGCGGGAGGATCGCAGTGCACTGCCCTGGATGGCAAAGTTCGATCGCAATCCCGTGCCGAACCGCGTGGTCTGGGTGCAGAGCAACGTGACGCATCCGCGGTTCTACTGGCTGGCGGTCGACGATCAACATCGTAAGGGCGGGACGAAAATCGTGGCCGGTTATGAGGGGCAGCGCATCGAGATCGAATCCAGCGATGTCCCCCAGTTGAAGGTGCGGTTGAATGACGAGATGCTCAACCTCGATCGGCCGGTGGAGATCGTGTACCAGGGCGAGACGCTGAAGGAAGTCGAGCTTCAGCGCACCATCGGCACCATGGCCCGCACGCTCAGCGAACGTGGCGATCCCCGATCGATTTTCGACGCGGAAGTGACCATCGCGTTGCCCGCGGAGTGAGCACGCCGCTGGCTGCTGGGCCTCCGGCATGTCCGCCGCCTGTTGATGATGTCCCGCAACAACCTATTGCGCCGTAACGGTTCAAAGTTGCTCGGCAGCGACGGTTCATCAAGCCGCCGCGCCACTGCCGCAGGCTCGTCGCCCCGATCGTCCGCCTACAATATGCTTCAACTGATGCTTACGAAGGGGTGAGGATGACTTCGGAGCGGCGCGAAGCTGACGAAAGCAGAGGGGGCGCAACACTTGGGACGCCAATCTTACAAGCTGTCCTGGACCCTTTGCTGGTGCTCGACGAGGACTTCCGCGTCAGCATGGCGAACGATGCGTTCTGCGACGCGTTCGAGTCGCCACGTGAGCAGGTTATTGGTCGCTCGTTTTTCGAATTGCACGACGGCGCCTGGAACAGCTCCGAGATTCGCCAATGCCTCGAGGCCACGGCAAGCGGTGGCAAATCGTTCAAGAGCTACGAAATTGATCACGACTTCGAGAGCCTCGGCCGGCGCACCATGTTGCTCAACGCCAGCAGGCACACGATCGGCGGGGTGGCGCAGGCCGAAAAGCCGATCATCCTTCTGGCCATGAAGGACATCACCGAGCGCAAACAGGCGGAGGAAAAGCTGCGCGAACGTGAGCAGCAACTGCGGACGATCTTCGATAACGCAGTCGAGTTCGCCATCATCACCATGGATCTGGACGGGAAAGTAAACGGATGGAACGGCGGCGCCCAGCGGCTGCTCGGGTATGAGGCGTCGGAGATTCTCGGCAAGGATGCCCGCATCATCTTCACCAAGGAAGACCGCGAAAGCGGTGCTGCCGACCGCGAGTTGCGACTGGCGCTGGAGACAGGCCGGGCGGAAAATGAACGCTGGCACCTGCGAAAAGACGGCAGCCTGTTCTGGGGCAGTGGTCTGGTGATGCCGTTGCGTCGCGACGGTCAACCCCACGGCCTCATGAAGATCATGCGCGACCTCACCGATCGCCATCGCCTCGAGATCGAGCGTGAGGAACGCGCCAAGGAACTTCAGAAACGGGTTGAGCAAGCGACGGCCGAATCGCAACAGCGCGCCGAAAAGCTGCAGCGGCTCACCGAGCATCTACACGAAGTTGAAAAGCTTGAGCGCGAACGCCTGGGGCAGGTGCTGCACGACGATCTTCAGCAGTTACTCGTCGCAGCGAATATGCGCGTTCAGCAGATTCATCCACCGCCTGACGAGGCACCAATCGTCCAAGAAGTACGGAAACTGGTTAACGCGGCTATCGATTCGGCACGGTCGCTCTCGCACGAGCTGAATCCGAAGATGCTGCGGGACCGCGGTCTGGTTGCCGCGCTGCATTGGCTCGCAGATAACATGCGCGATCGCTATCAGCTAAAAGTTGTAATCGAGGCTGACGAAGGCGTGGCGAAAGAAATCCCTGAAGACATTCAGGACACCCTGTTTCAGATGGTGCGGGAACTGCTGTTCAACGTCGTCAAGCACGCTCAGGCATCCAAGGCCTGGATTAAGGTGAGGTCCACGGGGGAGGGGCATATTCAGGTCACGGTCGAAGATGATGGGGTGGGATGCTCGCAGCAACACATAAACGAGGAAGCGGGGCTCGGCCTACGCAGCATTCGCGAAAGGCTATTGATCTGGGAGGGGGAGTTGAAGGCTTCGGTCCGGCCGGCCGGCGGCTGCTGCATGACGATCGAAATCCCACGTGGCTAGACCCTCGCGATTTCCAGGTCATGCCCAGCGCGTGTACGATTGGCCCTATGCCGATGACCACCGCCCCCGAACAACTTCGCCGATTACTTGAGCAGGCCACCACGCTTTCGCTGGCGACCGTCGATGCCGCCGATCAGCCTCACGCGGCAAACGTCAACTTCGTCGGCGATGAGCAATTGAATCTCTATTGGCTCTCAAGCCCCGATTCCGCCCATTCTCAACACTTGGCTGGTCATCCTCGCGTCGCGGCCACGGCTTACCCGCCGTTCGCTGATCCTGCGGAGATCCGAGGCGTGCAGTTGCACGGCCATGCCGTGTTGGTCTCTGCCGATCGTTTCGAGCTGCTATGGACAAGATTCTGCGAGAAGTTTCCCTATGCAACGGGCATGGAAGAACGTGCTCGCTCGCAGCGGTTCTATCAGCTCACGCCACATTGGGCCCGCCTGATCGACAACAGCGTCCGCTTCGGCTTTAAGCAGGAATGGCAGCTCCGCTCGACGCCGCCCCCGCCGAGCCGGGAATCAACCTGATTGTTTCGCACGCAGACGCAGAGTAGGATACGCAGCCACACGGGGCGTAGCTCAGCTTGGTAGAGCGCCTGCTTTGGGAGCAGGAAGTCGTCGGTTCAAATCCGGCCGCCCCGATTCAGTAATAGCAAAGGTTTACGTTTCCGGCCACAACCCAGCAAAATGGCCCGGTGCTACCCCGGTGCTACCTTGCCGCGAAGCCCTCCACCTGCATCCGCCCAGCCACAACCAGCAAAAACAATGGCAAGTTCGCTACTTTTTCTCGTCGCCGGCGTCCTGTTGAAACAAACAGTTGATGAGGTGAAGACCCTGTGCGACCGTCGGACGGAAGCGCTGAAGGCAAAGCGCGACGCTGTTGCCAGGTACAACCCGCCGCCCCTTGCGAAAGCTGGAAGTCCTCAAGCTTACCATCTTGAAGGGGAGCATCGGCACCGCAAGGCGGTTGAGCCGCAACTCGCCGAGATTCGCAAGCAAATCACACGTACGCAGCTAGCGCCTCTTACCATCTACGCGCTGCTGACCGCCGTTGCGTTCGCTTTGGCTCTATGCTGGTCGGAGTAGCTGCGAGGCTGGGGTTTTGCGATGTTGAGAATGCGCACGGCCGGTGCGCTTTTGATGCCGATGCTCTACCGGCTGCACCTTGACGCGGCAGTCGGGGATTGTGGGAAGTCTTGCGAGGGCTTGGATCATTTCCGACACCGCTGAGTCACTGCTCGACGGCCTGCTACGTCTGCCGCTTGGGCTTCGGCTGCTGTGCTACAGATGCGGGGTTGAAGTAGGCTCACGCGTGATACCACCACGCACCTAGTCGGCCAGCGATCCAGAGGCAAACGCCCACGAAGAAGAGCAACATGTTGATGGGCAATGCGGCACTTGGCTCGCCCCCCGGCTCGCTCGTGCTCATGGCGATCATGCAGCCGGTGATTGTTATCAGGATCATCAGGACGCCGACGAGTTGCATCAGCTTCCACTGCTTCGCCGTCTTCTCGATTGTCTGGACGCGGCGGCCTCGTCGCCTGCGGTGGCCGCGTCGACGGGGCGCAGCGACGGTCGCACCAAGATGGTCCAGCGCGGCCGCTCGGCTGCCTCCTGCGGGCTCGACGTCAGCGACGGCCATGCCCCTGAGTTCTGCTTTGACGCGTGCGTTGCCTTCGGTTTCGGCATACACACGCATCTCTGTATCGAAACCGCTGTCACGATCGACGCCACGGACCACGTATTCAGGCATTGTGCTACCTCGGACTACAAACAAGAAGTTCGTTTAGTCTATAGCGATCATCAGAAAATTACGAGGGATTCCCGCGCCTGCACCCAGCGCCGCGGGGGGCAGGCGCGGACAAGCTGTAGGTTAATTCCCATGCCGCCTCGTCGATTTCGATGCCGCCCAGCCCAGCGGCACCACAGCGGTTTGTCCCTACGGGGCTGGTAGTGTACCGTTCAAACTATGGACAAAGCCCTGCTCACGGCTCACGGCTTCACGAAGCGGATCATTGAGGCCATTAGCCCGGACATGCCAGAACGCGACATTGACCGCGCGATAGAGGTGCTCCATCGCGATCACCCCGGTGGGGAAGATTGGGAGTTGCTCGAAGGCCTCAAGGTGGTTCTTTCGCTGCCCAAGTACCACACTCTTGCGGGCCTCAACGCGGCATGGCGAAGCATTGAAGATCTCGAAACGGTCGAATCCCGAGCTACCAAGCTTGCCATCCGGGTTGGGCGAAAGCACTTCGCGCAACGCGCCGATGAGATTGCGGATTTTCTGTTTCAGTTGGCTACAACGGAGCCGACGAAAGAGGCGATATCGGAAGCGGCGGATGCCTTGGATTCGCACATTTCCGACTTTGCCTCCGGCATCGACGGCATGGACAGCTTCGCGTCGAAGTGGAGCCGGAAGCTCGCCAAGTTCTGCATCGACGACTGACGCCTTAGTTCCGCGATTGCCCCATTGCTTAACCCTCACAAAAGGAAAACTCCGCCGCCGCCTTTCAGCGACGGCAGAGCGTCAGCACGCC
>JBBDRF010000063.1:0-93746 GCA_040905565.1 Phycisphaeraceae bacterium | reverse complement strand
GAGCAACGCTTTCCTAAAGCGTAGGTCGCAGGTTCGAATCCTGCCGGGGGTATTGAAAACCAACCAACGCCTGACGCGTCAGTTAGGTACCCGTCTCCCGAATGCGGGGCGGGTTGATCTCATCAGATTGCCCCCTACCACTACCCGATGGCCGCCCATGCCGCGGTCGTCATGGCGTGCGCTTATCAGGCCGTTACATTTTTCCGCGCCCTCTCACTCGCTGTCTTCACTCTGCTTAAGCAGATAGGCCAACAGGGCGTGGAGGTCCTCCTCCGGGAGCGCGTCTGCATAGATCGCGGGCATCAGGGACAGTTGCAATGCGGTGCGGTTGGCGACCGAACTTTGAGGAATACGCTCCTCCTGGCCGGCCACGTCTGCGACGATCAGGACCTGTCCTTCGCTGCGGCGGATCATGCCGGTGACGGTCCGACCATCCTCAAGCTCAATCACGCTCATGCGGAACGCTGGGTCGACGGCGCGGTTTGGTGCGAGGATATCTTCGAGCAAACGCGCGACACCGCGGTTGCCTGCGCCTTCGAGCTCGGGCCCGATGTTGCCGCCGACGCCGTCGATTTGATGGCAGGCAGCGCACTGTTGGGCAAAGATCGTGCGGCCGTGGGCGGCATCGGCAGTCTCACGATCAAAGGTGCGAAGGTGATGCTCGATGACCTGTGTGAGCCGTTCGTCGGCGGCGGGGAGACCGTCGGTGAGCGCGGCAATACGCTGCTCGAGATCCGCCAGATCTCGCTGATGCAGCACGTTCAGCACGCGGCTGCGGGCCAGCAGATGCGGCGATGCCAGGCCGTTTTCAACCGCGTCAAGCAAAGACTCAGCGCCTTGGGCGGTGCCAGCCAGGGCCGCTGCGATGGGCACGCCTTGCTCCAGTGTGGCGGTAAGCAGCCGCTTGTGCAGGGCGTCACGCGCTGAATCGCTGTTGATCTGGCCCAGCATCCGGGCGACCTCGCTACTTAGATCGTTCGGCGTCTGTAGATCGTGCAGCACTTTCGCCAAGGGCGCTACGGCGGCGGCAGGATCGATCCGCGTGAGCGTCTCACCGGCCACCCTGCGCGACGCCACCGGAAGATGAGCATCGGCCAAATGAGCGGCGACCAAGTCGACCACCTCGTGCAGGCCAAAGACGGCGGCCAGCTGGAAGGCGGTTTCCTGACGCGCCATCTGCTCACCGGGGCCAACATCGGGAACCTTCACCAGCGGTGGGTCAAAGCGTCCGACGGCGAGCCATGCATAACCAGACGCATCGTCGGCATCGGTGATCTCGATGAACGCGGGCTCTCCTTCGTACGCTTGCAGGTCCCATTTGTACGGCTGGGCCGTATCGTTGCGCGGCGGCAGAGATTCGGCGAGCACTTCGTTCGTCTCCGCGTGGCGAAGACGGATGAAGTTTTTAACCACCGCCTCTTCCGAGGTCGGACCGTTGTGTCCTGCCATGTAGAAGGTGATTTCCGCCGGAAGCTGGATCGTGTGACTGCGAAGGACGCCGGTGCGCTGCTCTCCGAGGGGCAAGCTGCTCAACAGCCGCGCCGTCTGACCGTCAGACGAGGGTCGCTCCTCGATCGCCCACGGGCTCGGAGAGTCGGGGAAATCCGGAGCAGCATGATTCGTCCACGCCTGCCCGGCATGACGGTCGAGGGTAACGCTGACGACTTCGCTGGCCCAATCCCGGAGTTCGGAAGTCGGCTCAACGCCCTGCGTGGCCAAGCCCTGCTGAATCGAACGCAGCACCGAAAGCTGAAACGCGGGTTCATCACTGAATCGCTCACGCATCAGACGGCCCAGAACATCGATGCGGTCCAGCGGCAGATTGTTCGCAGCGAAACGCAAGTACGCATCTAACTGATCCCCTGCGATGCCTTGTGTTTCTTCCACGTATTGCAGCACGAACGAGGCGGCGACGGGATTCGGCGCCGCAATGGCCACCTCCGCGAGCCTGGCCTGATGCTCCGCCGAAAGCGTACGCTCCATCATCGCGCGAGCGATGGCCGGATCAAGCATCTGGTCACGCAGGGAAATACGCGTCTGGTGGATCAGGTGTGTGTCCTCAGCCGGGGCGTTCCCCCACAGATTCAACAGGGGCATCACATTGGCCTCGGCGGGATGGCGGCCCAAAGCATCGGCTGCGGCTCGCCGAACGAACGGGTCCGTGTCTTCGGTTGCAGCGCGCACGATCTCACCGACCGAATCGGACCAGCCTTCACGCTCACCCAAGGCTTTCATCAGGTGAACGCGAACGATGCGTTCTTCGTCATCGGCAAGCTGTTTGACGAGCGCGTCGTCCAGTTCCCCCAGCCGATGCAGCACCCATAAGCCGTGCGCACGCTGAGCGGGAATGGACCGGGGTGTCATGATTCGGCGGACGGGCTGCGCTGCTTCGCTGCCGAGGCGTTCGACCAGTTGATGCGTCGCGAACGTGCGAACGGTGAGGTTCGGCGAACCCAGATCCGCCACCAGCTCCTCCGCGTCGTGCGTGGTAAGGTCGAACTGTCCTGCGTGGGCGTTGTGTTCAGGCTCAACCTCGTCGGTGCCGGTGTAGACGATACGCCAGATGCGACCGCGGAAGTGGTCGCGATCGGGGTGATCGAGCGGGACTTCATAGTGACCGATGATCGCGTTGTAGAAATCGAGGATGTACAGCGCTCCGTCAGGCCCGAGTTGTACATCGACGGGTCGGAACCACGGATCATCGCTTGTGAGGAACTCTTCCTGCGTATCGGTGAGGTAGGTGGAGCCGTGCTGCTCAAGGCGGTCGCGATGGATGCGCCGGGTGACCACGTTCCCGACATAGAGGCAGTCGCGGTATCGGGGCGGGAACTGGGTGGCTTCGTAGTAGATGATGCCCGCGATGCCGGTGGACCCGTGATAGTGGTCGATCATCTCGGGCCCGAAGCCGAGGCCGTCGTGGGGCTGGCCGAAGCTGGGATAGTACGCCCCGCGCAAGAGCATGTAGACCGGACGCGTGTGACAGTCGGCTGAGTAGAGATTGCCCAGCGGGTCGAACGCCAGGCCGAACGGGTTCACCTGTCCGTGTGACCATTGCTCCAGGCCGTGGCCGTCGGGGCGGAAACGATACGCGTTGCCCGATTGCAGGGGCAGCTTGTTGCCAGCCCGGTCTTCGATCATGGACGTATTGCGGAACCCGTGCTGCGCGTAGACCCAACCGTCCACCCAGTGCGTGAACGAGTTGGTCATGCCGTGCGTGTCTTCGTACCCGACACCGGTGAGCAGCGTCGTGCGCTCATCGGCTCGGCCGTCGCCGGTGGTGTCGGCAAATCGGTAGACGTTGGGGATGCTGTGCGTCAGAACGCCTTGGTGTGTCGGCAGGACGCCGATCGGAATGTTCAGGCCTTCGGCGAAGGTCTGTACCGTTTCAGGACGACCATCCGCACCGATCCCGCTGATCACCGTCAGCAAGTCGCGCGGCGACTGGTCAGCCTTGGACGCTTCACCCGCGGGATACGGATACTCCGTCGAATGCGTCACCCACAGCCGACCTTCGGCATCAAAGTTCATGTTCATCGGCTTGTAGATGTCCGGCTCGGCAACCACGAGCTGAATCTCAAAGCCCGGGGGCAGATGAAACGTCTTCAACTGCTCTTCCGGCGTCAGCGGATCGGCCTCGGCGACAGTCGGCGGGCGACCGGCGTCCGGGTTCTGCGCAGCAGACGAGCCAGCCATCACCAGCAAGGCCAAAGCCGATACGGTTGTCACGGTGCGAACAATCTGCATCCAACGGTCTCCATCCGGCGAGTCAGGACTGATTACAAAAGGTGCGGCAAGATATCAAGGCGATTGCCCAGCGGCATCACGGGCGTTTTTGCAGGTGGACAAACGTGCCCTTCTTGTTGCCGATGACCACGTCCATCAAGCCGTTGCCGCTCACGTCACCGACTACCAGTTGTGTGCCGACGCCGGAATCGTCATCGATCTCATGGGGCACCCATGTCACCTCGCCGTTCTCATGGCGTTCGAGCGCGAAGTAATACAACACGGCAGGGGCATCGCCACCGGGATCGTTGCCGCCGTGCGCCCACCAGCGTTTGCCCGTCACAATTTCCTTCACGCCGTCGCCGTTCATGTCGGCCAGTTCGATCGCATGCAGTTGACTGATGGCGAGGCCGTAGGGGTTATCGTCAGGCGACTCGGTCATGATGTCGTGCCGGCGAAAGGTGATGCCGCCTTCGCCGTCGTCGATCTGTTCAAACCAGGCCAGGCCCCAGGCGTGCGCATGCAGGGAAGTGATGATGTCGTTTCGGCCGTCGCCGTTGACGTCGTACGCGTACATCTGCGCTCCGCCGACGGGTGTGAATTCAAACGGGTGGTGCTGCCATAGGGGATCGCCCTCGCGTGATTCAGGTTGCTCCCACCAGCCGTTCTTTTCCAGCAGATCCATTCGGCCGTCGCCGTTGACGTCCCCGATGCCGATGCCGTGGGTGAAGCGACCGCCCGCAGGCCCCGGCGGTGAGATGGCGTGAAAGGTCCACGGTTCCGTCGGCTTCTCCCAATTCACGCGCAGGTAGCCGAACGCGCCTTCGGTGCTGCAGATGATTTCAGGCTTGCCGTCGCCGGTGATGTCGGCAAACATCGGCGATTCGTTATCCACCACCTCGAAAACGATGTGCACGGGCCAGTCACTGTCATGGCCCTCGGGGCCGGGGTTTTCATACCATCGCGCTTCCTGACCGGGGAAGCCGATCACCAGCACGTCGGGATACCCGCTGCCGTTGAGGTCATGCGTGTAGGTGAAAAAATGCTCGGAGTAGCTGGCCGGGTCGATCGGCTCCTGCTGGTAGTACGCGTGGCGGCGCTGGAAGTCCGGACCTTCCCACCAGAACGGGCCGGAGACGATATCCATGTGCCCGTTGCCGTTGATGTCCGCAAAATTAGCGCCCTCGCTGTAGAACGACTGCGATAATGTAACGCGCTGGAAAACAGTACTTTCACCAGCATCGCCGAACGCGACACCGATCGGCAGCTGCACGGCAAGAACCAGTGCCAGCAGGCATGAATTTCGCATCATGGGTTCCTCTCTTCGCGGATCGCAAACCCTCACAAGGGCGCGATAGTCTGATGATAAACATACATCTGTTGCCGCCTCTGGCGGGGCCGGGCACTTTGCGCCTGTGAGTGTATCATGACGCTCGCCCGACGCTTCATGATTTACTTACGACTTTACAATCTCGCAATTATCAACTTCTAGTGCGCCCCTGGCTTGCGGGGCTGCTGGCTGAAGAGCAATTATTTGCCTTCAAACGAATTGTGTATCGATCTTCGGCTTATGCATCTGGGCAGACCGTGCCGGCGGTGAGACGAGCATCAATGGCTTGTTGCCGCGCGTCGTTGGAGCCGATACGGTGATTAAACATCTGGAGGTTCCTTATGAATATACATGCGACGCTGGCGCTTGGCGCCGGTGCGGGAATGGTCCTGTTGTTGATGCTCACCGGGCATCCCGGCACACCGGCCCGTGCGGAGGAGGTCGGACCCGGGGACGCAGGTGAAAGGCCCGTCCGGTTCAATCGCGATATTCGGCCGATCCTTTCCGATGCCTGCTTCAGTTGTCATGGTTTTGACGCCGACGCGCGCGAGGGCGACCTGAGGCTGGATGACGAGGCGGAGATATTCGCCGATCGCGGTGGCTATGCCGCCGTCGTGCCGGGCGACCTCGAAGCGAGCGAGATTTTCTGGCGCATCACCGCCGACGACGCCATCGATCAGATGCCGCCACCCGATCACAAACGGCAGCTGAGCGATGAGGAAATCACGCTGATTCAGCGATGGATCGAGCAGGGCGCTATCTGGGAGGATCACTGGTCGTTCGTTCAGCCAAGCGCCCCAGCCGCTCCGGCAGTGGATGCGCAGCATGAGCCATGGGCGCGCAACGCAATCGACGCGTTCGTCCTCCGTAAGCTTGAAAAAGCCGATCTTCACCCCTCGCCCCAGGCCGATCGCCGCACGCTTATCCGTCGGCTTAGCTTCGACCTCATCGGCCTGCCCCCCACGCCCGAAGAAGTGGATGCTTTCCTCAATGATGAGCGTCCCGATGCTTACGAGCGGTTGGTTGACCGCCTGCTCGATTCGCCTCACTTCGGCGAGCGCATGGGGATGTACTGGCTGGATCTGGTCCGCTATGCCGACACCGTCGGCTATCACGGCGATCAGGAGGTTACGGTCTGGCCGTACCGCGATTATGTCATCAACGCCTTCAATGAGAACAAGCCTTTTGATCAGTTCACGCGTGAGCAGTTGGCTGGCGATCTGCTGGAAAACCCGACGCAGGAGCAGCGCGTCGGGGCGGCCTACAACCGTCTGGGCATGATGTCCGGCGAGGGCGGCGGGCAGGATCGCGAATACCTGCTGCGCTATCAGGCCGACCGGGTACGCAATGCCAGCGCCGTCTGGATGGGCACAACGCTTGGCTGTGCTGAGTGCCACGACCACAAATACGACCCATTCTCTATTGAAGATTTCTACCGCTTCTCCGCGTTCTTCGCAGACGTCAAGCAGATGGGCATTTACCACGGCGGCAAATGGGGCGAGCACATGCGCGTTCCCAGCGAGCAGCAGCAGGCGGAATTGGCCCGCATCGAACGCGAGCTTGCCGTTGCTCGAGAGGCATTGCACCGCGAGACACCCGAACTGCGTCAGGCGATGGCGGAATGGGAAGCGTCTGCACAGCCGAACTGGAAGGTGCTTGCGTTTGCCAGCCTCCATGACAAGGGCGGCGCGTCCCTGAAGACCCTCGACGACGGCTCCGTGCTGGCGACTGGCGATCAGGGCGAGCACAGCACGTACGAGCTCAGCCTGCCGCTGGATCAGGAGAACGTGACCGCCATTCGCCTGGACGTCCTTCCGCATGAATCGTTGCCTTCGCAGGGGCCCGGCCGAGCTGGCAACGGCAACTTCGTACTGACCAACTTCATCGTTGAGCTGGAACGCGACGGCGAACGTCAACCTGTCGCGCTTCACAATGCGACGCATACACACGCTCAGGCGGAGCAGCACACCCCGAGCGTTTCGCTTGATCCCGACTCGCCCCCGAATCACGGCTGGGCGATTCTTCCCCAAGCCGGCCAGAGCAACACCGCCGTGTTCGAAGTCGTCGAACCTATCGTTAAGGGTGGTCCGGCTACGCTTCACATCCGCATGGAGCAGCTGTACAGCAGCCACCACGCCATCGGCCGCTTCCGCCTCGCCGTGACCGACGAACCGCCCCCCGTCCGTGCCACGGATTGGGCGCCGGAACTCGCGGAGATTCTCGATACCCCAGCCGAGGATCGCACTGCTGAACATCAGGCAAAGCTTGCTGAACGCTTCCGCGCGACGACGCCGATGCTGGCCGAGGAACGCCAGCTTGTGCAGGACCTCGAACGGCAGCAGCAGGCAACGACGGAGGCCGCCCCACGGATGGTCGCCACCGTCCCCACCGAACCCATGGAGATTCGTGTGCTTCCGCGAGGTGACTGGACCGACACCTCTGGCGAAATCGTTCAGCCGGGCGTGCCACACTTCCTCCCGCAGCCGGAGCAGCCAGAGGGCGAACGGCTCACGCGGCTCGATCTGGCCAACTGGCTGGTCTCCCGCGAAAACCCCCTCACCGCACGCGTCTTCATGAACCGGCTCTGGGCGATGTACTTCAACACGGGGCTGTCAGAAAATCTCGACGACCTCGGCTCGCAGGGCGAATGGCCAACCCACCCCGAACTGCTTGATTACCTCGCGATGCAGTTCGTCGACAGCGGGTGGGACGTTAAGCACATGATCCGTACCATCGTGACTTCGTCGACCTATCGCCAGACATCGCAAAGCGATTCTCATCTCGCCGAACGCGACCCGTTCAACCGCCTGCTTGCACGGCAGTCCCGCTTCCGTATCGACGCCGAACTGCTGCGAGACAACGCCCTGAAGATCAGTGGCCTGTTGGAGCCGATCGTCGGTGGCCGCAGCGTGCGACCGTACCAGCCTCCCGGCTACTACGCGATGCTCAACTTCCCCACCCGAAAGTACCAGCAGGACACGGGCGTCAACCTCTGGCGACGCGGCCTCTACACCCACTGGCAGCGGCAATACCTGCACCCCAGCCTGATGGCATTCGATGCCCCGGCCCGTGAGACATGTACCGCTGAACGGCCCCAGTCCAACACGCCGCTGCAGGCGCTGGTGCTGCTGAACGACCCCACCTACGTCGAGGCCGCTCGCGTCTTCGCCGAACGCATTCTCAGCGAGGCTGAGCCCGACACCGACGCCCGCCTAAGCTTTGCGTTTCGCCATGCCCTGTCACGTGAACCGCAGGATGACGAACGTCGCCTGCTGACGGATCTTTATCGGCAGCACCTGGCAGAGTACCGCAACGATCCCGGCGAAGCGGCCGAACTCATCACGATCGGCGAACGCGCGGCGGCGGAAGATCTTGACGCCGTGGAAGTAGCCGCCTGGACCAGCGTCGCCCGCGTCATCCTGAACCTGCATGAAACGATTACGAGGTACTGATCCGATGCATAGCCCCAACCTCCATGCGCTGAATCCGTTGCAGATGCAGACCAACCGCCGCGCCTTCCTCGGCCGCGCCAGCCTGGGAACGCTCGCGCTGGGTTCGCTGCTGAACCCTTCGCTTTTCGGGGCGGGGGCCGCGGCCGCGACGAACGCACCCCGCTGGAACGGCGTGGTCGATCCGCTTCATTACACCCCGAAAGTTAAGCGGGTGATCTGGCTGTACATGGCCGGCGGGATGAGTCATCTGGAGAGCTTCGATCCCAAGCCGAAGCTTGCGGAGATGGATGGCCAGCCCATGCCCGACTCGTTCACCAAGGGTCAGCAACTGGCGCAGCTTCAGGGCTCGGAGCTTCGATGCTTCGCACCTCAGCATCCCTTCAAGAGCTGGGGTCAGAGCGGTCAGCAGATCAATTCGATCTTTTCCAAAACTGCCCACGCCCTCGCTGACGACATGTGCATCATCCGATCCATGCACACCGACGCGATCAATCACGATCCCGCCCATACGTTCATGAACACCGGGCACATGATCTCGGGCAATCCGGCGATGGGCTCATGGCTGCTTTACGGACTTGGTGCGGAAACGGCAAACCTGCCCGGCTTCGTGGTCATGATCTCCACTGGCAAGTACGGCCAGGCGCAGCCCATCGCGTCGCGCCAGTGGCATTCAGGGTTCCTGCCCAGCCAGTTTCAGGGCGTGCAGTTCCGCGCCGCCGGGGACCCGGTCCTCTATGTCAACAATCCGGACGGTGTGAACGCGAAGCGCCAGGAGGATGTCGTCAGCACCGTGGCGGCACTCAACCAGCAGCATCAGACGCAGATGAACGACCCGGAAATTCAGACACGCATCGCGCAGTACGAAATGGCGTTCCGCATGCAGGCAAGCGTCCCGGAGTTGATGGATACCTCCGACGAACCCGAGCACATCCTCGACATGTACGGCACCCGCGGCGGCGACGGCTCGTTCGCCTCAAACTGCCTGCTCGCCCGCCGCCTCGCCGAACGCGGCACCAGGTTCATCCAGCTCTACCACCGCGACTGGGACCACCACGGCGCCATCAAAGACCACGTCAAAGGCAGTGCCGACGAAGTTGACCAGGGCACTGCCGCGCTGGTGACCGATCTCAAACAACGCGGCATGCTCGAAGATACCCTGATCGTTTTCGGCACCGAGTTCGGCCGCACGCCGATGGCCCAAGGCAACGGGCGCGACCATCACATGCGCGCTTTCTCGATGTGGATGGCCGGTGCGGGCATCAAGCCGGGCATCACGTACGGAGCCACGGACGAACTCGGCTACAGCGTCGCCCACAATCCCGTCCACGTCCACGATCTCCACGCAACCATCCTTCGCCTGATGGGCATCGAGCACACCCGCCTCACCTACCGGTTCCAGGGCCGCGACTTCCGCCTGACAGACGTCCACGGCGAACTGGTTCACGACATCATGACATGAGACACCTTGCCCCATACGTAACGTGTAGGCAATTTGTCAGTCGCGATTTACGGCATGTCGACGCCCTCGAGAGCCTTTCCCATGCGCAGGTCGCGGGTTCGAATTGAGCCGGTTATCATGGGGCGGCTGGGGTAACTTTGGTCTGGTGAGGGGCGGGTTACCGAAGAAGAGAGATATGTCACAACTTGGAACGCGTATCACGGACGAAATCGCGTCGGGCGGGCCGCTGCATCTGGCGGGGCGTCGACTGCATTTCGTGGGCATCGGCGGCTGCGGGATGTCGGGCCTGGCGAAAATCTGCCGGGCGCTCGGCGCGGACTGCGGCGGCACGGACACCACGGCCACCCCATGGACCGAAGCGCTGACCGCGGCGAAGATCCCCGTGCTGCTTCGGCAGGCGACGGATACTGTTCCCGAAAGCTGTGACCTGGTGGTGGCCTCGGCGGCGATCAAGGCGGACCATCCGGAACTCGTCGAGGCGAACCGGCGCGGGCTGCCTGTGCTGAAATACGCTCAGCTGCTCGGCCGGCTCATGCTCGGCCGACTGGGCGTGGCGATTGCGGGCACCCACGGCAAGAGTACGACGACGGCGATGCTGGCCCATACGCTGATTCAGGCGGAGTGCGATCCGACGTTCATCGTCGGTGCGACCTGCGAGCAGATCGGCGGCGGGGCGCGGGCGGGGCGGCCGGACATGCTGATCGGCGAGGCGTGCGAGTACGATCGCTCGTTCCATAACTTCCATCCGACGCATGCGGTCATTCTCAACGTCGAAGAAGATCATCTGGACATCTACCACTCGATCGATGCGATCGTGGAAGCGTTCGGCGAGTTCGCGAAGAAGACCGCAGCCGACGGTTCGCTGTTGATCGGCCATGAGGATGCGCACCGCACAGCTGTGACGGCGGGCGTGGCGTGTCCGGTGGAGACGATCGGCTTTGCGCCGCAGGCGGATTGGCAGATTGTGCTGGCGGATCGGCCGGGCGTCGGTGCGCGGTTAGGTGATGGGCAGCCGCCGCATCAGCGGGTGACGTTGCGGCATCGAGGGGAAGACGTGTGTTCCTTCGAATGCCAGCTGCCGGGCGATCATATGGCGTACAACGCTTGCGTGGCAGCGGTGACGGCGCATCGGCTGGGGGCGAAGTGGGAGGCGATCGGGCAGGCGCTGACGGACTTCCGCGGGCTGGATCGGCGGATGCAACTGCTGGGCACGCATGAGGGCGTGACGGTGGTGGACGACTACGGCCATCATCCCACGGAGATCGATACGACGCTGCGGGCCCTGCGGGCGCACCATCGACCTGAGGAGAACGGCGGGCGGTTGATCTGCGTGTTTCAGCCTCACCAGCATTCTCGGACGCGGTTTTTGCTGGACCAGTTTGCAGCAAGCTTTTCGCAGGCGGACGTGGTGATCGTGCCACAGATTTATTTTGTGCGGGATTCGGAGCAGGATCGGCGGGCGGTGTCGGCTGCGGACCTGGCACACAAGCTGCAACAAGTGGGCGTGCTGGCGGTGAACATTGACGATTTTGACGACATCGCCCGATTCCTCAAGCACCACTGCCGACCGAACGATCTATTGGTGGTGATGGGCGCGGGGCCGGTGTGGCAGGTGGCGCGGAAGTTCATTGAGCGTACGCCGGTCTAGGCCATTCGGGGCGTGCCGGGGTGTATGCGACAAATTGTGGGTTGCGTGAATTGACGAGGCGCGCCATTGGCAACGAGCCGCGCACGTCAGTAAGCGGTTGTGCGTTCGATCTCGGCGTATCGTGACGACGCGTCGCAAGCTCATGACCGCCGCGGGCCAACCTGCACCCGGGCATCAGCAGTTCCAGCCCCCCTATCGCCTCCACATGTGATTTGGACATATCCGCTCCCGTACGGTCGCGGCTCGTACTCCGGCATTTGCCGAAAAACGGTCGCGCAGAAGGTGAGCCGATGGTCTGTCGCGGTGCCGGATCCTACAGTGAGAAGTCTTGAAGTTCTGTAGGCAGGTGCGGGAGTTCATTCATCAAGGGGAGGGGAATCTATGTTTTTGCGCATTGATAAGTTGCCTGTGGAGTTGCCGCAATCGACGAAGATCGACCCGGAGTCGGCCTCGGCGGTGCAGGAGCTGATGGGCGGACGATTCGGCGAGATGTCCACGTTCAACAATTACTTCATGCAGAGCATGAACATGCGTGGCAAGCCGAAGCTGGGCGCGTATTACGAGCTGGTCGCCAACATTGCAGCGGAAGAACTGGGGCACATTCAGCTGGTCGGGGCGGCGATCAACTCGCTTCTGAACGGACCGGTTCAGGGGACGCAGGATGGTGACCCGACCGCGACGAACATCAAGGACATCACCGACACGGTGAACGACTACAACCCGCACCACTTCATCGCGGGCGGTCGCAATGCGTTACCCGTGGATGCCGGCGGCATGCCGTGGACGGGGCAGTACGTTTTCAGCAGCGGCAATCTGATCCTCGACCTGCTGCACAACTTCTTCCTTGAAAACACGGCACGCACGAATAAGCTGCGCGTTTACCAGATGACCAAGGATCCCGCTGCCCGCGAGATGCTCGGTTACCTGTTCGTGCGCGGCGGGGTGCATGCGGCGGCTTACGGCAAAGCGCTGGAAAAACTCACGGGCGTGAAGATGAACGACATGCTGCCGATCCCAAAAATCGGCAACGAGATCTTCCCCGAAGCCAGGAAGTATATGGACATCTCCAGCCATACGAAGCTCTACCGCTTGAGCCCGGACGACTACAAGAACATGGACGCGATCTGGAACGGCGAAAGCCCCGACGGCGGGACGTGCGAAGTGGTCGACGGGCCACCCGACCGCATGGGCGGACATGTGGAAATGGACGGCATCGGGTCGGCGTTCGCGCCGGAGTACCACCCCGAAGAGGTGTTCGAGATGGCGCAGAAGCTTTACCAGAAGGCGAAGGGCTGAGCACGGGATAGTGAGCAAAAAAGACCCACGGCGTTAGGCCGTGGGCCTCGGGTTGATTATTGGAGCCAGGGGACGGGGGCGACTTCGCCTTCTTCGATCTGCACGCGGTTGTCGTCGGCGTTGTAGCCTTCGCGCTGAGTGGTCTGGTAGAGCAGCTTGACTGACTCGCCGGCGGGGACATCGGCTTCGTATTGCACGGTCTGGAAATCGTGCTGCTCGGCGTCGAAGGGGCTGCGGAAGGTGATGTCGCCGTGGAACTGGCGGCGGACTTCGACGTGGATCGGCTCCGCGCGATAGTTGCGGATGTGCTGGGCGAAAACAGTGTGGGTATCCCAGCCTTCGATCTGAGTCTCGTCTTGGACGCGGACGCCCGGCTCATCGAGGCGACGATGCACGCCGGCCCGCAGCCTGCCCCAGAGGTTGTCACGGAAGACGTGCTGTTTTTCCAGTTCAAAGACGACTTCGGGATCGGGGCCGAGGTTGACTTCGATGTCGTCGCCGATGGGCACGTACTGGATGTTCTGCTGGGTGAGATACGAGAGGCTGGCTTCGCCCTTGCGGCGGAAGAGGCGGACGATGCCGTCGGGCAGCGGTGCGTTACCGAGCTCCGCTTCCTCGTCGTTTCTCATGAGGTACATGCGGACGAGTTGGTCGCCGTATTCGCGGGGGCGGTAGCGGTATTCGATGTTGAGAGGCACGTCGGCCGCATCGAAGGATTTCAACCGTTTCGCCCAGCCTTCGGGCACGGTTTCCTGACCGCCGATGGTGAAGATGAAGTACTCGCTGAGCCCTTCTTTGACGACCTCCTTGGGAGCGGCTTGCGCCATGTCAGCTTCTGCGAACATGCCGGCACCGCCCCTGGCTCCCTCGGCCTCCTGCACGGCCCTAAGCATCGCCCGATTGCGCTTCGCTGAATCATCAGGTTCACCGGCCTGAACGATGCCCTGCTGGGCAAGCTGCCTGATCTTTTCGACGAGGTTGATCTTGCCGACGACGAGGCGGATCTGGGCGTTTTCGTAATCTTCGCCGCTGTTGTTCCTGACGGTGACGTGGCCTTCGAGGCGGGCGGAGTCTTCCTCTTCGCCGGCGATCACGGTGTAGTCCGCAGCCCAGGAGATGCCGGACGTGAAGTAGGTGATTTCGACGACGGCGTCGCCGGTGAAATCACTTTGCACGTTCCAATAGAGCACCTCTTTGCGCTCGTGCGGGAAGGTGGTATCGAGCACGGTAAGCTCGTCGGGCCGCTCGATGAACTGGATCTCGACGGAGGTGGGGTCGATCAGCGTGTTCGCCCACGAGAACTGGAGCGGGTTGTTGCCTTCCTTGAAGCTGAGCACCCGACGTTCGCGGACGAGGGTGAGGTCTTCCGCGTTGTAGATGGTCAGCTGAACGGCATCGCGATCGGGCACGGTGGCCAGATCGATGTTCGAGCCGAGGGCGGGCAGGGACAGGCCCAACGTGAGTAGCAGCAGCAGTGTGGTGGTGATGCGGTTCATCGCAGCCCTCCCTGGGTGAAGCGTTCGTTGCGGTATTGCAGATGCAGCGTGTGGGTGATCGTTTCCGCTTCGTCGCCTTCGCGTGGCGGCAGATCGACGACGAAGCCGACTTCTTCGTGGTTGGTGAGATCTTCGTCGGGATTATTGGCGAAGGTGGTCTGCTGACCGACGACCCATTCGGGGGCCCAGTTGCTGGGGATGTTCGCTTCGTTGCGAACGTGGTTGATCTGTTCGATGACGTTCAGTTGCGTGGGCTGATCGCGGAAGTTCTCGATTTCGTACTGCACGACCACGTCGTAGTGGGCGAGGTTGCCAGCCACGCGATCGGTTTCACGGCTGAGGATGCGCCGGCGGACGACGACATCGCGTGCGACGCCGAGGTAGAGCTTCATTTCGTCGTCGACGGGGGTGAACTGGCCCCAATCTTCGCCGAGGAAGGCCGTGGAGCCGCCGCCGTCTTTCTGGAAGATGCGTGCCTTGCCGTAGGGCAGGGGCGAGCGGCCGAGGTTGTTGTCGGCATCGTTGGTGAGCACGTAGTGCATGGGGATGCGGAGTTGGCGCTGCGGTTCGTCGATGTAACCGAACTCCGCGAAGTTGGCGGTGAAGGTTTTCTGGATGGGCACTTCTTCGTAGCGCTCGACGAGCATCTCACGTGTTTCCTGGGTGCCGATGGGCCGGTTGAGCACATCGCCGACGCCGACGTAGATATCGGTATCGCCGAACGCTTCGCCTGCGAGGTTGCGAACCCGGACGTACTGAGAAAGCGTGAGCGTGCTTTCGTCCTGCTCCGCCACGGCCCGGTAGTTGAAGCTTTTATCGAGGCCGCCGAGGAGGTAGCTGATGCGGACGACGGCGGAGCCGGCCTGGTCGGAGTTGACGTGCCAGACGAGCGCGTTCTCTCCGGGCGGATAGCTGACCGAGAGAACGTTCACGTTCATCTCCACGTCCTCATCCGCTGAGCCGAGCACGCGGAAGACGATGGTGCCGGGGTCGATCTTGGTGCCCGCCCAGACGAAGTCGATCTGATTCACGCCTTCGGTCAGGGGGACGATGCGTTCTTCCTCGACCAGCGTGGCATCGGCGTGATCAAGCTGCACTTCAACCCGCTCGCGCGGCGGCATGGTGATCAAACGTACCCGTGCTTCGGTGATGCCCGGCTGAATCAAGCCGATCCAGGCGATGGCCCAGGTACAGGCCCACAGCCACAGCTTACGTCGCGGCGTCTTCATTTTGTTCGTCTCCAGCAAAGAGGTGCCAACACGTCGCAATGGTACAGACGCACCAGCGGACGGCGGGTTTCATGCATTGATGTTTTTCTTGATGCTGATGGAAAGGTTCAGCGGGTGGCGTCGACGCCTCGGATGATGCGGTCGTCGCCGAGTTCTACGACAAGGCGCGTATTGACGGCGACCAAGTCGCGCAGGGCTTCCTCGCTTACCTCGGTTTCGACGAGTCGCAGCGTGCGCAGGCGTGGGAACATTGCCAGTTCGGCGACGCCGGCATCGGTGAGCGGCTCATAGGCGAAGGTGAGGGTTTCCAGATCGTCAAAGTCGGCGAGGTGAGCGATGGCTGCGTCGCCGGCGTTGGTATCGATCAGGTGCACCGAGCGGAGGCCGGTGAGGCTGAACAGGGCAGGCAAGGTGCGCTCGGTGAGTGTGGTGCGGGAGACGGTGAGGTGCCGCAGGTACAGCCCCTCCAGCGGGCGCAGGTTGCCGGGCGAGAGCTGAGCTTCGGTAAGGCGAAGGCTGTCCAGCAGCATGATGTCGTCGAGCAATTCGATCGCCTGGCCCGTCTCGCGCTCATCGGTATTGGCGATAAGAACCGCGGTGCCGGGGTCGGTGCGGTGGATTCGGCCGCCGAGCGACTGGATCTGCGCGACGGCGGCGTCGTTGCGTTCCTTCTCAGCGAGGTACTGCTCGTACGGGGAACTTGGCGTCGTCTGGCAACCCAGCGACACGCTCACCATGGCCAGCAGCAGGCCCCACATCAGCAGACGTGATTGCATCATCCTGACAGTATGCCCGCTGACGGCCAGTCGGGCAACCGTCACGTACCGATACCTGACGACGCAGCGGTTCTTTCGGGAACGGCGAAGGTTATAGGCCATGCGAAGAGATAATTTATTTGCCCGTGCTCTAACGGCGGTGTACGTTTTTCGAGCCTTCGCCCGAAGGCGCGTCTTCTTCGAGAAAAGGATGATCCTGTGAAACTGCTGCCCCAATCGCTAGTCGCCATCGCCTGCGTGGTCGTGATGACCTCCTTGGTCAGCGCTGCACCGGTAACGCTGACGACGGAGTTCGACGGTAGCCAGAGCTCGGCTGGAAACCTGTTCGATGTCACCAACCACGGCAGTGCGGCCGTGACGCTGACGGGTGCCTTTGAAGGGAACTTCGAAGACAACGTCTGGTATCGTGACCTTGAAGTCTGGTACCGTGCGGGCAGCTATGTCGGCCATGAAAGCGACGCCAACGGCTGGTCCCTGCTAGGCAGCGATATGTTGACATCGGCGCCGACGCCGAACACCCCGACGTCATTCAACGTCGACAACACGCTGCTGATTTCAGCTGGGGAGACGGTCGGGCTGCTCGTCTACATTCACGGAGGCGCCCCGCGCACGCAGATGCTTGCCTCCAGCGCCCAGGCAGGCGACAGCTTCTCTGACAACCATCTCACCATCGCTGCAGGTGCCAGCAAAAGCCTTGATAACGGCGCGACCGTCGGCGGTGCCGCACCGCTTGGCGGCAACACCATCAGCGGCCATCGCATGTGGAACGGCACGATCGAGTACACCGTGGCAGCCGAAGACGAGACCACGACTGTCGCGATCCCTGAGCCCGCCTCACTGGCAGTGCTGGGCATCGGCGGGTTGGCGATGCTGACTCGGCGGCGGATGACGACGGCACGCGACGGCCTTGCGTGAATGATCAGTTCCGCCCGTCGCGGCGGGCCTGGTTCTGCCGCGTGAGCGTCGCCACGTGGCCCACGATGTGCTGACGGGCGCTCTCGGCAAAGTGGGAGCGTTTACGCGTCAACTTCGAAACGAACGAAACCGTCCGCCGGCCGAGCGAACGCGGAGCAATCGGGTCGTTCTGCGAAATCTGACCAGCATTATCGGTGAGCTTGCCGCCTCGACCGGCCTGAGCGGCATGCACGCGTTTCTCGCCGACGATCTGCTGCGAGCGCTTACGGGCATGACCGACGGGGCCACCTTCTTCAGCGGGCCTTGTGGAGCGTGTCGGCGGTTCGCGATCATCCTCAGTGTCGCCAGCTTCTTCGGTGTCGACGGGTTCCATCGTGCTGAGCATCGCTTCGAAACGTTGCATGGTCTGTTCGAACAGCAACTGCTTGAGGACGGTGCGGTCGTTTGATTGCGACGGGCGTGTGCCGTGCGGTTCCTGCTTGCCTCGGGCTTCACGACGCTGGCGTTCTGCAAGATCGCGATACTTGTTGCGAAGCTTGCGGGCGCGCGTGATGCGATGCCTGATGCCTGCGGGCTTGAGCTCGTTCTCGCCCTGGAAGCTCTCCTCGACGAGTTCGTATTCGGTGGCGGTGCAGAGCGGTTTGGCCTTACGCAGCGAGATGTCCATGGGGTGGGCCTCCGGAAAACATCACAGCCTAGCGCGGCGTGAGTGAGCCTGCGCATGGTGGAATCACTGGATGATGTCGGGCGAAAAGCCACGGCGGATCGTGTTCTCCGTGATCGTGCGAGGCTCGAGAAAGTGCAGCAGATAGTCCGGCCCGCCCGCCTTGGAATTGGTCCCCGACATCTTGAACCCCGCGAACGGCTGCCGATTCACCATCGCCCCGGTGATCTTGCGATTGAGGTAGAGGTTACCCACGCGGAACGCACGGCGGGCCTTGGCGAGGTTGGCTGGTGAGCGGGAGTAGACGCCGCCGGTGAGGGCGAAGCGGGTACCGTTGGCCAGCTGCAAAGCATGGTCGAACGAGTCGGCTTTCATCACCGCAAGCACGGGTCCGAAAATCTCATCCTGCGCGAGCGTGGAGGCGGGGTCGACGTCGGCAAAAATCGTGGGGCCGATGAAGTAGCCCGTCGGCAGGTGGTCGGTCTTCACCCGCAGCGCGAGTTGATGATGGCGGGCGGCTTCGTCGATGGTGGCGTTGATGCGGTTGTAGCCATCTTCGTCGATCACAGGCCCGACGATGGTGCCGGGGTCGTCGGCGGGGCCGACCTTCAAACTGGCGGCCGCTTCCGTGAGGCGTTTGAGGAACGGCTCATAGTTATCGCCGACCACGATCACCCGTGAGCAGGCGCTGCACTTTTGCCCGGCATAACCGAAGGCGGAGTAGGCGGTGCCAAGCACAGCGTCATCAAGGTCGGCGTCGGTATCGATGATGATCGCGTTCTTGCCGCCCATCTCCGCGATCACGTGCTTGAGGTGGTTCTGGTTTTCGGGAACATCGGAAGCGACGCGGTTGATCTGCGTGCCCGCTGCTTCGGAACCGGTGAAGGCGATGAAGTGAACATCCTTGTGACGGACGAGGGCCTTGCCCGCTTCGTCGCCGCCGGGCAGGAAGTTGTAGACGCCTTCGGGGATGCCCGCTTCGCGGACGAGCTGGGCGAAAAGGCCTGTGACGATGGGCGCCTGCGGCGCGGGCTTAAGGACGACGGTATTGCCCGCTGCGACGGGCGCGATGCTCATACCTACGGGAATGGCGAGCGGAAAGTTCCAGGGTGCGATGGCGACGCCGGGGCCGCGCGGCTCATAGATGTAGTCGTTGGTTTCACCGGGCACGTGCAGTTCGGTCGGCTGCTCAAGTTGCACCGCCCGGCGGGCGTAGTAGTTGATGAAGTCGATGGCTTCGCAGACGTCGCCGTCGGCCTCCTTCCACGGCTTGCCAGCTTCGAAGACTTCCCACGCTGCGAACTCATCACGGCGCTGCCGCAGCAGGTCGGCCAGGTGGTAGAGCAGCCGCGCACGTTCGCGCGCCGGCGTGGCTGACCACTCGGAGAAGGCACGATTCGCTGCGGCCACGGCGGCATCGGCCTCACGCTCGCCGGCCGACCCGGTGGTGCCTACGACCTGCTGCGGGTCGGCGGGGTTGATGGAAGTCAGCTTCTCCGCGGCTTCCACCGGCTCGCCGGCGATCTGCAGCGGCAGGTGCAGGCCGAGCCGGCTCCGGACATCGTCGAGGGCAGCGGCGAAAGCGTCGCGCTCGCCCGCTTCGGTGAAGCGACGCGGCGATTCGTTGGTGAACGTCTCGGAGGACAGCCCCCCCCCACCTTTGCCCGCATGCGTGCCGGGCGTTGCATGATTTGCAGAGAACACCGTCGTCGCTCCTTTCACAGAGGGAGGTGCGGCCACATCAGTCGTCGGCTGCGGGGCGGCAAGCAGTTGTTGCGTCGGCAGATCTTCGGCAAAGCCCATGCGGAGAAACGACTGGCTGCCGGTGTTTTCCAGCAGTCGGCGGACGAGGTACGCCATGCCTGGAATCAGCTCGCCGAACGGCACGTAGACACGCAGCCGCTGGCCCGCTTCGACGGTGCGATGCTTGAGCACGTCGGCCATGCCGTAGAGCATCTGCACTTCGTAATTGTCCGGGTGAAGCTTGAGGCGCTCAGCCAGTGCGGTAGCGCGGGCGAGGCTGCGGACGTTGTGCGTGGCGACGGCGGTTTCGACATGCGGGTAGGCCCGCATCAGCAGACCGAGGCAGTGTTCGTAGCAGGCGTCAGTGTCGGGCTTGCGGCTCCAGACCGGATTCGCCCAACCGTTCTGAGCGGCGATTACGCATTCGTAATCCCAGTATGCCCCGCGCACCAGCCGCACCAGAAACGGCGTGCCGCGCTGATGGGCGAACGCAATGACGCGCTCGATGTCGCCGGCCGTGTCGCGCAGGTACGCCTGCATGGCGATGCCGACGTCGGGCCAATCGATGAACTCGGGCTCGGTGAGAATCTCACGGAAGACGCGGAGGGTGATGTCCTTCGTGTCGTAGCTCTCCATGTCCAGCGTGATGAACGCACCTAGCCGACGGCCTTCGCGGAGGATCGGGCGAAGCTCTTCCTTCAGCCGCTGCGCGGAATGATCGGGGTCGACGGCTTTCATCTGCGAGTACAGCGCGGAGATCTTCACCGACAGGTTCAGCCGCGGGGCCGGTCGGCCGCTGAGCTGATCGAGCTGCGGCTGCGCCCCCCACTGCTGCACGACGGGCGCGAGGCCCTTGAGCAGATCGAGATATTGCTGCTGATATGTGCGGGCTTCGGTTTCGCTGACGACGGCTTCGCCGAGCAGGTCGAGCGTAAAGCCCATGCCCTGGCGGTGGAGCCGATGCAGTGCATGCTGAGCGGTGGCGATGTTATTGCCGGCGATGAACCGCGTGGCGGTGCGATTGGCGAGGCTTCGGACGATGCGGGCGATCGTCCCGGCGTTCTGCCCTCGCCCCGCGCGATCCAGCCCCCACCGCGTCAGCTTGCCGGGCAGCAGCGGGATGGTGATGTCCTTGAAGTATTCGTGCAGGTGTTTGGCCAGGTCGCGATCGTCATCGAGGGCGGGCAGCACATCGACGAAGCGCAGTGCGGCGATGCGCAGGTCGTCGCTGCTCATCATCCGCTGAAGAAACCACTCTTCGTAGGTGGATTTACGCCCCCACCAAAAGCCCGAGCGTGCCCGATCGAGCAGGTCGCGGCCGATCTGCTGAGTGCGCTGTTCAAGATTCGTGTCTGAAGTGGAGAACATAAGTCACTGCCCGACCAAAGCCGTGCACTCCCGTAACAACTGTGGGATTCTACGGGGCTGGGGCGGTGAAATCGCCGGAGGTATTCAGACCGTCCGGTGCGATGTGGGCGTGGCGTCGGCTCTGGGTTCACCCCCGCGTACGGTGCCGCCGACCACCAGCGCGGCGGAGATGATGAGCAGATTCTTCACGATGTACTGACCTTCCATCGTGAGTGCGTAGGGAATGCGGCCGGGCTGAAAGGTCAAATCGGGCAGGAGGACGAGGGGCAGAAAGGTGCCGACCATCTGCATCGCCAGCAGTGCGATCGCCAGACGGATCGTGGCGCGGAAGAGGAACGTGACGCCGATGAGCACCTCCCACCATCCGATCACGCCTACCCAATTTTGGGGCGAAAGTAGCGGCATCCAATCCACCGTCTCCAGCACCAGCGGCTCGGCCGGCGAGTGCCCGAGCGGTTTGAGAATGCCGAACCATATAAAGATGATCGCGAGGCTGTAGCGGAGAGCGACCACCCCCCACCGCCGCATGAAGCGGGCGATCAGATGATCGATGACGTCCAGCCGATTCGAATTGGGGGGTAGTGGCATGCCCCATTATTGCCGCGCCGATTCGAGCAATCGCGGAACGTGGGCGGCGACAGCCGTCAGTCGGCGGCAGGCGGGCGGTTTTCGAGATGCTGCTCAGCCTTGCTCAGCAATCGCTCAAACGCCTCCTGATCGACGCCGAGTTGCTCAGCAAAATGGCGGAGAATGATGCGTTCGGACTGGCTGATTTCGCCGTCGGCCATGGCCACCTGCACGAGGGAACGGATGGCGCGGTCGGGCTCGGGCTTGAGGATATCAAACTGCTCGCGGTAAAAGTCCTGGTCCGTGCGGGCGCGTTCGATCATCGCCTCGAGCGACACCTTTCCGACACCAGCGGCATTGGCGAGTTTTTTGAGCAGGGGGCGTTCGGCGTCAGATACGTCACGATCGAGGCCGGCGATGCAGCATGCAGCGCGAACCAGTTCCACTTCGGTGATCGACATGCTTTCCCCTGCGGTGCGTCTTGTGGTGGATGAGCCTTAGTCGCGTCGGGCGTTGCCGGGCGGAGGCGTGACGGGCCTGGGGGCATCTTCTTCCATGCCGACGTAGCCTCGGCTCACGCCGCCGGGCCCTCCCCCGTTGCTGCCGGCGGCGCCGTTGCCGTTGCTCGACGGACGCGGTGCGGCGCTGCCGACATCGCTGCGCCGGCCCCGGAAGGGCTTGGGCCGATGGCTCACGCGCCGGGCTGGGCGTTTGGCCGGCTGATTCTTCTTGTTGCGCGCTTCTTTGATGTACGCGAGCCGTCCGTCGATGAAGAACTTGCCGATCTGGAAGATGGCGCGGCGGCCCCGGATCGGGTCGCGCGTCATGACGAAGCCGTAGCCTTTGCTCTTGCCCGAATCGGCTTCGCGGGCGATGACCAGATCTTCGATCTCGATGTGCGGTTCGAAGATCCGCCTTAACTGTTCTTCCGTGGTCTCGAAACTGATATTGCCCACGAAAATCTTGAACATACTGGACAAGGTTCGCCTCCTCAGCCTCGCCGGGCCCGAGTTGAGCCCAACCCCCTGGCGTAGAAATCTCATACCCCCTCGACGACCAGAACGGCTCGATCGTCGACCATTAATACGCGCTCAGTGTAACAGCCGCCCCGCGGTATTCAAGACTAGTTTGGTCCGGTATCTAAAAGTCCATCGGCAGGTTGCTCGCAGGCGACAAGCTCCTGTCGCTTCGGGTCGATGCCGTTATAATGGCGCAATTCCTGAAAACGCTGGATACGCATGATGAGTGAACAAGACGAAGTAAGTTTGACGGTCCGGGCGGTTTTTGACCATGCCGCCGAAGCCGTCGGTGTGGATGCGGTGGGTTCGCCGGCCTTCGAAGGCGGCGAGGACACGCGTGCGATGATCGAGATCCTTGCGGCCATCACCGCAAAGGCGAACTGCGTGGCGGCGGAGGTGATCGAACATTGGAATGCCCCGGATGAGCGGAAGCAGGAGCTCTACGAGCACTTCGCCGCGCTCAAAGAGAATATGCTTAACGATATGCTGCAGCAGTTGCGTCGCTCCGGTGGCGGCGCATAGTGGAAGATACTTTGGGGGGCAAGGTCGGTGTCGCTGCCGGCCGGTACTGTGATGGATAATCCTGCCACATTCGAGGAGCTCGTGATGATGCCGATTCGCCCGATGGTTGCCCTGCTGGGCCTGATGATTTCGCTGGGTTTCGCCGCCGGGGCGCACGCCGAAGAAGCCGAGGGTTGGAAGCCGCTGTTCAACGGCAAGGATTTCACGAATTGGCGCGTGCCCGACGACGGCCCGTGGACGATCGTCGACGGCGTGATCGATGTCGACCCCGCCCGCGGCTCAGAGCGCGGCGATGCGTGGACGCAGGAGCACTATGAAGATTTTGTGCTTCACGTCGAATGGCGTTTCACGGAAAAGGTTAACGAACTGCCGCTGGAGACCCGGCCGGTGATCGCACCCGACGGCTCAACGCAGACCGACTCCGACGGCAATGCCATGACTCGACGGGTCAAAAACGGCGATTCGGGTATCTACCTGCGAGGCCAGTCCAAGGCCCAGGTGAACATCTGGAACTGGACCGTGGGCTCCGGCGAAGTGTACGGCTACCGTACCGACGGCTCGATGAGCGAGGAAGTCCGCCGGGGCGTCACACCTCTCACGCCCGCGGACAATCGCATCGGCGAATGGAACACGTTCATCATCACGATGGTCGGCGACCGGCTCTCGGTGCTCCTCAACGGCAAGATCGTGCTCAACCACGCACAGTTGCCGGGCGTTGCGGAGTCAGGGCCGATCGGGCTTCAGCTTCACGGCAGCTACAACGCCGAAGACGATAGTTACAGCCAGGCGGCAGCGCTGGTGCAGTTTCGCAACATTCACATCAAGCCGTTGAACGCCGACTAAGGCTCGCGGCCTAACATCACGCTGATGCGTCGCCTGCGGGCGGCGCCGGAAGGCGCGTCACCTATGACAGATCACGGTGCGCAGGTGAGACAAGGCCAGGGAGGCCGAAGCCGTCGACGCCAGCGAAACCACGACGATGCGGTGCTCGATCTACCTGCGCGCACGACCGTGCCGGAGCATCCGTTGATTCCCGCGGTCGAGCCGGAGCTGATCGTCACGGACGAAGCTTTGGCGGACCTGCTGGCGCACATCTACGAGAAAGGCGTGGTCGCTTACGACACCGAGTTCATCGGCGAGTTGAGCTACTACCCACGCTTCTGCGTGATTCAGCTGGCGACGACGGATCGGCTGGCGGTGGTCGATGCGATGGTTGATGTGGACCTGACGCCGGTGTGGCGTCTGCTGGCCGATGCGTCGGTGTGCAAGATTGTGCATGCGGGGTCGCAGGATCTGGAGCCGGTCGTACGGTTTCTCGATGAGCCCCCCGCGAATATCCTCGACACGCAGATCGCGGCCGGCTTCTGCCGACTCCCCTATCCGGTGGCATTGTCGAAGCTCGTCTCAGACCTGCTCGACGTGAAGCTCGGCAAGGGGCTCACCTTCACAAGCTGGGATGAACGCCCGCTCTCCGCGGCTCATCTGCACTACGCCGCCGACGATGTACGTTATCTGCCCGCGTTGCACGCAGCACTGCTGGAGAAGCTCGAAACGGCCGGCCATCTCGACTGGGCGAAGCAGGAATGCGAAACGCTTTGCGAGAAGTCGGCGTACCAGTTTGATCCTCAGGTACAGACGCAACGGGTGCGCGGCAGCGGCGGTCTCACCGCCAGGCAGCGGGCGATTCTGGTGGAACTCGTCGCCTGGCGCGATCAGGGAGCGCGCGACCACGACCTGCCGCCGCGCACTTTTCTCAAGGACGAGGTGCTTGTCGAGCTCTCCCGAAAGCCGGTTAAGAAGCTCGATCAACTCGATCGCGTGCGGGGCTTGCCTCGGCCTGTCATCGCCGGTTCAGGGCGGCAGATCATCGAAGCAACGCAGCGCGGGCGTGAGCAGGAGCTACCGAAGGAGGCGGCTCCGAAGCACGAAGCCTTGAGCGACGAACGGCCCCGTGATCGCTTCGCGGTCGACAGCTTATGGTCGGCCGTGCAGGGATACTGCCAGGGCCAGGGCGTGGATCCGTCGCTCGTGGCGAATCGGCGTGACATCGGACGCGTGTATCAGTCGGGCAGCATCGTCGGCACGCGGATGGCGGAAAGCTGGCGCGCCGAGTTGCTCGGCGCGTGGGTCGACGCGTTCTTCAAAGGCGCACAGCCGCTGCACCTGCGATGGGCGGAAAGTGACCTGCGCAGCAACGTCGGCTGAGCCCCAGCGAGAAGGTTCAGCTAAAGCGGGGAGGTTCGTATGATCGGTGGCGGCTCCGGGCCTTGGATCATGCAGATGACGTGGCACGATCTGCTGTTCGCGCACTGGCGTGTCGACGCCGGGGCGCTGCGGCGGTGGGTGCCGAGGGGGCTGGAGATTGAGACGTTCGACGGGTCGGCCTGGCTCGGCGTCGTCCCGTTCTACATGAGCGGCGTGCGGATGCGGTGCCTGCCGGGCGTGCCGACCGCCTCGGCCTTCCCCGAGCTGAACGTGCGGACCTATGTGACCGATGGCAAAAGCCGGGGCGTGTGGTTCTTTTCCCTCGACGCGTTCAGTCGGTTGGCCGTCAAAGCCGCCCGCTTGTCGTTCCACCTGAACTACCAGTACGCACGGATGGCCTACGCCGTCGAGGCCGATGGTTCGGTCAGCTATCGCAGCGACCGCACAACCGGCGACGCAGATTTCGAAGGCCGGTATCGCGGCATGGGCGAGGTGTTCGAATCGGAAGCGGGTTCGCTGGAGGAGTTTCTCACCGAACGATACTGCCTGTTCTCCGCGAACAAGCGCGGCAAGTTGTGGCGGGGCGACATCGCACACCCGCGCTGGCCACTGCAGCACGCGGAGGCGGACATCGAGCGCAATACGATGACGCAGCCGCTGGGCATCACGCTCCCCGGCAAGCCGCATCTGCTCTTTGCGAAAAAGTTGCCGGTCATCGCCTGGCGACCCGTGACGACGACCGGTTCAGGGCATGCGCAGTGAACGAACTTCGATGACGATGGAGGCGGCCCTGTCGCGGCGGGCTTGGCGATACTCCACAGACCTGATGCTCCCACTCCAGTCGCCGCCGTTCGCGATATCCTGCCCCATCTGACGTGCTTGGTCGAGCGGCCTGCGCAGCGTGCCGACGATGACCAAATCCCAGCCGTTGCCTTGAAAGACACGGCGGCTTCGGAATCGCCCGATCTCGTGAGCTTCACCATCGTCTATCGTCATCCCCTCGCTCCAGTCGAGGATCTCGCCGCCCTGCGTAAAGACGCGGGTGTCTTCAAGCGCGTCGCCGGCCCAGTCAGTCATGAGCCTGAGAGCCTCGTCATGCGTGTCGCCCTGCTGAAACTCGCGCGGCACGATCTGGGCGAAATCGTCAATTGACCGGACGATGATCTCCGGCTCGTCGGCCTCGCCGCCCTCGTCGTCGTCCTCTAAACGTCGGCTGGCTTCGCGCTGGCGGAACGCTTCGATGTCCCAGACCCCGCGCTTAACGAAACCTTCAGGGTCGACGATGGATTCGGGTCCGCTGCCGGAAGCGATCAGGTAGCCGTGCTGCACGACGGGGATGGCCGCGCTGCTGTGCTGGACGAAGTTGGCGACGAGCCCGCCGAAAAGCATCCGCTCCCCGACGACGGGCTCATTGGCGAATTTCAGGTCCGAGACGATCACCAGCGACTCGTCCATCTCCATCGCCACCACGAGCGACTCGGTCTGCGGAAGTGCCCCCACCGCAACAACCTCGCCCACTGCGATGAACGGGGCGCCGAAGACATGATCCACTTCGATCGCCCGCTGGAGGATATCGATATTGACTGAATTCAGGCGGCCCGCCAAGGCTCGTGCGTCGTGTTCGAGCAGGGCCAGCAGCACGCCGTGCGTGCGAGTGAGTGCTTCGGGATGACGGGCATCCTGATGGTGCATGGCCGAGAACTTGATGGTCAGGTTCGCCAACAGACGGTTGAGCGCCCGGCCTGTGCCGTAGCCGTCACCTTCGCAACGTGAGCAGGTGATGGTTTCGGTCACGTAGACATCCCGCCGTAGCCCCCCCGCGTTCTCACTTCCTACCCGACGCCGACGGGTGACCTCGGTGGCCCCACTGCACATTTCACATTTGAAAGCCCGTCGCAGCGCCGAACCCAGCTGCACCACCGCAACGGGCGAGGCTTGATAACGGACGATGAACGGGTCGGGCAGATACAGCGGATCAGGCACCGATGATGCCGTCGCCAGCCATGCGACGAGGCTGGGGTCGGCTTCGGCGACAGGCGGGTTTTCCTCTTGCGGCTCGGGCGTCATTTCAGAATCGGAGGACGCGTCGGGCTCGCGCGTTGGCGCTTCACGAGGAGGGGCAGGCTCGGGCGTGTTATCGGCATCGGCGTCGGCATTGCGAGCGCGTTCGCGGCGTTGCTGGGCGGCGCCCTCGTCGACGGTGATGGGGATGCCGAAGAAGGTGGGAGGGCCGCTTTCTTCGTCGGCATCGGCAGCCGCTGCTGGCAAACCCAGCATCGCCACGATGGCCGCCCCCGCCAAAATGAGTTGCGCAATCTTCATCAGATACCTTAAAAGCAGGTCACCTCCGGCACGCGCCGCTTCTACAGCGCTCGGGCGTTCCCACTATGGTATCGGCTTGATTGGGGTGGGAATACAGGAACGGTTTTTAAATTGAAACTACCGAGCCATCAGCGCGTTGAGATTCATGAAGCTGCGGGCAGCAGTGGCCCGGCGAGTTGCTTCACGAAGAACAGCTTACCGGGCATGGTGGGCATGAAGCTGGAGGGGATCCACGGATCGGCACCGTACTGCAGCGTGACGCACAGACTCATGCCCTGCCACATGGCTCCGCGATCAGGATAGGCGCCGTCCGCCCCGCCGATGCAGTAGTCGCTTTGCAGGAAAAGCCCCGGCCCGATGGTGTTCGCGAAGCAGGGAATTAACGTGAACCGGCTGTTGAAACTGTGCAGCGCGTTCTGCTCGATCGTCAGCGGATGCAGCGGCTGCCCGAGGCGGTGGGTCTGCTTCTTCCACTGAGCCTTGGTGAAGTCACCGGCGTTCTGCGGCTCCCAAAAGGCGATGTGGCACCCCCGGCCGATGCCGTAGACCGTGACCAGCCGGGCCCCCTCTTTCCGCAGGGCAGCGATCTTCTCCGCGTACGTCGGCAGGTTCTCTTTGGTGGCGAAGTTGCGTTGACCGGCGGGCACGGTGAGCTTGCCGAGCGGGTTGAACAGGGCGTGCTTCATCGCATGTTCGAAACCGCCGGGCTGGTCGCCGGGCATGGTGTTGCCGGATTTGTCAGCCCATTCGTCCATGTTGAAGGTATGCACGTGATCGCAGGCGACCTTCTTCCGCTTGAGTCGATCGACCACGTGACGGTACATGCCCATCGGTCCGACAGGCAGGATGATCGCCAGCTTCTGCCCCGCCCGGCGCGTCTGCTCGATCTGCTGAGCAATGGCGTCGCCCATGCGCCGGTCCATCTGCTCGACGCTGCTGACGGCGGTCGGCTTGAACGCCGCATCCCAGTGCTTGGCCGGCGTCGTGAGCTTCTTCAGCCCCATGTCGCAGCACGCATCGATCCGCTTCAGGTTCCACCCCTTCGGATAAAACCCCTCAATGAGCGACCCCTTGATCGTGCTCATCATGTTCAAAACTTTACCAGCGGCCATGGGAGGCTCCCTGTGAATTTGTGAAGTGTGATGTTTGATGTGAAGAAGGCCTAGCTGCTTTGAACATCACACCTCATACCTCACCCCTCAAACATTTCTTACGGCGTCAGCATCATGGCGAGGCGGTCGTCGGTGGGGTAGGCGTGGCCTCGGTGCTGAACGAAGGCCTCGGCCGCTTCGGTTTCCATCTGCTTACCACGGTGGGCGGCGTGGCGTTTCATCGCGGCGATGTACTCGTCCATCCCGTGATGAGCGCGGAGCCATTCCCGCTGACTCACATGGCAGGCAAGCATCTCGGTCTTACGATCAAGCTGATCGCTGATGTCGATGTAAGTTGTCGGCTCAACAACCTTACCCAGCGGATCGACCCCCTCGATCGGATCACAGTAGTACAGGTACGGCACCCCGGGGTGCGGCGGCAGCGGATGCGTCGAGATGTTCGGCGCGCTGTAGACGAAACTGCCGGCCCGGGCGAGCATCGAAACGGCTTCGTGATCCATCATGTAGTCACGCGGGGCATGCGTGAAAACCAGCGACGGGCCGACCCGGCGGAACAGGTCGTACGTCTTCCGCAACGCCGTTTTGTCGTAGCAGACGAATCCATCGCGCTCATCGAGGCAGTGGTAGGTGCCGTTGATGAGATTGGCGGCGGCGCGCCCTTCTTTGGTGCGGATGGAAGCGATGTCGAACGGCGTCTCGGTCATCGTGCCACAGTCGCCGGGCGTGGCGGTGGCGATGTGAATCTGCCAGCCCAGATCGGCCAGGCGGATCAGCGTCCCGGCACACAGAATCTCCGCATCGTCCGGGTGCGCCATCAAGGCCAGTGCGATCTTCGGTCGTTCCACGTGGCTCACCATTCAGCAATCCCCATTGCTCAACTCTTCGACTCGTGAGTTTAACCGCTGCTGCGGGAATGACCAACAGGACCGGCGACGCGTAGCGTCGCTGGGTCCGCTACAGCTTGACGGTACGCAGTCGAAGTGCGTTGGCGATCACGGAGACGCTGGAGAAGCTCATGGCGGCGGCGGCAATCATGGGGCTCAGCAGGATCCCGACAAACGGATACAGCACGCCCGCAGCGATCGGCAGTGCGGCGGCGTTGTACACGAAAGCGAGGAAGAGATTCTGCCTGACGTTCTTCATCGTTGCCCGGCTGAGCCGCCTTGCCGCGGCAACCGCGCGCAGGTCGGAGCGCATCAGGGTGACGGCTGCGGACTGGAGGGCGACATCGGTGCCGCTGGCCATGGCGATGCCGACGTGCGCCTGCGCGAGGCCCGGGGCGTCGTTCACGCCGTCGCCGGCCATGCCGACCGTGCGGCCTTCGTTTTGAAGCTCGAGCACAATTTCACGCTTCTGATCGGGCAGCACCTCGGCCCGCACCTCATCGATGCCGAGTTTGCGGGCGACGACCTCGGCTGTGGTGGGATTGTCGCCGGTGACCATGACGATGGCGATGCCCTCTTCGTGAAGCAGCCTGATCGCTTCGGGCGTGCTTTCACGGATAGGGTCGGCGACGCCGACGAGCCCGGCTTCACGGTCACCGATGGCGATGAACATGACGGTCTGCCCATCGCCACGCAGTTCCTCGGCGGCGGCATCGAGCGCGGTCGTGTCGATGTTCAGTTCCTCCATCAACGTGCGGTTGCCGATGGCGACGGCTTCACCATCGAGCTCGCCGACCACGCCTCGCCCGGTGCGGGAATCGAAGTTCTCAAGCTCGCCCGGCGAGACCTCACGCTCGCCGGCCCCGTCAAGTATCGCCTGCGCCAAGGGGTGTTCCGAGTGACGCTCAAGCGCGGCAGCAACGCGCAGCACCTTCGCTTCATCCAGCCCCTCAGCAGGCACCACGCTGACCAGCCGGGGCTTGCCTTCGGTGAGGGTGCCGGTCTTGTCGACGATGAGCGTGTCGATCTTCTCGAGTGATTGCAGGGCCTCGGCGTCCTTGATGAGCACGCCGTTGGTCGCGCCGCGCCCGACGCCGACCATGATGGACATCGGCGTGGCGAGCCCCAAGGCACACGGGCAAGCAATGATGAGCACGGCCACGGCAGCCATGAGTGCGTGCGCCATGGCGGGCTCGGGGCCGACGAACGACCAGGCCACGAACGCCACCAGCGCCACCGCGATGACGATCGGCACGAAGTAACCGGCCACCACATCCACGAGCTTCTGGATCGGGGCACGGCTGCGCTGGGCGTCGCTGACCATCTGCACGATCTGCGCGAGCACGGTGTCGCGACCGACGCGCTCGGCGACCATCGTGAAGCTGCCGGTCGTGTTGAGCGTGCCGCCGGTGACGCTCTCGCCTACCGCCTTTTCAACGGGGACGGGTTCGCCGGTGACCATGCTCTGATCGACCAGCGAGCGGCCGTCTTCCACGGTGCCGTCGACGGGAATCTTTTCACCGGGGCGGACGCGCAAGTGGTCGCCGGCGTGCACTTCTTCGAGGGGGACGTCTTTCTCGCTGCCGTCGGATTCGATACGGCGGGCGGTCGGCGGGGCAAGATCGAGCAGCGAACGGATGGCACTGCTGGTACGGCTGCGGGCGCGCAGTTCGAGCACCTGCCCGAGCAGCACAAGCGTGACGATCACAGCCGCCGCTTCGAAATAGAGCCCGACCTCCCCCTGCTCGCCACGGAACGCGTCCGGGATGATGCCCGGGACCAGTACCGCCACGATGCTGTAGAGGTACGCCACGCCGGTGCCCATCGCAATGAGCGTGAACATGTTCAGCTTCATCGTGCGGATCGACGCCCAGCCACGCACGAAGAACACCCACCCGCCCCAGAGCACGACGGGCGTGGCGAGGACCAACTCCGCCCAGGCCAGCAGGCGATGGTGGAAAATGCCGAGCGGATTCCACGGCAGCATCGGCGCCATCGCGATGAACACCAGCGGGACGGTTAGTGCGGCACTGATCCAGAACCGGCGGGTCATGTCGTCCAGTTCGGTCGTGTCCTCCTCAGCGGTGACGTCCATCGGCTCCAGCGCCATGCCACAGATCGGGCAGGGGCCGGGCTTGTCCTCGACGATCTCCGGATGCATCGGGCAGGTCCACTTGGTGCCGGCGGCGACGGGCACAGGCTCCTGCTCGGTCGGGTTCAGATAACGCTCGGGGTCCTGGACGAACTTCGCCCGGCAGCCGGTGCTGCAGAAGTAGTAGGTATCGCCACCGTATTCGGCTGCGCCTGCGGCGCTGGCGGGGTCGACGCGCATGCCGCAGACGGGGTCGGTTGCGTCGCCGTCGTCGTCACCATGCATGTGGTCGGGGAACTCGGGCGGCGGGGAGGCGACGTTCAGACTGATGCTGCGAGGCGACGTCTGATCGCTCGGCTTCTTATCTTCGTCGCCGCCGCAACAGTGGCCGGCGTGTTCGTGATGATCTTTTTCGTGCGTGTTCATCGTGCACTCACAACAAGGGGCTAAGCAGTTTCGCGAGGTCTTCAGCGGTGCGTTGCAGATACGGCCTCTGCTGCCAATCTTGAAGCGACAGTCGGGTCGAATCGGCAATGTACTGGCTCTGACGATAACGCAGTTCTGAGGTGATCTTCGGCCCGTAAAGCAGCAGGTTCAGTTCGAAATTGAGGTAAAACGAACGGATATCAAAGTTGCTCGATCCGATGAGTGCGAACGCATCATCAACACTCATCGTCTTCGCGTGCAGCAGGCCGTGTGTGTATTGGTAGATGTTCACGCCGGCCTCGAGCAGATCTTCATAATAGGAGCGGCCGGCAGCGGCGGTCACCGGTTGATCCGAACGGTCGGGGACGATCAGATCGACGCGAACACCGCGCATGGTGGCGACGTGCAGCGCGGTAAGCAGCGCTTCGTCGGGCACGAGGTAGGGCGTGGTGATGATCACCCGCTCACGAGCGGCATGAATTGCAGCGACCACCAGCCGCTGATAGTTCTCCGTCGGATACGTCGGCCCGCTGGGCAGTGACTGGATCGGCACGTCACCCATCGCGATCGGCGGGGCGTAAATGTCCGGCGAGGTAAGCGCCTCGTCGGTATCGAAATACCAGTCCTCCACAAACACGCCCTGAAGCTGCGCCACAGCCGGGCCGGTAAGCCTGACCATCATCTCCACCCAGCGAAGATGGTGCGTGCCGTAGCTGGGATCGATGATATTCTGCGAGCCGGTGTAGCCGACCCGGCCGTCGATCACGACGATCTTGCGATGGTTCCGAAGGTCGATCCGCGCCAGCTTTCGGCGAAACGGCGTGACGGGCATGGCCGGTCGGACCTCGACGCCGGCTTCGGTCATCTGTGACGCAAGGGAGCGGAACATCGGTCGCGCGCCCACAGCATCGGCAAGAAGGCGGCAGCGGACGCCCCGCTCAGCGGCGCGCATCAGGGCGGCACTCACGCGGCGGGAGGTTTCATCCTCGCCGTAGATGTAGAACATGAGGTGGACGTGCTGCTCGGCGGCATCGATGTCGGCAATGAGCTTCTCGATGAACGCTTCGGTGTCAGCCAGTAGTTCGACGCCGTTGCCGCCGACGATCGGCATCTCGCCCATGTGCTCAGCCATGCTGATGAGCGTGCGGTGCTCCGGCTCGATCACGGGGCGAACGATGTGCGGCTGCTGCACGGCGAGGCGCGCGTAATCTTCCAGCGCCAACTGCGCCTGCTGGTGCTGCTGAATGCGGCGGCGCGGCAGCCGATACTCACCCATCAACATGTAAAGGAAAAGGCCGAACCAGGGCTGGAAGAAGATGATCAGAAGCCAGGCCATGGCGGGCGTGGGTTTTTTTCGCCTGACCACGACCAGCGTCATCACGATCCGCAACAGCCATTCGCTGATGAGGTACAACAGCGACCACGAGATGACGCCGAGCCATAAGGTCAAACTTCCACCGCCGGTCAATGTTTTCAAGCCGCTCGACCGTCGGTGAGCGGAATGCGGGCGAGAGGACTCGAACCTCCACGGGGTTGCCCCCACCAGGACCTAAACCTGGCGCGTCTACCAATTTCGCCACGCCCGCAGCTTTTGCAAGCCACCATTGTATAGCACACCGGTTCCCCTGCCACCGCGGGTGAAAGAGCCGACTTGTCCACAACTCGGCCCGCCGCTCGGAGGTGAAGCGCGCCCGCATTGGAGACGCCTTGACTCGGCTGAAAAAGAAATCGCGATTTTTGTTGACCGGCCAGAGCCTGTGGTGCAAAATGAAGTCGATGAACCGTCACTTTACTTGGCGTTGGTTTGCTTACTTTACCGGCTTTCGGGCCGCTTAAGGTGCATCCGCGTCCAGGTTGAATGACCAACACAACAGCGAATGCCCCGAAGCGGACCGAACCGTTTCGGGGTTTTTTTATGCCCCCCCCCACCCCCCCACCTTTTCCGCATTGAATCGGGGGCTGTGGGAGGAGGCAGCGACGAGAGGCAAAAGAGGAGCCGACGATGATCATTGTGATGGAACCCGAAGCGACCCGCGACCAGATCGAACAGGTCATCAATCTTGTGCAGGAAATGGGCCTGCGTGACCACATCATCCAGGGCACGGAGCTGACCGTTGTGGCGGTGATCGGCGAAGACCGGAAAAAGGATCCTGAAGTGTTCGAACGACTCACCGGCGTCCAGAAGGCGATGCGTGTGCTCACACCTTATAAAATGGCCTCCAAGCAGCGGCAGGTCGAGCGGTCGACCGTGGCCCTTAGTGACGACTGCGTGTTCGGCGGCAAAGCCGTTCAGGTCATCGCCGGGCCCTGCTCGGTCGAAAGTGAAGAGCAGATCGTCCAGACCGCCGTTACGCTCAAGCAGCTAGGCGCCTCGGCCCTCCGCGGCGGCGCGTTCAAGCCTCGCACCAATCCCTACTCCTTCCAGGGCCACGGCGAAGACGGCTTGAAGATGCTCGCCAATGCACGCGAAGCTTCCGGCCTCCCCGTCGTCACGGAAGTCGTCACCCCCGGCGATGTCGAACTCGTCAGCCGCTATGCCGACTGTCTGCAGATCGGCACCCGCAATGCGCAGAACTACAAGCTGCTCGAAGCGGCGGGCAATCAGCCCAAGCCCGTCCTCTACAAACGCGGCATGTCGATGACGCTCGACGAATATCTTCAGGCAGCGGACTACATTCTTGCTGCGGGCAATCCGAACGTGATCCTCTGCGAGCGCGGTATCCGCACGTTCGAAACGCACACCCGCAACACCTACTCACTGGCCTCGGTGACCGAGCTTCAGCATCTGACGCACCTGCCGGTGATCGGCGATCCGTCCCACGGCACAGGCCACGCGCACCTCGTCCCCGCGATGAGCAAAGCGACCATCGCCGCAGGCGCCGACGGCCTCGCCATCGAAGTGCACGCCGATCCGAAGCACGCCTGGTCCGACGGTGCCCAGACGCTGAACTTCGAGGAGTTTGCCGATCTGATGCAATCGCTCTCCCGCATCGCCGAAGCGGTGGACCGGGAACTCATCGCGCCGGCAAATGTGTAAACTGCAGTGATCAAACATTGGAGAGTGACGATGCGTGGAATGCGAAGTTGTGTCTTGGCCGCCGTGGTGCTGGGTGTTTTCATCGGATTTGCAGGGTTGGCCGAAGCTGAGGAACCCTCGTATGAGTTCGGCATTGATTCGCAGCGTCACGAAAACGTCCCCCGCGGCACCATCACTGAACACGTCTTCCACAGCAGCGATGCGTGGGGCGGCACCATCCGGCGGTACTGGGTTTACGTGCCCGATCAGTACGACGGCTCCGAGCCCGCAGCACTGATGGTCTTTCAGGACGGCCACGCCTACGTCAGTGAGACCGGGGATTTCCGGACGCCCATCGTGCTGGACAACCTTATCCACGCAGGCGAAATGCCCGTCACCATCGCGGTCTTCATCAACCCCGGCCAGCGTGGCGACGAACTGCCCGAAAAACGTGGCTGGGCTGCTCAGCCGAACAATCGCAGCGTCGAATACGACACGCTCTCCGCCGACTACGCCACCTTCCTGATCGATGAGCTTCTGCCCGAGGTGACCGAGACGTACCGCCTCAGCGAGGATCCTGAAATGCGGGCGATCGGCGGCATCAGTTCAGGCGGTATCTGCGCCTTCACCGTCGCGTGGGAACGGCCCGACGCGTTCGGCAAGGTGCTCAGCCACGTCGGCTCGTTCACCAACATCCGTGGCGGCCATAACTACCCCGCCCTCATCCGCAAAGCCGAAAAGCGCCCCATCCGCGTCTTCCTTCAGGACGGCTCAAACGATCTGGACAACCAGCACGGCAACTGGTGGCTGGGCAACCTGCAGATGGAAGCGGCCCTGGCGTTCGCCGACTACGACTACAAATTCGTCGGCGGCGAAGGTGGCCATAACGGCAAGCACGGCGGCGTTATCCTTCCCGATTCACTCCGCTGGCTCTGGCGCGATTCAAGCGAGTGAGCACGATCGGAGTCGCCGCTGTTGCCCGGTCGACGTCGCATCCCCGGCACAGCGGTGCGACGGGGGTATAATGGATCACCATGCGTTTGCGACATCTTTATCTCGGGTTGGTGGCACTGTTGCTCGGCGTTTCATTCGCCATCGGCAACGTGCAACCGACGAACGAAACGGCGGAGCCCACTGACGGCCGCCTCGTCTACGTCATCCCCGTCGAGGGGCTTATCTCCGACGTGATGCTGATGAGCATGCAGCGGCGGACCGAGATGGCGGAGGAAGCCGGGGCTGACCTGATCGTCTACGAGATCGACACGTACGGCGGCCTGGTCACCAGCGCGCTCGAAATCAGCACGTTCATCAAAAACGTCCGCACCGAAACCCTCGCATGGGTCAACGACAAGGCCATCTCCGCCGGCGCGATCATCTCCGTCGCCGCCGACGGCATCGTCATGGCCGAACGTTCGCGCATCGGCGACGCCGCTCCGATCATGCCCGGCCAACAGCTCGAGGGAACCGAGCGGGCGAAGCAAGAATCGCCGATTCTCGAAGAGTTCCGCGACTCCGCCTTGCGTAACGGCTACCCCGTCATCCTCACCGAAGGCATGGTCCGCCTCGGCCCCGCGATCTACCAGATCGAAAACGTCGACACCGGCGACATCGAATACGTCTACTCCACCGAGTTGCCCATCTACGGCCTCGAGTCGCCACGCGGCGATTACACCCCGCCTCCCGCGCCAGCCCCACCGCAGCCCCAGCAGGATCAGCAGCCCACTCCGTTCGGGTCGCTGACGATGCAGGTCGATGATGCCGCCGTGGAAGCCGATCCCGAAGCCGAAACATCTCAGCCCGAAGCGAACCAGACTCTTCAAGCGGAAGTCGAAGGCGACTGGCGCATCGTTCAGTTGGTCAACCCCGCCAACACCCTCGTGACGCTCAGCCAGGATGAAGCCATCGCCTACGGCTTCGCCAGCCAGATCATTGCCGACGACAGCGCCCTGATGGCGCTCACGGGCGCGACAGCGGAAACCTTCGTCCGCCTGGAGATGTCGTGGAGTGAGGACCTGGCGAACCTGCTGGTCTCGCCCGGCGTCCGCGCCATCCTGCTGATCCTGCTGTTGCTCGGCGGGTACATGGAACTGCAATCGCCCGGCCTTGGCCTGCCCGGTGCCGTGGCGGTTGTGGCCCTGCTGCTGATGGTCGGCGGCCCCTTCATCGCCGGCCTCGCCGACATGACCGCGGTGCTGATCATCGCAGGCGGACTGATCCTCATCGCCGTCGAACTGTTCCTGATACCCGGCATCGGCGTGGCGGGAATACTCGGCGTGCTGATGGTGCTCACCGGTTTCCTGATGACCTTCGTCCCGCCTGATCCCGAGCCCGGCTGGCTGCCCGCGCTCGACGCCACCTGGGACGGGCTGCGGCAAGGCGTCAGTGTCCTGCTCATCGCGATCATCGTGACGGGCATTGCTGGCTACTTCATCTCGCGAAACATCGAGCGTGTCCCCTTCTTCCGCCGTCTGGTGCTTGAGGGCACCGTCGACGCGCCAACAACCTCCCCCACCACTTCCGTCCCCCCCGCCTCGGCGCGCGCCGAATCGCAGACCTACGCGCGGGGCGCGGCGACCGACATGCCCGAGGAGACAGCCGCCGCTGCCCCGCCCCCCGGTCAGGCGGTGCGGGAAGGTGTGATCGGCCGGGCGTTGACAGGCCTCAGGCCTGCGGGACGGGTGGAGATCGACGGGCAGATTGTCGACGTGGTGACGGGGGGCCGTTGGGTGGAGGTCGGGCAGAACGTGCGGATCGTGGAGATTCGTGGAAACCGCATCGTCGTCGAAGAAGCTTGAGAACTGCGTATGACCCTCGCCATCTGGGCCACGATCCTGATCCTTCTCGCCCTGCTGCTGCTGCTCGCGGAGTTGTTCATTCCCAGCGGCGGGCTCATCGCCGCCTTCGCCGCCGTCAGCCTGGTCGGTGGACTGGTGTGCCTGTTTCTGATCGACGTGACAGCCGGCCTGACGGGCGTGGTGATGACGCTGGTCGTACTTCCGATTCTCGCCGCCGGGGCGATCAAGGTCTTTCCGCACACGCCCGCCGGCCGAGCGACCATGCTCAGCACCTCACAGCGGGCGGGCAGCATCACCTATGATCGCAATGTTTCCCGATCCGGCTCGGAACTGGTCGGCCTTGAGGGGCTGGCGGAGACGGACCTGCGGCCCGTCGGCTCGGTGCGCATCGACGGCAAACGCATCGAATGCTTCTCCGAAGGCGGCGTCATCCTCGCAGGCACACGCGTGAAAGTCACCCGCATCCAGGGCATGGAAATCAAAGTACGTCCCGCCTGAAGCTTCGCGCGCCACCGTCGCTCGATTCGACGCCGACGGCGCGTTATGTTCAACTGTCACACCACGAATGATCACAATGTTCCGCTTTGAAGGAAGCCGATATGTCCTACGACCGCTTGATGTTTTTCGCCCTTTGCACGGCTGCACTGCTGTTCACCACCGCATGCGGTGAGACCGAGACGCAAGTACGCAACGTCGACGAAGATGCTGACGCAGACGTCGCGCTGGCCGCAGCGGAACCCGACACGGCTGCTGAGGCGGAACCTGAGGCCGATGTGGAAATGGTGCCTTGGGAAGGCGACGGCATTGCGTGGAGCACGCCCGAACCCTGGACCACGGAAGACGGCAGCGGCATGCGCTTCGCCACCATCGTCGACGGAAGTGAGACCTCCGACGCAACCGAGATTGCCGTGACGCGGTTCCCCGGCGACGTCGGCGGCGTCCTCGCCAACGTCAACCGCTGGTGCCAGCAGGTCGGCGCGCCCCCCGTCCAGAGTGAAGAGGCCCTCGGCGAACTCCTCACCGAGATGGAGATCGACGGTCATAACGCTCTGCTGGCTGAGATCGAGGGCAGCGACAACCGCAAGATTGTCGCCATCGTTTTGCCCGATACCGCTGAGGATCAGACCTGGTTCTTCCGCATCAGCGGGCAGACCGAAGCCGTTGACGCGACCATTCCTGTGCTCAAGCAGGTAGCACCGACGGTGAAGCTCGGCTCGTAAACGCTCCGCGAGCGTGTTGAGCACGTGACCTTGTTACGGAGGTTCCGATCATGGACAAGCCGTTCAGCGATCGCAGCATCGTCGTGACCGGCGGCACCGGCGCGCTCGGGTCCGCCGTCGTTCAGAGGCTGGTCGACGCCGGCGCTCACTGCCATGTGACCTGGCGGCGTGAGGACGATCTTGAAACGTTCGATCTGCGCGCCCATCACCGTGTGCGGATGCATCATGTCGACTGCACCGACGAAGATGCGGTGCGTGAGCTCTACGCGGAGGTCGAAGACCTGTGGGCTTCGGTGCAGGTTGCCGGCGGCTTTGCCATGAACAGCATCGGCCGGACGACGTTGCAGGAATTCCGCGAGATGTTCGACGCGAATGCCGTTACCTGCTTCCTCTGCTGCCGCGAGGCCGCTCGACAGATGCAGGGCGCGGGTCGCATCGTGAACGTCGCAGCCCGTCCGGTCGTGCAGCCGGCGGCACAACTCACCGCCTACGCCGCAGCCAAGTCGGCGGTCGCTTCAATGACGCAGACATTGGCGCAGGAACTCAAGCGTCGGCGCATTCTGGTCAATGCCGTGCTGCCCTCGGTGATCGACACCCCCGCCAACCGCAAAGCCATGCCCGACGCCGACCACGCCACCTGGCCCAAGCCCGACGACATCGCCGAGATTATCGCCTTCCTCGTCAGCCCGGCCAATCAACTCACCAGCGGCGCCCTCGTCCCCGTCTATGGGCAGGCGTAACCGCCTCAGCCTTCGCGTTCACCACGAGGCGGGATGCCGCGGCCGAGCATCCATCGCAGCGCCGGCTCAAGTTGCGGATCACGAAAGTCGTACCCCGTCTGCGTCAGTCGCGTCGGCTGCATGTTCGTGCTGGAAAGCAGCATCTCCTGCCCCATCTCCCCCATCATGGTACGGATCATCGCCGCGGGGACGGGGATGAACGTCGGCCGATGGATCACGTTGCCTAGCGTCTTTGTGAAGACACGATTCGTCACCGTGTTCGGCGCGTTCACATTCACGGGCCCAGCCACGTCGTCCTGCATCAACGCGTGGTAGAACGCGCCGAGCACGTCGTCGAGGCTCACCCAACTCATCACCTGATCGCCTGAGCCAATCACGCCTCCGCCGCCCATTCTGAACGGCGTCAGCATCGTCTTCAGGGCCGCACCGCGCGGCGTCAGCACCACGCCCAGCCGCATGAGCGCCACCCGCAACCCCAGCGTTTCCGCCTGCATCGCCGCCGCTTCCCACCCCTGCGCCACCTCCACGAGGAAGCCTTCGCCGGGGCCCTTAGATTCGTCCATCGGCTCATCGCCACGGTCGCCGTAGAAGCCGAGTGCCGAGGTCGAAAGCAGCGTCCGCGGCCGCGGTTCCGCCCGCTCCAAGGATCGCACCAGCGCCTGCGTCCCGGCCACGCGGCTGTCACGAATCGCCTGCTTCTTCTTCGCCGTCCACCGTCCCATCAAGCTCTCGCCAGCCAGGTGAATCACCGCATCCACGTCGGCCATCTGCTGCGGATCGACCACCCCCTCTCGCGTGTTCCACACAATCGCTTGAGGATCATCCGTCGCACGCCGGACCATCGGCCGCACCCGGTGCCCCGCCGTCGTAAGCAGCGTCGTCATCGCTGATCCGACCAACCCGCTTGCGCCCGTCATCGCAACGGTCAGCGGCGAACGGTCGGCGTAGCGCTTCTGCTGATGAAGATCGTTAGCCAGCGTGCGATGCCGCCACGCGAAGGTCTTCGCCAGCTTCCTCGCGATCGCGCCGTGACCGAGCCATTGCCCGATTCGGCCGCCCGGGGCCACGTACTCGATGCGATCGATCATGCGGCAGCGCTGCGCATCGATCGGCTCAAAACGATGCTCATGCTCCCACTTGGTGAACGGCCCGCTGATCTGCACATCGCGAAAGCAACGGCCCGGCTGATAATCCCGATGCTCCGCCACCCACCGCTGCCATGTCGGGCCCACGCGCATCCGCAGCGTGGTGCGATCGCCATCGCTAATCGTGCCCTCACGTTTCTCCAGCTCAATCTGCTCCCATGGCGGCGTCAGACGCGGCAACGCCCCCTCCCGCTCATGCCAGGCAAAAGCCTGCTCAGCCGACACCGGAAGCTCCACCGATCTTTCGAACACTTCGCTGCTCATGCAAGCATCCTGCCCGCTTTACCCCCACGAATCCACCGCAGCCGAAGTTTATTTTCTCCAGCCGTCGCCTCGCTTACACCTCAAAGCGGCCCGAGCACCGCGTCGGCAACCTTCTGCGTCGCCTCATCGCCGTTGCGCGAAAGCGACGCAAGCCGCTGCTCGATGCGCTGATGGGCATGCTGGCAATAGCCGCGCCCGATCGTAAGTTCTCGCTGAAGTTCCTCAGCCGTGCCCCGGCCATCGGCATCGGCCGCCTCAAGTTTCGCCTGAAGCTTCGCCAGCACAGCAGCCATGGCGTACATCTCGGTCACGGCCCAGGTCACACGGCCGAGCAACATCTGCTGCTCGATGATGTCCGTGCGATGCCGGGCGAGGAGACGACTCACATCGCGGGCCAATTGGCGTGTCAGCTTCGCCAGCAGCCGCCCTTCCTCCGCCAGCTTCGGATGCAACATGCGCGTCGCGCCGTTGCCAGCGTGCCCGACGATCACGTCACGCCACTCATGCCGGGCGAAATCCGCGATACGTCCGAAGTTGCCGATCGGATTTTTTGCCGCTTGCAGGATCGCTTCGAACTCCTCGCCAACCCCCTTCATGCCCATGAGCGCGATGAAGGCCGTCATGACTTCGCTCGTGCCTTCGACAATGCGATTGATCCGCGCATCGCGCAGCATCCGCTCCAGGCCGTGCTCGCGCATGTACCCTTCGCCGCCCCATATCTGCACCGCGTCGTCGGCCACCTGCCACGCCATCTCCGACGCGAACAGTTTGCACGTCGCCGTTTCGAGCATCAGGTCGTCCTCGTGGCGATCGACCAACCCTGCTGCGAGATATGTCAGGGCGTCCATGGCGTAGACCGTTTCCGCCATCTGCGCGATCTTCTGTTTGATGAGGTGAAACTTGCCGATCGGCCTGCCGAACTGCTGACGGCTGCGTGCCCGCTCGACCGCCCGTTCCAGCCCCACCTTCGCGCCGCCCAGACACCCCGCGCTCAGCGTGCAGCGGCCGTAGTTGAGTACGGTGAGTGCGAGTTTGAGCCCCTTGCCCACGCCGCCGAGCACGTTCTCACGCGGCACGCGCATGTCGTTGAACTTCAGCGTGCCCTGCCACGTCCCCCGGATGCCGCACTTGCTGCGGTTGGGGCTGACGATCTCGAAGCCGGGCATGTCCGGCGTCACGATGAACGCGGTCACCTTATCCTTCTTCTCGCCGTTTTCCTCAATCTGCGTCCGCGCCATCACCGTGAGGAACCCCGCCAGCGCGGCATTGGTGGCATAGCGTTTCTCGCCGTTGATGATCCAATGCGAGCCGTCTTCGCTGAGCGTGGCGCGCGTCTGCACGCCGGCTGCATCGGACCCGACCTCGGGTTCACTCAAACAGAAAGCCGCAAGCGTGCGACCGCCCGCCAGCTCCGGCAGCCAGCGGCGCTTCTGCTCCTCGCTGCCCATCAACACCAACGCCTTCAGCCCGATGGATTGGTGCGCGCCGACCAGCACCGCCGTCGAGGCGCAGCGTCTGCTGATGCGTTCAAGCACCTGACAGTAAGCGGTATGGCTGAACCCTCCGCCGCCGTATTCGCTCGGCACGGTCAGGCCCATCACACCGAGTTCACCCAGCCCACGGATGACGGCGTCGGGGATGCGCTCCTCCGCATCAATGCGGTCGGGATCCACGTGTTCATCCATGAACGCATCGACCGCTTCAAGCAGCGCGTCAACGCGCGCTGCCTCGGCTGCATCCTGCTTCGGATAAGGCAGCAACTTCTGCATATCGAGTCGACCGAAAAACAGCGAGCGCACGAAGCCCGTCTCGCTGGCGGTTTCGAGCAGATCTTTCGCCTTATCCATCTCGCGCTGATCTTGTTTGCTGAGCGTGACCATCAAGACCTCGCTTTCTTCTGTTCAATCGTGACGGACGGGATGCGACAGACGATCCGTGCGCGTCTGGTGGGTCCGCACTGGTGCCGGCCGATGCTCGACAATCGCCTGCAGCGGTTCGCCTGCCTCGGCCACCTGCCGCAGCAGCCGCGTGGCCCGGAAGCGTTCACCATGCCGACTCGTCAGGTCATCCATCTGCTTGACGATCTTGCTGAGGCCTTCCGCTTCCGCCCATCGCGCCAAGCCGCCTCGGAATGGCGCCCACCCCAGGCCCAGCACCGTGGCCAGGTCGATCGTGTCGGTCGAATCGGTCACGCCTTCCTCCAGCACCCGGGCGGCCTCGTTCACCATCGGCAGCACCAGGCGTGCGGGTGTGCGTTCATCGACCGTCGCCTGCTTGCCCTTCGCCCCAAGCAGCGCGAGCATTTTCGTGTTCACGCGCGGCTCCGCTTTACCGCCCCACCACCGGCTGCCGTACCGGTAAAAGCCTTCGCCACTCTTGCGGCCGCGCCAGCCCTGGTCGACCACCTGCTCAAAGTTCGGCACCTGCGGCAGGTGATCGCCCAGCCTCGAACCCAGCGAGCGGAAGATGTCCACGCTCACATCGAGGCCGACCTGATCGAGCAATTCGAACGGGCCCATCGGCATGCCCCACCGCTTCATCACGCGATCAACTTCATTGATCGGCGCGCCCTCCGAAGCCAGGACGATCGCCTCGGCCAGGTACGGAATCAGCACGCGGTTGACCAGGAAACCCGGGCCGTCGTCGACAAGAATCGGCGTCTTGCCGATCCGCTGCCCGAGCGCCACGCCCGTCGCCAGGGCTGCGTCGTCACTCAGCGGCGTCCGCACGACCTCAAGCAACGGCATCTTCGGCACCGGGTTGAAAAAGTGCATCCCCATCACCCGCCCCGGATGAGCCGTCGCCTCCGCCAGTTCCGTCAGGTTCAGCGAGCTGGTGTTCGAGGCCAGCACCGCGTCCGGCCGAACGATGCCGTCGAGCAGATCAAAAACATCGCGCTTCACCGCAGGCCGTTCGAGCACCGCTTCGATGACGAAGTCCACCCGACCCAAGCCCGTGAAAGTCAGCGACGGGCTCACCCGATGCATCGCGCGCTTGGCCTGAACGGGAGAGATGCGTTTGCTCTTGAGATCCGCATCGAGTTGCTTCTTCACACGGGTCAGGGCCGCGGACATCTGCTTGGCTTCGATCTCGATGAGGCGGACATCCACGTCGGCGCTTACCAGCGCGTGCACGATGCCCGAGCCCATCACGCCGCCGCCGACCACGGCGACTCGTTTCACGTCGCGCGGCTCAGCCTTGAGCTTCTCTCGCACGGCACGTTTGGACTCCTGCCGCAGGAAGAACAGCCGCATGAGGTTACGACACGCATCGGTCTTCACCAGCCGCTGCAAGGCCTCACGCTCCGCCCGTAGCCCAGCCTCGACGCCGTCACGCATGCCGATTTCGACCACGTCGAGAACGGCCTCAGGCGCGGGATAGTTGCCGTGTGTCGTCGCAAGCGTCTGGGCACGCGCCCGCTTCATCGCTGCATTGCGGAGCGGATTGAACCGGGCGATGGCACGGTCGGTTTGAGAGATCTTGCTGCCGTCCCGCCGCTTTTGTAGAGCCAGACGTTCCGCGGCATGCCCCAGCGCTTCAGGCGGCACGACCTCGTCGATCACACCGAGCGATTGCGCCTTCCGAGGCGCCAGCGTCTTACCCGTCAGCAGCAACGGCAGGGAGCGCGTGAGACCGATCAAGCGTGGCAGGCGCGTTGATCCTCCCCAGCCGGGCAGGATGCCGAGCTTCACCTCGGGCAAGCCGATCGTGATCGATCCGTCGTCCGCTGCGACGCGGTGCGTGCAGGCCAGCGCCAGTTCAAGTCCGCCGCCGAGGCACTGCCCGTTGATCGCGGCGACCCGCGCCATCGGCAGCAAGCTGATGCGATGGAACAGTTGCTGCCCGCGTTCGATGAAACTTGCCACCTCGGCATCGTCCATCTCACGCATGGCGAACAGGTCAGCGCCGGTGATGAACGTCCCGGCCTTGCCGGATTCGAAGATCACGCTGCGGGGTTTCTCCTCGCCACGCTCAAGCTTGCTGACAATGTCGTCCAGTTCATCGAGTACCTTCGGGCTGATCGTATTCACCGGCCGGTCGGCACAGTTGAACTGCACGTGCATGATGTCGTTTTCGATGAAGCGATGCAGGTTCATGATCGGCTCCTTGTCAGCAGGATCGCTGCTCCTTGTCCGCCCCCGACGCAAAGCGCCGCCACGCCCGTCTCCAGATCACGCCGCTGCATTTCCAGCAGTAGATTCAACACCAGCCGTGCACCGGTAGCCCCGACGGGATGGCCGAGTGCGATCGCCCCGCCGTTCACGTTCAGCCGTTCGGGATCGACCTCGCCGATCGCCTTGTCACGATTCAGATGCTCCCGGCAGTACGCTTCGCTCGCCATCGCCTTGAGGCACGCGAGCACCTGAGCGGCGAACGCTTCGTTGATTTCAAGCAGGTCCACATCGTCAAGGTTCAGCCCGGTCTTGCGAAGCAGTTTGTCAATCGCGAAGACGGGGCCGAGGCCCATGCGTGACGGATCGACCCCCGCCGTCGTGTAGGCCCGAACATAGCCCAGCGGCTCAAGTCCCTCGGCCCGCGCGGCATCGGCATCGGCGACGAGCATGGCCGCTGCGCCGTCGGTGACCTGGCATGCGTTTCCCACGGTGATCGTGCCGTCGCGCCGATCGAAGACCGGCTTCAGGTTCGCCAGCGCCTCCAGCGATTGATCGGCCCTCGGGCCCACGTCGGTGGTCACCGCTTCGAACCGGTCGCCTGCGTACACCGGCACAATCTGTTCATCGAACTTCCCGGCCTTCGCCGCCTCGACCGCACGCTGATGCGACCGCAGCGCAAACGCGTCCTGCTCCGACCGGCTGATGCCGAACTCATGCGCCAGCTTCTCACCGGTCTTGCCCATGATGAGCCCGCTGACGGGATCGGTGAGCCCCATCTCCAGCCCGGCCTTGGCGCGCAGGTGGCGCGGCCGCACGCTCGTCAGCGCGCCCAGCTTGCCCGCAGGGCTTTTCGCCTTCATGAAGCTGCCCGCGACCTCGAGCGTCTCGGTCGGCAGGATCAGCGGGATCGTGCTCATCGATTCCGCCCCGCCTGCCATCACCGCACGCGCGTCGCCGGTGGTGATGCGCATCGCCGCTTGCCACACTGCCTCCATGCCCGACGCACAATTTCGCTGCACCGTGAGGGCGGGGACATGGTCGGGGATTCCTGCATACAAAGCAGCAACGCGTGCGGGGTTGGTTGCGTCGGCGGGCATCACCACGTTGCCGAGTATCACCTCGTCCAGCGTGCCAGCCTCCCACCCGGTGCGGTAGAGCACTTCCTGCATGGCGGATCGCGCCAACTCGGTCACGTGCACTTCGCGGAGCGCGGTCCCCATTTTCGCAAATGGTGTCCGCAGCCCCGCCACGATCGCAGCCTGACTCGGTTGTGATATGGGACGGATCATGAGCGTTCCTCCGTCTGCGTCGATTCAGCTTCGCCGTTAGATTCTCCGTTGCCCGATGCGCTCGGTGCGCACGAGGGCTCCACTTTCAACTGATGGCGTAACAGCTTGCCCAGCGGCGAACGCGGCAGTTCGTTCACACGGTCAAAACGACAGGGCACCTCGTACTTCGCCAAATGTTCACGACAGAGCGTACGAAGCTCGGCATCCTCCACCAAGGCGTGTCGCTTCGGCACGATCAGCGCCACGACCTTCTCCGTCTGCACCGGATCGGCGCAACCGACCACCGCCACGTCCGCTACCGCGGGATGCGACTTCAGCACGTTCTCCACCTTCGCCGGCCAAACCTTGAAGCCTGCGTGATTGATCATCGCTTTGCGACGGTCGACCAGGTAATGAAATCCGTCGGCATCGGCGTAGGCCACGTCGCCTGTATGCAGCCATTGCCGTCCCTGCGCATCGGTGCTGAGCATACGGCGTGTGTTCTCCTGATCCTGCAGATACCCTGCAAAAAGCTGTGGTCCGGAGATGAGCAACTCCCCCGTCCGGCCAGGCTCGACCTCCACGCTCGCATCATCAAGGTCAACCAGCTTCACCTGCGTATCGGGCAGGGGCACGCCCACCGAGTTGTCGCGTGGATCGTCAGGCGGGTTGCAATGGGTCACCGGCGATGCTTCCGTAAGGCCGTAGCCCTGAAGGATCGGCACGCCCACCAGCTGCTCGAAACGATGGGCGGTCGCGGGCGTGAGCGGCGCGGAACCACTGATGACAATGCACTCACGGAGCGCTTCACGCACAGGCTCGGCATCACGCTGCTCAAGCAGGTCGCAAAACGCATCAGCCATCGCCGGCACCACGCACATCACGGTCGGCTTGAACTCAAGCACCGCATCGAGCATCTGCACCGCGGAAAAGCGTGTGAACGGCAGCACGCAGCCGCCAGTGTAGACGACGCTGGTCAGGCACATCGTCAAGCCGTAGACGTGGAACATCGGCAGCAGACCCAGCACACGCGCCTGCCCCATGTGCATGCGGGCGGGGATCGAAACCTGCGTCGCGTTCGCCAGCAGCGACCGGTGCGTCAGCATCGCGATCTTCAGGCTGCCCGTGGTGCCACTGGTGAGTTGAAGCACGGCAACGTCGTCAGGCTCAGGCGCCACCGTCGGCGGCCGCGAGGGCGCGGTCTGCAACATCACATCGAACCGCGTGTGCCAACGCTTATCCGGATGGTGCGTCTGCCATAGTCGAATCTGATAGCCCACCCGCTTCAGTGCCGACTGATACTGCGAGAGCGACACCCACAGCCAGCGCATCTCCGACGCGTCGGCCTCCGCCCCGCCCCTCGTGAGCGACTGCGATTGCAGGTCCAAACCGATCAGCAGCCTCGGCTGTGTCTTCCGCAGCAGCGCCACCAGGTCATCATGGCCCACCAGCGGCCCAGCGTTCACGACGATCGCACCGAGCTTCTGAATTGCGAAAAACGAGCCGATGTACTCCGGGCAGTTCGGCAGCGTGAGCACGACACGATCCCCGGGCCGGACGCCCAGTGCCGCAAGACCGCCGGCGATGCGGTTGGTGTAACTGAGCAACTGCTGATACGTCCACGTCTGATCCTGATAGATCAACGCGGGTGATTCGGCGAAGCGGTCGGCTGTCTGATCCAGCAGCCGGGCGAGCGTCGTGGAGGGATAGTTAAGCGAGCTAGGGACGCCGAGGCGACTGTAAATCCCCGCCGCACTCGACGGCCGATCTGTCTGAGGCGGCGCGGCCGTTCCCCCGTTCTCCTGGCCCCTCTGCACCACCTCAGGTTCAACTTCCCCCGGCCTCAACGGACGATCGCCCGACCGCCACCATTCAATCCTGGACCATCTCAGATTCCGCATGACCTGGCCTCCTTGAAAAGGGGCACTGCGTCGCAGCCATCTCTCAGGCAGACTTTCGCTCCTTCGTCGTCGCACGTCCTGAAGGAATTGCATCGGATTGCGGGAACGGCGGGATCGGCTTCACCACCCCCGTCTTCAAAAACGAAACCACCGTCGGCAGCAAGCGTTCGGCACACTCGGCAAAGGGATTATGGCCCGCCCCTTCCACCATCACGAACGTGCTGCCAGCGATCGCGTCGGCCATCCGGCGCACGTAACAGTGCGGAATCAGCGCGTCATATTCGCCAGCAATCACCAGTGTTTCCGCGGTGATGCGAAAGCTCTGCTCGTCCGGCTCACTGGCGACAAGACAACGCAGCTGCTGCGCCACCGCATGTAGCGAGGGTTCACAACTGTTCGCACGTGCTTGAAGTTTGCGGTCGATCCGCTCGGGGTCGGCATCCATGTACAGCGGACTGCTGCCGAGCAACTCGAGCGTCCGGCGAAACAGCCGCGGCGGGAAGTGCCGCATCGTGTGCCCCACCAGTGTCGCCATCTCCCGAAGGAACGGCCCGAACCGGTGCGCACACGAAACCAGCACCAGCCGATTCACCCGCCCCGGATGATCCACCGCGAACCGCTGCGCGATGGTGCCTCCCAGCGACAACCCCATGACGTGAGCACGCTCGACCTGGAGATGATCAAGCAGTTCCACAAGATCGGAACAGTAATCGGCCAAGCTGGTCGGCGTCCGCTTCACACGCGATCGACCGATGCCGCGCAGCTCCGGGCAGACCAGCGTGAAGTCGTTCGCGAGCTCGACAGCATCCGGATCATCCGCCCGGCACAACGCACCAAGGCCCGGAATCAGCACCAGCGCTTCGCCCTGACCCAGCAGTTCGTAATAGCAACGTGTATCGGTAAGGTTCGCCCAAGCCATAGTGAACCTCCAGTCGTCACTCATTCTACGCTTGCCCCCATGTAGGGGTTCTTCCCACGAGCGAACCCCCGGGGCGGCGAGGCCTCGGTTACCGACTGACTGGAATGTTCTTAGAACGCCGGAGCGACTTTTGTAAAAAAACGCGTCCGGCCGCAAGACTGCTTAATCGCGGACCTCACGCGCCTGAACCACGTGAGACGGCGCGGTGTGATCTTCAACATCCGAGGGAACACCCAAGTACCCCAGCGTCTGCTCCACCACGGCCTGCGCCACCGGCGCCGCGACGATGCCCCCGTAGTAGCCGATCGAAGGATCAGGCTCGTGAACGCTGACCACCACGATGATCTTCGGATCCAGCAGCGGCGCACCGCAGATGAAGCTGGCGGTGTATTTACCGGGCGAGTAACCGCCGCCGTCCGTGCGCGCCATCTGAGCGGTCCCCGTCTTGCCCCACAACCTGTAGATCTCGCTGTTGACGCGACGGCCGGTGCCCTCAGTCACCACCCTTCGCATCACCATGCGTGTGTGCTGAGCGACGTCGGCATCGAGAACCTTGCGGAAGATCGGCATGTTCGCGTCGTCGGCCATCACACTGGGTGCAACCATCATGCCTTCGTTGGCGAAGACGCTTAGCGCCTGCGCCAGCTGCAACCCCGTCACGCCGATCTCCTGGCCCATCGGCACACTCGAAAGCGAATAGTGCGTCCAGTTCCGCGCCGGGTTCAACAGGCCCGGGCTCTCACCGGGGAGGCCGGTGCCGGGCTTGAGCCCGAAGCCGAACTGCTGGACCGCGTCGTGCATCTGCTGCGCGGTCATCGGCTCGAGCACCTTCGCCATGCCGATGTTGCTGGAGACGACGAGCACATCATCCCACGTCACCTCGCCATGCGGATGCGCATCGCGCAGACGCCTGCCACGTGAAGAAAACCACAAACCTGTGCCGGTGTCGATGACCTGCTCCGGCCGCGCCAGACCGCGCTGCGTCGCCACGGCATGCAGGAATGGCTTAAAGACGGAGCCGGGCTCGTAGGCATCGGTGATCGTCCGGTTGCGGCGGATGTAAGCGTCGGCTCCGGGGAACTCCTGCGGGCTCATCGGGGGCCAGTTCGCCATCGCCAGCAGTTGCCCGGTGCGCGAGTCCATGACGACGACCTCGCCACGCTTCGCCTGGTATTCCTCGCAGGCCGCCGCCAGCTCTCTCTCGGCGATTGCCTGCACGACCGTGTCGATGCTCAGACGCACATCCCTGCCGTCGCGGGGCGGCTTGAACCCCTCCCGCTCGACCCAGAGTGGTCGCCGCCGCACGTCACGCAGCATCTTTACGCTGCCGCTCTTGCCTGAAAGGTATTCGTCCAGGGCGTGCTCGGCTCCGTCGAGGCCGGTGTGTTCCGAGCCGACAAAACCGATGATCTGCCCCGCCACCGCACCGTGCGGATATTGCCTGACCAGGCGAGGCTCGAGTCCCGTGCCGCGCAGCTTCTCCGCGCGAACGGCTTCAACCTGCCGCTGATCCAGCAACGGATCAAGCACCACGTAGCGACCATCGAACCGCTCATCAATCAGCTGGTCGATGCGGGCAGGATCGTCATCGATCTTGTGAGCGAGTTGAAGGGCAAAACGCGAGGGATCTTCAATCAGCTTCGGGTCGGCGAAAAGCTTGTAGCCTACCCGCGAAACCGCCAGAGCCCGCCCGCGGCTATCCAGCAGCGTCCCCCGGCGGGCCTGCAGATTCGCGGTCCCCGTCGTGCGATCCATCCGCGCCACCACCGCGGGCTCGGGCATCAGCTGCAACTGCACCACCCGCCCCAGCAGCGCCAACATGCAAAGCGACATCCCCACGACAATCAGCCGCGTCGTGTTGAGCACGCGACGGTTCTGCGCCACCCCCGGATTAACCACGCGCCAAGCGTTCATACGCTGCAATTCCACTCAAGGCTGAGGCGGCGAATCGTACTGCTCACTTCGGGCGAGCACACTCGGCAGCGTCGGCGATTCAGGGATGTGAGGCTCGAGCGCCAGACGGGTGGCACCGATGCGACGCGCCAACGCGGTGGGCGTCAGCTCCGCCGAGGCCTCCGCCTGCACGTTCCAGATATCCTGCCGTTTGTCGTGAATCTGCCGATGCAGCGTCGCCGCTTCGTGCGCCAACTCGAGCCGATGCTGCCGCAGCACCAGCAGCGAGGCCCCCAGCACCACGAGCATCAGACTCAGAGCAATCAGCTTTCCAAACATACCGGGGCCCGTTCTGTGGCTCGCGGATTATCGCTTTGCATGGGCGATCACATTCAACGCACGGGGACCGTGATCTCATCGCCGACCGTCAGCCGATCGGGATTATCGATCTTGTCCTTGTTCAGCTCGTAAAGTTCTTTCCACTTCGCGCCGTTGCCGTAGAAGCGATCCGCCAGCGCCCAGATCGTGTCCTTCTCGCGGATCGTGTAGGTCTGCGTGCGAGCGGTGGGTGGCTGCTCCTGCGTCGTCTCAGCCGGGCTCTCCGTCTGCCTTCTTGCGACGGTGCCCGCCTTATCGGGAATCACCAGCCGCACGCCCGGGCGGACGAAGTTCGGATTCGAGATCGCGTTGCGATTGGCCTCGTAAATCACCTCGTAGTAGCCGGGGTCGCCGTAGTACTGGTCGGCGATCTTCGAAAGCGTTTCGTTTTCTTTGACGTAATGCGTGACCGGAGCGGTGGTCTGCCTCGGCTCCGGTTCCGGCGTGACCTGCCGACTCTCACGCGTCACTGTTCGCTCGACCGGCTCGGGTTCGAAACGGCGCTCTTCCCGCGGTTCGACATACTCAAGTTCGTCCGGCAGTTCCGTCCGATCGTCGCTGGCGACGGGCGCGTCAGGCAGCGGTGCTTCGCCGTCGATCACCTCTTCGCGCTCACGTTCAATCATGGTCGGCCTGAGGTCGATGTCCAGAATCCGCGTGTTTCGCGGCGCTTCCGCCTGCTGCGGCTCCCGCTCGAGAGACGGACGCGCGTCGCGCGTCTGCCGTTGACGAGGTTGAACCTCGGGCCGGCTCTGGGCTTCGAAATCCTCAGGCAACGGCAGCGTGGTTTCGGCTTCGCTTCCTTCGACGATGAACTCTTCCCCGCCGTACCGCGATTCCTCCAGGCCCCGCGGCAGGTCCGAATCGTCGAGCGGGCGCATGGAATCGGCCAGCCCCGCCGTCTGCTGGCTGTTGGCCTTGGAAAGATGGTCGCTGATGAAGATGCCCACGAGGATGATGACCCCCATGCCCAGCAGCAACCCGAGTTTTGTTTCAGTGGTCATGTGCATCGTCCTTGAGCATGAGACCTGCGCCATCCTGGCGGGAGACTGCGGTTGATTGTATCAACTTCTGACACGTTTAAAAGTCCGAATCCACGAGTTCAATAGCGCGAAGCTTCGCCGATCGGCTCCGCCGATTCGCCGCTCGCTCCGCATCCTTCGCCACCAGGGGCTTGCGCGTCAGGCCCTTTGCTTTGCCCGCCGCCACCAGTGCTTTGAACGCCTGCTTGACCATGCGATCCTCAAGCGAGTGGAAGCTGATGATGGCGACGCGACCGCCGGGCTTGACCAGCTTCTCCAGCGAAGCGAGCAACTGCTCCAGCGCCCCCAGCTCATCGTTGACCGCGATGCGCAGAGCCTGAAATGTCCGCGTGGCGGGATCGATCCGCTGACGCCGCGCCGCTGGGCCGTAGGCCGCTGAGCAGATATCTGCAAGTTCCCTAGTCGTTTTAATCGGATGTTCTTGGCGCTTTTCGACAATTTTTCTCGCGATTTTCCGAGACGCTCGCTCCTCGCCGTAGCGAAAAATGATGTCCGCCAGTTCCTGTTCCGATGCCTCGTTGACCAAATCCGCCGCTGTGGTTTTCGCGGTCTGGTCCAGTCGCATATCCAGTGGGCCCTCAGCGTTGAAACTTAGACCGCGGTCGGCTCGATCCATCTGCGTCGAGGCGAATCCCAGATCCGCAAGAAGACCATCGACCAGATCCACGCCCGACTCATCTAAAACCCGCCGCGCGTCAACAAAATTTGCGTGCGCCAGCGTCATCGGCACAGGCGTTTCATCCGCCATTTCCTGCAGTTCCCGCACATTCGCTGCATCCGCATCAAGGCCGATGTAGCGCCCGCCCGGCACCAGCCTCGGCATGATCGCCGCGGCGTGCCCCCCCCGCCCCACCGTGCAATCCAGCACCGCCTGCCCGGGCCTCGGCTCCAGCAGCTCCAGTACCTCCGCCACCATCACCGGCGCATGGCCCGGCAGCAGCGACGCAGGCTCGGACCAGCCGAAATCCAGATCATCCCAATCGTTCTCGTTCATAAGGTCCTGTATAGCACAATCGATGGGTGGCGCTCTATAATCGGCCCTATGGTTCACCTGATTTGCCCCGACTGCCAAGCGGAACTCGAGATCGACGAAGCCTTCAAAGGCAGCGTCTGCCGATGCTACACGTGCGGCAGCCTGCTGTCGGTCCCCGAAAGTCGATCGGAGAAACCGGCGCGCGCCGCGCGTCCCGAATCGCCCCCGGGCTCCGATCCCGACCCATCTTCTGACATCCCCGAAGCCATCGCCCCCGCCTCGGCCCCCAAGCCGCCTCCCCCCACGCCCGCGCCGCAGGATCCCGCCCCGCCGCAGGACCCGACCGACGCCCTGGCAGCCGCGATCACAGGCCCGCCCCCCGAAGACGATGCAGACGACGAACCCGAAGACGAGACCGAACCGTGGGAAGATGAGCCTGTCGCCGAGGAACCTGCGGACGACGAAGCGGAGGAAGACGACCCGTTCGCCGACCAGAAGCCCGAACGGTCACCCGAGCCCTCGCTTTCCGATCTCACCGCCACCACCACCACTGCCTCCCCAAAACGGCGGACCTCCAAACGGCGGGCCTCCAAGCGAAGGCGCGCCAACCGCCGCAAACCTATCACGCTCAAGAACCAGATCGCCACCGTTCTCGCCCTCGTGCTGAGTATCGCCACGCTTCTGGCCGTGCTGTTTTTCGCGATGCAAAGCATGCAGACCGAGCCCGAGGTCACGGCACAGGAAATTCATGAGGAGGAACTCGGCACCTTCGTGAACCCGCTTCTTCAAGGCGGGCCGCAGTACCTCGGCGTGCCGCTCGCCGGTCGCACCGCACTGGTGATCGACCATTCCGGCGCGATGACCAACTTCGTCACCTTCGCCAATCAGGCCGCCGTGCTTGCGGTGGAAGCGGCTGACGAGCGCCACGAGCTTCAGGTGGTCGCCGCTCGCGAAAGCGATCTGATGGTCTTCCCGCCTGAGTTGATGTCCGGCGCGGACCTTTCGCACAATGCCGTGGAGCGTCGCCTAGATGGCCTCACCGCCGGCGGCGGGTTCGTCCTGCTCGATGCCGTCGAACGTGCGATCGTCAGCGAGCCCGAGATGATCATCCTCACCGCCCGGCTGCTACCCGACGCGGAACAGATGCAGACGATCCTCCGCCGGCTCGAAGAGGCCGAGGTCAGCCTCACCGTCGTCCTGCTCGATGCCGATGAGGCCGAGGCCGTCGCCGCCATCCGCGAATCAGGCGGCAACGTCCTTAAAGTCCCCGGCACCCGCCTCCGCGGCTGGTTCGACGAATACAGCCGCCAACGCTGAGTGATGTGACGACATCCGATTTCACCGCCGCCCCGCCCCCCCGCGCCCCGCACTCAGTGATACTTCGTCACGCCCGGCTTGGCGACGACCACCTCCGGCGCGTCGCCCCATGCGTACTTTTCGGGGCCAAGGCGCTGCTCGGAATTCATGACCATCTCCCACGTGATGCGGTCGCCGGTGTAAGCAGCCATCCGACCCATGATCGCCAGCAGCGTGCTGTAGCACATGTGCTTGCCGTCATTGATCGGATTGCCCGAACGGATCGAAGCGAACAGTTCGTCCTGCTCGTGCTGATACATGTTCTTGTCGGGGCCGTCGTACTGCCAGTCCACCGCACCTTTGATATTGTGCCGCCACACATCGCACGTGCCCTTGCTGCCGAAGACGTAGTCGTTGATCTGGTTGAACCGCGCGCCCGGCCACTGCCGACACTGGTGGTAGCCGCGGGTGCCGTTGGCGTACTCGAAGACCAGTGAGAAATGGTCGTAGATGTCGCCGTGCTGCGGGTCCGTTCGCACCTGCCGGCCACCGACGCCCCAGCACTGCACAGGCGGCTCGTCCCGCATGACCCACCCCATCGTGTCCAGCGCATGCACCGCCTGCTCGACGATGTGATCGCCGCTGAGCCACTTGTAGTAGTACCAGTTCCGCAGTTGCAGTTCCATCTCCGATTCGACCTGCTCAGGCCGTCGCCGCGGGCCCCAGACGCCGCCCACGTTGTACACCGTCTCAATGGCCACCGGCTCGCCGATGAGGCCCTCCTCACGCACCTGTCGCATCGTTTCGATGCGTGGCAGGTGATACCGCCAGCAGAGGCCCGCCACGACCGAAAGATTCTTCCGCTTCGCTTCTTTGCATGCTTCCAGCGCGAGCCGAACGCCCGCGGAATCGGTGGCGACCGGCTTCTCCGCAAACACATGCTTTCCCTGCTTCACCGCATACGCCAGCTGCTCGGGCCGAAAGTGCGGCGGCGTCGTCAGGATCACCACATCAACAAGATCGATCACCTGCTTGTACGCATCGAACCCGACGAAACGTTGCTCCGGCGGAACGTTCACCCGCTTCGCAAGCTCATCGCTGTGCTTCACGCCCGCGTCCGTCGTCTTGGTATGGCGATCGAGGACGGCCAGGCTGTTCTCCAGCCGATCCTCAAACACATCCCCCAGCGCCACAATCTGAACGTTCGCGTCCGCCGTGAGCGCCTGCACAGCCGACCCCGTCCCCCGGCCGCCGCAGCCGACCACGCCCACCCGCAACGTTTCGTCGCCGGCCGCATAACTGCGTGACGCCACCGCCGCATGCACCGACGCCGCCGACACAACCGCCGCTGAATCCAGCATGAACCGACGCCGCGTGGAATTGCCGCTGTCCATGGGTGACTCCATCGTGAAGAATTGCTCCGCCCCCGCACAGAATCCTTAAACGCCTTTATCGAAACAACATAGAAAGATGACTCAAGATAGTATACAAGACGCAATCCCGCGCACCAACGACTTTTTCGTTTTAGGCCCCCGCGTAGGTCACTCCTGCTGCTTCTCTTCCTGCCACTGATTCAGCAGGTCCCGCTCTTTACGCCAGTCTCCCTGTACTTCGTTCCACTGCTCCAGCCGTTCGGGCAGGTTCTCGTCGACGATGCCGACCGTTCCGCGCCCTCCCCAAAGTCTGTCGCCAAGGTCTAACCATAGATCTTCCGGCAAATCCTGTTCACGCGATCCCCAGAAACGATGCTGCTCATCCTCGTCCGGCTCGCGCAGTGGTCTGATGATGCGGAAACCGACCATGCTGTAATCCCACCAGTCGCCCAACCACCAGGGGCTTTTCGGGAGATTTGGATCATACATGTTCCACTCCACACGTTCGCTTGCCAAGCGGGAGGCGCTCCGCGTCTCATCCGGATAGCTATATAATGATCCGCCGCGCACCACCACCGGATAGGTTTCGGTCGGCCAGTTGATCGCATCCTGCCAAGGCACCACGCCGCGCCCCTCGAAGCGGCTGTAATGTTCCGGATCATACTGATCGAAAACCCACTCCCCGACGTTCCCGTGCATATCGTACAGGCCCCACGCGTTCGGCCTGAGCGAGCCGACCATGTTTAGCTCGGCCCGGATGGGGTCGTAATCATTCGCGAAATCCGCCAGCCGATCCTCGTCGTCGCCGAAACTCCACGCGGTTGTGGTCCCGGCCCGGGCGGCGTACTCCCACTCCGCCTCCGTCGGCAGCCGATAGAAACGCCCGGTCAACTTGCTGAGCCACTTGGTGTACTGCCGGGCGGCATAATGTGTCATCGACGGGATCGGATGATCATCGTCGTCCCCCAATGCGAATCGTTCTTTCGGCGCATACACAGGCGTCGGGATCGTCACGGCATCGGCCTGCATCTCTTCCGGGATCGCGGGGGCGTCCAAGCCGCCGGATCGGCGCGGCTCAATCTGCTTGAACATGTTGTACATGTCCGTGAATGTCCGGTATTCCGCGAAGGTCACTTCATACGTGCCCATCCAGAACGGTTCGACTTCGACGGTGAATTGCGGGCCCTCGTCGTCGTTTCGGCCGGGTTCGTCGGGCGGGCTGCCCATGGTGAAGGTGCCGCCGGGGACGGGCGTCATGTGATAGGTGACGCCGAAGCCGGGGATTTCCGCTTCGTAAGGCACCATGTACCCCCCGCCGGGGAGGGCCACCACCTGCGCGTTCGCCGGCAAATCCGCAGGGCCAGGACGTTCCGCCACGATGCCAGGTCCGAGGGGAATCTCCGCCACGCCGGCATCGCCACCCTCCGCCGCATCGGTATCAACAGCAGGCGAACACGCAGGCAAAAACAGCAGCATCGCGCACAGCAGAAGACGCAGAGGCATCGCATCCATCAACATGGCAATCGCTCCGGACAGGTGAAGACCGTCACGATCCTACCACGGCAGGCGACCGACTCGATCGCTAAATCTCACCGCCGCCGGCCGACCTTGGTCGTCGTGAAGCCGAACACCGACGATGCTGCGACCAACGGCACGCTCAGCAGCGCCCCCACCACGGCGCTGTAAAACACCGACAGCGTGCGCAGGAAGAGCTGCGAAGCCGGGGCGAAATCCGCCATCGGGTCGTACCAGATGCGAACCGAAAACAGCCCCACCACCACCAGCTGTACCGCAAACCCCGCGAAAAGAATCATCACGGCGTAAGCCAACGGATGCTGACGGAACACCATCGGGCGAATCTGAAGCAGCGCCACGCCGCCCGCCAGGTACCCCAGCGCGAACGGCCCCAGCACCGTCATGCCTCGCCCGTCCGCCATCGGCCAGACCATCGTCGCATCCAGCACGACGCCCATCACCACCGCAGCCACCACTACCACGCGAGGCGTCGCACTCAATCCCACGAACACCAGCAACGCCAACATGAACATCGGCTCGACCACGCCCCCCGCCGTCTCGAAGCGCATCGCCGAGGCCAGCGACACCTGCAGTGCCACCAGCACATAAACCGCAATCGCGAAGATCGGCCACTTCATCGCACGCCCTCCCCCACGCTCCCCTGCCCCAGTTCCAGCTCCGGCGTCGCCTCCTCGGTCATGTCACGCGGGACGATCACGATCACCGAATCCAGATCACGCAGCGACCGCAACGGCCGAACGCCCACACGCTTGAGCAGCGGATCGTCCGCATCCTCCTCCACCGCCACCACCCGCCCCACCAGCATCCCCTGCACCGATTCCGGCCACGTCTCATCCATCAGCCTCGCGAAATCCCCCGCCTCCGTCGGCAGCTGCCGATCCACCTGGTTCGCGATCAGCTGAGGCCCCGCCGTCGCCTCCAGCAGCAGCCGCGCGCGACGTCCGCCCGTTGCCCCCGGCCCCTCCGACACCGTCACCACCTCCACCAGCGAACCCGGCGTCGTCAGTAAACCCAGTGTGCTGCTGGTCGGCCCCGCCTGTGTGATCCGCCCCACCACGCTGGCGCCTTGGACGGCAGGCATCCCAACGCGGAGGCCGTGCCGTGTCCCGATGTTCAGTTGAAGCATGCCGCCTGCCGGGTCGCTGCCGCGGCCGACCACCGCCGCGCGCCGATGCACGTACGAATCGCCCTGCCGCCTGCGCAGGCCCTGCAATTCCGCCACCGCCCGTTCAAGATCGCGTTCGCGTTGCTCCAGCGCCATCACTTGGCCGCGTAGTTCGAGCACGCGTTCGCTGAGTTCCTGTTCCGTGCCGAGTTCCGGTTGATCGTACCGCTGCCGCAGTGCGGAGGAGAGCGAATTCATCGGCTTGCTCACCACCGACAACAGCGTCCCCGTCACCGAATTCAGCAGACTTCCGTAACCGCTATACCGGTGTGGTAGCAGCGCCAGCACGAACAGTACGACCACGACCGCGATCATCACACGCCGAAATGTCACATTGGGTGAGGCCATTCAGGACCTCGCCTTCGTCCGCACGCCCCGCCCTGATGTCACCACGGGCTCACGAGCGCACGCAGCAGGTCGCGAACGGGAAGTTCGAACGGCCAAGTGGGCAGGGTCAACCGTCATCGAAGTCGCTCTCAAGCGTCTTCTTCCATTCTTCGATGTTTTCCAGATAGATGCTCGTCCCCCGAGCGACGCAAGTGAGCGGATCCTCAGCAATGCGCGTCTCCAGCCCCGTCGCATTGGACATGATTTCTGCAATGCCCCGCAGCAGCGCCCCGCCGCCCGCGAGGCAGATGCCGTTGTCGACAAGGTCCGCAGCAAGTTCAGGCTCTGCCCGTTCCAGCGTGCGCGTCACCGCACTGATGATGGAGGTGAGGGGCTCTTGCAAAGCATCGCGGATTTCTTCGCTGGTGACCACGGTCTTGCGAGGCAGGCCGCTGATCATGTCCCGGCCGCGGACCTCCATGGTGCGCTCTTCTTCGAGCGGGGCCGCCGAGCCGATCTCGATCTTGATGCGTTCGGCCGTCTGCTCGCCGACCATCAGGTTGTACGTCTTTTTCATGTGGTTGATGATCGCTTCGTCGAAATCATCACCCGCCACGCGGACGCTGGTGCACTCGGCGATGTCCGCCAGCGACATGATGGCGACCTCCGTCGTGCCGCCGCCGATGTCCACGATCATGCTCGCCGTGGCCTCAGCGATCGGCAGCCCGGCCCCGATGCCTGCCGCCATCGGCTCTTCAACGAGGTAAACCCGCCTTGCCCCGGCCCGCTCGGCCGATTCGAGCACCGCTCGCTTCTCGACCGCCGTGATGCCTGAGGGAATCGAGATCACCACCCGCGGTCCGATGAACCGCGTACGGCCCTGAACCTTGCGGATGAAGTAGGACATCATCGCTTCGGTGATTTCGAAGTCGCTGATGACGCCGTCTTTGAGGGGTCTGATCGCGGTGATCGAGCCCGGCGTCTTGCCGAGCATTTCCTTGGCGACGGCACCGACCGCGTTGCCGTTGTTCAGCACGCGGTTGGTGTTCTTCACCACGGCCACCACCGAGGGCTCATTAAGCACAATGCCCTCCCCGCGCACGCAAACCAGCGTGTTGCACGTGCCCAGATCGATGCCCATGTCGATGCTGAACCAACCTAGCAGGCCGTCAATCAACGCCGTCTACTTTCTTACTCACGCATCGCGGGGTGGTGGAGATGGCCGCTTGAAGACGCGCCGACCGCGCCACAGCCGAAACCAGCGACATTCGCTGGCAACCTGATCGAATGATGGCATCCTACCCGCATTCGCCCCGCACGCAAGGGTGTGATTCGGAGCGATTGCACGACCGATGGTTGCACGTCCTCATGTGGAAAACACGCCAACGACGCGAACGCGCCGAACCGCCGCATCGGGCTTCGTATTACGTACGCCGGTAAGTGGTCGTCGTGCTCTGCCGCACCGTAGCGACGTTCGAGGTGCACGTAGGAGAATCGATACAGACGAAGGTGGGCCGGACCGTACCACCCAGTGTTGCTCTGGCGTTGAGCCGAACGTTCCCTCACCGTCGCGGCTCGTTTTTGAAGCGGAGCCGCATTGGAGGGATCACTCAGTCGACGATGCCGAAGGGGTTCTTCATGCCGCCCGCGAGATCTTCGAGCGCGGGGCCGAAGAGCGAGGCGTTGGTTGACCACATCACGATGACGCCCACGAGCAGCGCGACGAACGCGACGATGATCAGAACATTGAAGATGCCGTTGGAGTCGCTGATGTTTTCAGACATGATCTGCTCCCGTCGCGTCGGCACATTCGCCGACAGGGACTTGGTCGATTTGCGGACGCCTCGCACCACCCTGGCCCTGCGGCCACGCACGGCGGACGTCATGTAGAAGGCCTGATCGGCGACCTCTTTAGCGGAGGCCGGCCACGACCTTGGCGCTGGAGGTGATGTCGCCACGCTTAAGGATCACACGACCGGCGGCGGTGTTCTGATCAACCTGCGTGATGACCGTGTCGCCGAGGTAGGTGTCACCATCGTGGATGGTGAACCGCATGCCTTCGCGGACGGTGTCGTTGCTGCCGACGTTGAGGGCCACGAACGTCTGATCGCCGATCTGCTGAACATGCGTGACGCCGCCTCGGATGACGGTCTGCGGATCAAAGCCACCGTCCATCGCCTCGGTCACTTCCGGGCCGGAGGAGGTCTCGACGCGGGCCATGAGGTCCTCGTTCTGACGGCTGAGGTCGGTGTTGTGCTCTTTAAGCAGACGAATCTGGCGTGCGAGCGTGTCGACCTGCGTCGAGCGTTCCCGCAGGGCGTCGCCGATCTCGATGGCCTGAGTCTGCAGGCGGATCTCGCCCTCGCGACGCTCACGGACCTCTTCCTGAAGCACCGCATTGACCTGGGCTTGCTGATCGACACCGCTGCTGAGGCGGGCGAGTTGCGAGCGGACATCGGAGTTCTTGTTCTGAAGATCGATGATCGTGCGCTGCTGATCGTTCATGCGACGGTTCTGGGCGGCCAGGTCCGTCTCGAGGCTGGTCACCTGCTGACGCAGGCGGTCTTTCTCCTGCTCGGCACGATCGAGCGAGAGGGCGAACTCGGCTTCGCGGTTACTCTGGGCGTTCTCTGCGATGAGCCGCCGAGCTTCCTCAGACTGCCACTTGTCGTAATAATTTTCGGTGTTAATCGCGAAGGGGACGATCAACGCCACCAGCACGACCGAAAGAACCATTACGAGCACGACGAAGATCTTGCTGAAAATGCTCAAGGGGTGCCTCCAGGAGCCTTTAGAGTTTTGAACGGCCGAACCATTACTACGTTGCCACTTCTTAGCCCGGCCTAACCGCGCTTAGCACGTCTTAAGTACCGGAAACGCGCGGGCGTGTCAAATTCTTTACGGATTTCTTTGCTCGGTATTTTCCTCAGGTCGTGGCGTCGCCACGGCCGGTTGCCGCCGTAACAGCGACGCCGCCGCAGTCAGCCGGACCTGCTCGGACTCGTCGGCGAGAAGGGTTTTCAACGTGCCGATCGTCACAACATCTTCAAACCAGCCGAGTACCCACGCCGCCTGCGCTCGGATGACGGGGTTCTCGTGCTCGGCCAGCTCCGTCGCGATCGACCGCCCCTCCACGTTGCCCAGCCGCGCGAGGCTGCCGGCAGCGGCGAGCTGAATTTCCATCGGCGGATCTTCCAGAAGCTTCTCGAAACCCACCTCCATACGCCGGTCCCCCACCGCGCCCATCGCGATGATGGCGACGACGCGAACCTCATCAAACTGGCTGTACGCCCCGCCACGCAGCGAACTGAGGCCCGAGTCGTCCCCCAGCTTCGCGATGGCCTCGGCGATCTGGATCCGTGCGACGGCGGCCTCGGCGGCGCTGGCACGCGGCATCGGCTCGACCGCGGCAAGCTTCAACATCGGCACGGCGCTCTTGTCGCCCATCAAGCCCAGCAGCATCGCCATGTTCCCCCGCATCGCCGGCTCACGCGATCGCAGCAGGTCGGCCAGCGGCGTCAGGTTCACCCGCTCGCCGAGCTTGTGCAGCGAAGAAAGCGCCGCCGCCCGCACCGCTGGGTGCTCATCCTTCAGCAGCGGCCTGAGAGCGGGGGCGATGTCCTCGAATTCCAGCAACCCCGCGGTCACCGCAGCGGCGAAGCGTACGCCCGGGTTCTCATCCCCCAGCGCCCGATGCGTCACCGGCAACGCGCGGTCCGGCCGTTCCTGCAGGGCTTCGATCGCATTGGATCGCAAGGCTGGGTGGTCGCTCATCGAGGCCCGCACCAGCATCTTGATGAGAAACTGCTCCAGGGCCGGGGCGTCCATCGCCTGGATTTCCTCGACGCTCTTGCGTGGCAGTGGATTATCCGGCCGCTGCTCCGCCCGCTCGCCCTGCCGCTGACGCTGCTCGTCGTTCGACCGGCCGCGCGGGTTGGGGTTGGGCGCGTCGTTCTGATCTTCCAGCCGTAGAGGCTCTGGGCCGACGAGCACGTCCGCGGGACCGGTGCGTGGCCAATCGACCTCCCCAGCCCCGGCAGGCCCAGCGGCGAAGGTGAGCGTCATCATGCAGGCCAGCACAGTGGCTGCCGTTGTTGTTGTCGTCGCACGTTTTGAGTCCATTTTAGACCCCCTGAACAGTCTTCCAGAAACAGCGATCAAGGCCAGAACGATCGTCCCCGCAAGGCATAAACCCGCGAACAGGTCGCCGGTGCGCTGGAAGACCGTTGTCCGATTATCCATCTTCAGGTCCATCGTCGCGGTGCCGACCACTTCCTGAGTTTCACCGCCGACCACGACTCGGCCACGTATTCTACCCGCTGAGTCGATGAACCCACTCACGCCACGATTCACCGCCCGAGCCATCGGCACGCGGTTCTCCACACTCCGGAAGCGTGCGACCTGCTCGTGCTGCGGGCCCTCAGCTGTCCCGGCAAACCAGCCATCGTTCGTGAGATTCACCAGCACATCGACCGCTTTGCGATCATCCTGCCACACCATGCGGCGCGGCACATAGCTGACCACGTCCTCAAAACAGATCGGGGCGGCAATCTGCCACGCCCGCTCACCGGGCTGAATGGTGAAATTGGTGTACGCCTCACCCGGCCGAAGCGAGTAGTCCGTCTCGTGCGGCGTGAGTTTGAGGACAAGCCCCTGCAAAAACGGCCAATGCTCGACCCAAGGCATGTACTCGCCGAACGGCACGCGGTGCAGTTTGTCGTAGCGCCCCGTGATGCCGCCCGTCGGCTCAATGAGATAGGCAGCATTGTACCGATCGCCCGCGACCCAGTATCGGCCATCCCCTCGCTCGACGGTATGCCAGTCGGTCATGGCGTGGGCGCCGACCATCATCGCCACGTCATGCTCCGCAGCGAACTGCTCAATCAGCTTGCGATAGTCGGCGTAAAACGTGCCCTGCGATTCCCAGAACGCGACCGCTTCATCGTTGATCGCACGCGGCACCATCGTCTCCGGCCAAACGATCAGATCGGGCGGCGGATCGCTCTGCATCGCTTCCTCACTGAGGCGAAGCATCTCCCGGAAATTCGCGATGTCCTGCTCGTCCGTCGGCGAAGCTTTGTTGTCCTGCGGCACATCCGTCTGCACCACCGCAACCCGAAGCGAAGGGGCCTGCTGCTCAAGAATGTCCGTTTCAAGCGTGCGGTAGTAACCGTAAGCAAGCGTCATCGCCAAAATGAACGACCACACAAACAAAGGCCCCCGCAACGGCCCCCCCCACCTTGCCCCCCACCTATTGCGACTGTTGGGGGGAACATCGGGGATGTTTGTACTGAGCGGGCGGACGAGAGGTTTGGTGAGGATGTCGGCGACGAGGCCGTTGGTGAGGCCGACGAAGAAAGAGACGCCGTACGTGCCGACGAGGTCCGCGATCTGGATGATCCACGTGGGCTGACTCTGCCCCAGCAGAAACCACGGGAACCCCGTCATCACCAAGCCCCGCACATACTCCAGCCCCACCCACACCAGCGGAACGGTGAACGTAAACGGAAGCCAGGCGAAACGGCGATGGATCAACCGCATCAGCAGCACGAAGGCGACGGGATACACCGCAAAGTAAGCGGACACCGTGAGATGGCCCGGAATCGTGACCGGGTTCACCCAGGCCACCATCACCAGCCACCACACCAGCGCGACGGCATAAGTCAGCCCCACCACGCGGCCGATCGGCTTGCCACGCACCCCCACCAGCGTCAACGGCACCAGCGCCACGTACGCCAGGAGCCAGAGGTTCGGCCGGGGGAACGCGAGCCCCATCATCAGGGCCCACATCACGAGCAGGCCGACCTGCTGCGGCAAACGAACGATCGGCAACTGCCTGGGCATCTCACGAAGATTCATGCGTGTATGGTATACCCGAGGGCCCCCCGTGTCGGCCCCGCGACGAACGGCGGGCGCGCGACCGCCCACATAGCCCCGGCCCTGGCCGGGGAAGTAGCCGGAACTCCGGCCAAGGCCGGGGCTATATAGAAACCCCCCATCAAAGGACCTTTCCCCAATGCCTGAACCATCGCCCCCGGTCACCCTCGCCGGTTTCCAGAAGCATATTCGCGATCGCTACCACGAAAACGACAAAGCCCGAGGCACGCCAGCGACGTTCATGTGGCTGATCGAAGAGGTCGGCGAACTGGCCACCGCACTGCATGGCGACGACCGCGAGAACCTTGCGGAGGAATTCGCCGACTGCATCGCCTGGCTCAGCACGCTGGCGAACATCAATGACATTGATCTGGAAGCGGCCATCCGCCGAAAGTACCTGGAGAACGGCGGCCCGACGGGCATCAAATGAAGACGTCGGCGGATAAACGCCGCGTGGGACAACCATGGTCCGTTCACGCTGCGTGGCTCCCGGGAAGGGGCAGCCGCCAAGACGGCAGCTGCTTTCTCGCCTCCGCCCTTGATCTGTGTCAGGCGTTGCGTTCGGCCCGCAGCTGGGCCTCCGCTTCCTGCCAGTTCTGGTGATCGCGGCCCGGAGCGCAGCCGTTCCGCAGCCACAACTCGTAAGCGCGCGACGCGATCTGCTCATGACTCAGCGGAGCCGGGGCCGTCCCGCCGTTACCGTTGCCTTTGCCGTGACCTGCGGTGGCTTTGGCCGACGACTTCCGCGTCGAGGCACCGTTGCCGTTGCGCGTCTTGGGCGCTGTCGGCGTAACGGCCTCACTTGGGGCCGAGGCCTTCGCGGTGGTCTTGCGGGCGGCGGGCTTGGCGGCAGCGGCCGCTTTGGGTGCAGCGGCCTTGGTCGCCGTCTTCTTCGCCCCTGCGGTTTTCACCTTTGCCGGGGCAGCTTCCGCCGTGCCGGCCGTGCTCTTGGTGGACCTGGTCGTCGTCTTACTCTTGGCCATCGAAAGGATCCTCAATAGTGCGATGTTCTGGAAGTTCGGGCAGGCGGATTTGAACCCATGGCAGTCGCCCTGACCGTGAAGTGCGACGCCCGGACGCCGATCACGCCCGCTTGTCAGGGACGGCTCCATCTTGATCTTTAGCAAACGATATGCCCGCCCCACATGCTGCTTCAACGCCCCCCGGCAGAGCGTCGTCTTTTTTTCTCTGCCTCTCACGCGTCCGCCCCGCCCCCCCCGGAGGAGGCAGAATGGCCCACCGTGCGTCAGCCGCTACCCGCATGCCGACCGGAGCTTTACCGATCGGCTCCTTCGTAAGCGAAGCAGCAGAAACGATTAGACTGATCGACCGAACCCTCGGGCGATCACAAGCGGATGCGATGGTTTGGATTCCCCTGCGACTGGATTATAACTAAGGCGGACGTCGCATAACAAGCGTTTTGTTCAAAATTTCATCGGCCATGCAAGCGGCCGCCCAAATTTCCCCCATGCCGACCTGCCGCCCTCTCCCTGCCGCAGGCCCTATACTTCCCCATCATGGTTGAACGTGAGGAGAGACTGGTTCGCCTGGCGGCCAAGGCCCGCGCCCTGCCCAAGGTGCCGGGCGTTTATCTGATGAAAGACGATCGCGAACGCGTCATCTACGTCGGCAAGGCCCGCGTCCTGCCCAACCGTGTGAGAACGTATTTCCAGGCCTCAGCGGACCTTGGCCCGAAGAACATGACGATGCTCGCGCAGGTCAACGATTTCGACACCCTCGAATGCGAGACCGAATGGGAAGCGCTGCTGGCGGAAAATCGTCTGATCAAGGACCTCCGCCCCCGCTACAACATTCGCCTGACGGACGACAAGTCCTTCCCCTATCTCGCCATCACCACCCGCGAAGACTTCCCGGGCGTTTACATCACCCGCGCCCCGGGCGATCCCCAGTTCCGCGGTGCCAAAATCTTCGGCCCCTTCATCAGCGGCTACGCCCTCCGCGAATCCATCAAACTCCTCCAGCGCGTCTTCAAATTCCGCACCTGCGAACTGGACATTCAGGAAGCCGACGCCAAACGCCGCCACTTCCGCCCCTGTCTGCTGCACCCCATCGGGCAGTGCACCGCGCCGTGCGGCATGAAAATCAGCAAGCAAGCGTACCGCGATGACATCAACCGCTTTATCCGGTTCCTTGAATCCAAACGCTCGGTCATGCTCCGGCAGATGCGGCAGGAGATGGCCGAAGCATCGAAGAACCTCGCCTTCGAGCAGGCCGCGACGTTGCGGGATCAGATCAAAGCCATCGAGAAACTCGAAGAGCGTGGCAAACACCGCGACGGCTGGCAGCCTGAGATCGAGCTGATGAGTTTCTATGTCGATCCGCAGAAAGCGCTCGCGTCGCTGCAACGGGCGCTGAAGTTGCCCGAAGCCCCCCGGCTGATCGAGTGCTTCGACATCGCGCATCTGCAGGGGCAGCAGACGGTGGGCTCGAAGGTGGCGTTTGTGGACGGGCGACCGATGAAATCGGCGTATCGGCGGTACCGGGTGCGGACGGCGACGAATGATGATTATGGTTCCATGCGCGAAGTCGTCAGCCGGGCCTACCGCGAAGCCGGGCAGGGCGAGGGGCTGTATCCCGACGTCATCCTTATAGACGGCGGCCCCGGACAGCTCTCCGCCGCCCACGACGCCCTGGCCGACTATCCGCATCAGCCGCCGACGATCCTTGCCCTCGCCAAGAAGGAAGAGCTGATTTATCAGCGTGGTCGCGACGAGCCGATCCGCCTGGGGCGCGACAATCTCGGCCTCAAACTCTGCCAGGCCCTCCGCGACGAAGCCCACCGCTTCGCCCAAGGCTACCACCACCTCCTCCGCAAGAAGAAGGTGCTGGAGGAGTGACGTCCCACCGTAGCCCACGACGTACCGCCGTGGGTCGCCGTGGGTCCCCCAACCTGCGCCAATTTGACGCCTCCCGCCGCTGTCGATACCTTCGTGGGCTCGTTTTATCACGCAATGACGGCTTTTTTTAACGGCTCAGGAGGCCCCGCATGGGCATTGAGATGCTTTATGAGAAGGACGGCTCGCTCGGGCCGCTTCAGGACAAGACGATCGCGGTCATCGGCTTCGGTTCGCAGGGCCACGCCCATGGGCTCAACGCCCGCGAATCCGGCCTCAACGTCATCGTCGCCAATCGGCGTGAGTCGGCCAACGGTCGCCTCGCCATCGAGCACGGCTTCGAGCCGATGAGCGTCGAGGACGCCGTCAAACAGGCGGACATGATCCTCATCACCCTGCCCGACGAAGTGCAGCCCAGCGTCTACGAAAAGTCGATCGCGCCGCATCTCAAAGCCGGCCAGACCCTCTGCTTCACCCACGGATTCAACATCCACTTCAAAACCATCACGCCCCCCGAGGACGTGAACGTGATCATGGTCGCCCCCAAGGGCCCAGGCCATCTGGTCCGTAACGAATACGAGCGCGGCGGCGGCGTCCCGTGCCTCATCGCCGTCCATCAGGATGCCACCGGCAACGCGCAGGATATCGCCCTGGCGTGGTCCATCGCCATCGGCGGGGCGCGCAGCGGCGTTATCGTCACCAGCTTCAAAGACGAATGCGAAACCGACCTCTTCGGCGAGCAAACCGTCCTCTGCGGCGGCCTGTCGTCCATGATCAAAGCCGGCTACGAAGTCCTCGTCGAAGCGGGCTATCCGCCCGAGATGGCCTACTTCGAAGTTTGCCACGAGCTCAAGCTCATCGTCGACCTCATCTACGTCGGCGGCCTGGACTACATGCGCTACTCCATCTCGAACACCGCCGAGTGGGGCGACCTGCACGTCGGCCCGCAGATCATCGACGAGCATGTCAAAGACAACATGCGTAAAGCCCTGAAAAACATTCAGGACGGCACCTTCGCCAAGGGTTGGGTCGATGAGTACAACGGCGGCATGAAGAAGTTCAAAGCCCAGTACGAAAAAGATAACGAGCACGGCGTCGAAGTCACCGGCCGCAAGCTCCGCGCCATGATGCCCTGGCTCAACGCCAAGACCCCGCCGAAGGACTGACCTTCGTTCGTCAACTCGTGACGCAAATCGAACGTGGGTCGCTTCGGCGGCCCGCGTTTTTTCATGCCCATCGCATACCACACCTAGCCGCGGGCTTACAGCCCGCCGGTCCGGCGACGCGTAGCGTCGCGGCTATTGTGGGTTCAGCGTGAGGCGCACACCCTCGCCGGGCATGCCTTACAATGCGTGGTCGGTTTGCGAGTTTTCAGGTTTTTTCACATCGGAGCCAACGTGCCCTTCGCCCCCCTTGACGAGATTGTGCAGGAGCTGCGAGCCGGTCGGATGATCGTGCTGGTCGACGACGAAAAGCGTGAAAATGAGGGCGACCTCGTCTGCGCTGCCGAGCACGTGACGCCCGAAATCGTCAACTTCATGACCAAGCACGCGCGCGGCGTTCTCTGCGTCGCCATGGATGGCGCCGACTGCGACCGCCTTGAACTCACGCCTCAATCACCGGTCAATACCGCGCAGCTGGCGACGGCTTTCACCGTCACCGTCGACGCCCACGCCCGCTTCGGCGTCACCACCGGCGTCTCCGCAACCGACCGCTCCACCACCATCCGTATGCTCGCCGATCCCGCCACTACCCCGCCTGATTTCTCCCGGCCCGGCCACATCAACCCGCTCCGCGCCCGCGAAGGCGGCGTTCTTGTCCGCACCGGTCAGACCGAAGGCTCGGTCGATCTCGCCCGCATGGCCGGCCTCCGCCCCGCCGCTGCCATCATCGAGATCATGAACGACGACGGCACCATGGCCCGCCTCGACGACCTCACCACCCTCTGCCAGAAGCACAACCTGAAGATGTGCAAGGTGGCCGACATCGTCGCGGCCCGACTCGGGCGTGAGAAGCTGGTCGAACGGCTGGAGCAGGTGCCTTTCGATAGTGAGTTCGGGCAGTTCAACCTCGTTGCGTATCGCAGCAAGGTCGATCCGTTGCCACACATCGCGCTGTGCCTGGGACGGGTCGGTCAGCAGGAACTGCACGAACCGACGCTCGTCCGCGTGCACGCCCAGAACCTCCTTGGCGACGTGTTCAACGACCGCGCCCACCCCTCCGGCCGCACCCTCAGGCAGTCGATGAAACGCGTGCAGGAAGCCGGCGAAGGCGCCATCATCTACCTGCGTCAGGATTCCATGGGCGAGGGACTGCTCAAGCAACTCCACGAGCGCCAGACGCCCGCCGTCGGCAACCTGAGCGATGAAAGCGAAGCCGACGACAACAACCCGCATCGCCCGGACCATGCCACGAACATCGGCATCGGCTCGCAGATCCTCCGCGACCTCGGCCTGCATCAGCTTCGGCTGCTGACGAACCATCCCCAACCCTACGGCGGCCTCGAGGGCTTCGGGCTGGAGATCGCCGAGTTCGTGCCGCTTGATGATGGGACGCCTTGACGTTTACGCGGCCGGCCAGGGACGATCGTTCTTCCGCGTGCCGCAGATGTTGACGGTGATGCCCAGCGATTCGGCGAACGCGGCCTTGGCGTAAAGGGCTTTGTCGGCGTTCGCAGCGGAATCGGCGTACGCAACCTGGATGTGGTTCGACTTGTGCCTCGCCATCATCTGATCGCGCGACACGCCGTAGGTGACCGCGTGCATGATAGGCCATTGCGGCGTCGTGGCCTCAAGCCGCCGCTGCGTCTCGTCCGCAGGAAGCTCCACCACGCCCGCCCGACCCATATCCATATTCAACCGATCATTCGCTACATAAATGCGCGACCACACAATCTCGCCCGGCTTCGAAACGCCCGCCAGCGTCGACCCGCCCAACCGGAAATACATCGGCGGCTGACGATAACCATGCGCCCCCTTCCAGCCGTTGATAAAGTGCGAAGGCGGAGCCGAGCCGGAGATCAGGAACACCCACACGTAGTCCTTCACGGTGCCGGTGCAATCCCAGTCGCCCCAGCGGATGTCGTGCAAAGTCGTCTCCGGCGCCTGCCCCATAGCCGTGTGCACGCGGTGCGTCATCAGGGCGTCGAGCCCCGCACATTCGTCCACCTCATTGAAGTGCGGCAGGGCCTTGCGGGCGTAAAGCGTCCGCTTTCCGTCCGCACTCTTAACCGCCGGCCGATCCGTTTCATTCAGCATCCCCTCGACCAGATCGCTCGCCGGCAGCAGATCCTTGAGCCCCTGCTGATACTGGAGGCCGATCGTGTCGCAGCCGAATTCGTCCGCGATGCGCAGCGCCGCGATATACATCTTGCACTGCGTCAGCACCTGCGCTTCGGTCAGGTCAGCTGCTTCATCCTTGCCGAAGTGGAAGCTCATCCCGCGCTTCTTGAGATCGGCATAAACGGCCCGGGCCTCTTTATCAGTAACCTGCGTCGTGGCGTAGTAGAGCGCCGATTGCGAAAGCCGTTCCTTGAACACGCCGGTGGGGTGCAGCAGATGGTCGGGGATGATCGCGTTGAACATGCCCATGCAGCCTTCATCGAAGACGCCCATGATCGCCTTCTCATGCTGCAGCTGTTGCGCGAGCGCTTCGCCAAGCTTCCGCTCCGCCGCCGCGACCTTGATGTTCTTCAGCGGCGAAACGTGCGTCGTCCGATGCGTCACGCGCCCGGTCGTCAGCCACTTTTCAAGCTTCTTGCGGAAACCTGCGTCGGCGAAATCTTCGCTCCAGAGCGTCGAATATTTCGTCCCCGCCTTGGTCAGCGAGCCGTTGAGATTCAGCATCCCCACCAGCCCCGGCCACTGCCCCGACCAGTTCGCGACGGTCAAAATCGGCCCGCGATGATTAATCAGCCCGTGCAGCACATGATGCGAATACTGCCACACCGCCTCCGCCACAATCAGCGGAGCCTCCGGGTCGATTCCCTGAAAAACGTCCATCCCCTCCTGCTGCGAACCGATGAAACCGTGCCCGCGTTTGGGCGAGTAGTTGTGGGCGCGCGTAAGCTGATAGCCGCAGGATTTGACCGCTTCGCCGAGCGCTGTTTCCATCGCCTGCTGAGCGGGCCAGCACACCTGGTTCGCCGATTCACGAAGGTCGCCGTTGGCGATCAGCAGCACCTGATGCTTCTTCGCGCGACGAACCTTGTTAAGCTTGGGAATCTGGTACCGGGCCATGCGCTCGCCTCCGACGTGGGGATTTGGATACTTGCCGTATAACCCGAGCATGATAAAGCAAACGCAGCATCATGTGCAGAGGCTGCTGCGTCACGAACCACGAACCGCTGTTTTGAGAAGACGATTGAGATGAGTTACCCAAGCCCCCTGGCGGAACATTACGAAACCCTTGAAGCGGTCACGATGCCGTTCGGCGAAGCCGTGGCAATTATCGGCGAGGTGGCCTCGACGGAAATCGAATATGCCGCGATCCGCAAAGGTGTGGCGCTGCTGGATTGTCCGCACCGGGCGCTGCTGCGCGTGGCGGGGAAGGATCGGCTGGACTTCCTGCATCGCATGTTCACCAACGATTGCCTCTCGCTTGAACGCGGCGACGTCAGGCGGATGTTCCTGCTGAACGTGAAGGGCCGCATCATGGCGGACCTCGTCGTCATCGAACAGGGCGAGCACACGCTGCTGGAGACGTTCATCCACGAAGCGGACATCGTCGCGGCAGAGCTGGACAAACTGCTCTTCGGCGAAGACGTGCAGATCGAAAACCTGACGCAAACACATCACGGCATCGCGCTGCACGGCCCCAAAGCCGACGCCGTGCTGCAGTGGTGGCGCGACGGTGTGATGGAGATGCCCGACGCCTTCGACTACCGCATGGACGAAACCGGCGAGCCCGGGCTGCATCTCTGGGCACCGGCTCAAGCGTTCGCACGCCTCGCGGAGAAGCATGACGATCTCGCGGAAACATTCGCCCTGAAGCACACCGGCTGGCTGGGCTACAACATGGCGCGCATCGAGGCCGGGACGCCGTTGTTTCATGTGGATTTCGGCACGGACTCTTTGCCGCACGAAACAGGACAGACACTGCTGAATGAAGCCGTCAGTTTCACGAAGGGTTGCTATCGCGGACAGGAGGTCGTCGCCCGCATGCAGAGCCTGGGCCATCCCGCCAAACTGCTGGTCGGCTGGCGCGGCGACGGCGTCGCCCTGCCCGTGGCGGGGACGCCGATGCGCGAGGCGGCTGAGGGGGGGGCGAAGGCGGTGGGTGCCGTGACCAGTTCCACGTTCTCGCCGATGCTCAGCTCCGCGCCGATCGGGTTCGCCATCGTGAAGTGGTCGCACCGGGCGGAAGGCACAGAGCTGTTCGCACCGGTGGAAGGCGAGACCGCTGCTGTGCACGTGCATGATCTGAAGTTCTACGCACCCGGCGACGAAGGATGACCGCCATGAAGATCGGCATCGCCTCCGACCACGCGGGGTTCGCACATAAACAAGCGTTGAAGGCGCACCTCGAATCGCTCGGCCACAGCGTCGTCGACTTCGGCTGCCACAGCGAAGCCCGCACCGATTACCCGCAGTGGATTCGCCCCTGTGCCGAGGCGGTCGCCAACGGCGACGTCGACCGCGGCATCGTGCTAGGCGGCTCGGGCAACGGCGAAGCCATCGTCGCCAACCGCGTCCCCCACGTCCGCTGCGCCTACTGCTTCAACGACGAATCCGCCCGCCTCGGCCGCGCCCACAACGACGCCAACTGCATCGCCATCGGCCAGCGCCTCGTCGATCTGCCCACCGCCAAACGCATCGTCGACATCTTCCTCACCGAACCCTTCGAAGGCGGCCGTCACGAAGCCCGCATCCGCGCCATCGATTGTCTTGGCGAGCGTGAAGCGTAAGCGACCGTCTGCGTGTGCCACTGGTGCCTTGTCCACCAGTGTCCGAACCGTGCACACACACCACCCCCGGGCAAACTCCCCGATGAAGGCCTACAATGGCAGCCTCTCTTGCATTTGCTGAAGGTGAGCGGCGATGAAGATTCTGATTCCATTCCTGGTGCTCGGCGCGCTGATCGTCGGCTCCGCCATGCTCGATCGGCCTTCGCCACGTGGCGACCTGGTCGTCAGCTATACCTCCATCCAGACGCTCGACCCGCAGGTGACCAGCGCCAGCGAAGACGTCCGCATGGCCTACGCCCTCTTCGAAGGCATCGTCACCTTCAACCCCTACACCATGGCTGTCGAGCCCGGCGTCGCAAAAAGCTGGGAAGTCGACGACACCGGCCTGCGCTTCACCTTCCACCTCAACGAAAACGCGCACTGGTCCGATGGCCACCCCGTCACCGCGGACGACTTCATCTACGCCTGGCGCGTCGGCCTCCTGCCCGATACCGCCCCGCCTTACATGAAGTTCCTCCACTACATCAAAGGCGGCGAAGCGTTCACCGACTGGGCGACCGAATCGCTTGCGGAGGTGCGCGAGTTTGACGATCGGACCGAGCGCCTTCAAGCAGCCCAGCAACGTGCCGACGAGGTGGAAGCGAAATTCGCCGAGCTCGTCGGCGTCGAGAAAATCGACGACCGCACGCTCATCGTCGAGGCCGATCGCCACGTCCCCTACTTCCTGGAGATCATGGCGACCTGGCCTCTGTTCCCGCTGCCGCGTCACGTCGTCGAGCCGGTCACCACCATCAGCCCCGACACCGGCATGATGCGGCGGGACCCGCAGTGGATCAAAGCCGGCCGCATGGTCAGCAACGGGCCGTTCGAACTCACCGACTGGCGCTTCAAGCGCGACATCTACATGACCCGCAATGAGCACTACTGGAACGTGGACGAGGTCGCCCTTGAAACGCTTCAGTTCCTTCGATTCTCCGATTATCCCCCCCTTTTCGTCGCCTACGAATCCGGCATGATCGATCTGGCGGTCGGCGTCGAACCGCTCAGCTTTCTGCCCGATCTGATCGACGCCCAGGAGCGTGGCGAGCGCAACGACGTCCACTCCTTCAGCGCCTTCGGCACCTACTACTTCTCTATGAACATGCAGGAGAACGTGCCGAACGTCGACGAGAACCCCATGCGCGATGTGCGTGTGCGCAAAGCCCTGGCCATGTCCGTGGCCAAGGAGCCGATCGGTCGCAACGTGACGCGGATGAACCAGCGCCCCGCCACCACGTTCGTCCCGCCGGACGTCGTCGAAGGTTACGATTCCCCCGCCGGCTTACCTTACGATCCCGACCAGGCGCGCGAGCTGCTCGCCGAGGCCGGCTATCCAGACGGGGAAGGCTTCCCGCCCCTGACACTCACCTACAACACAGGCGGCGGCCATGAGCGCGTCGCCCAGGTCGTCAGCCGGGCGTGGCAGCAGGAGTTGGGCATCAGCATCGGCCTGGAACCCTCGGAATGGCCCACATTCCTGGAGCGCCGGCGTCAGGGCGACTTCCACATCGCCCGCAACGGCTGGTTCGGCGACTACAGCGATCCCACCACCATGCTCGACCTGCTGCGGAGCGGCAACCCGCACAACAACTCCTTCATGGCCGACGAACATTACGATGCGCTGCTCGATGAAGCCGAGGCCGAACGCGATCCGGAAGAACGTCTGGAACTGCTCGCCGAGGCCGAACGCTACATGCTCGAGGAAGTCGTCCCCATCGTCCCCATCTACGTCTACCGCGTCTCCCACCTGTTCGACCCCGACGAAGTCCAGGGCGTCAGCATGCACCCGCGAAACCTGCAAATGTACAAACACATGCGAGGCCCCGGCTCCGCCCCCGCCACAGAACAGGCGGAGGTGCAGCCATGACACGACTGATCTTCTGGCGACTGGTCCAGCTTCCCTTCCTGCTGCTGATCATCTACACCGTCACGTTCCTGCTGGCGTGGATGATCCCCGGCAACCCGCTGGAGATGGACGACGCACGCCAGCCCTCCCCCGAAATCCGCGAAGCCATGCTCGCCCAGTACAACCTCGACAACCAGTGGGTCTTCTACTGGGAGTACCTCGGCAACGCCCTCCAGGGCGACCTCGGCCCCTCCCTCCGCGCCAAAGATTGGCGCGTCAGTGAGATCATCGGCAGCGCCCTCCCCGTCAGCCTCCAGCTCGGACTCGGCGCCATCCTCTTCGCCGTCCTCATCGGCGTCACCACCGGCGTGATCGGCAGCGTGCGTAAAGGGGGTGTGATGGATAATGCCACACTCGCTGTGGCCCTGGTCGGCATCTCCCTGCCGACCTTCGTGACCGGTTCACTGCTGCTGCTGATCTTCACGGTGAACCTCGGTTGGCTCCCGGTCGGTTGGGGCTCACCTCAGCAGATGCTCCTGCCGGCCATCACGCTCTCGCTGCCGTTCGCCGCCTACATCGCCAGGCTGACGCGCATGGGCATGATCGAAGTGCTCAACAGCGACTTCGTCCGCACCGCCCGCGCCAAGGGTGTGCCGCCGGGCCGCGTGGTTCGGGTGCATGCGCTGAAGGTGGCGTTTTTGCCGGTGCTGAGTTTTCTTGGCCCCGCAGCCGCCGCTGCGATGACCGGCTCGTTCGTCGTCGAAGAAGTCTTCAACATCCCCGGCATGGGCGAGCACTTCGTCGCCGCGGTGATCAACAAGGACCTGTTCCTGATCATGGGCGTCGTCCTCGTCTACGCCACGCTGCTGATCGTGTTCAACCTCCTCGTCGACGTCGCCTATCACCTCGTCGACCCCCGCATCGAGCAGTGAGCCTGCGACGCCCCTTTGCGTCGATACGAGCCGCGGATGTGCGTTCAACCTTTGCGCACGCCGTCGTACGCCGGCCGGATGGCGACACAGCTGTCCCGATCCGCGCCAAAGCCTGGCACCGGTCCGCTCCCTTACGGTCGCGGCTCGTTATTGACGGTGCGCCTGGTTGGCTAACATCGCCAACGCCTCCGTGGTGCTCACACCACCACCCGCCCCACCTTGATGTTGTGCCAGAACAACATCCGGCACGGTCGGCAATGCGCCGACCCACCACACAAACTCGTTAACAGTCACAACGATAGACATTTACAGACAACCCTCCTCCCGGCATCCGCGTTGGCAGCGTCCTTGTTCCTCTTCAGGCTGTCGCACGAAACTGATTAGCCGAAGAGGACGCAAAGATATGGACGAGAAGATTTTTCAGACGAAGCTTGCGGAGTTGATGGGCGAGATTTCGACGCTGCCGCCGAGCGAGCGCGAGAAGCTTGAGAAGCTGGCCCACCAGACGCAGAGCCGCCATAAGAAGATCCGCCGAACGGTCAGCGATCTTCAGGAAAGCCTGGACTACCTTCGCCTGTCTATCAAGTACCTGATGTTCGATCTTGAAGCCACCCGCCGCGAGAACGGCTACCTCCGCAAAATGCTCGAGCAGGACGCCGGCGGCAACGATCACCCCTTCGAAGACGAGCAAGGCTTCTAACCGCTTACCCTGCCCCACCCTTCCCAAGCCCCGCGGTTGAGCCTCGGCCCAACCCGGGGTTTTCAGCGCGCGCACCGCCGCATTCACCAACCGCCCACAACGCGTCCGCCAACACGCCACGTGCGGTAAGACCTTGAGCGTGCTAAAATGCTCGACTCAGAACACCATGAAGATCCGAAACTTTTCCATCATCGCGCATATCGACCACGGCAAGAGCACGCTGGCCGACCGCATCCTCCAATCCGCCGGTGCCATCACCGAGCGGGAGATGCACGGCCAGATGCTTGACGAAATGGACCTTGAACGTGAACGCGGCATCACGATCAAGGCCTCGGCTGTCACAGTGCTCCACGAGCACAAAGGTGAGCAGTACATGCTCAACTTTATCGACACGCCCGGCCACGTCGATTTTCACTACGAAGTCTCCCGAGCCCTGAAAGCGTGCGAAGGTGCCCTGCTGGTCGTTGATGCTGCCCAGGGCGTCGAGGCCCAGACCGTCGCCAACGCCTACGCCGCCATCGAGCAGGATCTCGATATCATCCCCGTGCTCAACAAAGTCGACCTCCCCGCCGCCCGCCCCGACGAGATCGCCGACGAACTCGAAGCCGTCCTCGGCTTCGATGCGCTCACCTGTCTGCGCTGCTCCGCCAAGAGCGGCCTCGGCATCCCCGAACTGCTCAGCGCCCTCTGCGAACAGCTGCCCGGCCCCACCGGCACCGTCGACGCCAAAGCCCAGGCGCTCATCTTCGACAGCGTTTACGACGACTATCGAGGCGTGGTGACGTATGTCCGCGTGTTCAACGGCGCCCTTAATGTCGGCGATCGCATCCGCATGATGGGCACCGGCCGAACGTACAATATCACCGAGCTCGGCAAGAACACGCCGAAGCCCGTCCGCGTGCAGCGGCTCGAAGCGGGCGAAGTCGGCTTCGTCGTTTCCGCCATCAAGACGCTCGACGAAGTGAACATCGGCGACACGATCACCAGCGACGTTCACCCCGCGGACGAGCCCCTGCCCGGCTACCGCGAACCCCAACGCGTCGTCTTCTGCGATTTCTACCCCACCGGCGGCAGCGACTTCGAAGACCTCCGCAAAGCCATCACCCGCCTGCACCTCAACGACGCTTCGTTCACCTACGCCCCCGAATCCAACGAAGCGCTCGGCTTCGGCTTCCGCTGTGGATTCCTCGGCCTGCTACACATGGACATCATCCAGGAACGCCTCGAACGCGAAGGCCACATGGATATCGTCCAGACCGCGCCCACCGTCACCTACGAAGTGCTCCACACCGACGGCTCCGTCTTCGAGATCCACAACCCCGCCGAACTGCCCGACCCGACGCACGTGCAGGAAATCCGCGAGCCCATCGTCCACGTCGAATTCATCACGCCGTCCGAACACCTCGGCGACATCATGAAGCTCTGCGAAGCCCGCCGTGGCACCTACCGCAAGCAGCAGTTCCTCTCGAAGACCCGCCAGATTCTCGAGTACGAACTGCCGCTGGGCGAGATTATTTTCGACTTCTACGACAAGCTCAAATCCATGACGCGCGGCTACGGCACCATGGATTACGAACTGGTCGGCTACCGAAAAGACAACCTCGTTAAAGTTTCCGTGCTCATTAACGGCAACCCCGTCGACGCGCTCAGCCTCATCTGCCATCGCGACAAAGCCGAGCAGCGCGGCCGCAGCCTGCTGGTCAAGCTCAAGAAAGAGATCGAACGTCACCAGTTCGAGATCCCCCTCCAGGCGGCCATCGGCGGCAAGGTCATCGCCCGCGAAACCATCAAGAGCATGGGCAAAAACGTCACCGCCAAGTGCTACGGCGGCGACGTCAGCCGAAAGCGAAAACTGCTGGAGAAGCAGAAAGCCGGCAAGAAACGCATGAAACGCGTCGGTTCCGTCGACATCCCCCAGAAGGCGTTCATGAGCGTCCTTCAACCCGACGGCTGACCCCCCCCACCGTTTGCGGCGCGCGCCCGACCACGAGCCGCGACCGTAAGGGAGCGGTCCGGCGCCCGCTACTGAGACCACGTCATCGGCGATCTTCGATCGCCCGATAATGTTTTCGAACGCAAAAAAAATGAACACGACACTCCGCAGCGGCAAGCCCGGCTCGATCGACGCGACCATCCTTCTCGTGCCGAAGCTCAAACGGGTCACCGCCGCCGATCGTCCGGAAGATGACCGCCTTGCCAAGGCATTCGAAACCGCCCGCAAACGGCCGGAGTTCACCGGCGACGTCGGCAGCTTCGTGGAGATCGGCGAAGGGCGCGACCGCGTGATCGTGCTCAGCATCGGCGAGACCGAGAAGAACGATCCACAGATCGTGCGCGTGGCCGCCGGCAAGGTGACCGCTGCTTTGCATGCAAGGCAACTGGCGAGCGTGGAACTGGTGCTGTCGCCCACAGTGAAGAAGACGCTTGATGCGAAGACCGTCGCCTCCGCCTTCACCGAGGGCCTCGGCCTCGCGGCCTTCCGCTACGAACGCTTCAAGAAGAACGGCAACGCCAAGCCGACCACGCTGACACTGCGCAGCGCTGACGCCGCGACACGCCGCGCTATCGGCGAAGGGGCCGCCCTCGCTGAATCGACCAACTTCGCGCGTGAACTGCAAGCCACCCCGCCCAACGTCGCGACCCCTTACTACATCGCCGACCAGGCGAAGAAGCTTGCGTCGGGCAAGGGCAGCCGCCTCAAGTGCACCGTCTTCCGAGGCGACGCGCTCAAGAAAAACAAGTTCGTCGGGCTCATCAACGTCGGTCAGGCTTCGGATCACAAGCCTTGCATGATTCAGCTTGAGTATCGCAGCAAGAAGGCGAACGCGCCGACCGTCGTGCTGATCGGCAAGACGCTCACGTTCGACACCGGCGGGCTTTCGCTGAAGATCAACAACGGCATGCGGTCGATGAAGTACGACAAGTCCGGCGGCACCGCCGTGCTCGGCACCATGCACGCCATCCGCAACCGCGACCTGCCCTGCCACGTCATCGCCCTGCTGCCCGCCGCCGAAAACGCCATCTCCGACGAAGCCTATCGGCCCGACGACATCCTCGAATACCCCAACGGCGTCAGCGTCGAAGTCACCAACACCGACGCCGAGGGCCGCCTCGTCCTCGCCGACGCCCTGCACTACGCCAGCCGCAAGTTCAAGCCCGCGGCCATCATCGATCTCGCCACGCTCACCGGTGCGATCGTGGCTGCGCTGGGCGACCACATGGCCGGCCTCTTCTGCGCCGACGACACCCTGCGTGACCGCGTCCGCGACGCCGCCGGCAAATCCGGCGAACAGCTCTGGCACATGCCGTTGACGCAAGAACATCGCGACGCGCTGGAATCCACCCACGCCGACGTCGTCAACGCACCCCTCGGCCGCGCCGGCGGCGCCTGCACAGCCGCAGCCTTCCTCGAACGCTTCGTGCAGCCGACCGACAAATGGGTCCATCTCGACATTGCCGGCACCGCCACCAGCGATCGGCCTCACCCCATCTACACGCCCGGCCCCACCGGCTTCGGCGTCAGGCTCCTCACGCACCTGCTGGAAACCTGGCCCAAACGCTGATCCCCCACACAAAAAAAGAGGCCCACGTTCTGAGAACGTGAGCCTCCGATCGATCAATACAACGGGCGTCGGCTTACTCGGCGGCGAGCAGTTCTTCGATGTCCGCCTGCAGACGCTTCTTCAGGTCAGGCGAGAAGCCCACATGAATGTTGTGGATTTTCCCGTCCTTGCCGATGACGACCGTCTGCGGAATGCCCTCCACGCCGTAGCTCTGCGCGACTTGGCCCTGGCGATCCATCAGCACATGGTCGATGTCCATGCCGTGCTCTTCAAGGAACGCCTGCACCTCTTCTTCGGTTTCGCGCTGGTTCACCGCGTAAAGCACCACGTTGTTGTCTTTGTTCTCCGAAGCGACCTCCAGAATCAAAGGCATCGCGCTGACGCACGGGCCGCACCATGTCGCCCAGAAATCGAGGATCACGATGTCCTTCCCGGCGTGAGCGGCAAGCGTGCGGTTCTCACCGCCCATCTCCTCAAGCTCAAACGCACTCGCTTCGCTGCCGGTCAGCGGATGCTTGGGACGCTCGGTCAGCGACGCCACTTCCTCCGCGCCTTCCGGAGCGGTGAAGGCAAAAGCGGCATCGTCCAGACCCGTGTTCGCCTGCCAGTTGTTGATCTGGAATGAAGCCTCAGCGGACTCGATCGGCTGGCCTGCCGCCTGTGCCTGCGCCACCGCAGCTGAGAGATCGATTACCACCTGCCGCAGCCGGGGGGTGTCGCCCTGCGTCAGGTACAGATCGAAGGCGAAGGCGCCCTCGTTCTCCAGCCGCACCACGTCGTACTCGGTGCCTTCGAACTCACGCGTGCCGGCGAAGGTCATCGAGTCGGCATCGCTGAGCATTTCGCCGAGGGGTTCGTCCGTCAGCGGCGCGATCGCCAAAGCCAGCAATCCCTGCGTGGCCTGCATCAGCAGCGGTGAGGAGGTGAGCGCCTCGAGCGACTCGGGAGCATCCTCAACGCTGTAGCGGTTCTGCTCACCGTGGAAGACGCCGAGCGATTCGCCGTCGGATCGAATTTGAAAGCTCGGCTCCCCCGGCGCTTCTGCGTTGCGAACATCAAGGCTGACCGAGTTCGGCTGCCTGAGCTTGACGTCCATCAGAACCTCGCGCTCCATCTCCTGAGGCCCAACCTTCTGCTTTGAATGCATCCGCAGCTCGTAGCTGACATCATCAAGCGTGCCGTAATGTGCCGCCATGCGATCAAGCACCTGCCTGGCGCGATCGACATCCTCGGCCTGCACGGGCGATGCCGCGACCATTCCCACCACCATTGCGGCCATCAGAACGGTCGAAAATCCGGTAACTCTGCTCATCACTATCCTTTCGTTGCGCCGCGTACGGCAATTTTCAGTTTCTGCATTATAACCGATCCAGGGCGCTACAACGCCCTCCAGCTCGGAACGGCGTGCGACCGCAACCCCGCCGAGTCCTTGCCTATACTTCTGGGAAAAGGGGGACTATCTCATGCCACGTTGTGAAACCTGCGGAAACGATTACGACAAAACCTTCGACGTTGTGCAGCACGGCGAAGCGCACACCTTCGACAGCTTCGAATGCGCCATTGAATCGATGGCACCGCGTTGCGGCCACTGCAACTGCCGCATCATCGGTCACGGCATCGAAGGCGAAGGGCGTTTCTTCTGTTGCGCCCATTGTGCCGAGAGCGTCGGCGTCCACAACGCTCGCGACAGAGTTTGATTTCACTTGATGGAGACTGCGATGCCTGACGGTTCATCACGCCTGCGGGAACATCCCTCGGTCCGCTTTGCCGAGGATGAACAGGTTTTCGACATCGAACAGGCCGCGGCCGACCTGGTGCGCGAGCCCGATGAGCCGCGCCACCAGGGCCACCGGGAGATGGCGATATTTCGACACGGGCCGATGACCGTCGGGCTTTTCTGCTTCAACGAAGGGTCGAAGATTCCCGACCACGTGCTCGATGGCAATACCACCATCCACGTGCTCGAAGGGCGCCTGACCGTCCACGCCAGCCAATCGCACACGCTGAAGCCGGGCTCGATCATGGCGCTCAAGCCGAACGTGAAGCACGACATCGAAGCCGATCAACCCACGAAGGCGCTGATCACTTTCTGCCTGGAACCGTAGGCTTCAAGCCCGTCGCAACGTTGATAACGAGCCGCGACCGTGAGGGAGCGGTTGGGTGACGGGAACGCGGAACGTTGCAGGCGAAAGTAAGCGCTTACACAGCATCGGGGCCGGCCTGTGGAGGTCGAACGCCGGACCGCTCCCTTACGGTCGCGGCTCGTATCGTGGCCGTCTTTACAACCGTTCGATGACGGCGTCGGCCCAGGCGCTAGTCCCAAGGTCGCCGCCGATGTCGCGCGTCTTCTGACCGTCGGCGAGGGTCTGGTTGTAGGCCTGCTTGACCTTCTTCGCGACGGCGCGGCAGTCGGCATCGTCGCGGCTGGTGGCGAGGTGGTTGAGCATCATCACGCCGCTCATCAGCAGCGCCAGGGGGTTGGCCATGTCCTTGCCGGCGATGTCGGGCGCGGAGCCGTGCACCGCTTCGAACACCGCCATTTCTTCGCCCATATTCGCACCGGGCACCACGCCGAGGCCGCCGACGAGGCCCGCACACAGATCGCTGACGACGTCGCCGTAGAGGTTCTCCATCAGCAACACATCGAACTGCGTCGGATCCTGCACGATCTTCATGCAGCCGGCGTCGATGATGACTTCCTCATACGCGATATCGCTGTAGTCGGCGTGGACCTGCTGCGCCGTTCGAATGAACAGCCCGTCGGTCAGCTTCATGATGTTGGCTTTGTGGAAGACGGTCACCTTCTTACGGCCGGTCCGCCTGGCGTATTCAAAGGCGTAGCGGGCGATGCGTCGGCAGCCCTTCTCGGTGGCGACCTTGAGGCTGGTGACGACGCCGGGCGTGATCTCGTTTTCCACGCCGCTGTACAGGCCCTCCGTGTTCTCACGGACGACGACCATGTCGACATTCTCAAACCGCGTCGGTACGCCCTCCAGGCTCCGCACCGGGCGCACGGCTGCGTAGAGGTTCAGCGTCTGCCTCAGCTGAACGTTGATCGACTTGAACCCTTCACCGACGGGCGTGGTGCAGGGACCCTTGAGCGCGACGTGATGTTCGCGGATGGCGTCGACGGTTTCGGCGGGCAGCACCTCCGCTCCGGCCTCCAGTGCGGCGAGGCCCGCCTGGCGTTCGATCCATCGCAACGGTGCGCCCGCTGCGTCCAGGATTCGCCGCACCGCCGCTGCCACTTCCGGTCCGATGCCGTCGCCGGGAATCAATACCACCGCATGCTCAGCCATTGCCGTCACCACTTGTTGCGAAGAGTCGTTGTCATTCGGAGAAGCCTTCCATTGTGGCGACACCGGGCAAGCAACGCAAAGGGGGGCGAATGCGAGGCCCGAAGCGTCGCTGATCACACTTCACATAGCTCGATCAATCCAGGGTGAAGCCGATTTTTACGGTGACCTGCCAGTGTGCGACCTTGCCTTCTTCGATGTGGCCGCGTGTCTCGAGCACTTCAAACCACCGCAAGTGCCGCAGCGTTTGCGACGCGCGCGAGACGGCCTTTTTAACCGCGTCCTCGATCGATTCCGTCGACGACCCGGTCACCTCGACGTGCTTGTAAACGTGATCGCTCATCGCTGTCCTTTCGTTAGAAGATCCATCGTTCCCACCATCCGTACCGGCACAGGATCGGCCCACGTGGGATCGTCACGACGATCAGCACCACGCCCGCCGCCAGCGCCGCCCAGCGGCCTTCTTCGTTGCTGCCGGTGAGCACCCACGGGCTTGCCGCGATCGCCGCCGCCAGCAGCAGGTTCACCCATCGCAGTGTGCGCGCGACTTCCGCCATCGCCAACACCGACACCGTGACCACCAATGCCCCCACCAGATAGTGCGCGTCGGCCACCGCCCCTTCGAGTTCCAACATCACCGGCGCCAGCAGCAGCCACACGCCCACCACCGCACTGGCCACCAGCGACCACGCCGCCGTCGCCCCCTTGACCATCCCGCTGACGATTCGGCCGACGGGATCGGTCAGCTTCACCGGCGCCGCCTCGACGCCGCCGTACATCGGCCCGCCGTGCCAGAAGGTGTGCCAGACCGAGCGTCCCTGCCGCCGCGTCCAGTCCATGTACTGCACCATCCCCACGACCTCGGGCAGCGCCAGGCACGCCATGATCAACATCGTCACCGCCGTCACCAGACACAGGAAACACCACGCCCCCACGGCCAACGGCTGAAGCATGATCAACACGATGCTCACTACGCCCAGCGGCACCACCAGCACCCCGAACAACGCCACCAGCCAGGGCGCCGTCCGCCATCGGCTCGAATTGCCCATCAACCCCACCAACGCTTCCATCGCATACGCCACCGCCCCCAGCCCCGCATCCGAAATCGGGAACGCCTGACTCACCTCCGATTCCAACACATTCCGCGTGCCCTCCACAAATACCGGATCCCACGCCTGCGGCCCGTACCCCAACTGATACGTCGCCAGGTACCGCGAAGCCATGAAGCTCACCCACGCCAGCGCCACAATCGGCACCCGCTGCACCCACGACGACGGATTAAACGACCAGCCCGGCGGCAAATCCGGCTCCAACTCCTGCGAGCCCAGCGTCCGCGGCACCACCAGCGCCAACGCGATCGCCACAATCCCCGCCAAAGTGCTGTTCGCATACGCCGCCGCCGATTCGCTCCACAGCACCAGCGGCGCAAACAGCAACCACAACCCCACCACGAACGCCGCCCAGGGCCCCCACCATCGCCTCGGCGATACCGAGGCCAGGCCGAACACGATCAACAACAACCCCGACACATGATCGCTCCACGCCATCGGCGTCCCCGCGTATCCGAACGCCGCCGGGCTCGTCACCAGCCACAGCCCCACCGCTGCGTTCGCAAGGTGCGCCCAGACCGTCTCGCCGCCGCGATTGGGAAACGGATCCCCCACCGCTTGCCCCAGATCATTGTGCGGCTTCATGCCTCCCCCTCAATTCACAGCTCAATGCTGCGCCCGCTCACGCTCGCTTCTTCGCCGCTGCTCCGCCGCCCGATGCTCCTTCTCCGCCAGCGCCCGCTCACGCTCCGCCTGCTGCTTCACCTCCTTGGGCACCGGAAGCTTGTGGGCCTTGTACCACCCCACCGTGTCCTCACGCAGCGACGCCACGATCTTCGGCAACGTCTCCGCCAGACGATGCACCGGCTTCCAGTTCAGCAGCCGCCTCGCTCGCCCAATGTCCAGCTCATAATGATCGTCCGCCATCCCGATCATCCAAGGCTTGATGAACGGATCGCCCACCGCACGCGGCATCTTCTCCTGCACCCACGCACCGGCCGCCGCGAACCACTTGGGAATCCGCTGCGTCCGCCACGCTTTCTCGCCGTGGATCAACTCCGCCAGTCGGCGTTGCAGCTCGCCGTAGCTCATCGTCTCCGGCTCGCCGATCAAAAGCACCAGCTCATCCTCAAGCTGCTCACGCCGATCCACCGTCTGCACCATCGCCTCCGCCAGATCCTCCAGATGCACCAGCGCCTGCCCATGCGACAAATCACCGGGGAACACATGCGACGTCAGCGTCCGCTCATGAATCCGCGCCATCTGCTGCGACAACGGCAGCGAATGCCCATAGTCGTCATACACCCCCGCAATCCGCAGAATCACGCACGGGATCATCTCATGCTCCCGCAGGATCACCTCCTCCGTCTGCACCTTAGAAACCGGGTACGCCCACTTCGGCTGCAACGGCCATTCCTCGCTCATCGCCACGCCCGGCTCGCTCGGCGCATGCACCAGCATCGTGCTGGAGAAGATGAACTGCCCCACATGCTCAAACTGCTTCAGCTTCCGCAGCAGCCGTTGCGTGCCGCGCACCGTGATCTGCTCATACTTATCGCTTGGCTCGCCGCTGAAGTCGTAATACGCCGCCAGATGAATCACCGCCGCAATGCGCTCCCCATGCTCCTGCCGTACCTGATCCAGCGCCGTCTGCACCCCTTCGTCGCTGCTGATATCACACCGCACAAATGCCGTGTGCTCAGGCCGCTCCTTCGGCCCCACAATGTCCAGCCCCACCACCTTGTAACGTTCCTTGAGTTTCTCAATCACTGCCGTCCCGATCAGCCCACTGCTGCCGGTCACAAGCACAATCGGTCTAGGTTCCGCAATCATCACTCAGCCTCCTCTTCGCATCATTCACCGTCTCTGCTTCACCCTCAGCCCGACTCACGCATCAACGCCTCCTCCACCGCCATCGCCCTGGGAAACAGCACCTCCTTCTCAAGCTGTTCATGCCGCTGCATATCCCGCTCCAATTGGCGCAGCTCTTCAATCAGCGCCCGGTAGCTCGTCGACGCATCGGGCGAAGGATGAAGTTCGCGCGTCAGCTCCCGCAGCCGCGCCAGCGCCGCATCCGCCGTCCGATACTCCGCCCGCACATCCGCCACCGACTGGTCCACCGTTCCCGCGAACATGCCACGATGCTTCTGCGCCATCGCCAACTGCCGAATCAGCGGGAACAGCACCTCCTCCTCGTTCACCAGGTATCGCTGCATCTCCTCCCGAAACTCTGCGAAGACTTCACGTATCGCCCGCAGCTCCGCATGCTGTTCACCGTGATCGCGCACCGCCTTCTCGATCAACAGACTGATCCGAGGCATCACCTGCCGCAGATACGTGTGATGCGTCGCCACCACGTGGTCCGCCAGATCCTCCAGCGGTGCCGAGTGCCAGTCGCGCGAACTCGGCGGCCGCCTCGGCACATCCGCCGCCAGCATCACCTCCAGCACCGCCCGAGGCTCAACGCCCGCATGCGCCGCCGCCTCCGCAAGCGTCGCATGACGATGCGTCCGCCAGTCGATCCCCAGCTGCGTCAACAGCTTCGCCGCCGGCGCGCACCGCCTCACCAACTGCGACAGCGTCGTCCCCGTCGTCGGAAAAATCATCGCTCACCCCTTTATCCCCAGGACGCCATCCAGCCACCCACGCTTTTCCAACGCTTGGACGATCCGCCCCGCTGCCGCTTCCGCCGATTCACGCTCCGCGTCGACAATCACCTCCGCCCGTTCATTCGCCTCATATTCAACCCCCACGCCCGGCACCTGCTCCGCCTCGCCCCGCTCCGCTGCTGCATAAATCCCCTTACGATCCCGCTGCCGACACACCCTCACCGGACACCGCACCCACACCTCCACGAACCTTGGAATCGCCTGCCGTGCTGCCTCTCGATACCGCAGCCGATGCGCCGTCGCGTCATAAACCACATTCACCCCGTGCCGCGTCAGCAGCACGCCCATCCACGCCACCGCGGCATAAAAAAGATCCCGCTCCGCCTCCCCGTACCCCGCACCAGGCGTCAGACACTCCCGCAACGCATCCGATTCCAGAACCTCCACCCCCCCCATCATGCCCGCCGCTTCGCGCTGTTCCAGAATCTTCACCACCTGCCTTGCGATCGTACTCTTCCCCGAAGCAGGTAGCCCCGTCAGCCACACCGCCCACCCTTCCGCCCCTGCGTTCGCCCGGTCACCGCAGATAGTCATTCACGTGCCTCGGCTCGAACGTCTTCGCATCCAGCACCCGCGACACCAACCGCATCAGCTTCCGCCTGACCTCCTTCGACACATTCGGGTACCACCGCGGATGCGTCATCACCAGTCCGCGCATCGCCACGAATGGTGCCGCCACCGCAAGCATCTCCTCGTCACCGCTGCCCGCCAGGTACCGATCCCAGAACCGGTAAAACAACTCACCCAACGGCCCCTCGCACCGACCCGTCTGCTGCATCGCCATGAACAGATAATTCATCGTCAAAGCAATCACGTCGTCCGCCGCATCCCCCCACTCACCGCGTGACCGGTCCAGCACGTAGAACGCGCCGTGATCCTGCACCAGAATATTCCATGGATGAAAATCGCCATGCACCTGCCTCAGCCGATGCGTCCGATCCTTCAGCCGCCATCGCCAGACCACCGCCCGCCGTTCAATCGATTCAAGCTCCCCCGCGCTCGCCACTTCCGGATCGTCGAATGTATCGATCAACCCCATGATGCACTCACCATGCCCCACCAGTTCACGAATCCGCCGCGTGTACCAGTGAGGCTGATCGCCCCGCAACTGATGAATGTGCAGCAGATAATCGCACAACGCATCGGCGAAACCGTAATCGTGCTCGGTAAGCTCCCCGCCCCTGCCCAGCCGATCCAGATCCTCCGCATACTCATGGCCGGGCACATATTCCGTCAGCAGAAAAAACTCCGTCGCCTCGCTCAGCGACATCATCTCCCCGTGACGATCAAACGCTCCCACATCCAAACTCCGCACATGACGATCCAGCCGATTGAATGCCCGATGGCTCCAAAGCAGAATCGCCGCCCGGTCGGTGAACCGTTCGTGTCCAAATTCACTAGCTTGGATCGTGTGCAGCACCGCCTGCCGCTGCTCACCGTCGCAATCAAACTGCACACGCACCGGCGTCCCGTACTGATAGCCCTTCTGCCCCTTCACCGGCCCCAGCACCTCCATCGACTGGCACCGCACCGGCCGCCCCGTCTGTTGCGTGAGATAGGCCTCCACCTGTTCGCGTGCAGGTAGGTCACCAATCCGCCGCCCTTCCATCGCAGAACGTACCATGCCCACATCACACGCGCGCCACCTCCCCCACGCCATCGTCCCCAACCCCCCTTCACCCCTCAGCCCCCCCCCGGTGCGACACACCAACCACCACCACAAACACCCACCACGAGCCGCGACCGTGCACTCTCAGGATACAACGCACCGTCGAATACGAGCCGCGACCGTAAGGGAGCGGTCCGGCGTCACGACTTGACTCGCCCGCCGCGGAAGGTCGTTCAACGTGGACTACCAACGAAGATCAACGACTTACGCAACAGATGACAAAGACTGGCAAGGAGGCAGTCAGCTAAAAACAACACCGGAAGGCACGATCGCCAAAACTCCCGCCACAACGCTACCTTCTCGTGTAGATTTCCACCCCAGCCAACCGCCGCTTCGCAGCAACGTGCCACTCCGAATCGGGCTCGTTGCCAACCAACAGCTTTTCCAAATTCGGCATCGACGCCAGAACCTCAAGGTCCTCAACGCTCAGACGAACATAGTAGAACCATAACTTCCTAAGCCCTTCATGGCCGCGCAACCCCTCAAGTGAGAGGTCCTCCCCAAGAGATCCCCACACGCTGATCATCTCAAGCTGCGGCAGTTCCTGCATCCAGCCCAGTTCCTCAGCCTTATAGGCGTGGAACCTCATCATAAGCGATCTCAGGTTCGTCAGATTCGCGAGCGGCGCAAGCGAGCCGATCGACTTACCATCTAGCGAAAGCATTTCAAGCGATGCCAAACTCGCCAGAGTAGCCAGGTGGCGATCATCGACACGGCTGGCAAAGAGCGTCTTCAGCCGCCTGTGACCGCGAAGCCCTTCAAGCAGAGGCAACGGATTCTCAAGCCCCTCAAAACGGAAAAACTCGAGCTGTGACAACTTGCTTACAAGACCCAGCGTCTCAGCATCCAGTTCCTGCAGCCGGATATTGAGCTCACGCAGGTTCTCAAGTTTGGTAATCGCGCGAAAGGTCTCCTCGCCGATCGGCACGCTTTCTCCCACGCACAGGTCCAAGGACTGCAGGTTGACCAGCTTGCCGATGAAGTCACAAAACTCGGGCTGTGGCTTCAAGTCCGTAAAGTCATTGACTCTGAAGGAGCTGAAGTCGATTTCAAGGCCCTTCAGCCACGTCATCTTTCCCAGCGGGCGCAAGGCGTTCGCCTCATAGTCGCAAGTCCAGAACCTTACACGCGTGACCGATTCGAGCTGCGCCACGTATTCAATCTGCTCACTGGTCACCGAGGTGTCGACGAACTCGATTCTCTCCAGCGCAGGCAGTTTGTGCCAGTGCGACCGCGGATGCTCCTGCGCCACGAGCCACTCCGCGGGACCGCTGTAACTAATCCCCACGACTTCAGGCCCTGCTTCCCCTTCCTGCCGCTCGTAAAACAGCCTCCCGCCCCCCGGCACCTCAAAAGCGCGTTCTCGATCATCAATCGGCTTCCCGCTCCCGGAAGTCATCGCCAGCAGAAGCAACAGCGGCAGGATCGCGAGATAGCGCATGACGTTTCCCTCACCAAAACCTTGGTACGGTGATCATCATCTAGGAGCTCGCCCTCAATGCTCCCACTTCCAGGCCACATCGGTATCCTTATTAAACCGCCCCGCTGCCTGGCGGATGCACGGTCGGCAGACCACCGCCCCCGCGTTGATGCCCGGCTGATCGCCCGGCTCCGGATGCGTCCACGCCTCCGTCCCCGCTTCGTGATGCTGCAAACACATCGGGCAGTCGAACGCCGACTCCCATGCCTGAATCTCCGCCAGGGCACGCTTCATACAAGCTAAACACATCACCGAGCCGTGATGGCCTTCGACCATCGGGTTCGCGTAGCTGGTGTCATAGGGGTCCCAGTCCGTCCCGCAGAAGTCACAACTGATGACGATGCCTTCTGTTTCCGTCCGCTGCATATCGATCTCGCTTCGCGTGAAAAGTTCGTGTCGTGACACATCCTACCCCAACCCACGCCGCAGACCAGATTGACATCGCACCTTCGCTCGGGTGCAGTATGCCGCATGCCTCACGACCCGGTCATTCTGTTCACAGCCTTCGAGCCCAGCGGCGACGAACACGCCGCCCCTGTCATCGCCGCCCTGCTGCGTCGCGATCCCACCCTGCGCATCTACGCCATGGGAGGCCCGCGCATGCAGGCCGCGGGGGCTGAGCTGATCGAGACCAGCACCACGCGATCGGTCATGGGAGCCGGTGCCGCGAGCCAGGCCCTGGCGCACCGTGCACGCCTGAAACGCCTGAAAAAATGGGTGGATGCGCAGCCCGTCGCGCTTCACGTGCCCACCGATTCGCCGGCTGCGAACTGGGCGATTTGCCGGATGGTCAAACGCCGCTGGGCCGCCGCACCGGGCATGGGACGCGTCGTGCATCTGGTCGCGCCGCAGGTCTGGGCATGGGCGAGTTGGCGCGTGCGAAGGCTACATAAGTGGTCGGACCATGTGCTGTGTCTGCTGCCGTTCGAGCCGGACTGGTTCGCCGCCCACAACGTCGCCGCGACGTTCATCGGCCATCCTGTTTTTGATTCGCCGCCGCCTTCCACGGGCGACCTTGAGGCTGAGCTACCGAGTGGTCGACCGAGACTGGCGCTGCTTCCGGGGTCGCGTCGCGACGAGGTGGTGCGCAATTGGCCGGTTATGCAGCATGTTTACGAGCAGTTGTCGGCCCGTTTCCCCGAGTTGACCGCCGTTATTCCCGCCGCCGATGAGCCCGCTGAGCAGGTCGTGCGACAGAGCTATGCGCACGACCTGCCGAAGAACCTGACGCTGATCCGGGGTCGGATGGACGATGTCGTGCGCGCGTCCGACGTTGTCCTCACCGTCTCCGGCACCGCCACGCTCCACGTCGCGCAGCACCGCAAACCGATGGTCGTCGTCTACCGGGTGAACGGGCTCACATGGCACGCGATTGGCCGATGGTTGATGAACACCGGCACGTTCACGTTGCCGAATCTGGTGGCCGGCGGCGGGCCGCATCGTGATCGCGCGCGTCACATCGTCCCCGAGTTCGTCCCGTTCCTCGGGTCACCCGCGAAGGCCGGGCCGATCATCGAAACACTGAGTGACCTGCTGGAAGATGAGGCGAAGCGCGAAGCGCAGATTGCGTCACTGGATCAGGTCTGCCGCGCCTTTGAATCTCACGATGCGGGAGAGCGGGCGGCGGACGTGATTCTTGAAATTCTCAAACCTACGGCGAAAACAGCTTAAATTCGGCGAGTTCGACGTAGCGTGGGCCGGCTGATTCCAGCACGGATTGCAGGAGGACCATGGAGTGAACGGGCCAGCCGGATTCTCCTTTCAGTTGCTCGCTTGCCTGCTGCAGGTCCACCACGTCGCGGGGCGGTTTGCGGTATCGGCCGAGCGTGATGTGCGGATTGTACACGCGGCCTTCCTTTTGAAATCCAATGGCGTGCGTGAGTTCCTCCACCTGCTGCTGCAGCTTCAGCAGGGGCGCGGGCCGATCGAGCTTTGCGGCGAGCACCCGCGGCCGGCGTGGGTTGGGCAGGTACGTCAGCCCCTGCAATTCCAGTTCAAACGGCGGCACGTCTTCGGTGGCGGTGGCAAGTGCTTCAAGGATCTGAGGCATCTGCGGATCGTCGACGTCGCCCAAGAATTTGACGGTGACGTGGAGATTCTCGAGCGGCGGCCGGCGCATGCCCTCCAGCGTCAGACCTGCCATGGCGTCGGCGAGGTCGGCGACGACCATCTCATCAAGCGGGATCGCAACGAAGCAGCGTTTGACGTGGAATTCGACCATGTCGGCAGTGTACGCGGCTACGTTCCCACG
>JBBDRF010000062.1:0-100243 GCA_040905565.1 Phycisphaeraceae bacterium | reverse complement strand
AGTCCCGATGCGGCGGGTCATGCTCTCACACCCGCTACCCGTCTTAGGCTTGGTAAGCCGTTACCTTACCAACTACCTGATAGGACATTCCCCGATCCCAAGGCAGCAAGCCTTTGCCCGTCAGAACATGCGTTCCAGCGGGGTCATCAGGTATTACCTGGGGTTTCCTCCAGCTATCCCTGACCTTGGGGTACGTTAGGAATGCATTACTCGCCCGTTCGCCACTCTAATCCCACCCGAAGGTGGTTTCGCGTTCGACTTGCATGTTTTAGCCATGCCGCCAGCGTTCAAGCTGAGCCAGGATCAAACTCTTCACTTGATTTTTGTAGAACCCGCCGAAGCGGGGTTTCTTCAAAAGAAGATTCGATCCGTAACTTCCTGTTGGTTGACAGGAAGCCGGTCTAGGTCCTGCCCGAAGGCAGAACCGTATGCTACCGAGCTGGCTAAAGCTCGGTAGGCTAAAAACTCAAACATCTCACTGGTGTTTCCTTAAAAAGGATATTCAGGCTCACGAGAATGTTTGAGCTCCTCTCCCTGGCTAAAGAGAGAGGGTGATCAGGTCTCGGCAGGGCTCGTGAAAAGCACTACCGACACCACACATCCTCGCGGCATCCCAACTGTTCACTTGTCAAAGAACCACCACCCGAACGAGTCCGGGCCGCCAACCGAATCGGCAGGCGTTTGCGAGTGGAGAAGCATCTTAGCGTCTCAGTCTGGCTCGTCAAGTGGTGCTGGGAAAAACTTTTCCGTCGCACCGCCTGGCAGGCCGTGTCACACAAGCGTGTTGCTGTGCGTCACTCGAGAGAGGGAATATAGATGGGGGTCTAAGGGGTGTCAACCGGATGGCTGCCCCTTTTTCACGGAATTTTCATTTTTCCGCGTCGGCCTCATCGTTTCCTGTAGTGATACGCCGTGTTTTTCCGGTGGTTCGCGGTGGGGGAAAGTTTTTCAGCGAGGCGTGCAATTTCTCCATCCCCGGTTCAGAAACGGCATGGTTGGGGTTCAGTAGGCGACAATTCTGGTGCTGCTGCCGGCGGCTAGATTGATCACCATGTACCGCAGGGCGTCGGCGGCATGGTCGTAACCGTCCTTCACGGGCTCGTCGCGCCAGGGGCGGTCGGCGTCAAAGTGATAGCAGGTAAGGGCTTCGATCAGCCGCTGGCACCGTGGATCGATCACTGCCCCCGTTTCCCTTTGTGGTAGCGGGCTTGTGGCATGATCTGCGGGATGGCACGGTTCGGCGTTTTCCAGCATTCGACGGACGGATTCGAGCCCGTCGTGCAGCCTCATCCGCCTGGCGCGAACGCGGAAACGTGCTTCACGCAGCAATGCGACGGTGCTTTGTCCGGTGTGCAGCGAACGCTGATGGCCGGCGGGATCGACACCTACCCACTGCACCTGCGGCCACTTCTTCGCAGCCATCGCAGCGAGATGATCCTCCATAGAGCGATCGGCCTGGATGTATTCGTCGATGATCTCGAGTTGATGCGAGCCGTCGGGCGTGGGGCGGAGTTGCGCCCAGAGCATCACGAAGGGGCTGCGGAGGCCGAAGTCCATCCCGCCGATCCAGGTGAGGCGCGGGTCTGGTGTGATTGGTTTCACATGTACGTCGGGCTCGAACATGGGATAGACCGAGTCGCTGCGGGTTGGGCGACGGCAGAGCATCTCGCTTTCGAAGGCGGCGGCACTGCTGCGGCGGCGCTGGGAGAGGACATCTTCGACGGCGAGGTAACCGCGCCAGTTCTTCGCTTCGCCCTGGCAGGTTTCCCAAAGGGTGCAGGTTTCGCAGGAGCGTTCGGGTTCGCAGCGGTCCATGACGTCCAGGGCACACCAGCGGATAACGCGCCAGCTTTGGGTCTGGTTCGCTTCGTCGACGAGTTCGCTCATAAGGCCGAACGGGCGGTGCATGGTGGACATGACTTCGACGGTGCCGTTGACTTTGATGCCGCCGCAGGTTGCGGAGCGGGTGACGAACTGGGCCGCGGACCAGACATCACGATCGAAAAGCTCGACCTCATCGCAGCGGAGTTTCTGCACGCGATGGCCTCTGACGGAGCGTTCGGATTGTGCGAGTAGTTCGACGCCGCTGCCGTTTTGCAGGCGGACGCCCTTTTCGGTCATGCGTCCGTCGATGAGATGGCGGAGCGATTCGCGTTCGAGCATCCAGCGAAGGTAGTCGTACATCTTGCGTGACTGTTCGAGGGAGCCGCCGAGGATGCGCACCTGGATGCCGGGCTTGAAGAGGAGATCGAGCAGGGTCGCGACGGCTCCGTAGAAGGTTTTCCCGCCGCCGCGGTTCGCCCAGACGATGACATCTTCAGGATGTTCGAAGAAGACATGCTCGAGGTAGTCAAGGGGCGAACTGTGCCCGGGGCAGACGCCTTGGGCCGGGACGCTGATGCCGAGCACCGCGCGGAGCCACCCGGCCAGGGTGCGGCGATCGACCGGGCGGATGTTGGCAATGACGTTGCCTAGGGCGTGGACCGGGTTGTCGGTGGCGTCGGCGGGCACGGGGGTTCCTTTCGGGTTGGCTTGATCGAAGGCGAACGTTCATCACGAGCCGCGACCGTAAGGGAGCGGTTGTGCGTTCGACAGAAGCTGATCGTGGAGGTGCACGAAGAGGACACACGCGGCGGTTCAGGACGATCCGAGTTTCGCACGCACAACCGCTCCCTTACGGTCACGGCTCGTTGCCTGAGGCGCGCAGGGTCGTCAAGGTTTTTCCGATGTGCGTCCGAGTTCTTCGAGGGCTTTGAGGACCTGGGTTTCGCTGATCGGCGGCGCGTCGGCCTTGGTCGGTTCCTCCGTCTCTGTGGTGGTGAATGTCAGTTCGGTCTTGAGAAGATCGACGCATGCTTTGCGGGCGAGTTCGCCGCTGTCGTCCTGATTGGCCAGCTGCACAAGTCGGGCGGCGGCGGTGAGGCGGTAGCGGCTGAGGATCAACTGCGTCTGCATGTCGGCGACGAGCCGAAGCCCCTTGAGCGCGTGCATGGTGCGCTGCTGACCGGCCCACTTGGCGAGCTCTTCAAGTGTCATGTCGAAGCCCTCCGCTACGCTGCGGGGATCCTGCTCCGCTTCGTAGATCCGCATGAGCAGCCGGGCCTGGCGCGTGTCGTTCTTGAATGGTCGCGGCATCAGTGGTTCTCCTTCTCGATCGTGGCGGTGTGAGCTTCGATGACTTGCATAAGGGCCGTCTCGCGGCGGCCGCCGATGGCTGCGAGCGTCGCGTCAAGTTGCGTTTTCTGCTTGCCTGACAGGAAGAAATGCACCGCGGCAGGCATCTGCTCCAGCGGCTGGGGCTGACGCGGCTCGGGCAATCGGCTTTGCACAGCCAGCCAGCGCTGGACCTGTTCGCGCGTTTCGGGGAGCAGGTCGGCGAGCTGTTCGACCGACCGGCCGTGACGCTCGTGAAGGTCCGCGAGGAGGGCCGCTCGGCGCTTGGGATCATCACGACCGCTGAGCCGGTTCAGCGTCGTCAGCAGCAGCGTGGCCTCGGCATCATCGACCTCCCAGACCATGCAAGCCGCCCGCTCGTGTTCGAGCTGCGCGATGGCCTTCCAGCGATGGTGACCGTCGAGCACCTGGTAGCACGGCTGGCCGTCCGGATCGTTCTCGTTATCCGCGCCGGGGGGCATTGGTCTGACGATGAGCGGAGGATAGCGGCCGGTGCGCCGAATGTTGGCGACGAGCTTCTGATACAGCGGGTCGGGCATCGCGTTGGCGTTCATGGGGTGCGAACGCAGTTGCGCCAGGGCGATCCATTGCATGACGTTCTTCCTTTTTTTGTTGACTTTTACCAGCGTGCTTTGAGGTAATAGACGGGCTCGCAGAGCAGGTCACGGCGGGCGGCTTCGAGCTGGTCGGCAAGCGTGGCGTGCTTGCGGCCGGCCCAGCGTTTGAGCTCGGCACGCAGAAAGCCGGTGGGCTCGGAGGCGACGTGTTGCGTCATCCGCTCGACGCTTGCGAGTTGCCACAGGGCAATGCCGGCGGAGGCGAGGGCGTCGCGGAGGCGCTGGTCGCGCTTGTGGGGCCAGCGTGGGTAGGCCTGCATGCCGGCGAGCTCAAAGAAGGGGTGGACGCGGCCCATGGCGGCCATGGCTTCGGTGTAGGGGGTGGTCATGGTGGCGAGGGCGTGGCGGACGAGGCGGACGGCGAGGCCGAGGCTGCGCCACTGGGGATGCACGACGACGCGGCTGATGCAGCGAAGCTCCGCGTTGACGAGTTTGCCGGCACAGCAGCCGAGTTCGGCGAGGCCCCGGTAGCGATCATCCAAGGCGGCGTTTCGCATGGTGGAACCGAGCGCGGGGAGTGATTCGACGAGGACGCCGACCGTCTGGCGATGGCGGCGATTGTCGGTGAAGCGGCCGACTGGGGTGGTCCGTTCATCTTCGAGAACGAGCACCCGCGTGGCGGTGCTGGGCTGACGACGGAGGTAGTGAAACTCGGCGAGGGCGTGGTAATCTTCCATCGTGCCGAGGCGAAGCTGCAGGCGAGCAGTGAGACTTTCAGCGGCGGCTGACGCGGCGGCGAGGCGGTCGGGCCATCTTTGATGCGCGTAATGGTGCGGTTGGTTTTGGTGCAGGTTGAGCACGTGCGAAGCCCCCCGGAAAGTTTTGAGCATGATTACTGGTCGGGAACGGCGATCTGCGATCGCCCGCTAACGGGTGATGATTTGCATTTCGCTGCCGGGTTGCTGGACGATCAGGATGTCCGGCTCGAGCGGTTCGAGCAGATCGTCGTGGGTGGTGGCGGCGACGAAGCAGATGCCTGTCCGGCGCGTCCACTTGCGAACGTTCCGGGCGATCACCGCAGCGGTCAGCCGATCCAACGTCGCCCCAAACTCATCCGCCAAAACCCCCACCCCCCCCACCTTTTCCGACTGTTGTTCGGGCGTTTTGGGAGGGGAGGCATCGGCGGCGAGGGCCATGGCTTCGGCGAGGCGGAGGCGGTATCGCTGACCGTCGGAAAGCTCGTGGGGTCGGCGGAGCATGACGGCGGCATCGTTCAGGCCGGCGAGTGAGAGATAGCGCACGGCTTCTTCGAGGGTGTTGCCGATGCGATCGACGAGGGCTGCGTCGGGAGCTGAATCGCGACGAAGAAAGGCATTGGGGGGGTCGGTGAAGTCGATGACGCGGCGGCCGCTTGCCTCGAGCTGCTGGCGGATGAGGCGGAGCAGCGTGGTCTTGCCGCCTCCGGAGGCGCCGGTGATGAAGACGATCTGGCCGGGCGTGAGGGTGAGCCTGGTGGGCGGGACGACGGTGACTTCGTGGGTTTCGTCGACGCCGAGGCCGAACATCGCAGCGACTTCGCAGACCCGCTGCGTGGGGTGCGTGGCGGTCTTGAAGCTGGCGGCAAGGTCGAGTGTGATGGGCTGATCATCGCGCACGGCGGGCTCCTGGTTCGGGGGTATCGACGGCAGTGAGGATGCCTCGGACGGTCTGCACGCGCTGGCGAATCCGGTGGAGGGAAACGCCGAGTTGCGAGGCGGTGTGGCGCAGGCTCCAGCCTTTGATCCAGACGCCGGTGGCGACGTCGGCGGTGAGCTTGTCCCACTGTTTGCGGTGCCTCATGATGTGGAGGACCTTGGGGTCGGAAAGCCGCTGGATAAGGCTGCGGAAACGACGCTGGATGCAACGTGTGGAAACGCCGGTGACGACGGCCACCTCGCGCGGCAGCACGCCCTTGCCCAGCACCTGTTCGATCAGGGCCCGGTCCGCTGCGTCGAGCAACTCCGCCCGCTGCAGCACCTCCTCGGCCAAATCCCGCACCTCCACATGCCTGCGTTGCTCGACGATCATTTTGTTGACGCTCCCGGTATGACGTTCACTGGATATTGAACTTGACGGCAAATGTACCATACATTACCCTAACCGCAAGTGGTTCTCGCGAGAATCACGCGGGAAACTGCGGCGGCACGTGTTCGGTGGTCATTGAACCTGGAGGATTGAGCGATGGACGCTTGGCATCAGCCGGGGGGCATGCGGGGGGCGGACGGGCGGCCGGCCGGAGGGCTGGGGGCCGTGGTGAGGCGGCGACGGCAGCAGCTTTCGTTGACGCTGGCGCAGCTGGCGGAGGCGGCGGGCTGCTCGAAGGCTTATCTTTCGGGCATCGAGAACGGCCGACATGCGAACCCGCCGAGCCCGGGGCTGGTGCGGGCGCTGGAGCAGGCGCTGGATGTAAGCCCGGGCGAGCTGGCGCGGCTGGCGGATTGGCAATCGACGCCGGCTGCGGTGCGGGCGGATTATCAGCGTCTGGCTGATCAGCTTAAGCAGGTGGCCAAGCGGCGAGGCGACGGGGCGATCAGCCTCGATGCGCTGCTGCGGGACGGGTCGCTGAGGCGGTGCGTGGAGGAGAGTTCGGGGAATCTGGATCCGCTGCCGAGCCCCTGTTTCCAGGTGCCTTTGATTAACAAGGTGGCGGCGGGGTATCCGCGTGATTTTACGGATCTTGATTACCCGGCCCGCGTGGCGGATGAGTATGTCTCCTGCCCGGGGGTGGAAGATGTGACGGCCTTCGCGGCCCGCGTGGCGGGCGATTCGATGCTGCCGGAGTATCGGCCGGGCGACATTATTGTGTTCTCTCCCGAGCGGGAGGCGACCGAGGGCAGCGACTGCTTTGCACGGCTGCTGCCGGACCATGAAAGCACGTTCAAGCGGGTTTATTTTGAGGGTGCTGACCACATTCGTCTCCAGCCTTTGAATCCTGCGTTTGCTCCGCGGACGGTGCCTCGAGAGCAGATTGATGGGCTTTACCCGGCAGTGTTCCGTATTCAAAAGCTAGGCGGGACGCTGCCGGGTGCCTCCACCCCTTAGCGAGCGTGACCGGAGCATGCGCGCAGAGATGACGCCGACGCAGGCCGTTCGACTGGTTCGGCCTGTGCGCATGGTGGGAAAAATTTTGAAGATGGGGGAAGGTCAGACGGGAATGTCGCCGCGCCTGTGCGCACGGGGGGAGGGGGGGGATTGTTGATTGCTGATTTTTGATTGTTGATTGGGGGAGCCGCCCGGCCGTCTCGGTGCGCTCGCTGGCCGGGGCACCCTTGGGTGTGACTTGTCAATCAGAAATCAACAATCAACAATTTTCACAGCAGTCCCGCGGCTTGCCAGCCCAGGGCGAGGCCGAGGGCGGCGCCGAGAAGGCGGAGGGTCCAGCGGCGGCGGGTGGTCATCACTCCTCCTCCGCATCGGTTTGCTTGTCCAACTGCAGCGACGCGAGGGCGCTGGAGACGTCCGGCGAAAAGTCCAGCACCTTGTCCAGCGACGTCACAAGCATGACACTCCAGACGACGTCGGGCACGCTGCAAAGACGGAGTTGTCGACCGTCGTTCACCAGCCGTTGGCGGAGCTGAAGCAGATCGCCCAGGCCCGTCGAGCTGATCTGCGTGACGGCGGCGAGGTTGGCGACGACGTCGCACGGCCGATCGTCCAGCTGCTCAGCAACCTGCTGAAGATCCTCGGAGAACTGAGGCTCGTCGCGCATGTCCAGAAGCAGGATTTCACGGGACCACTGCTGAATGGGCATGGCGGACGGCTCTCAAGGCGGTCCCGGCGTCAGCGGCGACGCGTGCGGACCTCAGGAATCGTTCTCTTCAGACTGCTCGGGCGGCTCGGCCTCGGTCGTGGGCGGCGCAGGGGGCGCGTCGCTTGCGGCGGTGGTCGGCTTGGCGGAAGGCTCGGCATCGGCGGGGACGCCTGACTCGGTGATGCGCTCGTCGGCGATGCGGGCTGCGGTGACGAGCGTGTCGCCCTCACGCAGCCGAATGACGCGGACGCCTTGCGTGCCTCGGCTGGTCAGGCGGACCTGATCAACGTGGGTGCGGACGACCATGCCGCGGTTGGAAATCAGCATGAGCTGATCTTCGGGGGCGACCGAGAGGGCCGTGACGACGGGGCCGTTGCGCTTGGTGGTGCGGATGTCGACGCGTCCCTTGCCGCCGCGCCGCTGCGGGTGCGGTTCACCTTCTTCGGGCTGAACGAGGTACTCGATCATCGGCGTGCGTTTGCCGTAGCCGTTCTCACAGATGGTGAGCAGTTGGCGGGTATCGTCGGCACGCAGGAGCGTCACCACGGCGTCGTCGTCGGCGAGGTTGATGCCCTTGACGCCGGCGGCGCTTCGGCCCATGGCGCGGGCGTCGTTTTCGTCGAAGCGGATCGCCTGGCCACGCTTCGTGCACAGCAGCACGTGGTCGTTGCCGCTGGTAAGGCGGACGTCGATGAGACGGTCGCCTTCGCGGAGGCTGACGGCGATGAGGCCGCCCTTGTGCACGTTGCGGTAGAGCTTGAGGCTGGTGCGTTTGATGAGGCCTTGCTCGGTGGCGAAGACGAGGTAGTCGCCATGCTTTTCGAAGTCTTTGATGGGCAGGAACGCACGGACCTGTTCATCGGGACGGAGTTCGAGGAGGTTCACGATGGCGCGGCCGCGTGCGGTGCGGGAGGCCTGAGGAATCTCATAAACTTTCTTCTTGAAGACGCGGCCGGTGTTCGTGAAGCACAGCAGATCGTCGTGGGTGGAGGCGACGAAGACGTGCTCGGGGAAGTCGCCGTCTTTCGTTTCGCCGCCGGTGACACCGGTGCCGCCTCGGACCTGGGCTCGGTAGGTATCGATGGGCAGGCGTTTGACGTAGCCGGCATGACTGATGGTGACGACGACGTCTTCCACGGGGATGAGGTCCCCCATGGCCACGTCGCCCAGTTCGTCATCTTCGATGATGGTGCGGCGGTCGTTGGCGTACTTACGGCGGATGTCCTCGATATCCTCACGCACGATCTGAAGCACGCGGGCATCGTTGGCGAGGATGTCTTCGTAGTCTTCGATCTCGTCGATCAGTGCGGAGTAGTCGGCGACCAGCTTCTCCATCTCCAGCCCGACGAGCTGAATCAGCTGCATGCGGCCGATGGCCTCGGCCTGGGCGCGGGAGAGGTTCACGTCGCCGCCGGCGTCCTCGATCTGCTGATAGAGACGCTGGGGGATGGTCGGGGCGGCGGGATGGTCGGCGGGAATGCGGAAGCCCCGCTGCATGAGGCGTTCGATGGCCTGATCACGCGTGGAACTGGTGCGGATGAGGCGGATGACCTCGTCGATATCGCAGACGGCGTAAATCAGGCCCTCTTTGATGTGGGCGTCCTGCTGAGCTTTGCGGAGCAGGAAGCGGGTGCGACGGGTGATGACCTCGCGGCGGTGGTCGATGTAAAGCTGAATCATCTCGCGGAGACCGAGCGTCCGCGGCTGGCGGTTGACCAGCGCAATGTTCATGATGCTGTACGTGTTCTGCAGCGACGTGAAGCGGTAAAGCTGATTGAGGACGACGTTGGGGTCGGCACCCTTCTTCGTTTCGACCACGAGGCGCATGCCCTGCCGGCCGGAGAGGTCGCGGACGTCGGCGATGTCGGTGATGCGCTCGTTTTTGACGCTGTCGACGACCTGCTCAATGATCGTGCTCTTGAGCACCTGGTAGGGGATTTCGGTGGTGACGATGAGCGTCTTGCCGTTTTTCTGCTCTTCGAAGTGGGTCTTGGCGCGGATGACGACGCGGCCGCGTCCGGTGGCGTAGCCTCGGGCGATGCCCGCTCGGCCGCAGATGGTGCCGCCTGTTGGGAAGTCGGGCCCGGGGACGATGTCCATGAGCTCGGCGAGTTCCATGTCCGGCTTTTCGATCACGGCGAGGATGGCGTCGCAGATTTCGCCCACGTTGTGGGGCGGGAGGCTGGTGGCCATGCCGACGGCGATGCCGACGCCGCCGTTGACGAGCAGGTTGGGGAACTTGCCGGGGAGGACGGTGGGCTCCATGCGTTCGCCGTCGTAGTTCTCCTGATAGTCGACGGTGTCGAGCTTGAGGTCCTCGAGCATGTCCTGCGTGGGGCCGGCCATGCGGGCTTCGGTGTATCGCATGGCGGCTGGGGGGTCGCCGTCGATTGACCCGAAGTTGCCCTGAGGATTGACAAGGGGGGCGCGCATTTTCCAGTGCTGAGCCATGACCACGAGGGTGGGGTAGACGACCGATTCACCGTGGGGGTGGTAGTTACCGCTGGTATCGCCGCAGATTTTGGCGCATTTACGATGGCGTGAGCGGGGCCCGAGGTTGAGGTCGTTCATGGCGACGAGGATGCGTCGTTGACTGGGTTTCAGGCCGTCGCGCACGTCGGGCAGGGCGCGGTCCATGATGGTGGACATCGCGTAGGTGAGGTAGGAATCCTGCAGTTCGCGATCGATGGCGAGGTCAACAATATTGCCTGCGGGCGGGGCGATCTGCCGAGGTTCGTCGGCGTCGCGACCAGGCGTGTTATCAGACGGTTCGTCGGGCATTTGGGATCACTTTGCTGGGCTAATAAAGTAGCCTTTATTTTAGCCGACTCGAAGGCTTTTCGCGAGCCGAGCGGGGGCTGAATTGACGCCGAAGTTCACGGCGCGAGGCCGGTCACCGGGCCGGTTCCCACGGCGTGACGCCGTGGGCTTCTGCAGATGAAAGAACGGGACGAACCTGTGTCGGTCCGTCCCGTTCGCGGGTGTCGTGAGATTTTGAAGCCGGTTCAGTTCTCGTTGGGGACGGTGAGGACGACGAAGCGGCGGACGCCGTTGATAAGCACCCGCAGGCGGACGCCCTGGCTGAGGTCGACCTCTTCGAGCGCCTCGGCGAGTTCGCGTGGCGTGGTGACGGGATTGTTCATCACCTGGAGGATCTCGACGCCCGGCCGAAGCCCCGCGGCGAAGGCGACGCTGCCCGCTCGGACACGCTCGATGAGCACGCCTGGCTGAAAGTCGACGCCGAGCTGCTCGGCATGGCCTTCGGTCATGGCGGTGACTTCTTCGATGCCCAGTTCACGCAGCGACTCCATGTTGTCCGGTTCACCCGGGTCGGCTTCCTCAGGCGCGTCGGGCTGCGGCTGCTGGCGACCGGCGGTGGCGTTGCTGGGCTGCTCGCCGAGTTCGACGGGGAAGGTCATCGTTTCGCCGTTGCGGAAGACGGTGATGTCGATGGTTTCGTTCGGCGGGATCATGGCGACACGGCGGCGGAGCTCCGAGGCATTGCGGACGGGCTGACCTTCAATCTGCGTGATGATGTCGCCGCCCTCGATGCCGCCTTCGCCGGCTGGGCTGTCGTCACCGACGAGGTCTTCGACGACCACGCCCTGCCCGTCATAGTTGAAAGTGCGGGCGAGTTCGGGATCGAGATCCTGAATCCAGACGCCGAGGTAACCGCGGGTGACCGAGCCGCTGCCGATGATCTGGTCGACGATGCCGACGATCATGTCGGCGGGGATGGCGAAGCCGATGCCCATGTTGCCGCCGGTTTCGGTGGCGATGGCGGTGTTCATGCCGACGACCTGGCCGTGGTAGTTGGTCAACGGACCGCCGGAGTTGCCCTGATTGATGGCGGCGTCGGTCTGGATAAAGTTCTCATAACCCATCGACCCGAGGATGCCGATCTGTCGGCCCTTGCCGGAGACGATACCCTGGCTCATGGAGAACTCGAAGCCGAACGGTGAGCCGAACGCGAAGACGATGTCGCCTCGGTCGACGGGTTCGATGGCGATTTCTGAGGGGTGAAGGTCTCTCTCCTGCACGAGCTTGAGCACGGCGATATCGGTCTGCTCATCACGGCCGACGACTTCGGCGCGGGCGGTGGTGCGATCGTGAAATTTCACTTCGATCTGGTCGGCTTCGCGGATCACATGATTGTTGGTGATGATGTGCTGACCGTCGGGGTGGATCCAGCCGCTGCCGTTGCCGAAGGGGATGGGGGCCCGGTAATAGTCAGGCGCGGGCGGCTGTTGCTGCTGCTCTTCCTGGCGAGGCTGGGGGCGATCGGGGCGATCGGGGCGATCGGGGCGATCGGGGCGACGCTCGAAAAACCAGCGGCGCAGATCTTCGGGCGTCTCAGGCAGGCCCTCGAACCCCTCGGGCCGCTGCCCACCCTGGGGCTGATTCGGCGTCTGGCGACTCACCGAGATATGCACCACGCTGGGCTCGACGACGCGTGCAACATCGCGGAACGCCCGGCTCAGGTCGCCAAGCGGACTGTTCTGCAAGTTGGCGCGAACCTGCTGAACCTCAACCACCTGCTGAGCGTGAGCGAGTTGACGAACAACATGAGGCCCCCCCAGCAGCACGGCTGCGATCATCAACGCCAACACAAACGATGGTCCGTAAGAGCGAATACGCGTCATATCAGAAAATCCTTCCTTACAAGTAAATTCTCTCCCGCGTGGCTCTACCGTGCGCGGAAGGGCAACCAAACGTCCCCTGCACCATGCATCTTAGATACGCAAGCGGCTGCTGAGGGTTCAACCCTGAAGGAATTTCTCACGCTCGCGGTCATCCATCTTGTAAGGATGGCCTTCCTGAAGATAGCTGCCCCCGGCGACGAGCTTCACCCACTCCCCCGCCGCCTGCTGAATGCTTTGCCCCACCTGCGCTTGAGGCTTGGCGAACGGCGGCTGCCAATCGCTGAGGCCCAGCAGGTCGTGCAGGACAACAACGTGGCCGTGGCAGGCGGGCCCCGCTCCGCAGCCGATAACCGGGATCTTCACCCGCTGCACGATGCGGTCGGTGACCTCCGCAGCCGTCGCTTCGACCAGCAGCATCACCGCACCGCGAGCCTCCATCAACTCCGCCTGCTCGACGATCGCCAGCGCTTCGGCTGCCGTCTTGCCCGCTGAGCGGTACCCCCCCACCTTCCGCACCTGCTGCGGACGCGACCCGATGTGAGCGACCACCGGGATGCCGGCGTTGGCGAGCTTCGCGACGAGGTCGCCGTGGGACGCGTCGACTTCAAGCTTCACCAGATCGGCCCGGCCCTCGGTCAGGAATCGCCCGGCATTGCGGACGGCCTCGGCGTCGTCGGCTTGATAGCTCATGAACGGCATGTCGCCCATGATCAGCGTCTGCGGGGCCCCGCGCTTCACCGCGGCCGTGAGCAGCAGCATGAACTCCAGCGGGGCGTGAATCGTCGACGGTTCGCCGAGCACCATCTCCGCCGCGGTATCGCCGACCAGCAGCATCGGCACGCCGGCGCGCTGCAGCCATCTGGCCGTGACGGCGTCGTAACAGGTCAGCACGGCGAACTTTCCCCCCTCCGCCATCGTCCGCTGAAGGGTCCGCATTGTCACAGGCTTCACAGGTTGATCATCCATGCGAACATTGTAACGCGTGGCGGACTTGAATTTTTTAGACATCTTTTTGGGGTAGAGTGTTGACGGGTGGGGCAAAGTGGGGTAACTTCCCATGTACAGCATCGGGCAGTAAAACGCTCGACAGGGGAATCAATGTTTTGCTTTTTGTCGGCACCTACGACCACACGATTGACGCGAAACAGCGTCTGGCGATCCCGTCTGAAGTTCGGGATCGGCTTGATCCGGAGGTCGATGGCGAGGTGCTCTACGCGGTGGTTGTCGAAGGACCGACACTGGCGCTGTACACCGAGCGAGGCTTTGAGAAGCGTGCGGAGCAGCTTGATCACTCCGAACGCAGCCCCGAAGAAATTCTCCTCTACGAGCAGATGTTCTATTCGAACGCCGCTCGGGTGGAGATCGACAAGCAGGGCCGCATTCGATTGCCGGAACGGCTTATTCGAGTGGCGGACCTCGGCCGGGACGTTGTGCTGATCGGGGTGAAGGATCACCTCCAGGTGCACGACCGGGCCGCGTGGCAGGCGAAGGTTGAGAAGCTGATGGCCGACCGACCAGACCTGCTGATGAACCCAAGGCGGGCCATGCGGGCCAAGGATTAGGCTCAAAACCATCTGGAAATTTCGGGACCAGTAATGGACAGCGAAGGTGGCACGGATGCACAGGTCGCCGCACGAACGCCGTCAACCTCGCCAGACCTCGGATTCGCTCAAGGATGAGCGGCTGAGCGATTGGCACCCAGACCGGATCAGCGATCGGAAGCTCCTAGAGCTGCGCAACCGTCTGGAAAAGGTACGACGTTTCGGCGACGCCTTCGCTAAAGTGGGGTTCTCTGAACCTCTCGAACGCCGACTGCAGAAGCTTGATCAGCAGTCGGCCACCGCAGATTGCACCGTAACCGTGGCGAGCCAGTCGCCGCGGCTATCGGTGCGCTGAGCTTAGTTCGCTCATTCTCCTCCTCCGCCCCGTCTTTCGCTCACAAGCAGAAGACGGGGTTTTTTGTGGGGCGCGACCTCGGCGCCCGCTGCGACATCGCGTCGCGCAGTAGCCGCGGGCTTACAGCCCGCCGGTCCGGCGACGCGTAGCGTCGCGGCTATGCGGCTACTTTATGTTCTCGCGAGGTGGATGATGGCGTCGCCCTGGTTGACGAGGGGGTTGTTGGTGTGGCCGATGATCAGGCCGTCGTCGGGGCTGAGCAGGTCGACCTGTTCGTCGCCGAAGGCGTCGTGGATGGCGCCGAGGGATTGGTCGCGGTGGACGTGCTGACCGGCTTTGACACGCAGGCGGAGAATGCCCGAGCGTACAGCTCGGACCCAGGTGCGATCGCCGATTTCGGTGGAGGTGGGACGAGGCTTGGTCGAGCGTGACCGCAGCATGCCGAGTTCGACCATGACGCGCATGACGCCGGCGACGCCGAGCTTGATGGCGTCGGCGTTGAGGCGCATCGGTTCGCCTGCTTCGTAGCAGATAATGGGGATCTTGCGTCTGGCTACAGCATCACGCAGCGAACCGCGCGGTGCGTCGCCCTGCATCATCACGGGGGCGGCGAAGGCGGCGGCGACGCGGCGGGTTTCGGGATCGTTGAGATTCGCCCGCACCTGGGGGAGGTTGCTGCGGTGATTGCTGGCGGTGTGGAGGTCGATGCCGTGCGTGCAGCGGCCGACGATTTCGGTCATGAACAGATTCGCCAGACGTGAGGCAAGCGAGCCGTTCTTGATGCCCGGGAAGCAGCGGTTGAGGTCACGGCGGTCGGGCAGGTAGCGATCCTGCTGAATGAAGCCGAAGACGTTGACGATGGGGGCGGCGATGACTTCGCCGACGAGGCTGGCGTGCTCGAGCTTTTGCATGACGCGGTGAATGATTTCGACGCCGTTGAGCTCGTCACCGTGGAGGGCCGCGGAGAGCCAGAGGCGGGGCCCGGGGCGGGTGCCGTTGACGACTTCGACGGGCAGCGCCATCTGCGTTTGTGTCGGCAGGCGTGCGACGGGCAGTTCGAGGCGGCGGCGCTGGCCTGGCCGGATCACGATGCCGCCGATATGGACATCGCTGGCGGTGGTCCTGCTTCGGCTTGAGGGGGAGGGTGAGGGGGGCATGGTGCGTCTCTTGGGGAACCTGCGAGGCGTAGCCTCGCGGCTATGCTGCGTCGTCGCTCGGGGCGGGTGGGGGTGATCTCACGCCTTGATGCGGTCAGCCGTTTTACCCTTGGCGGCGTGCTTTTCCATGTAGGCGATGATCTTGTCGGCGACGTCGATCTTGGTCGCCTGCTCAACGCCCTCCAGGCCCGGGGAGGAGTTGACCTCGAGCACGAGAGGCCCGTGGTTGGAACGGACGAGATCGACACCGGCGACGACGAGGCCCATCGTCTTGGCGGCCCGCACGGCCACGGCCCGCTCCTCACTGGTCACCTTCGCCTTGGTCGCCGACCCGCCTCGGTGGAGGTTGGAGCGGAACTCGCCGGGAGGGGCCTGACGCATCATCGAAGCGACCACGCGGTTGCCGACGACGAGCAGGCGGATGTCGGCACCGCCGGCTTCTTTGATGAACTCCTGCACGAGGATGTACGCATCGAGGCCGCGGAACGCTTCGATGAGCGACTCGGCCGCTTTGCGTGTCTCAGCCAGCACCACGCCGATGCCCTGCGTGCCTTGGAGGATTTTAACGACGAGGGGGGTGCCGCCGACGGCGTTGATCAGGCCGTCGACGTCCTTCGTGGAATGGGCGAAGGCGGAGACGGGCAGCCCGACGCCGGCGCGGGCGAGCAGTTGCAGGCTGCGCAGTTTGTCGCGGGCACGGGTGATGGCCTGCGATTCGTTGAGCGGGACGACGCCCATCATCTCGAACTGGCGCACCACGGCTGTGCCGTAGAAGGTGTGCGTCGCACCGATGCGGGGGATGACCGCGTCGAAGTTTTCCAGCGGATGGCCCTGAAACATCACGGTGGGCCTGCGGCTGGTGATATCCATGTAGCAGCGTAGGTAATCGACCACGCGCACCTGATGGCCCCGTTGCTCGGCAGCTTCCTTGAGGCGATTGGTGGAATACAGCGACGACTTCCGCGACAGAACGGCGACCTTCATAGCACTCTCTTTACGCACACGGGGGACTTCCTCAACGGCAACGGCGCACACGCACCGACGAGCCAACCTTCGCTACGGCTCACGCCGACGGCGCTTTATCTTACGTGACTTGACCATGTGTTTGCTCAAAACGTACGACCGGGCGGGATCGACCATGAACCGATGACGCACCGCCTGCCGACCGAGCAGCATGCGAAAGCCCATCTCGTCGCGGTTGACGAGGGTGAGTTCGATGTCGTGGAGATCGTCGCCGAGTTGGATGCGGGTGTGGATGACCGGCCGCCAGGTGCGTTGCCCGCCGGAGCTGCGGACCCAGCGGCGGTCGACGAGCTTGGCCTCGGCGGGGACGGTGCGTTCGGTATCACGCTGGTAGGGATGGATGACGAAGCGCACCATTTCGACGCCGCGACGCATGAACGTCTGCATGTCGTACGCGTGCATGGCACTGCTGCGAGCGCCGGTGTCGACCTTGGCCTTGATGGCGGGAACGTTCAGGTCCGGCAGCGTCAGCCATTCGCGCCATCCGATGATCGGCTTTTCGCTACTCAAGGGAGGTGGCTCTCATGCGTGTGCGGTGGCGCTGCTTGGGGACCGGCGGGCTGTAAGCCCGCGGCTACTTGGTAAGTGATTACTGGGCGCGCCTTCGGCGCCAGGCGCGGTAGAGCTGCGCGCCGAGCCACCAACCGAGCGTGCTGAGGATCGCGGTGATGAGGATGACCAGCAGCGTGGGCATGGTGTGGACGCCGGCGAAGGGGAGCAGCCAGACGTCGGCCGTGTTGCCGGTGTTGATGACCAGGAACGCCAGCACGTACGCCACGAGCAGTGCGGAGGCTGCGAGTTTGATCCCGAGCATTTTGTTGTTGCGTCGTACTTGATTCATGCGTCGCCCCTTCTGGTTCGTTGGAGTCTACTTATAACAGCACAAGCGCCAACTGTTCCAGCAGCGGTTCGCGGAAGATCATGACAACGACGGTTGCGACGGCGAGATGAGGCCCGTAGGGGATGGCGCGGACCTGGCGGTTCATCAGCTTCGCGGCACCTGCGGCGAGCACGGCCCAGCCGAGGCCGAAGAACGGGGCGACGAAGAAGGCGAGGACCGCCACCTGCCAGCCCGCGACGGCGCCGACGGCGGCCATGAGATGAACGTCGCCCAGGCCCATGGCTTCGCGGCCAAACCCGAGCGTGCCGAGCAGCCGCGTCGCCCAGACGGTCAGGCCGCCTGCGAGGTAGCCGGTCAGCACGCCGCCGAACACGCTACCTACGGGGCCGACCTCAGCATCGGCAGCAAGGTACCAGCCGAGCGCGAAGCCGCCGATGGGCAGCGCCAGGAACAGCGCTTCCTTGAGCATCTCACGGCGGGCATGGGGGTAAGAGAGGAAGCCTTCGGGATCGTTCGGGTCGTAGTTTTCATCCTGCTTGAAGTGCTCTTCCTCGTCGGCGAAGCTTCGGGGGAGAAGGCCGCGCCAGACGAGAACGTTCGCGAGGATGAGGCCGAACATGCCGACGATCGCGGCCCACATGGCGGGGCCGGTGACGTAAGGCGCGGCCGTGACGGTGACGGGGCCTTCGTCGCGAAACGTGACGGCGGCGAGGACGGCGGCACTGTTGTCGTAAGGTTCGGGGACATCGGCGAGGCGTTCACCGACGGACAGCAGCAGACCTCGCCGTTCGGGGCTCGGCAGTTCCACCTCCACCACCGCCAGCGGGAAAAGCCACACCGCCAAAGGCAACATCACCAGGGCGACGGCCGAGACGAGCCAGGGGATCTGCAGCGGGATGATGTACAGGCGTGCGTCGATCAGCGTGGCGGCGAGGAGCCCGCCGAGGAGCGTGAGCGTCACGCCGAAGATCAGCGCCGTCTCCTCCAGGCCCGGGCCGGCGAACCCGGGTTGGAGCGCCGTGCCGTAGCAGATGAAGAACCAGCCTCCGAAGAGGACCGCCGCGATCGCCTCGACAATCGGATACTCCGGGCTGATCGGCTGGGCGCAGTAACGGCACTTGCCCCGCAGCCACAGCCAACCGAGGACGGGCACGTTGTCGTAAGCAGCAAGCTTGTGACCGCAGCGGGGGCACGCGGAGGGGGGGCTGACGATGCTCTCGCCGCGCGGCAGCCGATAGACGACCACGTTGAGGAAGCTGCCCACGCACCCGCCGGCAAGCGTCACGAAAACCAGCCACATCCATTCCGTCGGCGTCATGCGTTCACAAAGTCAGCGGGCGATGGCAGATCGCCACTGGGAGAAAGAAATGCGAGGCTTAGAAGATCTCGTCGGCGTCGGAGGCTTCCTCAGAAGGCGGCGAAGCCGGCGGCGGCGGCGGCGGACTCAGTTTACGGAACTGCACCTCGGCACGCTGGAGCACCTTGTCGCAGTGCTGGATCAGCTTCATGCCTCGGCCGTAATGCTCAAGGGAGCGCTCGAGCGAAACCTCGCCAGCTTCCATCTGGTCGATGATCTGCTGCACTTCCGAAAGGGAATGCTCAAAGTCGGGGAGGTCCTGCTCGCCGGCGGGGGGAGCCTCGGCATCGCGGTCAGGATGGTTCGGATCGTCGGTCATGGCGATAGTGTAGCCCGGCCCCCCACTACCACCAACCCGGCACGACGCGGGCTTCATCAAGCACGCCGGCAGGTGCGATGGAACTGCCCCTTATTCTTCGGAGGGGTCGTCTTCGGAGTCGGCTTCGTCCGATGCGTCGTCTTCGGGCTGGGCGGGTTGGGGCGGCGTGTCTTCGGGCTGGTCGTGGGGGATGGCGACGGTCGGGCCGGGGACGTAGCCGTGGGCGCGGAGCCGGCTGCCGAGTCCGCGGTGCTCGGGGTCGATGCCGTAGGCTTTGCGGAGTTGCGTGGCCGCTCGTGACTGGTCGCCGATGGATTCGTAGAAATCGGCGTAGCGGATATAAGGCTCGGGGTCGCTGCCGCCGACGCTTCGGATGGCGGCACGGTAGGAGGAACGGGCGGAATCGGGGTCGCCGATCTTCTGCATGTATCGGCCCATGCGGAGGTGATCCGTGACGTCGCCTTCTTCTTCAACCGCCTGCCGGAGGAAGGCGTGAAGCAGTTGCTCGTTGCCCTGCTGATAGATGGCCTCGGCGGTGGCATCAAGGATGTCACTGCGGGTGGGGTACGGCACGCCCGTCTTGGGATCGCCGATCTCGTAGTTCAGCCGTTTTGTCGCTCGGCCCTGGTAGATGGTGTACGAAATGTCCAAGTGCCGACGGGCCGTGACGGGGTCGTCATCCTCATTGAGCGCGATCAGCCCCACGTAGTAGTGACTACGCCAATCGGTCGGGTCGGCATCGAGCACGCTCACGAAGCGCTCGCGGGCTGTGTCGTAATCCTCGTTGCGGTAGGCTTGGTAACCGTTGAGGCGGTTGGCGTCACGCGAAAGCTGATTGACGCAGCCGGCGAGCGTGGCCACGAGCATCAAGGCCGAAAGAAGCGACGCGTAGCGGAGCATATTCATCGGTACCGATCCTTGGCAGTAGTTCCTGATCATCGTCTGCCAAGATACGATGTAGAGCGAAGCGGGACAAGCAAACGTTTGCCAGCGTCCACAGCGACGACGGCGGCAAACATCGGGAACAGACGTATAACCAAAGCGGACGTCGCAGCGTATCCTTCCGCCCCGGTGGGCGGCGGAGCTTAGAAGGAGGTGAGCGATGCAGAGTCTTAAAACCGTCCTGCTACGGCATCAGCTCCGCGGCGGCAATCACTACGACTGGATGCTTGAAACGCCGGGCGGCCAGCGCGGGCCGGACGCGGATCGGCTGCTGACCTGGCGTCTGCCGCTGCCTTCGTGGATGTGGCCGCAGCGGGTGATGGCGATGGAGGAATTGATCGCCCATCGCCGGGTGTACCTTCGCCGCTCCGGGGCCATCGGCGGCCGGCGGGGTACGGTGCAGCAGATTGATCGCGGCACGGCCATCGTCCACCAATGGCATGAAGACGGCGGCTACTTCGAACTGCGCCTGCGACACTTTCAGGGGCTGGTCCAGATCAGCCGAGGGCCGGCACTGCGATGGCGGATGCGCACGCTACGGGATGCACAGCCCGCCTGCCATCGGTAAAAGTCCTCCAGGATTATCCGCGAAAAAACGTTGCGTCGAGCGCACTTTCTGCCGATGACACACGTAATATGAGCGCTATGTCGACGAAAAAGAAAATCATCGCGATCATCGTCGGTCTCGGCGTCGCAGCCGTGACGTTGGTGTCGGTCGATATGTGGTACGCCACGGAGCGGGCGGAGTCGGCCAATCCGCCGGCACCCGAGGAGGCACAGCCATGATCCGCGGGGCCTTTCTAATTCTGATGATGACGGCGATCGGCGGCGGGGCGTTCTACGCAGGCATCCTGCAGCAGCCGACGCAGCCGGGCCCGGATCCCGTGACCCACCGCCCAAGCGTCCCGCGCATTGAGCAGGTGCAGGCACTGGCCTCGCTGGTGACGCTGAACGTGCCGATCAGCGACCTGCATGTCAGCGAACTGGCCGGCTACACCGGGGGCGTGAAGATCATGGTGAACGTCCGAGGCGATGTGCAGATCATGACCGACCTTTCCAATGCCCGGTTCGAGGACATCGATGAGCAGCGGCTCGACGCGGTGCTGGTACTGCCTCGTCCGGAGGCGCAGCGGCCACGGGTGGATCATGAGAAGACGCGGATCGTGGAGATTCAGCGGACGGGCATGTGGCGGATCGGGCCTGGCCAGTCGGCGGAGCGAGCCGTGACGAACCGCGCCATGAGTGCTGCCCAGCGTGTGCTCGGTGAAGCGGCCAAAGATGAAAAGCTCATCACGCAGGCCTGCGCCCAAACTGAAAAGGTGATGGATCAGTTCTTCGGCGCACTCGGCTGGAACGTGATCGTGCGATGGGACGCCCCCCCTACCGGCCTCGACGCCACAGCCACCGCAGCGGCAGTGAAATAACGTGATATTTGTCTGGGCCAGTCTGGTAACGCTGTTGAACGCGGTGTGGCTTTTCACCGTGGCGATCGGTCTGCCCGGCACGTGGCTGATGATCCTGACCGCAGCTGCTGTGAACTGGTACACAGCCCCCGAACAACCGCTGATGCCCTGGAGCGTGCTGATGCTGGCGGTGGTGCTGGCGACGCTCGGCGAGATCGCAGAGTTCGCGCTCGGCGCGGTCGGCTCGTCGCGATCAGGCGGCACGCGCTGGGGGGCGGTGGGTGCCATCATCGGCGCGATCGTCGGCGGCATCGTCGGGACGTTCGCGATCCCCGTCCCGCTGATTGGCTCGATAGTGGGAGCATGTGCGGGGGCTTTTGCGGGCACGCTGTTGGTCGAACGCGGTCAGGGCCGCACGTGGGGAGCGTCGATGCAATCAGGGCACGGGGCTGCGATGGGAAGGCTGTGGGGCACGGTCGCGAAGCTTGGCATCGGCTGCGTCATCTGGTTCATGCTCGCCCTGGCCGCCTTCTGGCCAACCGCACCGACGACGGTACCCGCGACGTAACAGACATCACGCCCGCTGCAGGTTCTGGTACGCCTCTGCGACGCCGGGGTGGGTGATTTTGCCGTCGCGGATGTTTACAGCGGCGGCGTGGCCTTCATCGATCGCAGCGAACGCATCGACGCCCTTGTTCGCCAGGTCACGCACATAGGGCAGGGTGGCGTTGCACAGGGCTTGCGTACTGGTACGGCCGACGGCTCCGGGCATGTTGGTGACGCAGTAGTGCACCACGCCGTGCTTGATGTAGGTCGGCTCCTGGTGCGTGGTCGGTCGAGCGGTTTCGATGCACCCGCCTTGATCAATGCTGACGTCGACGATGACCGCGCCGTCCCGCATCCGCCGCACCTGCTCTTCTTTCACCAGCCGGGGCGCACGCGAGCCGGGGATCAGCACCGCGCCGATCACCAGATCCGCATGTTCAATCTGCCAATCGACGGCGTGGGGATCGCTGTAGATCGTCGTGACGTTCGGCTGCATGACCGTATCGAGGTAACGCAGGCGATCGAGGTTGATGTCCATGATCACCACGTTGGCGCCCATGCCCGCAGCGATCCAAGCTGCGTTGGTGCCGACGACGCCGCCGCCCATCACCAGCACGTTCGCCGGTTCAACCCCCGGGACGCCGGCCAGGAGAATGCCCCGGCCCATCATCGGACGCTCCAGGTACTTCGCGCCCTGCTGAATCGACATGCGGCCGGCGACTTCACTCATCGGCGTCAGCAGCGGCAACTCCCCTTTGCGATCGCGCAGGGTTTCGTAGGCGACCGCGGTGACGCCGGCCTTGAGGCAGCCGGTGGTCAGCTCCGCCGAGGCAGCGAAATGGAAGTAGCCGAAGATCACCTGCCCCGGCTGCATCAGGGCGATCTCCTGAGGCTGAGGCTCTTTCACCTTCAACACCAGCTCCGCCCGGCTGTAGATCTCCTCGGGCGAATCGACCAGCGTGGCCCCGGCTGCTTTGTAGAGATCGTCAGTGAAGCCCGACCCTCTGCCCGATTCACGCTCGATGAGCACGCTATGGCCGTCCTGCGTGAGCAGTTCCGCACCGACCGGCCGCAGGGCCACGCGGTATTCGTCGTCCTTCACTTCTCGCGGTACACCCACAATCATCAGCGGCTCCCTTGCAAAACAGACTCCCCAAGCATATCCGGCTAAAAGCTCTGTAAAAACAAACCCTGCTACACTGTCTCAGCAACGGGGCTCCGCACGTACCACCGCAAGCACACAAGTGGAGGCGTCGGTAGATGGACTGTATTCAACGACACAGCGTCGCGGTCGTGATCATGCTTCTCTCGGCATGGGTGACGATTGCGTCGCCGGCCACAGCGGCAGCGGCGGAAAGGGTCGAGTTTAAGGACCCACCTGTGGTCGTCGTCCAGCAGGGTAAGCAGCGGTTGCGGGGGCAGGTCATCGCGTGGGAAGGCGACGCGTTCGAACTTCTGCAGGAAGACGGCGAAGTGGTGGAGGTGCGGTGGGCTGAGCTTGCTTCCCGCCAGGTCGCTTCCGTGCATGCGCGCATCCTCGGCCGCGACAGCACCGCTGAAGATCAACTCACGCTCGCGCGCCGATTGAGCCTGATCGACGACCGCCATGCTGAAGGGCTGATGCGGCAGGCGATTCGGCGGGCGGTGCGGATGGAAGCGTCGCTGGCCGAACAGGGCAAGCAGATCATCGCCGGCCGCATCACACGACTCGAAGGAGACGACTCAGACGCAGGTGACGGTGGTGACACAGTCGCCGCCGCTGCGCAGTCAGAGTTCACCGAAGAAGAGCACGCCGCGACGATCGAAGAGCTTCTGGCGTTCGCCGAAGCAGGTGCCAAGAAGATTGAGGTCGATCTACAGCTTTACAAATCGGAGTACTTTCTCTTCTGCACGGATCTGCCTTCCGACGAAGCCGAGCAGTGGCACGGCCTGCTCGACCGGATGTACGCGATGCTGCTGAAGGAGTTCGACCTGCCCGCCGGCACGAACATCTGGCGCGGCAAAGCGATCGTCTTCATGTTCGAAAGCGGCGACGACTATCAGAACTTTCAGAGAACGGTGCACCAGGTCGACCCCGGCAGCAGCGCCGGCATGTGCCACAGCTTCTCGTCCGGCAAGGTCCACATCGCCCTGTACAAGCACAGCGACGACCGCCACACCGTCGCCCATACGCTCGTGCATGAAGCGACCCACGGCTTCGTCTTCCGATACCGCAAGCAACGCCCCGTCGTTTCCTGGATCAACGAAGGGCTCGCCGAGTGGGCCGCCTATGCGATCGTGCCCAACCTCGAACGCCTTCAGCGCTCGCAACGACAGGCGGAGAACGAACTGCAAAGCCGAGGCTCGCTCGAAGAATACTTCGAAGCGTCGCACATCGAAGCGTGGCAGTACGGCGTGGCCTACACGATGACGGAGTTCCTGATCAGGCATAACAGTGCAGGCTACGTGAAGTTTTTTCAGGCGATCAAGGACGGCAAGCCCTGGCGCGAAGCGCTGGAAGAAGATTACGGCACCACGTTCGAAAGGCTCGTCGCCGTGTACGGCCGCGAGATGGGCGTGCCCGATCTCAAGCCGTAACGATTCCGCCTGCGCATGAAAAAGGCACGACGCTTATACGCCGTGCCCTTGAAATTATTTCTATCTCCGCTCCGCTAACGCGTGCTTCAGAAGTGAAGCGTGAACCCGCCATAGCCGCCGAACCCGTCGATGGAGGGGTTGCGACTCTTTCCGCGCCGCCGGGCGTTGGAAAGGTGGAAGTAACGCATCCCACCGATGAGCGACAGATTATCGACCACCCGCCACTTCACGCCCGGGCCGGTCCAGATGGTGAAGTTCGAGTGCGTGCCGTCCGGTCCGGGCGTGCGATCGTTGAAATGTGCGTAACCGACCAGGCCTTCCCAGTAGATGGCGATGCGGCTTTCGTCGAACTTGAGCAGGTGGTGCCGGAAGCCGATGTTCAGCCCGCCGCCGTAAGTGTCGGAAACCTCGTTCTGCGAGACGGAGTAGCCGATGGGCTCGAACATGAAACTGAAATCGTCGAAGACGAAATACTCGATGCCAGCTGCGCCGAAAGCGATCGTCTCATTACCCCGCCCGAAACTTTCGCGGATTGCGCCGCCGTACAGGCTCACCTGCCAAGTGCCCTTGGCGAACGGATCGTTGGTCGGAGGGATAAGCCCTGCCGGGCTTGGATCAGGACGCAGATTCAGTTCCTCGTCCTGTGCCGAAGCCGTCGAGACGGCCACCGTCATTATCACGCCCACTGCCACTAGCCACGCTGCACAACGCATCGTTTTCGCTCCTGTTGCGAAATGTATCTGGATCGCTCGCGAGCATACGACCGGACCGGCGCTTCCGCAACTGCCGGTCCGGTCGCCTCACCCGCGCCCTCATCAAAGCCCCAGCGCCCTTACCACCCACTTGTCGATCTCGCCCACGAGCCGTGCCGACGCAGCAAGCACCGCTTCGTCCCGCCCCGCAGCCTCCATCGCCTCACGGTAAGCCGGCTCGCGCTCAAGTTGCCGCACGCCGTTTTCGATCAGCCGGACGCGTTCGATCGCCGCGGAAAGATTCGGATGCTCCGAAGCAAACTGCTCCCATCGCATGCCGATGCGATCGGCGACGATTTCCTGCAACGCTCGCGTCTGCTGTTCCCGTCGATCCGAGTTGCCTGTGTTCATTGCTCTGCCTCCTGTTGGTAACGTTCGTGTTCTTCGTGAAGCCAGCGTCGTGCATCGGGCACCCGCTCAAAGACCGCGTCCTGCTGCGCGAGCATCGTCCGCGCCCGCTGCACAGCTTCGCCGGCTAACGTGAGATTCTGCTGCCGGGTTTGGTATTCCTGTTGAAGCTGAACCTCATGCCGAACCAGCGATTCGCGGGCATCGACGTAGACCCGCACCCCCCGCATCAGCCACTCCTCGTCGACGGTCTCGCGCTGCTGAAGGTCTGCTTCGAAGGCCGCCTCCAGCCCCTCGCGCTGCTGCGCCATCGACACCGCCGCCCGCTCCTTGTCACTTTCCAGCCACTGCCTCTCTTCCGCCAGCGTCTGCTCCGCGACCAGCAACAGCCCCTCCACCGAAGGCGGCGAGGCACACCCCGTCGCCAGCACCACGGCCGTCAATGCGATCGCGCCCAGCACGCCTCCCCCCCACCGCCTGACACTGTTGCACTCACGCTGCCCGCTTGTTTTCACGTAGCTCATCAACGATCCCTTTCAATAAATCGCACATGCGTTTGCCCGTTCGTTCCGATTCCACCATCGCCCGCGTGTTCGTCCGCACCAGCGTCACCAGTGATTCGAGGTGTCGGTGCTGCTCCATGAGTTTGTCGTGGGCCTGCGTAAGCTCGTCCTCCCGGCGTCTGCTGTACCGCCGTTCCCACACCCACAGCGCCCCCATCAACCCCGCGACGCCGAACTGCATCAGCGCTTCCATCAGTTCACCCCCTCAAGTGTCAGGTCCGTACGCTGGCGATCCCATCGATGCTCTACGATCGCCAGCCGTTGCCCACCGCCGCCCACGCCGTCGACAGCCCGGCTGCCGATATGCGTTAAACGATCGCCTGCGTTCATCGCCAGCATCACCCCAGTCGTTCTCACGCGCGCTAGGCCGCGGCCGTCGTTGAGTCGCCCGCTCTGGTTGATGAGCCATGCCGCCATCGCCTGGCGATCGTCGACTTCGTCCGCTGTCACATCCCCGCCACGCACCGCTGTGTGATACCTGCTCTCCGGCGCGATGCGTCGGTGGGCGAACAGATTTGCCAATGCAAATCGGCGATCAATAAATTCCCCCACGAACGCGTTGCCGTGCCAGCGCACCGCCTCCATCGGCAGCGGATTGCGGAGCGTCGCCGTGACACGCAACCGCGCCTCGCCGGCCCGGACGGCCGTCAGCCACGCAGTCGGCAGCACATCATCCTCCAGATACACCCCCGCACGATCGTTGAGGACCGTCACCACACCGCCTCGACGCGACCACGTCTCGCCCGCATCGGTACTCACCTCGACGACCACGCCGAGGCTGCCGCCGGCCGAATCCTGTGTCAGCGTCGACCCAAATCGCAACGCCTCACTCGGCAGCGTTCGGCCCTCGTCGAAGAAGGCAGCCACGTCGAACGGCTCGCCGTCGAACGCACCATCCTCGTTGAGCACCCAGAGCCGAAACACGTTCGCCACCGCCTCGAAGCTTTCGCTTGTCACTTTGGCGTAAGCGGAATCATCCAGCGCTATGTTTTCCGCGCCCCAGCCGGGCATCAGCGTGAATGTTGACTCAACGACGGAGTATGCCCCCTCCGCGGTCAGCCTGATTGGGCGAGGCTCTTCCAGGCTCGCGGTGATCGCTTCGACGCCGCCTCGCCCCGCGACAGCCCGCCGGGGCAAGCGAAGCGGGCGACCGTGCGCCGCCCGTCGCAGTTCCACCCGCTGCTGCACCTGCTGTCCGCGCCACGTCAGCGTTTGCCGTACGCACAAGTCGTATGCGTCACAGAGGGCGTTGAGCATCGCGCCGAGATCGTTCGCGCGGACAACATTGCTCGGCACCGCCGCATCACGAACCACTTGATCAAGCAGCCCCGTGTCCAGTTGTGCGCCCGTCTCAACATTGAGCTGTGCGACCAGGTCACCCACCGCCCAGCGCTGCGCCGCCGAGGGGTTCACGGTGCGTTCAAGTTGATGCGACCAGTCGCACCGCAACGTGATCGTGAGTTCGTCCTGCGTCGCGTTCAGCGTTTGCGTCATGCTGCCGAGCCGACCGTGCATCAGGACCATCAGCGTTGATTCGCCACCAGCAAACGCCAGCGGCTGAAGCAGCGCGACGGTCCGCCCGCTCAGTTGCCGCAGCCGTTCAAGTTCCCGCTCGTCCCATCCCCCGCGCTGCCGCTCGAGCACCAGTTCGGCCTCGCGTTGATCCAACGGCCCCTCTGCACGCAGTCGACGCACCCAAGCCCCAAACCACGGTCGCCCGTCCAGCATGACCGTTGGCCCGACGCCTGCATGCCCCTTGTCTTTACCCGTCGCCACCAGCGTTCCGGTCGCGTTCATCGTTGCCTCCTTCACATCCATTGCAGTTGCGTGGTCGGCTGTTCGCGTCGCTCAAGCCAGGCCGACCAAGGCCCCGCTTCACTGCTGCCTCCGGGTGCGATGACGCGAATGCGGAACCGCTCCGTCACGCCTGCTGACGGCTGATCCCAAGTCGCCCGCGATGCGTCGCCGGCCGGCTCATGCTCCTGGACCACCTGCACCGCCTCGCCCTCCGCCTGCCGTTCGAGGGCCAGCTTCGTCACGCCGAGTTGATCGAATCGCGCGGGCCAGACCGCGTTGATTCGCCATCCGTCATCACGCCGTTGCGGTCGCCACCCCCCCGCCGCGGGCCAGCTCGGTTGTGACGGCAGGACCACAAGCTGGTCGCCGTCCCGCCGCACGCGGACATGCGTGGCCGACTTCTCCTCCCGGCCGTGCTCATCCACATGACGCACGACATACGTTGCCGTCTCGCCGTCGCGCGGCTGGTGCGCTGCATGAATCGGCCATCGCCGTTGCGGTTCACGAAGCTTCGCAATCGGCTCCGCGAAATCGGTTGAAACGAGGTCATGTTCACCGCGATAGATGTTCCAGCCGCCGCGCGGCATGTTCACCCGCATCAACGGATCACCAATCAGACACAACGGCGTCCGCAGCCAGACCGATGCCAGGAGCCACGCCTCGCCTAGTGACCAGCCGCGCGACAGCGCCTCAAAGAACCGCTCCCCGCGCGGCACAAAGGACGCTGTGTGCGAGCGCAAACTCCCAGCCGTCGCGGCATAGCCTGCCGTCAGCGAACGCATGACCCAACTCTCCGCAGCCACGTCACGCAGCAGTCCGCCCGTCGCGAACTCAAAGCCGATCTGCATCGCAAACACACGCTGCCCCGCTGGCTCAGCGAAGAAACCGGCAGGCACCGTCGGCTGCGACCAGCCCCAGAAGAATCCGTCATGATCGATGCTCGTGAACGCGGGGTTCGCTTCCGTCTGGTCATCGGTCGTCTCGAGCGGTAGCCGCATCGCCTGACGCGCCACGCCCGGCAGCCATGCCAGCAGTGCCGAAGTCCGCGGCTGATACGGCGGACTTGCCCCGCCGTGCGGATCGATCCAAAGCGCTGCTGAGTGACCGGGATCCGTATGGTCGTCGTCCCCAAGCGACTGCTGCGTCAGGGCCGCGGCACGATCGACACGCTGTGTGCTGAAGGCGAGTGTGGGCCCATCGATCCGCGCCGTGAGGCGGACGCCGCTGAGGTTCTCACGCGTCGGCCGAACGATCTCCCCATCCCACAACGGCTGCGCAACGGCCGTAAGATCGCCATCGATACGGGCCAGGTGACTTGCCACGGATTCAAGCTCGCCGTCAGCATCGCGCTCGAACGCACCCGGCACGCCGTGGCCGCAGAGGATCCCAAGCACCACCTCATCCAGCCCGTTGCGCTGCAGATGCTCCGCGACGTGTTCGGCCATCGCCTGGTACGCCGCCTCGCTGATAATTTCCTGCTCACTGAGGCTCAGCCCGAGGAGGTTGGCGTAAGGCACGCTGTGCGTTTGGCGATAGTGCTCGGCCCAACTGACCGAATCCGCCTGCTCACGGTTGTAGATCACCAGCCATCGCTTCGCATCGTCGGAATGGATCGAGGTCGGCTGCACTGCGACGGGTCCGACGTACGCATCGCCCAACACCCACTCATCCAGATGCAGCGTGCCCGCCGTCGCCGTCTGCTTCTCCACCGCGCCGAGCCGCACGCGCCGAACCGAGGCGACATCGGCAAGATCGGCAGCCGCATCGGCCGACTGACCGTTCACCCACAGCGTCGCCTCACCCGATTGCAGGTCGAGCGTCAGTTCCACGCAGTGCCAGTGGAGCGCCTCCAACGGCCACGACTCAAGCGACACCGTCTCGCCGATTTCCGCATGCACCCGCCGCGTGACAGGATCGAAAACCACATCGAAGCTGCGATCGTTGTCCTCACTTAACCCGCGCATGATCACGACGCTGCCGTCCGCTGCCGTCGCAGGGTTGAGCATGACACGGGTGCTCAGCTGCGTCTTCGCTTCGCCGAGATCGTGCTCAAGATAAGCAGCGTCGTCACCGACCGACATCGCCACAGCCAGCCCCGTCGTGCCGCGGTCAGGCATCGCCGCTTGGGACGACTGCGTAAGCATCACACCGCCGCCGGCCGACGCCTCAGGCGTCGCAGCGAACTCGCCGAAGCCCGGCACCTCAAAATCAACATGGATCATCCACACGTGCCCATCCTCCGCTTCATGTGCGTTCGGCGTCGTTCACTCGGGGGCGGCAGCGCGGACGACGACCATCACCACCAGGTCGGTCGCGTCGTTCGTGACGGCACCGTTGACGGTGCGGGTCACGTCGAGCGTGACGATGTCGCCGCGCTGGACGTGCTCCGTGCCGTCGCTCTTGATCGCCGCTGCGATGCCGTCGCCCTGACCGGTCGAGCGAAAACCTGTTCCGTCCTGCGTGCGCAGCTGCGGGTGCGTGACGGTCACGTTGTTGCCGTTCACTTTGACGATGGCATCGACAGAGTCAGCCGCGTCGGACGTTTCCAGGTTCGCACGGGCCGAGACGATCACCGCCACGATCTCGCCATCCACTGGCACCATGCCCATCAGTTTTCCGCTCTGCGCTGCGTTCAGCGATCCCTCATGGGCGAAGCTCACCTGGACCGCCCCGACCAGGGCCCGCTCAGCGCTGCCGTGCTGCTGCTTGAGCCAGCCGGCGCCAGCGTCGGCGAACAGCCGTGTTGGATAGGCGAGTCGGCCCGGCAGGGAGAAGGCCAGCGCCATGTTCGCATCGGTGCCGTCATTCTGGTTGGCCAGGATGAACTGCTCCATGAAGTCGCTATCCCGGCCGTACTGCGAATGCTGATGATGCGCGTCGGCCAAGGAATCGCTTCCCGCTGTCAGCGTATTCAGGGCAGCACTGGTGACGGTCGGCTCAACCTCGCCCAGCACCGCGTTCACGGTTTCCGTCGAGGCCTGCACGCCGAGCATCGCCAGGTTCCACGCTGCGAGGAATGCTTCGCCGCGGAGGTCGGTGATCGTGGTGATCGCACCGGCCGCACTCTCCACCTGCGCCAGCGGCACGAAGTCAGCCCGCGTGGTCGGCAGCCCGTCGGTGCCGATTTGCAACAGGCCGGCAGCATCAAGCCAGACGTGCGTCGTCGCGTTGTTCGCCACGGCCAAGCCGCTCTGCCCGGTGAAGCTGATCGCTGCATCGTGAATCACACACCGCCCGCTGCGGATACCGATCGTCAGGTCGTCCTCCTGGTAAACGCGTAGATCGTTCGCTCGCCGGGTCGCCTCGAGCAGCCGATGCAACATGCGGCGAAACTCAAGAAAATACGGCGACTGCCCCGTGCGAATGAATTCGACGCCGGTATGGGTATCCGCCTCAAGCGCCAGCAATGTTGCGTCGTCCGGGTATCGTTCGTTCATCGTTCTCGCTCCTGAAAGTTGTGTTCACTTCGCGTCGGCCGCAGGATCTTGCTATTGCCACACGAGGGTCGATCCGTCGATACCAATCGCCTGCGCCGGCCGCGGCAGCCTCTCGATCGTCACCACCTGCTCGCTCGGGGACGTAAGCAGCTCGCCGTTTGCGTCCCGCACTTCAACCGCCAGCGTGTGCTCGCCGCTCGGCAGGTCATCGGCTTCCCATCGCCAGGCTGTGCCGTCTGAGCCGACCGCGCCCGCACCGAATTCGCCGAGGCCGAGTCCCACGCCCGTCGCCGTGCTGATGCCGAACGCGTCGAAGCCGAACAGGCCGCCGAACCCACTCCGCGCCTCCAACGGCCCCCACATCGGCTGCGTCTGCACCGCCACGCCGTCAACCAGAACCGTCACGCGAGCATCAATCGGCAGCGACGCATCACGCACCAGCCCTACCGTTGCCCGCGACGGCAAAGCAGCCTCGCCCGCCAGCTGATGCGCGAAGTCCGTCCACGCCTGATCGCCCGGCACGGCCAGCAGCTCTGCCCGCAGCTCCGCGCCGTCGTCCGCATCCACATGCAACCAGGCCTCACCCGCGCCGCTGCTGACCACATCGTGCAATCGACCGTCCACATAGATCTGCACGTGCTGGTCATGGCCCAGCGTGGCCGACCAACGCAGCAGCGCCACCGTGGCTGCCCGCTCAACAGGCTGCAACAGCACCTGCTCGAACCCCGCTTGCGTCGGCAACGCGTTCATGAGTTCACCTGCACGTAGCGCACCTGATAATTCACCGCCAGCCGGGCGCCGTGCCGCCAAATCGCGCTTGGCTCAAAGCTCAGCATCATCACGTTCGACCACTGCCGACCGGCGTCGTCCACCAGCTCCCCCGCCCGTCCGCCGGCCGCCGCCTCGATGCGTGCGATCTGGTCCGCCATGCTCGCCACGTCGTCCGCCAGCAGCATTCCCTTCTGGTCGATCTGCCGCGCCGCTCGGCCCTGTGCCGTGACGGCCGCCCCATCCACGCCCGGCTGCTCATGCGTCACATGGCGCTGTTCCACGCCATGCACATGAAAATGGTGCGGCCCGGACCCAAAGAGATCTTCACCCTCGAATCGACTCATCGTGTCGCCTCCTTCCGCTGCCTCAACCGCGCACAATGCGAGCTACGCCGGGCGTCCGCCACACATCCGCCCGACCGTCGCCGTCGGTATCAATCAACACCCGCGCCGACCGCATCGCACCGCTGAATGCCTTGTGATACCGTGCCGCCTTCGCCTCGATCAGCGCCTGTTCACCCGCGATGCCCACCCCTGCCGCGTACGCACTGCTGAGCGTCCCCAGCACCTCCAGCCGCCGCATCACGCTCACCGAAAGCACCGCGTCGGCATCAAGCCCCGCAGCCACGTCCTCCACGTCGATGCCCACGGCGCGCAGCAACTCCTCGTGCACAAGCTCCGCCTGCGGCGAGAAGGTACGAACCTCCATCGCGACCGGATCGCCGTCTTCAAACTCGAAGCCGATCGCCGCCGTGCCCAGCGTCAGCGCTTGATCGTCCACGATCTGGTCGATCGCGTACGCGGTCCACTGCCCCGGCTCTCGGCCGAGCACCACCACGTCGCCCTGCGCCAGGCTCGACAATCCCCCCGCAGCAACGGCAACGCTCGTCCCGCTGACCACCACGTCTTCTGCACGCAGCCGCCGCTGGGCCGCCAACGGCAAGTCCACAAAAACGTTCGGCTCGTAAGCCAACAGATCCGCATCATTGCTGAACCGAACCATTGATCACCTCCTAGAGAATCCCGACTCGCCCTCGCCATCGCCAACCGTTCTGCAAAAGGCGCGACGGGCCTTCACCCGCCGCCCCCGAATGAGTCGGGCTTACGCCCGTTTCATCAATCCACCCCCAGCCCCTGGATCACGCCGTGCGCGTTCTCGTTGCGAACTTCCAGCGTGTACTCGCCGATGACCTGGCCGACCTCGCGGTCGCCCCCGCTGGCCAACGGTTTGTAGTGGAAGTGCCGCCCCGCCAACGGCATCACGTCAATGCGTGAGCTGTCCAGCAACAGCACCGCGTGGGCCGGCATCCATCGACTGAGCACCACACGGCAAACGCCGAAGTCGCTCTCGTACGTGCTCACCAGATCGCGATACGTCGAGTCCTCGCTGCCGTACTCCCTGCTCGACGTGATGAAGCTGTTGATGCGCCGCTTCTGCACGCCGCCGACGACGATCGTGTCGACGCCGCCTGAGGATTGCTCCCACATCCGCCGCAGCGCCTGGTTGAGCTGAACCTCCGTCAGGTTCACGTCGTCCGGGAAGGCATCCTGGCCCGGCCGGAACACGTTGGTATCGAGGAAGGACGTAATGCCGCGCATCGTCCGCCGTACCGAGGCGCTGCCGTGCTGCGTATCCGCCGGCGCGACGCCGTTGATTACGCAGTTCTCCAGGTCGCGCACCAGTTCGCGGAGGCGTTCCTGCTTCTGGTAATCAAGCTCGTCGTTCACGCCGATCTGATTGACCGCCAGTTGCGTGCCGCTGACTTCAACGGCCGACGTGAAAATCTGCGTATGGTTCGTCGCTCGTGTCCGGGTCGTGAACCGTGTCTCGGGGCGATCCGCGCCTTCGAGTGCCGCGTTGCCCAGAATGCGGATTTCCTGCTCCGCGTAGAGCACGTCAGCAGTCGTCGCGCCGTAGCCCCGCACCACAGTCAGCGTGTCGCCGCTGACATCGGTCACGAGCATCACCTCCAGAGAGCCGTCACCCTGCAGCTGATCACCCACGCGGAAACGGCTGCTGTTTTCCACGTCGAACGTGCTGTCGGTCATCGGATTGCTGAAGCTGTGCGCCGCATCAATCGCGTCCACGTTCGGCAGCAGTTCATCCTCCAGCCACTCATGCCTGGTGCTCGTCGCCAGGCGATGCGGATCGCCGAGGTGATCCAGCAACGGCGTCTCGTACGGGCTTACGATCCCGATGATGTCGCTGACGTCCTCCGCAATTTCCGGCAGCGTCGCCCCAGCTGAATAGGTTGCTTTCCCTGTGAATCCCATGTCATTCGCTCCTGTTTGCCAAATTCAAAGTTTGTCCCATCGCACCACCGCTCAGACCTGCCGCACGCCTCGGCGCATCCGCAGATAGCGCAGCAGATCCTGTCGCTGCCCTGTCGTTGCCGCCGCTTCCGCCGCTTCGGTCAATTGCGAGCCCGCTCCGCCGCGTCGCCTGGCGGACATGCTTCCGCCTGCACCGGTGCCGCCGCCGTGTTGCCGAAACAGATAAGGCTTCCGCGATCGCAGCTCTTCCACCGCCGCCGCCACGTCCGGTTCCTCCATCTGCGTCACCGCCACCTCCGTCAGCAGCCGTGCCGCCTCCACGTCGATCGCTTCGGATTCGCTGAGCAGCTGATCAATCCGCTGTCGACGCTCCGCATCCGCCAGCGCCTGCTCCGACTCACTCAGCGATTCCCGCGTCGCCGCCAACTCCGCCTGCAACGCCTCGAGCTTCTGCTCCGCTGCCTGCGCCCGCCGCCGATACCGGATCGATTCACTCACCGGCACCCGCTTCTCCTCACGGCCCTCCCCCTCGGTCTCCGTCTCCAGCTCCGCCCCGTCATCCGCCGCTTCAATCACGTCCTCCGCCTCACCAGGCGAAACGTCCTGCACTTGTTCATCGCTCATCGGTTGCTCTCCGAAAAAATCAGACATCGCACTTCACCCATCACACTTCACTGATCCCCGCACCCGTACCCCAGCTCCCGCAGCACCTGCTCGCGCGGCACGCCTATCCGCAACTTCACTTCCGCGTCACGCAACCGTTGCCCTTCGTCCTCAGGCAACGGGCTCGGCCAGTGCAGACACACCCGCCGCTCCGCCGCCGTGGTGCGCAACACCCCCATCACGTCCAAAGCGTGCAGCACCAACTCGCAAACTTTCTCGATGCCCTTGCCGTACGTCTGCCGTTTTTTCTCGGTCTTCGCCAGCAGGCCCATCATCACAATCCGCAACGCGTTCGCACTCGTCAGATTCCCTACCTTGTTGCGAAGCAGGCCCGCAGCGACAGGCGTTACCGCCGACGCTTTGTCCATCGCTTCGCGGATCTCGCTGATGTGTGCCTCTTCGGACGGGTTAGCCGCATCGCCGCCGAACGCTTCGATCGAAGCATCGACGTTGTCGGTCATCCACATCTGCCCCGGCGAGATCGGCCGCTCCGTGAAGTCCTCAATCCCCTTGCCCAGGTACATCTTGAAGCTCTGGAGCGTGACGCGATTCGCCCGATCGCTCAGCCTTGTGTTCAGCTCATCCTGAAGCGGGATCAACGGCTCGACCTCGCTGAGCCCCTCGTAAAAGAACGGCTGCGGCAGGTTCTGAATGTGCACCACGGGCAGGCGGCCGAGCACGTTCACCCGCCGTTCGATCAGAGTGTTGTCGTGGTAGATCCGCACTTCGCTCGGCGTCCAGACCTCGGTCACATCCACCGTCGCAAGCCGACCGCGTCGCCTGCCGTTGCGATCGACCAACCGCGACAGCATCGTGCCCTGGTCAACTTCGTTGAGCGTTTGCGTGTGGTGGACGACGTAGCCCACCAGCCGCCGATAGTCTGAAGGGTCCAGCACGGGGATCGCCCGCGGAGCCTCAACCGTCTCGATCATGAATAAAGATGCGAGGCGCGCTGCTCGCTCCACGTCGATCGGTTTAGACGGGGCATTCCTCGCGGACGCATCCCCCGTAGCTGAACCCAGCCCCTTCCCTGCTGCTGTGTCCACCCGCAGCAGCAAATCCACATAGCCGTACACGCCGCCGAGCAGCGCCATGTCCTGCAGGAAGCCGATGCCGCCTGCCGCGTCGAGTGCCGCTGTGAGCACCTGCTCAATCGCCGCCGCTTTTTCACTGTCGCCGGCCAGCGACTGGATGCTCACGGGCTTGCCGAACATGAAGTCCACCAGCGTGTGCAGGCGCCAGGCGATGTCGTTTTCGATGACGATTTCGCGTCGCCCGCTGCCGCTTTCCATCAGCCGTGCCGCTTCGCCGGGGCCTCGTGTCAGCCGGTGCGGCAGCCCCTGCTCCTGCGACGCCCGGTAAGGTCGACGCTCATCGACGGCCCCGAAATCAAGTTCATTGCGGTAGTACTCCCAAAGCCGATCGAGCGCCGGCCGCGTCACCTGCCGATGCCCGCTGACGAGCATGCCGACCAGTTCGTCGCTGATGGCGGAGTCGTGAATGTCGCTGCTGTGCTTCGTGCTCTGGTGCATGGTCTTGGCCTCGCCTCGGGTTGACTGCTCTCTCACCTTTGGCTGTGGTGCCTGGCCGATGCGCACCACGCTGACTCCGGAGCCGGTCCCGCTGCTGCAAAGCCTTCCAGACACCGAACATCAAAAATCTGAAGTTTTCCGCGCCGCGGACGGCACCCGTTCCGTCCAGATGCGCACACGTCGACACGCGATTGGAAAAAGCACCGCCCCGTCACTACGATGGGACGATCGATTGAAGTTGCACTGACACCCCCGTCCCCCCGACTGTGGAGACGCTTCCATGCCTTATCCCGAATTGATGGTCACCCCGATGCGTGAGGAACTCGTCCGCCTCGGCGTGCAGGAACTTAAAACCGCTGACGACGTCCAGAGCTTCCTCGCTGAGAAGAGCGGGTCGGCGATGATCGTGATCAACTCTGTTTGTGGTTGTGCCGCCGGTGCCGCCAGGCCCGCCGTGGCGATCGCGCTGCAGCATGAGGTCAAGCCCGACCGCCTCGCCACCGTTTTCGCTGGGCAGGATACCGAAGCCACCCAGGCCGTCCGCGAAGCGTTCCCCGAAGCGCCGCCCTCCAGCCCCTCGATCATGATCATCAAGGACGGCGAGTTGGCCGACTACGTCCCCCGCCACCGCATCGAAGGCCGCGACGCCCAGACGATCGCGCAGGACCTCGCCGGCATCTTCGATACCGTCACCGCCTAACCCCCACAACCAGAATCTCCCCATGGGCACATTTCACGACAATCTCGGCGAACTGCACGGCATCACGGTCGCCGTCGAAACGGCGCACCAGCAGATGATCGTCGGTCGTTGCCACGAAGCGAACGACCATCACGTGATCATCCTGGATGCGGACGTTCATGAAGAAGGCGACGATGCCGTGACCAACGCCGACTGGCTCCGCCGGGCGGCGAAGTGGGGCGTGTTCCCCAAGCACAAGGTGCTTAAACTCGAGCGCGTCAACGTCGCCTCGATCACCCGCCTCAACGAACTGCCTACGTAACACCGCCCAAACGTACACGCGCATAAAAAAACCCGCCCCAAAGGGCGGGTTTTTTTGTTAGCAGCGATCGCGGATCGCCGTTGCTCTTCAGGATTTCACGGCTGGGTCGCACCGAGTTGCAGGCCGCTGTCGCCAGCTAACTGTTCGACCATGCTTCGGACCGTGTCGATGACGGGCATCGGGATGAACAGTCGTCCGCCCACGCCGCCTTCTTTGATGACCGTCGCGTTCGCCACCGGCGGAAGGTTCGCCGGCACGTTCAGTTGCGAGTCCGGATCAAACATCATGATGAACTCGTTGGCCATCTCCAGCATGGTGCCGACGTTGATGAACATCTCCGCAGCCGGCTCGCTCGGAAGATGCTGACGCACCTGTTCGATGCCCGCGTTGTCGTCCAGGCTCGCGGCTCCGTCATCCAGCGCCAGCGTGTCCTTCAGCAGCTTCGTGTCGGAGCCGGTACCGGCAATCACAGCGTCATCGGTCGTGACGATATGGCCACCCATGTCCTGCGTGACGAACATCGCCGCTGGGCCGAGTTCGGCCATCATTTCCGGGGGGACCTGCATCTTGATGCTGTAACGGTCGACGTCGTGGCCGTCGATCTGCATCACATCTTCCTGCCAATCGGTCTGATAGGTCATCTCGTCGGCGAGTTCCAGATCATTCATCTTGACGACTTCCTGACGGAACGCCTGAACCGCCGCTTCCGGATCATCCGTCAGCGAAACCGTCACGGCGTTGAACAGGCTGCCGCCCATGCCGAAGCCGGGGTCGAACAGCATCTGTGTGTTCGCGTGATGGATGCTGCTGTCGGTAATCGCCTGCCGCATCATCGTGCTGAACTCATCGTCGCCCTCAGCGAACATTTCGCGGAGGCCGGTGAGCCATTGCTCCAGCGGGAGCGTGCGGAGGTCAGCCGTGGCGGCAACCATGTATTTGCTGTCGGGCAGGTGGTTCAGGCGGGGCCGCTCGGCGGGGCCCTCCGCGAATGCCGCTGCCATGGCGGTGTCCTCGCGGAACTGCACCGACGAATCGAGGGCGATCCCGTCTTCCGAAACCCGCAGGCCGAGCACCATGCCGCTGCCGTCGAGCATCACCTTTTCCATGATGGTCGAATAGAACTGCATCACCGCCGCCACTTCCGGCTCGTTGAACTCCGGCGCCATCATCATGCCCTGCATCATGCCCTGCATCATCAAGGGGCCGAGCTTTTCCATGTCGACCAGAACCATCAGGTCCGAGCCTTCCATGGCCTCAAGGCCGACCGCACCAAGCCGCGTCCGCAGGGCCGCGTCTTCGCCAGGCGATTCGTAATTCGCTGCCGCATTCTCGCTGCTGCCGATCAGCGCGTACCGACCGACCTGCGTGACGTATGAAGGCTCACCCATCAGCGTGATCTCACGCACATCGCCTGCGCCTTGGGCCTCGAAGTTCCCGAGGAAGGCGTTGTAATCGGTCACGGGAATCAGCATGCCCAAGTCCGGCTCCGCGCCCGGCTGCTCCGGGTTCGGCATGCTCAGCATCATAAACACCGCCCCACGTCCCAGATCCACCCCTTCGTGCATCTGCAGCGAAGCTTGGGCGAAGCTGATCGGGTCCGCCAGCATCGGCTGATTCAACCCCAACCTCTGATTCAGCATCGCCAGCTTCTGCCCGACCTGCGCCAGCGACGGCGCCACAACGGCGACGGGCGCATCGGCGGGCACATGCTCCAGCACGTCGGGAAGATCAGCGCGAACCGGCGCCGCGCTGAACGCCAGCACCAATGTCATCACAAACAATAAATCAGGGCGGCAAAAACGTTGCATCGAAATCTCCTGCGAGTCACTTAAACTTTTTGATGAGCCACCGACAACGCAGCCTCACCAGTCACACTTCATTTATCGTATGATACCCTCACCGTCGGGAGGAAGTTGCACAGGTTTTATCGCGTTTTTGATAATTTCGGAAAATCATTCGCATGGCTCACCTTGGAAAAATGCTCGTCACCGCCGGCCCGACCTACGAGCCGATCGACCCGGTCCGTTACCTCGCCAACCGCTCAACCGGCAAGACCGGCGCGGCCATCGCCGAAGCCGCCGCCGACGCAGGCTGGGCCGTGACGCTTCTGCTGGGCCCCACGCCGATCAACCCGCCGCCGGGCGTGAAGACCGTCCGCTTCGAAACCAGCAATGAGCTTGAGCAACTGCTGGATCGCTACTTCTCGATTTGCGATGTGCTGGTGATGGCCGCCGCCGTGGCCGACTACCGCCCCGCCGCCATCTCCTTTGAGAAGCTCACCCGAGAAACGCGATCAATGATGTTGGAGCTTGAACCCGTCCCCGACCTCGTCGCTGCCTGCGGCGAGCGGAAGCGGTCGGACCAACTCATCGTCGGCTTTGCGCTGGAGCAGGACGGCAACCTTGTCGAACGCGCCAAAGACAAGCTCCAGCGTAAGCACCTGAGCGCGATCGTCGCCAATCCCCTGCCCACGATGGGCGCTTCCGACATCGACGCCACCCTGCTCACCGCCGACGGCGAGTCGCACGTGCCCGGCAAGATGGAGAAAAGCCGTTTCGCCGCGTGGCTCATCGACTGGATCGAAGACGAGATGTAAGCGGACGACTTCGTCCCCGCAACACTGGTGGACAAGCCACCAGTGCCACGCGCCATTCTTACTGCTCCGCCAGACGATTCATATGGCCAGCGAGGTCGAGATCCAGCTGCGTGATGCCGCCTGCGTCGTGCGTGGCCAGGTGAACGTCGACCATTTTGAAAACGTTGAACCACTCGGGATGGTGGTTCATCGACTCGGCGACCAGCGCCACCCGCGTCATGAATCCGAACGCCTGAACGAAGTCCGCGAACGCGAACTCGCGATGCAGCTTGCCCTCCTCGACCGACCAGCCGGGCAATTTCCGCAGCGCGTTCTGAATTTCTTCGTCGCTCAGCTTCTTCACAGCTTACCTTTCAGTTTGTATCAGAAACGCATTAGATTCGCGCACAGGGGTATTTGTCCACCCGCACTTCACCCCGGGTGCGATGGAGTTTATATTCCGGGTGCATTGAGCATGGGGCGAAGCTACACTGATACGTCATGAGCACTGCCCAAACTCCGAACGTCGCAGATTACCTGCGGCCCGAAACACTGGTACAGATGGAGGGCATCGAGCTGCGGGCGCGACACGTGGTCGAAGGCGTGATGACGGGCATGCACCGCTCACCCTACTTCGGCTACAGCGTCGAGTTCGCTCAGCATCGGCCCTACAGCACCGGTGACGATCTGCGCCGAATGGACTGGAAGGTCTTCGGCCGAACGGACAAGCTCTACATCAAACAATATCAGCAGGAGACGAACCTCGACCTGCTGCTGCTCGTCGATGCCTCCGGTTCCATGCAGTACGGCTCGAAGCTCGGCGAGGGCCGCAACGCCAAGGTCTGGCGTAAATTTGATCACGCCACCAGCGTCGCCGCCGCCATGAGCTACCTTGCCCTGCAACAGCAGGATCGCGCGGGGCTCATCGTCTTCGCCGACGGCATCCTTAATATGGTCAAGCCCTCCAACTCCCGCGGCCAGTGGCGCAGCATCGTGAACGCACTCAGCACGCAGCCGGTGGATAAGCCCACCGAAACCGGACGCGTTTTTGAGCAGGTACTCGCGAAGCTGCAACAGCGGTCGCTCATCGTCGTCCTCAGTGATCTCTTTGACGATGTCTCCTCGCTCGGCGCGGGTCTGGCGCGCATGTTCCACCGCCGGCACGACGTCATGCTCCTGCAGACACTCGACCATACCGAAATGACCTTCCCCTTCCGCGACGCCCAGCGCCTCATGGGCCTGGAGAACGAAGGCAGACTCGACGTGGATCCCAAGGCCCTCCGTGAAGCGTACCTCAAGGAAATGCACGACCACGTGCACGCGGTGCGTCAGCAGGCCAGGCGGTTCCACTTCGACCACGAACTGATCGATACCAGCAAAGACGTCGGCCCGCCGTTGAGCCACTTCCTGGCGCGGCGAGCGGCGAGACTCAAGCACACCCGATGACCCTACCGTCCGCAGTCCGGCGACGCGGCTTAGATGATTCCCGCCTTTCGAGGATGCATGCCTAATGGTGAACGTGTTGGCACAGGTGATCCCGTCGTTCGTGGTCCCGGGCCTCGCCATTGCGGGCGCCGCAGCGGTCTCCGTGCCGATCCTCATCCACATCCTTTCCAAACGGCCCCGCCGCCCTCAGCCCTGGGCCGCCATGAAGTTCCTCCTTGCCGCCTATCAGCGTCACCGCATGCGGACCCGACTTGAGCAGTGGATTCTGCTCGCCACGCGGTGCCTGCTGCTGTTGCTGCTCGGTCTTGCACTGGCCGGCCCGGTCTTCGCAGCGCTCGGCGGCCTCGGCGCGTTCGGCGGGGCGCAGCGCACCGTCGTCCTCGTGCTCGACAACGCCATCACCAGCCAGGCCACCGACGCCGACGGCGTCAAACGATTCGAAAAACTCAAAGCTGAGGCCGTCGCCCTGCTTGAAGGCCTGCAGCCGACCGATCAGGTCGCGCTGGTCACGGTGGCCAAGCCGAGCGAAGCCGTCGTCTCGCCCGCAGCTGCCGATCCCATGAGCGTCCGGCGACAGGTTGAAATGGTTGAAGCGTCCGCCGGGGCTGCCGAACTCAGCGGCGCGCTGCAACTGGCCATGCGTGCCCTCTCCGACAGCGACGCTCAGCCGGAGCATGCGTACGTCGTCGTGCTCAGCGATTTCTCCGCCGGGGCGATTTCACTCGAAGAAGGGTTGCCCGCGGAGGTGATGGGCATCGGGCAGATGGCGACGCTGTTGATGAGCGAGCCAGCGGAAGGGGCGATCAACGTGAATCTCTCGCAGCTTCGCCCGGACAGAAGGCTCGTCGTCGCCGAGGGCACCGATTCGCAGATCAACGTGACGTGGACGGTCGGCCTGAAGCGATTCGCCTCAGCCGATCAGCTCGGACCGGCCACCAGCCTCGTACGACTGGAGGTGCCCGACGCCGCCCCGATCCGCCGGGAGGTCAGCTGGGAACAGGGTCAGGACGAGGCTGAACTTCGCATCGACACGCCGTTGGCGCGAGGCGTCGACGGGCTGCTCGCGGTGAAGGGTTCCATCGAGCCCGCCGCCGGGCAGGACGATGCGCTGCCCGTCGACAATCAGCGCTGGTCGCTGATCCAGGCGCGCGATCAGTTGAACGTGCTCGTGCTCGGCCGGCGTGATGCCGACCGTCAAGGCTTCGGGCCGCAGCGATGGCTCCGCACCGTCCTCGCGCCGGTCGGCGATCAGCTCGGCTGGCCCATCGAAATTCGTGAGCAGGACGCAGCCACCATGGGCGGCGGCGAGGACGATCTGCGAAGCGTCGACGCCGTCTACGTCATCCGCCCCGACCTTCTCGATGATGCAGCATGGGACGAACTGATCGACTGGATCCGCCAAGGCGGCCTCGCCTGGTTCGCCCCGCCCGCCGAGCCCACCGCCGCCCTCTGGCCCCAGCGCCTCAGCGATGCGCTCGGCCTCGGCTGGGCCATCGATACCGACCCCGTCGTCCACGAAACGCCGTTACGGCTAGATCCCGACGCAGGCGCTGACTCGGTCGAACTCGCACGTCTTAGCGCCGATCTCACCGACCTGTTACGCCCCGTCGAGGTCTATCAACGCCTCGCCATCGACCCCGACTCGCTCGGCGGCGGCACGGAAATCCTGCTACGCGGCACCGGCGGCGAACCGCTTCTCATCGGCGCCACCAGCGAAGACGGCCAGGGCCGGGTCCTCCTACTCGCCACCGCCCTCGATTCAGAATGGACGAACCTGCCGACCAAGCCGCTGTTCGTCCCCTTGATTCACGAAGTGCTGCGGGCGGGCATCGATCGCCTTCAGCCTGAGGATGCGTTCGAACCGGGCGACCGCCCCATCCTCAGCGGCAACTGGGCGCGCGCCGGCCGGATGATCGGTCCCGACGATGTCGAACTCCTTCTCGTCGAAGCAGCCGACCCCGGCACCGAAGCCGGCGAAACGCCGCAAGCCGCGGGCCAACAGTCGGCCGGCGTGATGCCGATTCGCCCGATGGCGCTGCCCGGCGTCTATCAAGCCGCCACCGATGCGGTCGTCGTGAACGTCAACTCGGCAGCGGCCAACACCCGCGCCATCGAGCGTGACGCCCTCGACGCATGGCTCAGCGAACTCGGCGAATGGCAGGTGATTGAACAAACCGAGGGCGTCGCCACGCTTGGCGCCGACGCCAATCGCGCCGATCTCAGCTGGCCCCTGCTCTGGATCGTCGCCGTGCTGGCGCTGATCGAGATGACGCTGGCGCGCTACGTGTCGCATGCTTCGGATGTGCGGCGGAGTATGGATATCACCGCGATAGGCGGAACGAGGCAGCCGGCATGAGTATCGAAACAGCCGACTTCACCGGGTTCACCAACACGCTCGCCCAGGCCGAAGGCTGGCTCGCGTGGCTGCTGGGCCTGCGACAGATCGACCCGACCGATCCGACCGTCGAACTCAGCTGGCAATACCCGCTGCCAGGCTGGGTCTGGCTCCTCGTCATCGCTGCAATCATTACCGCCACGTGGATGGGCTACCGCCGCATGCTCGGCCTGCGTCAAGGTCGCATCATCCTTACAGGCGTCCGCGTCCTGGCGCTCATGACACTCGCCCTGCTCCTCGCCCGGCCGATGCTCGTCCTCCCGCGCGAGACGATCGAACCCGATCACGTTCTCATGCTCGTCGACCGCAGCGGCTCCATGCAACTGCGCGACGTGCCCGACTCCGCAGGCGACGATGACCGCACCTCACGCGAACAGCAACTCAGCCGCATCCTCAACGACAACGTCGATGTCTGGGGCGAACTCAACCAACGCCGACGCGTCCAATGGCTCGGCTTCGGCGACGCCATCACCGAACTCGGCGGCCCCGAAACCCTCGAGGCCCCCGACCGCCCCACCACCGCCATGGCCACCGCCATCCGCGAGAGCCTCCGCCGCAGTGCCGGCAAGCCCATCAGCGGCGTCGTCATCTGGTCCGACGGCCGCAGCAGCGAACCCGTCGGGGCCGCCACCTGGCGCCTCCTCGAACAGCTCGGCGTGCCCGCCTACGTCGTCGCGCTCGGTGCTGAGAACCCGCCGATGGACCTCAGCATTGCACGCGTCGACGCGCCGGACCGGGCGTTCGTCGACGACGTCGTCCCCGTCCACGTCACCGTCACGCAGATGCCCACCGACGCCGCCGGGGCGGACGCACCCGAAGGCACCCGACTGCAACTGATCGATCGCGCCACCGGTGAAGTGCTCGATGAAGTCGCCGTCACCCGCTTCGGCGAACCCGTCCAACTGGCCACCAGTCCCGAAGCTGCCGGCGAGGTCGACTGGGAAGTGCACCTGCAAAGCACCACAGCCGATCTCATCGACGACAACAATCAGCAGACGCTCGAGATGACGCTCGTCGATCGTCCCATCCGCCTGCTCTACGTCGAAGGCTACCCCCGCTGGGAATACCGCTACCTTAAAAACACCGTCGTGCGCGAAGAAAGCATCGAGAGCAGCATCATGCTCGTCAGCGCCGACCGCGAGTTCGCCCAGGAAGGCGACGTCCCCCTGCGTAGGCTCCCGCAGACCGAGGAAGAAATCGAAGACTACGACGTCATCATCATCGGCGACGTCCCCGCCAGCTTCTTCTCCTCCGACCAGATGAAGCTCATGCTCGAGCAGGTCTCCCAGCGCGGCGCGGGCCTGCTCTGGATCGGCGGCGAAGATGCCACCCCCGACTCCTACGCCACCTCCGCACTCGGTGCCCTGCTGCCCATGGCCTCCTCGCCCTCCCTGGCCAGCCTCGGCACCCCCATAGATCTTGTCCCCACCGCCGGCGCCGAAGCGCTCGGCGTGCTGCGTTTCCGCTGGCCCGAGATGGACGAAGAAGACAACCCCTGGCCCGAACATCTACCCTCGCTGATGTGGGCCCAGTCGCTAGGCGACCTCAAGCCCGCAGCCGAAGCACTCGCCATCGACGCCAACTCCTCCGAGCCCCTCGTCGTCCGCATGCGCTACGGGGCCGGCCAAAGCGTTTACGTCGCCACCGACGAAATCTGGCGCTGGCGCTACGGCCGCGGCGAGCTGTACCCCGAGCAATTCTGGACCCAGACCATCCGCATGCTCGCACGCAGCCGTCTGGAGATCGAAGGCGAAGATTCTCGCGCCCGCCTCGCTGTCTCCCACCGCCGTGCGTCAACCGGCGACACGCTCGTCGTCGAGCTTCGCGTACAGGATCAGCAGCTGCTCCAGCGCGAAATGGACCAGGTGGAAGTGACCGTCCGCGATCAGCAGACCAGCCGCTCCGAAGGCCGCCTCACCCTCACTGCCACCGAGCAGGACGGCCACTACCGAGGCGTCTGGGCCCCCACCACATCAGGCGACAAAACGCTCACCGTCACCAGCGCCGGGCTTCAGGATCTCGCGCTCCAGCAAGACGTCCACATCGAACGTGCCGACGACGAAATGCGCGACCCGCGCACCGATCACGCCATGCTCGCCGAACTCGCCGATCGCACCGGCGGCAGCGTCCTCACCGAAGCCGACCTCGCCGACCTCGCTCAGATCCTGCCCTCGCGGGCACGCCACACCGCAGCCGACATCACCGAACCGCTTTGGCATTCGCCCCTCGCCTTCGCACTCCTGTTGTTGCTGCTCAGCGGCGAGTGGATCGGCCGCCGTTTGATGGGCCTCGCATGAGACAGGTAGGGCAGACAACCCATCGGCGGCTGGGGCATTGCCCCGGAAACACCGCCGCGATAAGCCACGAAAGCAGCGTGTGTCAGACGACAAGGGCGCTAGAATGGTCTTGGGAGATATAGCTGGTGCAACGACTCATTGACCAACTCGAGACGGTCCGCTCACGAGCGCGGTTCATGCTCATCTCGATGCGCGTCGCCACCTGGCTCAGCGCCCTCGTGGGCACCGCCGTTTTCCTCGGCGTCGCCGACTTCGCCCTCCGGCTGCCCGGCTGGCTTCGCCTTTTCATCGGCCTCGCCGTGGTTACCGTCGCCGTCGCCTGGGCCTTCGTGCGCATCGGCCGGTCGCTCCGCGTGGACGTCGGCCTCACCACGCTCGCGCAGCGCCTCGAGCGGCTGTACCCCGCCACGGCCGGCCGCCTCGCCAGTGCCGTCGCCTTCAGCACCGAAACCAGCCCCGCAGGTGAGGCCCCGCCCCGCCCCGCCGCCACGGGCGACTCCGATCGTGCCAGGCAGTTGAGCGATCAAACCACCCGCAACGCCGAGGGCATCCTGGAACGCGAGGAGATTCGTCGACTGCTCGACGCCAGCCGCACTTGGCGACAGATCATCATCCTCGCGCTGGTGCTCACGCTGACGGCAGGCATCGCCGTCGCCGCCCCCGCCTCCGCTTCGATCGCCGCCCAGCGCTGGTTTCAGCCGCTCGGCGACGCCGCCTGGCCCAATCGCTATGCCGTGCAAAGTCTCACCGATCAGCAGGTCGCGCCGAACGACGTCCCCCTGCGTCTGCTTGCGGAGGTTACCCAGGGCGATCGACCGGACCTGCGAACCTGGGCGGGCTTCCAGTTTCTCGCAAGCGCGGACGATCGCCCGCGCGCCGGCCGCTGGCAACGCGCCTTGATGACGCGACAGGATCAAGGCGACCGGGCGGCCGGCGAATACGAACGCCTTGTCGAACTCGCCAGCGGCGCCCGCGCCATCGCCTTCTACTTCGAAGCCGGCGACGATCGCACCGACGTTCAGGTCATGGAGCTGATCCAGCCGCCGACGCTCACCGAGCTCACGGCCACCGTTCAGCCGCCCGCCTACGCCGCCGACTTCATCGATCCCCAGCAGCAGTATCTGCTCACGCCCCCGCGCCCCTCCGTCACGGTCGAGGCATTGGCAGGCTCGCGGATTGAACTGGAGATGCGGATCACCGGCTCCTTCGCCCCCGCCGCCGACGACGACTCCCCCGAGCGTACCACCCAATGGGTCCGCCAAACGCTTCCAGGCCTCATCGGCGAAGCCACCGACGCCGAGGCCATGAACATCACCTACCGCCTGCTCCAAGCTGATCAGGGCGACACCCGGCTGCGCGTCGCGTGGGACCTTCACCAGACGCACGCCTTCACTTTCAACCTCGCCGACGCCTACGGCTCCCGCTACGAAGACCAACGCCTGTTCCGCTTCGAAGCCCGCGAAGATCGTCAGCCGAACGCTTCCATCCTCACGCCCGGCTCCGATCAGCAGGTGCTCCCCACCGCACGCGTCTCGCTCGCCGCCGAGGCTTACGACGATGTCGCTGTCGCTTCGATGAACCTTCGCGCGTCCGTCGGCCAGGAAGGCGACCCGACCCGTCTGGCGCACACCGATCAGCCCCAGCCGCGCACCACGCTCGAAGCCGAACTCGACCTCGCGGAGATGGAACTTGTCGAAGGCGATGAGGTCGCGCTCGTCGCCGTAGCGCAGGATAATTACGAGCTTAATGGTCAGCAGCACGAGGCCGTTGAATCCGCCGTGCGATGGCTCCGCATCATCAGCGAAAACGAGCTACGTCGGCAGCTTCAGGCCGAACTGGCCGACGTGCGACAGCGCGCCATTCGCGCCCGGCGAACGCAGCAGGAACTGCGCGAAGCCGACGCCGACCGCCGCACGGCTTCGCAGCAGCAGGAGATGGCCGAACGCCTTGAATCTGTCAGCCGAACCATCGAAGGGCTCGAAGATCGTATCGAGAAAAATCGGCTGGATTCCGAATCGATGACGCAGACACTTGAGCAGTCGCAGCAGCTCGTCGAGGCAGCACGCGACCGGGCCGACGAAGCCGCCGACAACCTTGCCCGAGCGGCAGGCGGCGAGCAGGACGATCCGCAAACGCAGGAACAACTGCAGCAGGGCCGCGAAGCGCAGGAAGCCGTGGCAACGGAGCTTGATCGACTCGTGCAGTTGCTGGATCAGGGGCGTGACGCTTACGAGATTCAGGAGCAGCTGACGCGCCTCCAGCGTGAGCAGGAATTCCTGCACGACGACGTGCGGGAGCTGCTGCCGCGCACGCTCGGTCAATCCCTCGAGGACCTCGCCGAAGCCGACCTTGAAGCGCTGATGGAAGCAGGCGAACGCCAGCAGGAGCTTTCCGAGGAAGCCGAGGAGCTGGTCGAGCGGATGCGATCCACCGCGGCGGCACTCTCCCGCAATGCCGAACGGCCCGAGGAGCAGGCCGTCGCCGAGGCCCTGCGTGAAGCGGCCGCCACGGCCGACGAACAGGCGCTTCAGGAGCAAATGGAGGACGCTGCCGAGGAGGTCGACGAGAACCGTCTTTCCCAAGCTCAGCAGAGCCAGGAAGAGGCCCGTGAGGTGCTGCGTGAGATGCAGGAACAGCTCGGCCGCGTCGACGAACTGCGGCAGGAGATCCTCACGCGCCAGCTGATGGAACTCGTCGAAGCGATCCGCGAACTGCGTGATCAGCAAGCTGCCCAGCTGGACCGCCTCGCAGACGTCGACGAGCTTGCCGGGCTTGATGAAGCGATGCTTCAGTTGCGGCGGAACACCATCGCCGTTGCCGACGACGCCAGGCAGGCCGGCGAAGAAACCATCTCCGTCGCCGCGGCGCTTGAGCAGGCTGGCGACCACATGGCCGACGCCGTGCGGGCATTGCGAGCGGACGATCCCAACCGCGCCACCACCGAGCAGGCCGAGCGGAACGCGCTGCGAAAACTCAACGAAGCGCTCGCTCTCGCCGAGGAAGCGTCGCAGCAGGCGCAGGATGAAATGTCGCAGCAGGAGCGTGAGGAACTGGTGCGGGCTTACCGTGCCGCCCTCGCTCAGCAGGAAGCTTTGCGCGGTCAGACGCACACCCTCACCGAGGCCGAGGCCGACGCCCGCAACCGCCGCTGGCGCGCCGACGCGCGCGACCGTGGCGACGAGCAGGCCGCCGTCCGCGATGCACTCGCCGAGCTTCAGGAAAAACTCAGCGAAACCATCGTTTACCGCTCCATGCACGACCAGATGGATCGCTGGGCCGCCTCCGCTGCGGGTTCGCTACGCGAGGGCGATCCCAGCGTGCGCACCGTCTTTAACCAGGACATGGTCATCAGCACGATCGAAGCGCTCATCGAATCGCTCGAAGCCATCGACGAACCCGATGAATTCGCCGAGGGCGAGCAGGGCGGCGAAGGCGGCGGCGGCGGAGGGCAAGGCGGTGAACCCGAACTCATTCCCGACATCGCGGAGCTGCGCCTCCTGCGAACCCGCCAGGTGCTCGTCCACGAACTCACGCGTCGACTCGACGATTCAGGCATCGAAGACGCCGACATGGTCGAAGAGCTTTCACTGCAGCAGGTGTCGCTCTCGGAAACCGGCGCGCAGCTGATCCAACAGCTTCAGCAGCAGATGCAAGCCGACCCGGACGAGGCCCCTGCCCCACAGCCCGAACCAGAGCAACCGGACAACAACCTCCCCGGGGTCGATCCGGAAATTCAGCGTCTGTTCGACCAGCAGCAGGAAGCTGACGAAGACGAAGCCGACGCCGACGATGCAGGCGAGGAGTCATCATCATGAACCACTGGAAACAAGCCACGCCTACGTCACCGCTGTTCCCATGCCTCGCTGCGAGCGCGCTGATCATGCTGTTCGCGCTGGTACCGTCGACGGCCCGTGCGGATGATTCGCTGGACGATCTGCTCGGCCTCGAGGAAGAATCGGCGACCGAGAACGGCAACGCCGAAGAAGCCGAAGGCGATGCTGAGGCCGACGAAGCCGAGCCGGACGTGCAGGTTGAAGTGGATCTGGACGACCTCGCCCTGCCGACCAGCGAAGAGGGCGACGTCTTCCAGCTGGCCGTGGCGGACATGAAGAACGCAGCCGAACGCCTCTCGACCGGGCGCGACGCAAGCATCGAAACACAGCGTGTCCAGCAGCGGGCGATCGTTCGCCTTGAGCAGGCGATCTCCATGGCCCAGCAACAGCAGAGCGAAAGCCAGAGCGGCGGCTCGCCCCAGGATGCGGACACCGGCAGCGCACAAAATCAACCTCAGCAGCAAGGCCAGGCCGGCCAGCAGCCCGGTGAAGGGCAGGAGCCCGGCGGCGAGCAGGCCAACCGAGGCTCGGTCGAGCAATCGGAAATGGAAGAGGAACTGCTCGAGGATCGTGTCAGCGAGTGGGGCGATCTGCCGCCTCGGCTGCGCGATGAACTGATGCAGGGCATGGAAGACAGCTTCTCACAGCTGTACCGGCAGTTGACCGAACGCTACTACGAACGCCTCGCGGAGCAGCAGGAATGAACGATTCAAGCCCGCAGCAGCACCAGCCTCACGCACCGCTCAGCCGCCGCGCCATGCTGGCCGCGTTGAGCAGTGTCCCGTTCGCAGGCATGATCGGTCGTTCCGCCCTGGCCGCGCCCGCAGAAGCGCCAGGTGCGGCACCGCAAGGCGACTTCGCCGAGATCACGCCGGCATTGCAGGAATCCGTCAGCAAGGGCCTCGCCTACCTCGCTCAGCAACAGCAACCCGACGGCAGCTTCGGCGCCGATCGCTATGGGCGTCACGTGGGGACCAGCGCCCTCGCGGGCCTGGCGTTCATGAGCAACGGCGACGTTCCCGGCCGCGGCCGCTACGGCACGCAGGTGACGCGTGCCCTGGACTTCGTCCTCGACAGCGTCCACGAAAACGGCCTCGTCGCCGCCGATACCTCCCACGGCCCCATGTACGGCCACGGCTTCGCCACGCTTTTCCTCGGCGAGATCTACGGCATGACGCACGATCGCCGCACGCGCGAAGCCCTCGTCAAAGCCGTCCGGCTGATCGTCGGCTCGCAGAACCACGAGGGCGGCTGGCGCTATCAGCCCGTGCCGCGTGAAGCAGACATCTCCGTCACCATCTGCCAGATCATGGGCCTGCGCGCCGCGCGCAACGCCGGCATCCGCGTGCCGCGCGAGACCATCGACAAGGCCGTCGAATACACACGCCGATGCCAGAACGCCGACGGCGGGTTCCGCTACATGCTCAGCAGCGGCAACTCCGCATTCCCACGCTCCGCAGCGGGCGTCGCCACGCTCTACTACGCCGGCATCTACAGCGACGACGCCATCGACCGCGGCCTCGAATACATCATGCAGCACATGCCCGGCGAAGGGCGGAACACGCCGCACTATTTCTACGGCCATTACTATGCCGTTCAGGCGATGTACATGGCCGGCGGCCGATTCTGGCAGCAATGGTTCCCCGCCATCCGCGAAGAACTGCTCGAACGGCAGTCCGCGGACGGCAGCTGGGACGGCCAGGCCGGCAAATCGTACGGAACCTCCATGGCACTGATCATCCTGCAGATGCCCAACCGCTATCTGCCCATCCTGCAAAAGTAACCACGAACGGTTCGACCCCCTCTCCGCCGACGCGGCAGAGGTGAAAGGAACTTTCACATGGTCACGCAAGCAGCCGTGCACCGCGAAATCGCAAGCCCCGCCCCCCACGCCCGCAGCTGGTGGCGATCCCTGCTGACCCTTACCGTCGCCATTTTCGTCATAGCCGGCGGCGCGGGCGCGATGGAGCCGGCCCAGCTGACCGACGCCGAGCTGAACCCGCTGCCGATCCAGTTCGTGAGCCTGCGCGACGGCCGCCTCAGCTACTTCGACGAGGACCGTCGGCTCACCAGCGCCGAGATCGCCTCCCACGTGTCGCTCACCTTCGCCAGTGAACCAGTGCGAAGCGCCTCGACAGGTCGGCTGCTGCTGAGCGACGGTCACGATCTGCCCGGGCAGTTTGTGCACGCCGCCGACGACCGCATCACCTGGCGGCACGCGGAACTCGGCGAACTCACCATCGACCTCGACGACGTCCTGGTCATGACGCTCGGCGAACCCGCCCACGAAGATACCGAAGCCGAGCCCGAAACCGCGCCCGAAGCGACCACCGAGCCGGCGCAGCAGCCCGAGCCCGCCGAGCCGTTGATCGATCCGCTCACCCTGATCGCAACCGGTGCCGACGACCGCGTGGTGCTTCGCAACGGCGACGTGCTGACCGGCTTCATCGAATCCGTCGAAACGGGTGCAATCACGCTGGATGTCGGCGGGCAGACGCTGCCGCTGGCGTGGGAGCGGGTCGCCGCCGTCGCGCTGGCGAACCCCCTCACACAGCAGCCAGGCAATTGGGTCACGCTACGCGATGGCGCCCGCATCCGGGTCACCGAACTGGCCATCAACTCCGACGAGGTCACCGGTCAGATCCTCAGTTCGCAGGCGTTGCAACTGCCCGCCGGTCAGGTCGCCTCTGTCGAGTTCGCCCAGCGACATCGGCTCGTGAGCCTGGCTGAACTGGATCACCGCGTCGTCGCCGGCGGCACGGTGTTCGGTGTCGAGATCGGGCCGACCTTCGAACGCAGCTTCGCCAGCCTGCACGCCCCCGTCGTCGTCGCCATCGACCTGCCCAGCGGTGCTCAGCGTTTCACCGCACGGGCCTCGCTGGAAGACGACGCGCTCGCCTGGGCGGACCTGAAACTGGTGGTGCGCGACGCCGAAGGCGAGCAGTTTCAAGCCCACCTCAACCGGGACCAGCCGGGCGTGCTCATCAACGTCGCGCTCAGCGGCGACCGACTGATCCTCGAGCTTGAAGAGGCTGCCAACGGCCCCGTGATGGACCGCCTCCGCCTCCGCCACGCCGCCGTGCTGCTCGAGCATTGAGACCGAAAAAAACCTCCCTGCAATAAAAGGGCCGCTCAGACGTTCCTATTCAACGGAGCTTTGCGAAGCTGGTAAGATGCCGCTGCATTAACCTCCGTGAGTGACCGTTACTTCGTGCTGAGAGCGTGCATGCCGCAGAGAGAACGAGAGTCGCGATGGTCTGGTCCAAACGCCTGGCTGGCAACAGCGGGCGTGGTTTCGGTCGTCGGTCTGGGCGTGGCCGGCTGTCAGCCCGCGCAATATCGTGAGGAAGCCGACGAGGTTGCGTACGGCATCATCGAGCGCGGGCAGCAGGAGGCGATCGGGCGCACCGAGCCGTTCACCATCGAAACACCCGCCGAGACGCTGCGAAGGCGATTGATCGGCGTGCAGGCGCTGCCGATTGTCGGCCCCGAATCGCTCGGCTCGGATCAGCTCCCGCTCCTCGAACATTGGCCCGAGGAAGACTATCCCGCTCGGCTCACGGGCGTGGAGCCGGTCATCCCGCCGTGGGATCCGCAGCAGGCGCCGCAACTGTCGCTGATCGAGGCCCTGCAGGTCGGAGCCCGCAACAGCCGCGAGTATCAAAGTCGTAAGGAAGCGATCTACCGGGCGGCACTCGATCTGGATCTCGCCGCCAATGAGTTCCGCACCACCTATTTCGGGATCATCGAAGGTCTGATCACCTCCGATCAGCGTGAGGGCATCACCGAAACCCGCCTCGACGGCGCCGCGACGCTGGACGTTCGCCGGCGCCTGCAGAACGGCGCGCTGCTCACCGGGCGGCTCGGTCTGGACTTGGCAAAGCTGCTCACCTCCGACGGCCGCGCGTCGCTGGGCGTGATCGCCGACGCTTCGATCAGCATCCCCCTGCTGCGGGGCGCCGGCCGCCACATCGTCGCCGAACCGCTCACGCAGGCCGAGCGAAACGTCATCTACGCCATCTGGGATTTTGAAGAGTTCAAGCGGTCGTTCGCCGTGCAGGTAGCCAGCGGTTACCTCGAAACATTGCAACGTGCCGATCAGGTGCGCAATGCGACGGAGAACTACCGCCGGCTGATCGTCACCGCCCGCCGTCAGCGTGCCCTCGCCGAGGAGGGCGAGCTCTCGCAGGTGCAGCTCGACCAGGCGTTGCAGGATGAGCTGCGGGCCCGCGCCTCGTGGATTTCCGCGATTCAGCAGCAGGAGAACGCGCTCGATCAGTTCAAGCTCACGCTGGGCCTGCCGACCGATGCCGCCATCGCCCTCGATCGTGAGGAGCTCGACCGCCTCGCCGAAGCGGCCATGGATGTGCTCGGCGATATCGTCGAGCCCGAGCAGGCTGAGCCGATCACCGCCATCGACGAACTACATTTGCCCACCGTCGCCGAACTCGCCGCCGGGTTCGATCCCCGCCCCGACGCATCACAGCTCGCCCCGCCTATCACCGTGCAGCGTGAAGTCGCGTTGATCCCCGCCGATGCGCCAGTCGACATGGTTCCGCCTTCGCCAGAGGGCGTCGGCCCCTACGAACTGCCCGAGGACGTTGCCGTGCCGCTCGCGCTGGACAGTCGGCTGGATCTTCACATCCGCGAAGGCGAAGTTTACGATGCGCAACGCCGTGTCATCATCGCCGCCAACGCGCTGCAGGCCGGGCTGAACCTCGTCGGCAACGCCAGCGCCGGAAGCGGCCGTTACCGCCTCGGCACAGCTGGCGAAACCGTCCCCTTCCGCTTCGATCGCGGCGTCTACTCCGCAGGCTTCGAGCTTGATCTGCCGTTCGAACGCACCGCGGAACGTAACGTCTACCGCAACGCCTACATTCAACTCGAGCGAGCCGTACGCGATGTTCAGGAGCTTGAGGATCGCATCAAGCTGGACATCCGCTCGGACCTGCGTCAGCTCGAGCGTGCCCGTGAAGAGTACGCCATTCAAAGCCGCGCCCTCGTCCTCGCAGAGCGGCGGGTGGACATGACCAACATGCTCCAGCAGTACGGCCGCGCCGACACGCGCGACGTGCTCGAAGCCCAGGCCGCCCTGCTCAGCGCACAGAATTCGCTGACAGAGGCGGTGGTCTCCTACCGACTCACCGAGTTGGCACTCCAACGCGACATGGGCGTGCTGCAAGTCGACGAGACCGGCTTGTGGAGCGAATTGAACGTCGCCAATCTCGAATACGAAGGTCAGCACGATGACAACGAAGGCGAAAACGAATAACAGACTCTGGATCACCTTCGCCCTGATCGGCGCACTGGTGGTTGTCGGGCTCAGCGTCGCTGTGCTGCGCGGCGGCGACGGCGCCTCTGCCCAAACCACCGGCCCTACCTTTGAGGTCAAGCAGGGCCAGCTCACCATCAGCGTCTTCGCGACCGGTTCGCTGCGAAGCGCTCAGTCGATGGCCCTGAAGAACGACACCCAGGAACGCACAACGATCGTCTACCTCATCGAGGAAGGTACGATCGTCGAAGAAGGCGACCTGCTTGTGGAGTTGGATTCCGCGGGACTGCAGGACGATTACCTCCGTCAGGAAATTCAGTTTGAGCAGGCACGCTCGGACTACATGCAGGCGGAATCAAACCTCGAAGTCGTGAAGCAGCAGGCCAAGGCCGACGTCGCCGCCGCCGAGGTCGCCTACGAACTGGCAGAGTTGGACCTTGAAAAATACCAGGCTCCCCAGGGCGACTATCAGCAGGAGCTTCGTGAAGCTCAGACGAACATCACCCTGGCCGAGTCCGAGCTCGAACGGGCGGACGATCAACTGCAAGGCTCGGTGCGGCTGTTCGAAGCAGGCTACATCACCGAGACCGAACTCCAGGCCGACCGCCTCACCTACCAGCGCCGCAAGCTCGACCTTGAACTGGCCAAGGGGCAATTGAACCTGCTGGAGCAATTCTCGCGCCGGCGTCGACTCGCGGAACTCAACAGCAGCCGCGACCAGGAAGAGTTCGAGTTGACCAAGGTCAAACATCGCACGCAAAGTGACATCGTCGACGCGGAGACGCGGCTGGCCTCGCGCAAGCTCTCCTTCGAACGTGAACAGGATCGCCTGGAGCGGATGGAAGAGCAGATCGCCGCTTGCGAAGTCTACGCCCCCGTGGCCGGCATGGTCGTCCACGGCACCTCGGGCCAGGGGGGCCGGCGTCAGGAGCCGCTCGCCGAGGGCGTCGAGGTCCACCCCCGCCAGGATCTGATCTTCCTGCCGACAGCCGACAGCATGATCGCCGAGGTGAAGATTCACGAATCCATGCTCCAACGCGTCGACCGTGACCTGCCCGTACGCCTGACGACCGACGCGCTGCCCGGCCGCGTCTTCGAAGGGCGCGTCAAGCGCATCGCCGTCATGCCCGACGCTCAGAACTCCTGGCTCAACCCTGACCTCAAGGTCTACAACGCAGAGGTCGAAGTCACCAGCGGCGCTTCAGACCTCCGCTCCGGCATGAGCTGCAACGCCGAGATCGTCGTCGCCGAACTTGACGACGCCAAGTACGTGCCGATTCAGTCGGTGATGCGCGTCGACCGCGAGACGATGGTCTACCTGCCTTCAGCCAACGGTCCGGTCGCGAAGCAGGTCGACGTGGGGCTGGATAACAACCGCATGATCCAGATCGTCAGCGGTCTCGAGCGCGGCGACCATGTTCTGCTCAACCCGCCGCTTGCGCCGTCACGTCGACCTGAAGACGAAGGCGATGAGGAAGGCGAGGAGCTGCAGGAACCCGAGCCCGAACTAACGCCGCCCCCCGCCACCGAGCAGGCCGACGCAAGCCAAGGCGGTTCCGGATCATGACTCGCACGCAGGCCAGTATCGAAATCCCCGTGGCTGTGGATCCCGTCATCGAACTGGACGACGTCCGCAAGGTCTATCACATGGGTGCCGCCGACGTCCACGCGCTCGCCGGCGTCACGCTGCAGATCGATCGCGGCAGCTTCTGGGCCATCATGGGCCCCAGCGGGTCGGGCAAAAGCACCATGCTGAACCTCCTCGGCTGCCTGGACCGCCCCACCTCCGGCCGCTGTCTCATTGAGAAAACCGACATCGCCGAGATGGACGACGACGCGCTCAGCGAACTTCGCCTGCGTCGGCTCGGCTTCATCTTCCAGAGTTTTAACCTGATCCCGCAGCTGACCGTGGCGGAGAACATCGAACTGCCGCTGTACTACCTCGGCTGGGACGCCGCCGTCAGCCGTGAACGCGCCGCCGAGCTCGCCAGGCAGGTCCAGCTCGGCGACCGGCTCGACCATCGGCCGACCGAACTCTCCGGCGGGCAGCAGCAACGTGTCGCCATCGCCCGATCGCTCGCCAACGATCCGCCCATCCTTCTCGCTGACGAACCCACCGGCAACCTCGATTCGGTCACCGGCGACCAGATCATGGCCCTGCTGCAAGGCCTCAACGACGAAGGCCGAACCGTCATCATGGTCACCCACGAACCCGAAGTCGCCGCCCATGCACAGCATCGCCTGCACATGCGCGACGGCCTGATCGATCGCGTCGACTGATCGACAAGCAACTGGAGCACGAACGCGCATGGCCCAAGCTCGCCTGTTACGCAACGTCAATCTCGGGGTAAAGAGTCTGCTGCTGCACAAGCTGCGCTCCATGCTCACGATGCTCGGCGTGGTGTTCGGCGTCGGCAGCGTCGTCGCCATGCTTTCCGTCGGGGAAGGCGCAAGCCAGGAAGCGCTGGCGCAAATCCAGCGCCTCGGCTCGAACAACATCATCATCTCCTCACGCGAACCCAGCGAAGACCGCAGGCAAGGCTCCGAGCAGACGATGACGCTCATGTACGGCCTGCTCTACGACGACGCCCGACGCATCGAAGAAAGCTTCGACCGTGTCGTCCGCGTCGTTCCCGCGAAGATCATCCCCGGCGAAGCACGCATGGGAAGAATGACCGCCGATCTCCGCATCGTCGGCACGTCCCCCGACTGGTTCGACCTCGTCCAGCGCGAAATCGTCGCCGGCCGAACCCTTACAAAACACGACGTCGAAACCGACGCGGGCGTGGTCGTCCTCGCTGAGCATGCCGCTCGCCGACTGCTCGGCACACGCCACGTCATCGGCGAACCGCTCCGCATCGACCAGGAAATTTATCGCATCGTCGGCATCGTCCGCGCCGACGCAGGTGGAGGAGGCGTGCAGACACCCGACCGCGAAGTCGACGCCTACATCCCCATCAATGTCGCACGCCAGCGCTACAGCGACCTCATCGTCGAACGCCAGTCCGGTGCCATGCGCCGTGAGCACATCGAACTCCACGAGATGATCGTCCAGGTCGCGTCCATCGACGACGTTGAACCCACCGCAGCCGCCATCACCGCCATGCTCGACCGCTTCCACCCACGCGGCGACTACGTGATGGCCGTCCCCCTCGCACTGCTTCGGCAGGCGCAGGAAACGCAGCGCATCTTCAGCATCGTCCTCGGCTCCATCGCCGGCATCAGTCTGCTCGTCGGCGGCATCGGGATCATGAACATCATGCTCGCCTCGGTCACGGAGCGCACCCGCGAGATCGGCGTCCGCCGCGCCATCGGCGCCAAACGCAGGCAGATCATCGGACAGTTCCTCATCGAGACCGTCGTCCTCTCAACCGTCGGCGGACTCGTCGGCGTCGGCATGGGCGTGTCGATCCCCATCGCCATCACCTACTTCGCCGACATGCCCACCGTCGTCACCCTCTGGTCCGTCCTCCTCGCGCTCGGCATCAGCGCCACCGTCGGCATCCTCTTCGGCCTCTACCCCGCCTACCGCGCCGCCATGCTCGACCCCATCATCGCACTCCGACACGAGTGATCACGCCAAGTGGGCCGGCGGGACGTAGCCCCGCGGCTACTGCGTGCGCTGCGATGGAACTCGATCGCCGTTAGAATGCCGCCGTGAGCGAGACTCCCACCACGCCGCCGTCCGCGCCGCCCAAGCCGACGCTGTCGTACCTTCAAAAGGTCGACCGCTGGATGGCGCTGCATCCGTTCCACCCGAGGCTCATCCCGTTCGTGGTCTACGTGCTGCTGCTGATGATCATCGGCTTCGTGCGCGACGCGCAGCCGGATCTCGCCGTCGTCGTCCACCTGTTCCAGATCGTGATCGTCTCGGCGATGCTCTACCGCTACCGCCGTCTGATGCCCGAGATCACGCTGACCTTCCACTGGCTCGCCCTGCCGATGGGCCTGGTCGCCGCCGTCGCCTGGATCGGCCTCGGCATGGGCATGCATGAACTGCACCCGTATTTCCAGCACGAAGCGACGCCGTATTTCGATGACATGTCCCCCGTCGCCGCCTGGATCGCCATGACCGCCCGGCTCGTCGGCATGGCCGCCGTCGTTCCCGTCTTCGAAGAAGTCTTTTTCCGCTCCGCCCTGCTGCGTGCCCTGCAAAAACCCGAAACGGCGAAGATCACGGTCATTCAATTTCTCGATGATCTCCCGTTCATCGGCGAGTACACCATGCGGACCCGCGTGAGCAAGTGGGCCGACCAGTTCCCCCGCCCGCTCGCCGACGCATTTGAGAAGACGCCCCTTGGCGCCGTGACCGGTTTCAGCATCGTCAGCACGCTGACCCTCTGGTGCCTCATCAGCCACATCCCCCGCGACTGGCCGGGTACGATCGCCTGCGGCCTGCTGTTCATCTTGCTGGTCTGGATCACCAACCGAGGCACCCGCCGCCTCGGCCTCGGCCCCGTCATCTGGGCGCACGGCATCACCAACGCTGTGCTCTGGGCCTATACCCTCCAAACCGCCGACTGGCGCTTCCTCTGAAAACCTCGTCCTGAGACGTGACGGCCGTCGGCAAGCGACGAGGCCCGGTAAGCAAGGAGCCCTCCGATGAATTCCGCCCCTCGCGTGCTCATGACCCTCGCCACCCTCATCGGCATTTGCTTCGCGATGACGCTGTGGACCGGCACAACCGGTGCCGATGACACCGAAACCGGCGGCCGCACCCCCACCCCATCCACGCCTCCCGACGCCATCGACGTCCACGACCTGACCACGATGGAGGACATGACACAAAATCAGCGCGTCCTCCTCCAAGGCTTTTATCAACCCGGCGACGGCGGCGAAGGCCTCTTCCGATACCGCGCCAGAAGCCAGCAGCCCCACGACGGCGGCATCGTCATCGCACCCGGCGCTCCCAATCCCGCCGACGATCTGCAAGCTTACCTAAATTTTAAGCCAAGCCAGGCGCGCGGCCGATGGGTACGCCAATCCGACCACGCCCACACCGATGTCCGCTGGTACGGCGCACACGCCGACGGCGAACACGACGACGCCCCCGCCATCAACCACGCCATCGCCTTTCTCCACAACCACGACCGCCCCGGCGAAACCTACATCCCCGCCGGAACCTATCGCCTCAACAGCCAGATCTTTCTCCGAGCCAACGTCAACCTCCGCGGAGCCGGCATCAACGCCACCTACCTCCACCGCGACGATTCGAAATACCTGATCCAGACCGGCGACCGCGGACCACTCCATGCCACCGTCTCACACATGACCCTCCAGAGCCCGCACTACGTCGCTGGCTGCGATGGCGTTTCCTACGTCAACTTCCAACATGTCCGCTTCCGAGGCGGGATCGTCCGGTTCACCGGGTCCCAGTTCATGCGCATCGAGCATTGCGAGTTTCACGACACCGTCGGCAAGTCCGCATACGCCAGCGATGCGTGCACCCACGTCACCATCACCAACAACCTGATCAGGAACGCTGAACTTGGCGGCATCAACCTCAGTCGCCACAGCCACAGCGTCGTCAGCAACAACATCATCGTCAAAGACCAGCTTCCCGCCGGCTCCACCGGCTACGGCGCTATCCGGCTGCCCAACGACGCACAGTTCAACACCGTGACCGGGAACGTGATTACCAACCATCCACGCGGCATCTTCGTGCTCAGCGGATCCTCCCACAACACCATCTCAAACAACGTCGTCGACGGTGCCGAGCAGCAGGCGGTCCTCGTCCAGTCCGATCACAACATTGTTGCAAACAACATCATCAGCAATCCCGACGCCGACGCTGCCCTCATCCAGATTCACAAAGCCAACGGCAACATCGTCCTCGCCAACCAGCTCACAACCGACACCGCCGACCATGCCGCACTCGTTGTGAGTTTCGATTCCCGGAACAACCAGGTGCTTAACAACGTGATCGACGCCTCCTTGCCCCTCTCTGCTTCAGCCGAGGCGCGACAGACCAACACCTTCACCAACAACACCGACGTCCGACGATAGCCCCCGCCTTACAGCCGGGCGGTCTCTTCGTTATACTCTCGCTCTCCCCCTAACCACGAACTTCGCGAGAGTGCCATGACCGCTTCGGATCCCAAGAAAATCGTCCTCGCCTACTCAGGCGGCCTCGACACCTCCGTCATCCTCCCCTGGCTGAAAGATCGCTACCCGGGCGTCAAGCTTGTCGCCTTCGCAGCTGAGCTCGGGCAGGGCGATGAGCTGGCGGGTATCGAGAAGAAGGCTTACGCCAGCGGGGCCGACGAGGTCGTCGTCAAGGATCTTCGGCAGGAGTTCGCTGAGCAGTACTGCTTCCCCACGCTCCGCGCCCATGCCATCTACGAAGACGATTACATGCTGGGCACCTCCATCGCCCGGCCCCTTATTGCCAAGCACCAGGTGCTCGTCGCCAAGGAGACCAAGGCCGACGCCGTCGGTCACGGCGCGACCGGCAAGGGCAACGATCAGGTCCGCTTCGAACTCACCTGCATGGCGCTGAACCCGAAGCTGAAGCTGATCTCGCCGTGGAAGGATCCGCAGTTCATCGCCGACGGCCTGACCGATCGCGAAACCGCCATCGACTACGCCAAGCAGCACAACATCCCCATCGCGCAGACGAAGAAGAAGATCTACTCGCAGGACCGCAACCTCTGGCACATCTCTCATGAGGGTGCCGAGATCGAGGACCCCGCCGCCGAGCCGAACTGGAAGCACTGCCTCACCATGAGCGTGCCTCTCGAAAAGGCGCCGGCGAAACCCGCCTACGTCGAGATCAGCTTCAAGAACGGCACGCCGATCGCGGTGGATGGCGAAACGCTCAAGGGCCACGACCTCATCGCCAAGCTCAACGCGCTCGGCGGCGCTCACGCCGTCGGCCAGGCGCTGCTCGTCGAGAACCGCCTCGTCGGCATGAAAAGTCGCGGCGTGTACGAAACACCAGGCGGCTCCATCCTCTACGCCGCCCACAAAGCCCTGCAGCAGGTTTGCATCGAACGCGATACGTACCACTATTCACGCCAGGCTTCGCAACGCTACGCCGAGTTGGTCTACAACGGTCAGTGGTTCCATCCGCTGCGTGAATCGTTGCAGGTGTTCTTCGACGACATCAACCGCGTCGTCACCGGCACCGCCCGCATCAAGCTCTACAAGGGCAACATCATCGCCGTCGGAGCCGAGGCGCCCAAGACTTCGCTGTACGATGAAAACCTCGCCAGCTTCGCGATGGACGGCTACGACATCACCGCCGCCCGAGGCTTCATCGACCTGTTCGGCCTGCCGATGAAAGTGCGAGGTCTGCGCCACAAAATCAAGGGCTGATCCGAAGCCCCCGTCGCGGCTCTGAATGTTGCGTGTTCACCAACGCACGGTGTGGTCGTATTGCGGGATCGCGTGGACCAGATCGTACCTCTCCGCGTTTTCGATCGGCAGCCATACCGTCGAGCCCGGCTCATGCGGCCCTTCGAGGTCCACCCGCTTCGTCTCACCTTCAGACTTGAGCATGAGCCGCCAGCGCGAGACGACATGCTCGGACACGTTCGTGACGCTCACGACATTCATGCGCACCACCGTCCTGTCCGCCCGCTCGGGTGCCTCAAAACGAAGCGCCCCGGGCCGCGGTGCCACGTGGCCGACGACGCAAATCATCGCAATCACCAGCAGCGTCGCGATCAATCCAAATGCAGGCGAAAAGTTCAAAAAACGCCACCCCTTTCTACTGTTGCCTCTCCTGCCGACAGGGCGCTTTATGCCGGCCCTCACACGTTTGTCACCCATCAATTGTACAGCACAGGGCCTGGCGCGTGTGCCATTCGTGCTTGATGCCTCGCATCAGCAGGGCGTGGTCGAAATAGACGCTACCCTGCGGGAAGGTGTCGCCGTCGTCGAAGAAACTCGACTCCGCCCGCTGCACCTCCAACGGCGTCACATCCCAATTGTGGCAGCACAACTCCATCGCATCCAGCCGTTGCCCGCGCCCCGGCGAGAAGCCCAGCGAACCCTGCTCAAAGAACCGAGACGCTTCCTCCACCGTCGCAAACAGCGAATCGCTCGGCCAGGCCTGCGTCATGCGACCGGTCACGCGCAACCGCACCGCTCCGTCATCGCTTTTCATCGCCACGTCCACCGCATCGTCGCGCTCGGCGACATCGAAATGAGCATGATGTTGCACGCCGGGAAACAGCCGCCCGCCCGCCAGTGCGTTCAACCGTGAGTCCGTATCACGCCGGCGCACGTAAACGCCTTCCCTGCGGACGCCGTCCTCACGCCACGTCACGGCGAAGCGGTGGGCGGCATTCTCCGAACGCATCCCCCACGTCATCGGCAGCGCCTTCGGCCGCAGGCTCTTCAGCCGGATCAGGCAAATGCCCGCCATCGCCCAGTCGCCCACGCACTTGGGCTCCAGCGGATCGGGCAGCATCTTCGCCACGGCTTCGGGAGCCACGCGATAGTTTGCCAGAATACGCCGATCGATCACGCCTCGCAGAACAGGAATACGCACGGTCCACCTCCAGCAACATTGTAACCGCGCGCCTCTGGCCGCGACGCTACGCCTCGCCGGTCGGTCGCCGTTGTCGCCGCCGCGCGATAGCATGCGGCTGAGGCAAATGCGGTGAAACATCTGATTGAGACAGGCTGTGCGTTCTGCGCCATTGCGCAGGGCGAAGCGGACGCCGACGTGGTCTACGAAGCAGAACACGTGGTCGCTTTTCTCGATCGCAAGCCCCTGTTCCCAGGCCACGTGCTGATCATCCCCCGCGACCATTTTGCGACGCTCGCCGACCTGCCCGACGGTCGCATCGGTCCGATCTTCACAGCCGCCAAGCTGCTCGCCCGAACCGTGCAGAGAGCGCTCAAAGCGCAAGGCACCTTCGTGGCGATCAACAATGTCGTCTCGCAATCGGTGCCGCATCTGCACGTCCACGTCGTCCCTCGAAACCGAGGCGACGGCCTGCGCGGTTTCTTCTGGCCCCGCAACGCCTACGACTCCGATGCCCATCGCCGCGAGGTGGCCGAGCAAATTCGCCGAACACTGAACGCCCCGAACGCCCCCCTCGGCGAACGCCCCACATAGCCCCCGCGGCTCGGCCGACTTCTCCCTGCCCAAAGCCCGCCAAGGCGCTATACTCAGCCTCTGCATTTCAAAACCTCGAGGATTTCCCCATGTCTCAGATCGCCGGCCAGTCATTCGTCCCTTCCGATTTCGATCCCTCCAGCTACGCCAACATCGAACCGCTCGGCGAAGACCTGCTCAAGCGACCACTCGACACGCCCGAGCAACTGCAGCAGTGGATCGTCGACGCGTCCGACTTCTTCTCCGTCATCCACGAGTTCGGCTCCCGCCGCAACATCGACTACGCCTGCCACACCAACGACGGCGACATCGAACAGGCCTACCTCCACTGGGTGCGCGACCTGCAGCCGCAACTGAGCCCGCTGTTCTTCGAGCTTCAAAAGCACTACCTCGCCAGCCCCGCCCTGAAGCAGGTCGACGCCGACCCCGGCCTGGCCATCATGCACAAGGAATGGTTGGCCGACGTCGAAACCTTCCGCACCGCCAACGTTCCGCTGGAGACGCAGCTGACCGAGCTCAACAGCGAATACGACAAGACGATGGGCGCGATGGAGGTCGAATTCAAAGGCGAAACGTACACGCTTCAGCAGATGGGCAAGTTCCTGGAGGACACCGACCGCGACACGCGCCAGCAGGCCTGGCAGCTGAGTACCGATCGCCGCATGGCTGCGCGTGAGAAGGTCGACGCCATCTTCGAGAAGATGCTCGACCTGCGTCACCGCATCGCCGAGAACGCGGGGTTCGACAATTTCCGCGACTATACCTGGGAATCGCGTCACCGTTTTGACTACACGCCCGAGCATTGCCAGACCTTCGCCGACGGCGTGGCCGCGGTCTGCATGCCGCTCGTGGAGCAGCTCGATGTCGAGCGCAAAAAGAAGCTGAACCTCGACGTGCTTCGGCCCTGGGACAGCGGCGTCGATCCCGACAACAAGCCCCCGCTCAAGCCGTTCGACCCCGCGGATATCGACACGTTCGTCGCGAAGACCCGCACCATCTTCGACCGCATCAGCCCGGAACTCGGTCGGCAGTTCGCCACGCTCGCCGAGAACAACAACCTCGATCTGGACAGCCGCAAGGGCAAACGGCCCGGCGGTTTTCAGGCTGCTCTGCAGGCCTCGAAACAACCGTTCATCTTCATGAACGCAGCGGGGCTGCAGCGCGATGTCGAAACGCTCGTCCACGAAGGCGGGCACGCGTTCCACTTCCTCGCCTCGTGTGACATGGAGAATCTGTTCGTCCGCCATGCGCCGCTGGAGTTCTGCGAAGTCGCCTCGATGGGCATGGAGCTGATCGCCGCCGATCACTACGACGTTTTCTATGACAGCCCCGAAGACGCTGCCCGCGCCAAGCACACGCAATTCGAAGGCATCGCCCGCAAGCTCACATGGATCGCCGTGATCGACGGCTTCCAGCACTGGCTCTACACGCACCCCGGGCACAGTGCCGAGCAGCGCACCGCCGCCTGGCTGGAGATCCTCAACCGCTTCTCCAGCAGCCAAATCGACTGGACCGGCCTGGAAGAACCGCGGGCGGCGATGTGGCAACGGCAGCTCCACCTGTTCCACGTGCCGTTCTATTACATCGAGTACGGCATCGCCCAGATCGGGGCCATGCAGGTCTGGCAGAACTATCACAAAGACCCCGAGCGCACGCTGAGCCAGTTGCTCGAAGCGTTCGCACTCGGCGGCACAAGGCCACTGCCTGAGCTTTTCGAAACCGCCGGTGCAAAGTTCGATTTCTCCGAAGCAAACCTGCGTCCGCTGATCGAAGCCGTGAGCGCCGAGCTGAGGTAAGGGTAACGCTTACCCCCTGACGGGGGTCCGCCATGATGGGGCGGTCAGCGGTGTGAATCTAAGGTGACGCGTCGATCACCCAACAGGAGCGACCGTTCTATGATTCACCCCATCAAGCAGCCAATCAAACCCTCCCGGCCCGACTTCGAACGTGAAGCGCCGCCACGCCTGACCGACCCTCGCAACTGGCGTGACCGCGCCGGCGGGCTGCCGCATGCGCAGGTGCCGGACCTCAAGCCCGCCCCCGACCCCTTCGCCGCCTTCCGCCCGCGCTGGTGGCGCGGCGAACAGATCCCGCTCTAATCGCATCGCGTCGCCGACGAGCCGCGACCGTAAGGGAGCGGTTGTGCGCCGAGGCAAGACAAACGGTGGCGCAAGCGAGCGAGCGAGAGTCGAGGCGTGCGCCGCGTGTCGCACGTCGGACCGCTCCCTCACGGTCGCGGCTCGTAGTCAGCAGTGCGCCGAAATACTCACCGCTGCAAAAAGGGGACATCTTCGTGCACGGCTTCATGTTCGCCACGGGCATCGAGAACAGCTACCCGACCATCGGCAACGGAATCCGCGTCGATCAAATGGAACGCTGCGACCACTACGGCCGCTGGCGCGAAGACCTCGCGCTCGTTCGCGAAATGAAGATGCACTACCTGCGCTGGGGACCGGCCCTCTACAAGACCTTCCCCGCACCGGGCAAGTACGATTTCGAATGGACCGCCGACGTCCTCGCCGAGATGAAACGGCTCGAGATTGTGCCCATCATCGACCTGCTGCACTTCGGCCTGCCCGACTGGCTCGGCAACTTCCAGAACACCGATTTCCCCCGCTACTTCGCCGAGTACGCCGGTGCTTTCGCCAAGCGGTTCCCCGAGTTCCGCTACTGGACGCCGATCAACGAAGTGCTCATCACCGCGCTGTTTTCCGCCAAGTATGGATGGTGGAACGAACAGCTGACGACCGACGCTTCGTTCGTGCGCGCCACGCTGAACCTCAGCCGAGCGAATCTGCTAGCCATGCATGCGATCCTTGAGCACGTGCCTGATGCGATCTTCATCCAGAGCGAATCCAGCGAGTTCACCCACCCCTCTGAACCCAGGCTGATCCCGGAAGCGGACTTCCTTAACGAACGCCGTTTCCTCCCGCTCGACCTCGTCTACGGCCATCCCGTCACCGCCGAGATGTACCGCTTCCTCGTCGCCAACGGCATGACCGAAGAGGAATATCAGTTCTTTCACAAGCAGAACGTCAAGTTCCGCTGCATCCTCGGCACCGACTACTACGTCACCAACGAGCACCTGCTCCTGCCCGACGGCACGACCTGCGGCAGCGGCGAGTTCTTCGGCTACTACGTCATCACGCGCCAGTACTACGCCCGTTACGACCTGCCGATCATGCACACCGAAACCAACATCCACGAATCCGACGGCGCCACGCAATGGCTCTGGAAAGAGTGGAACAACATGGTCCAGCTTCGGCGCGACGGCGTGCCGATCGTCGGCTTCACCTGGTACTCGCTGACGGATCAGGTTGACTGGGACACCGCCCTCCGCGAGGTGAACGGCCGCGTCAACGCCGTGGGCCTGTACGATCTCGATCGCAACATCCGAGACGTCGGCAAACACTATCTCACGCTCATCGAGCAATGGCGCGACTTCCTGCCGACCGGCAGCAATGCCCTCATGCTCGTCTGAGGCACGCGCCGAGTCACGTAGGCCGGCGGTGATAATGCACGGGCACCGTCTGGCTCGTCACCGCCGCCACGATCCACAGCCCGCCGAAGATCACGTGCGCTAACCAAGTGTCGCTGACGAAGCCCAGCACCCACGGCGAACCAACCAGCGCCAGCCCTACCGCCCCGTCGAGCACCAGATGCGTACCCATCGGTATCACCCGGTAAACCGCACACTCATACCGTGTGCAAAGACTGTAGATGATGACGATGATTCCCAGGAAGACCGCGCTCCACGTCGCGGCTCCCATGTCGTCATAGGCCAGCAGCCACGGCGAAATGACGAGCAGAAACGCCAACCCATAATCCAGCGCTCCGTGTAGCCACGTCGGCAGAATCGGCACGGGGTCCCTTTCAACTCTGACTGTAAAAACCACCCGCGCGACGGCGTGGCCGGGCGGGTGGTCGGGTCGGGATGATCCGCAGGTCACGGTGCTGGCATTACCACCACCAACCACGCCCCCAGTACGGATCGTAGACCGGCCGCAGACGGCGGATGCGATTCTGCGCCACCTGTCGGTAATCCGCTTCCCAGTAAGCCGCCCGCGCCGCTGCATACTCCGCCTCAAGATGCGCCAGCGCCCGCTTCGCACGCTGATGCTCCTGGCGTGCTTCGACGACCTCGTCCGCCTGCTGCACCGCGCGCCTCGCCTGGGCCTTAAGTTCCTCAAGGCGATTGCCCGCTTCTGCCAACTCCTGCCGCGCCTGCTCCAGAGCCTGAGTATCCACCAGTTCCTGGCGCAGGTCCGCAAGTCGTTCGCGGTAGTACAGCTGCCGTTCCGCCAATTCGATGAGGTCGTACCGGCTCACGTCCTCACGCCGATGCGCCATCTCAATCATGACCGCCAACTCGCGGGCACGTTCGGCGGTGCTTGCGTACAGCGGTTCATCCTGCAGTTGCTGCCGAATCTCCCGTTCCAGTTGCTGCACATCTTCGTAAGCCTGCCGGACTTCCTGCCGCGCTTCCTGCATCTCGGGCGACGTTTCGAGGAGGTCCTCTTGACGTCGTTTCGCACGAAGCCGTTGCCCATATAGGTCGCGCACGAACCGACGCATGTTCGTCAGTTGCTCCCAGCTTCGTGCGTACTGCTCGGCCCGCGTCGGCAGGTCGAAGCCGATCGACGGATCAAACAGTTTCGCATTCCCCCAAGCCCCCTCGTCCTGATCCCCGTTGCCCCACAGGTCGGGCGTGAACGAGGCCGCATCCGGTGCTATATTTCGGTGATCGTCATCCTGCTCAACGGCCTGCGAGGATGATGCTGTCGCGCCCACGATCGCGATCAATCCAGCGGCGCAGACGGCGTGCAAGCGATTCGCGGTTGCCATCGGTTTTCCCTTCGTCCAGCTGTTTCCTGAAGCCTTCTCTCCAACCAAATGCTAAGCGCAGGATTTCGCCCTCGAAGGCAGGCACCGCACCCCAAACGCATCGGCCCCACCCCGACCACCGCCCGGGGGAGGACCCCCAAGGCAACCGCTTGGTAAGAACCACGCCGCGGCGCAAAATCAGTAGCCGTGCACGAAACAAGCTGTTACTCTTAATGGTATACATCATGCCTATGAAAGGACTGCCATGAACAATGTCTCCCGTCGCAGCTTCATGATCGCCGGTGCCGCCGTTGCTGGTACCGCGTGGATCGGCGGCTTCCCCGCACGCACCCACGCCGACACCCTCGAGTCCAGCGCCGAAAAGTACGGCGGGTTCAAGATGGGCGTCCAGAGCTACTCCTTCCGCAACTTCAACCTTGAGCAGACCATCGAACGCGTGGCCGACCTCGACCTGCACTATGTCGAGTTCTTCGGCGCCCACTTCGGCGTCACCGACGACACCAGCCGCATCAAAGCCGTCAAGGCCCTGCTCTCCCCGCACGGTCTCAACATGCCGATCCACGGCGTCCACGGCTTCAGCGGCGACGCCGCGCACAACCGTCGCCTCTTCACCTTCGCCAAGCTCGCCGGCATCCCGCTGCTCTCGTGCGACCCTGCCCCCGATTCCTTCCCCATCCTCCACGACCTCGTGCAGGAATTCGACATCAAGGTCGGCATCCACAACCACGGCCCCAACCACCGCTACGACATGATCGACGACTCCCTCGAAGCCGTCGAACGCTGGGACAAACGCATCGGGTTCTGCCCCGATACCGGCCACTACATGCGCTCCGGCGAAAACCCCATCGAGATGGTCCACAAACTTAAGGACCGCCTCCACGGCATGCACCTCAAAGATCAGGACGGCATCCACCGCAACGAGCCGCCCGAAACGATCCTCGGCGAAGGCGCGCTTGACCTCAAAGCCTTCTGCTCGGCACTCCGCGAAATCGGCTACGACGCACCGATCTCCTACGAGTACGAACTTAATCCTCAGGGCCCCTCAGACGACATGCGCAAGGGTCTGGCGAACTTCGCCGAAGCCGCGCGCGCCACTGCCTGAGCGTTTCAGAGTTTCGCAAAAAGGCAATTGACATTGGGTTTCTACCCCGGTACAAGAGAAATGTGCTGACGGGGTATCGACATTGCGCGTGGCCGCAAGTTTATTGCCACGCAATCGATACGCTTTAGGGACGCAACCAAATCATCTTTCTCCCCTCCGCCCCGTTAGTGGCATACGTGCGCTAGCGGGGTTTTTCATCGCCGGGCCGCCCCCCCACCCTTGCGCGATGCGTGGTCGACGTGGAGCACTCTTCGGCGGCGGGGCGGAGTAAACTTTCGCAATGACATCCACGACGCAAACACAGTTGCCCCTGACCGTGCAGACGCCCGAAGCATGGGTCGCTCATGCCACAGCCGACCTCCTCGAACTGCTCAACGATCACGGCCATCTCGAGCGTAAAGCCGCTTCGAACGCGCTCGACCTCCTGCCGCGCTGGCCCGACCCCGTGCCGCCCGAAACGTGGACGCAGACGCTGACCGCCGTCGCCCGGGATGAGGTCGAGCATCTCCAGGCCGTCGTCCGCCTGCTCAATCGTCGCGGCTCACTGCTGAGCAAGCATCACAAGAACCCCTACGCAGCCGGGCTTCGCAAGATGGTGCGCCTCGGCGACGGTTCACGTGAACTGGTGGATCGTTTGATGGTGTCCGCCTTGATCGAAGCGCGCTCCTGCGAACGCTTCGCCCTGCTCGCCGACCTCTGTGAAGATGCGGAACTGGCGAAGCTTTACCGCGCCCTCTGGGCGAGCGAGCACGGCCATTACCGCGTGTTCGTGCAGTTGGCCGAGCCGTTGGGCACGCCGTTGCAGATTGAGCAGCGGTGGCGGGAGATGCTCGAAGCGGAGGGGACGCTGATCACGCAGCAGCCGCCGGGTGCGCGCATGCACAGCTGGTTCGCGGGATAGCTAGAGGAAGCGTGCCGGATCGAACGCCGCCCGAAGTTCCGGCGGGATGCGCTTCGGACGTGTGGTCTCGGCATCGACGAACGCCCAGACGTTGAACCCCTCCGCGACGATCCTGCCGTCGGCTGGGCGGACAATGCGATGGCGTCGCTCGGCCGTGGCCTTCGCCAGATCGCTCGGCCAGGTGTAGGCCAGCAGTTCGTCGCCGAGCATGGCCTGGCTGCGGTAATCGATCTCATGCCGACGCACCACGAACCAGCCCGCCAACTGCTGATACTGCGGGATATCCCAGCCCATGGCCTTCGAATGTTCCCACGCTGCACGGTTCATCCACCCCAGAATTGCCACGTTCGAAGCATGGCCCTGCAGGTCGATCTCCGTCTCACGCACCGTGATCGGCAACACGAACGGATTGGCAACTGGCGACTCGATCATCACGCAACAAGCATAACAGGTCGAAGAAGAAGAAGAAGAAGAAGAAGAAGAAGGAGAAGAAGAAGAAGAACCACAGTGTCACAGAGGAAAAGGAGGTAAGAAAAGGACGAGAAGGAAGATGTTTTTGCTTCACTCCCTCCTGCCTCTCTCCTCCCCCTCTGTGACTCTGTGGTTCAAAAAAGGGATGGCGGCGCGCCGCCGGAGATCTACAACTCTAAACTTCAAACTATGGGCAAGCATCTACATATCGATCCGTTCGCGGGGATCGCTGGCGACATGTTCCTCGGCGCCTGCATCGATCTGGGGGTGCCGTTGCAGGCGATCGAGGACGCGCTCGCACCGCTGCCGATCCAACGGCCGTTCAGCATCACCGTGGCCGAAACGCACCGCCACGGCATCCGCGGCCTCGACCTCAAAGTCACCCCCCCACCTGTCCCGACGACTTCCTCGATTTCTCACCATCACGATCATCACCATGCACATTCACATGAGCATGATCACGCCCACGACCACTCCCACTCCCACGAAGCCGAAGCAACATGCGGGCAAGGCGGGGGGGGAACCTACCGCACCATCATGGCAATGATAGAGATGCTTAACGTGGCCGAGCGCGGCAAACAGCGGGCCCGTGCCATCGTCACCAGGCTCGGTGAAGCCGAGGCCGCCGTCCACGGCATCGCCCTCGACGCGGTCCACTTTCACGAAGTCGGCGCGGTCGATTCCATCGTCGACATGCTCGGCTCAGCCGTCGCCCTTGAGTTCCTGGATGTCGACACCATCAGCACCGGCCTGCTGCCCATCGGCTACGGCTTCGTCGATTGCGACCACGGACGCATGCCCCTGCCTGCCCCCGCGACCGCTGAAATTCTGCGAGGCGTGCCGCACCAGGGCGTGGATCGTGAAGGTGAAACGGTCACACCCACCGGTGCCGCCATCGTCGCCGCACTGGCGACTTCCTTCGGCCCCATCCCCGCCATGAACGTCGAGAAAATCGGCTACGGCGCCGGCGACCGCGATCCTGAGGACGTCCCCAACCTCCTCCGCCTATTCCTCGGCGACCGCATCACCTGAACCGCTCACGCCCACGCGCCGACCCGTTACAATGTCCGCCATGAGCCCTTCACCGCCTGCTAACGACGGCTTAGATTCTGCCACAGTTCCCGAATCCGCCGGTGCAACCGCATCGTCCGGTGAGCGTGTCGCGCTCTTCCCGGGAACGTTCGATCCACTCACGAACGGGCATCTGGACGTGATCCGTCGCGGGCAGAATCTCTTCAATAAGCTGATCGTGGGCATCGGCACCAACCCCGCCAAGCAGGATCTGTTCACCATCGACGAACGCCTGGAGATGGTCCAGCAGATCATCACCGACGAAGGGCTCAGCGTCGAAGTCGCCAGCTTCAAAGGCCTCACCGTCGACTTCGCCCGCCAATGCGGCGCGACCATCATCCTGCGGGGCCTGCGCAACGCGACCGACCTCTCGCACGAGTTTCAGCTCGCGCTCACCAACCGTGCCGTGGCCGATATCGAAACGGTGCTCATCATGTCCGGCGAGCCCTACGGGTTTACCAGTTCCAGTCTGATCAAACAGATCGCCGCGGCTGGAAATCTGGATCGGCTCAGCCGCCTGCTGCCGCCGTTGGTCATCGAGCGCATGCGCGGCAAGCTCGACCGACTCCGCCAACTCGCCCGAGCCACCACCGACGTAGAATAAGCATAAACGCCCGAAAACGAGCCGCGCCCGTAAGGAAGCGGTTGTGCGTTCGCCCGCATGCAAACCGCCGCAACGCAAGCGCGGGCTGGGGCATCCTTGGGAAACACTGAATCATGGACTTTCGCATCATCAGCATCGGCACGTTGTCGCATCATCCGCTCTGGAACGAGGGGCAGCCGGTGCGCGTGCCGCACGCCACGACGACGCTGATCCGCAGCGGCGATCGCACCATCCTCGTCGATCCGGCCCTGCCCGAGCAGGTCCTCGCCGCCCGCCTCAACGAACGCAGCGGCCTCAAGCCCGAAGCTGTCACCGACATCTTCCTGACCAGCTTTCGGCCGACCCACCGCGGGGGGCTGAGGCTTTTCGATCACGCCCGCTGGTGGATCAGCGAAGCGGAACGCGAGACCATCGGCGTCGACCTCGTCCGCAAGCTCTCCGAAGAAACCGACGAAGAGACCCAGCAACTGCTGCAGCAGGAGATCGCGATCCTTCAGGCCACCAAGGCAGCCGAGGATAAATTCGCCGAGCACGTCGACCTGTTCCCACTGCCCGGCTACAGCGTCGGGACCTGTGGTCTGTTGCTGGCGCTGCCCGCGTCCACCGTCATCGTCGCCGGCGATGCCGTGCCGACCGTCGAACACTTTGAGCGAGGCCAGGTCCTGCAAGGCGCGTACGACGTAAAGCTGGCGCGCGAGAGCATGGCCGAGGTCATCGAGATCGCCGACTGGGTCATCCCCGGCCACGACAACCTCATCCCCAACGCCACGCGGCGCGGCATCTAAAAAACCTCCCATGGAAATCCCCTTCGCCAAGCTGATTGATGCGCCGGAGCTGTTAACCGAAGCCCGCGAACTCGGGAAGCTTGACGCACCCGCCATCCTCCGCCTCCGCAAACGCTGGCCGGCCGACATCGTCGGGCAGGCGGTGGATCTACTCAAAGCCAGGCAGAAGGCGCACGCGAAATTCGGCGACCTCGCCGACACCATGCTCGCCGACGCGGTGGGCGTGGAGCAGGCCAGTTCGCTCGATGTCGCCAGGCACAAAGCCAGACGCTTCGCCGAGGCGGAGGTCCCCTGCGTGGTCGACCTCTGCTGCGGCATCGGCGGCGACACCATGGCGCTGGCGGACGTCGCGAAGGTCATCGCCGTCGATCGCGATTTTCGGCGCGCGTGGATGGCGCGCCACAACGTGCAACAGCTCACCGGCCACCGCATCCCGACAGCCGCGGCCGACGTGACGACGTTGGACCTCCAACAGCTGAACGCCCGGGGCGGCGCGTTTCACTTTGATCCCGAACGGCGACAGCACGGCCGCCGCGCCCACCGCTACGCCGATCTCGAACCCGGCCCCGACTTCATCGATCACCTGCTCGAAAACTGCGAGGCCGGGGCAATCAAGCTTGGCCCGGGCGTCGAACTCGAGGATCTTCCCCCCGGCGAAGTCGAACTCATCCAGCGCGGCTCAACGTTGGTGCAGGCTGTGCTCTGGCTCGGCAGGCTGGCGCGCGGGGAAAACGGCAGCAGAACGGCCACGAAACTCATGCGTGACGAGGCAGTCGGCGTCAGCTTCGCCGGGCAGCCCAACCTTTCGATCCCGATCGATCAACCCCGCCGTTACCTGCTCGCCGTTGAACCGGCCATCGAGCGGGCGGGGTTGATGGGCGCCCTATGCCGAAGCGTCCGAGCCGGGGCGATTCGCCCCGCCTTGGGTTTGCTGACCTCGAAGGCGTTGATCGAGAGCCCGTGGCTGACGCCGTTCGAACTGCTGGAGACCATGCCCTGGCGCTCGGGCAAGGTCAAAGCCTGGCTGCGGGCGCACGACGCGGGCATCATCGAGGTGAAAACGCGAGGCGGAGCTGTCGACCCCAACCCCATCCAGCAGAAGCTGCGAGGCCAAGGCACCCGCCCCTATACCCTCCACATCCTCCGCCTCGAACGCCAGATCATGTGCTTCATCACTCAGCGGCTCGCTTAGTGAATCCGCCTTCCGAGCCGCGCCCGTGACAGTCTTGGAAGCTGATCGCTTAGGGCGTCTCAAAGCGCTGAATACGAGCCGCGACCGTAAGGGAGCGGTTGTGCGCCAGGATTTTGCGCACGCCGTGCATACGAACGGTGGCCTCGGCTACCGGCGAAAATCAACGACTTACGCAACAGATGAAAAAGACTGGTCAGGAAGCGGTCGTCGCGCTCCGGGCCCGTGTCGACACGATCGCTCTCAGACACGACGGGCGAAACCTACCTCCCAATGCGATGTCGCTTTGAGCCGACCGCTCCGCTCACGGTCGCGGCTCCTGGCCTAAGGAGTTGGCCCGGACGACCGAGGCGGATACGCTGGTCGTATGACAGCGAACACCCAGGGAATCGCCAGGTATCTCCCCCTCCTTGCTGCGGGTCTGCTCGTGCTGATCGTGGGCATCTCCGCGGTTGTGCTGATCCAGAATCGCACCGGCGATGCCGACGCTCCGCTTGACGCCCAGACGCAGGAAGAGCTGACTAAAGCTCGCGAAGCGGTCGACTTTTACATCAATTCCGATCGTCTCCCCGAAGCTCGCCTCATCCTTGAACGCCTGCTCCAGCGCTATCCCGATGAAGCCCAGGCCCACGCCCTGATGGCCAAGCTGCTGATGGCTGAGGACGCCTTCGCCGAGGCCTACCGCCACGCCGACCGCAGCGTGCAGATCGATCCCGGCGATCACGAAGTGCAGTTTCTCACCGCTTTGCTCGCTGAGCAGAACCGGGAGTTTGAAAAAGCACGCGACCATTACATCCGGGCCACCGAACTTGCCCCGCAGGTGGCCGGCTACGCCATGTATCTCGCCCAGGCGCACATTCGGCTCGACGAAATCGACGAGGCTTCGGTCCATCTCGAACGCGCCCAACGGCTCGATGCCACGCTGTCGCAGATCTACTCGATGCAGGCGGAGATCGCGGCCCGGCAGGATGACATCGAAGCGGCCATCGCCCTGGTCGATCAGGCCCTGGAGCAGACCGATCGCGAGGAGCGTCACTACGTGAACTACACGCTTCAGAAGGCGGAGCTGCTGAGGCGCGACGGTAACGCCGATGGCGCTCAGGCTGTGCTGCTCGCCCTGCCGCCTGGCAAGCAGCAGGAGCAGCGCGTCGTGCAGCAGCTCTCCGAAGGCTATTACATGCTCGATCAACCCGAGCGGGCCGCCGCCGTCTGGAGTGAGCTTTTCGCCTTGGAACCGGGCAACGCCCGCGCCGCCGCCGAAACCGGTTTGGCGTTCTACCGGGCTCAGCAATACGAACACGCCAAACGGTATCACGAATACGCCAGACGCATCAGCACCAATCATCAGACCGTGCTGGCGCTTGAGGAGGCCTTGCAGGATGCGAACTGACGAAGACGATTACCCTTACTACAAAGACCCGAACGCCGAGCCCGAAGCGGCGGACGTCGATCCTGAAGACGACGATGATTTCGAGTTCGACCCCCTCGGCCCCGACGAGCACGACGCCCACCTGCTCGAAGACGGCGCCCGCGAAGACGAGATCCACTGCCCCGCCTGCGGCGAGCTGACCTACGACGACGCGCCCCAATGCACGCACTGCGGCCACTGGATCACTGAAGAAGAGATTGCCGCCCCCAGCAAGGGCCGATCCATCATGACGGTCCTCATCATCGCCGCCGTCGCCATCTCGCTACTGCTCTGGGGCATCGGCATCTAAAAAAAGAGCCGGGTTGTCCCCAACCCGGTCATGCTCAGCGTTCCCGGACCAGTTGATGATTGCGGCGATGACCGGCTTCTGGACAAGCCGGCTGCTGGTGTGTTTGCACGCGCGGCGCCCGTTCGGCCGATAAACTTTACGGGCCCGCCGCTGGATAACACCGCATGAAACTCGTGACGCTGATCGACAATCTGCCCGTTCGCCATGCCGCCGGTCCCACCGACGCGGTGGTGACGCACGTAACGGACGATTCCCGCACCGCCGCACCCGGCACGCTGTTTGTCGCCCGCACCGGCACGCAGAGCGATGGTCACAAATTCATCGATGACGCCGTCGCACGCGGAGCCGTCGCTGTGCTCAGCGATCAAGCAATCGAGGTCCCCCCCGGCGTCGCGCTGCTGCTCGCCGACGATGCGATGGAAGCCGCCGTCGCCCTCGCCCAGCGGCTACACGATCACCCCGCCGACCGCCTCACGCTCATCGGCATCACCGGCACGAACGGCAAGACGACCACCGCCTTTCTGATTCGGCACCTGCTGCTCGCCGCCGGGCACCGCTGCGGACTCATCGGCACCATCGAGGTCGACACCGGCCAGGCGAGCCGCCCCGCCGCGCTCACCACGCCCGGCCGCCTGGAGATGATCGCCCTGCTCAGCGAGATGGTCGCCAGCGGTTGCGACACCGCCGTGATGGAGGTTTCCAGCCACGCCCTCGATCAGGGCCGCGTCGATGGGCTCAGCTTCAACGTCGGCATTTTCACCAACCTCACCGGCGACCACCTCGACTACCACCTCACGATGGAGGCCTACGCCGCGGCCAAGGCGAAGCTGATGACCATGCTGCCGCCCAAAGGCACCGCCGTGGTCAACGCCGACGACGCCGCCAACGCTGTGATGCTCGCCGGCTGCCGGGCGAAGGTGCTGCGGTTCACCATGCCCGCTACGTTCCCCGTCACCACCATGTCCGACCATCCCGAAGGCAACACGGTGCGTGCAGAGAAAAGAGTAGACGGCCACGTCGCCTTTCACGGACCGTGGGGCAGTGTCGAGGCGGCCTCGCCGTTGGTCGGTCGGCACAACGTGGCAAACATGCTCGCCGCCCTCGCAGCCGTCCACGCGACCGGGGTGGACGTGAACCAGCTCGCCGACGCCATCGCCCACTGTCCGCAGGTGCCCGGCCGCCTCGAGCGTGTCCTTACCCCCTCCCCCGCACAGCCCAGCGTCTTCGTCGACTACGCCCATACCGACGACGCCCTCGAGAACGTCTTGCACGCCTTACGCCCCATCACATCGGGAAAGCTGCGGGTGCTCTTTGGATGCGGCGGCGATCGTGACGCACCGAAACGGCCCCGGATGGCGCAGGTCGCCTGCCGCCTCGCCGATGCGATCATGGTCACGTCCGACAATCCCCGGACGGAGGACCCCCAGCAGATCATCAACGACATCCTCGCAGGCGTGCCGAAAGCCGACCTCCCGCGCGTGGCCGTTCAGGCGGATCGCCGCCGTGCCATCGAGCAGATCATCATCGAAGCTGAGCCGGGCGACGTGGTGCTGCTGGCGGGCAAGGGGCATGAGGATTATCAGATCCTCGGTCACGAGAAGATCACGTTCGACGACCGGGCCGTGGCACGCGAAGCCCTCGCCCGCCGGCAAGTTTCGCAGCAGGAGAAGGCATGAGTTTCTGGACCCCCCGCTCCCTGCGCGACGTCACCAGCGGCCGCTATCTGCCCTCTCCCGACACCTCGCCTTCCCACCGGGACCTGCAGGGCCTGAGCACCGACACCCGCAGCCTCATCCCCGGGCAGGTCTTCCTCGCCCTGCGTGGCGACAACTTCGATGGCCACGATTTCCTTGAAGCCGCCGCCGAGGCCGGGGCCGGGCTGTTGATGATTGATCGCCCTGAAGCCGCCGCCGCCCTGGCCGACCGCTGCGACGTTCTCGTCGTCAACGACACCCTCAAGGCCCTCACTCAAATGGCCACCGCCTACCGTCGCGGTCTCACCGGTCGCGTCATCGCCATCACGGGATCGGCGGGCAAGACCACAACCAAACATCTGATTCAGACGATCCTTTCCCGCCATCACCGAGGCAGCGCCAGCCCCCGCAGTTTCAACAATCACATCGGCGTCCCGTTGACGCTGCTGCAGGCACAGCGGGGCGATGCGTACACCGTCGTCGAAGTCGGCACCAACGCCCCGGGCGAGATCGCGGCCCTCGCCAAAATCGTCCAGCCCGACGTCGCCGTCATCACCCACGTCGGCGCCGCCCACCTTGAAGGGCTCGGCAGCCTCGACGCCATCCTGCGAGAAAAAGCCTCCCTGCTCAACCATCTCCAGCCCGACGGGCTCGCCATCGTCAACGGCGACATCGCCGGCCTGCACCCCTACCGCAAGATTGTCCGTGCCACGCTCAGCTTCGGCACCGCGCCCGGCTGCGACCTCCGCCTCACCGACTATCAGCCCGACGCCACCGCCTGCACTTTCGAGGTCAACGATCGCACGCGCTATCGACTGCCGATGCTCGGTCGTCACAATGCGATGAACGCCCTCGCCGCCATCGCCGTCGCCCGGCACATGCAGTTGAGCGAAGCGCAGATCGCCGAGGCCCTCGCCGAGGCTCCCCCCGCTGACATGCGGCTGGAGGTTCGCACCGTCGGCCGGGGCGACCGCGCCATCACGCTCATCAACGACGCCTACAACGCCAACCCCGATTCCGTCGCCGCCGCCCTCGGCGTCCTCGCCGACTATCCCGCCACCGGCCGCCGCGTCGCCGTGCTGGGCGACATGCTCGAGCTCGGCGACGAAGCCGCCGCACGCCACCGCCAGGTCGGGGAGCAGGTCCTCGCAGCCAAGCTCGATCTCGCCGTCTTCGCCGGGCCGCTGATGATGTTCGCCGCCGAGGCCGTCAATCGAACTTTGCCGTCCGATCGCGTGCTCGCCCTGCCCGATTGGGGTGAACCCGGCACGCTCGAAAAGGTCGCCGCCCTGCTACAACCCGGCGACACCGTGCTGCTTAAAGGATCGCGCGGCATGCGCATGGAACGCCTCATCCAAACCCTCGAACATCGCCTCTCAAGCGACCGCGAACCCGACGCCCTCTCACGCTGACTCACCCGCTTTCCAATCGTGGTATAACACCCCCGGCATGGTCGTATTCCTCCTCAATCTTCTGCGAGACTGGCTCGAAAGTCTCGGCCTCTACCGCTTTTTGCAGGTCTTCCAGTGGCCGGAGTTCCGCACCCTCTGCGCCCTCATCTTCAGCTTCTTCTTCGTCGTCCTCATGGGCAAACGCACCATCCGCTGGCTCATGCGGATGAAGATCGGTGACAACCCCGAGTTCTATAACGCCGATCTCAACAAGCTGATGAAGCAGAAGTCCGCCACACCCACCATGGGCGGCATCCTCATCGCCGGCGCCATCGGCCTGTCCATGTTCCTCCTGGCCGATATCACCAACTTCTACATCCACATGGCGATGATCTGCCTCGTCTGGCTCGCCGCGCTCGGCCTCGTCGATGACTACCTCAAACTCACCAGCGCACGCCGGGCGCTCGGCTCCCGCGAGGGCCTGAAAACCTGGGAAAAACTCGTCTTTCAGGTCGGCATCGCCCTCGTCCTCGGCCTGTTCATCCACTACTTCGGCATGAACAACACGCAAACCCACATCCTCAACCTCCCAGGCCAGCGCACGCTCGAACCCGGCACGTCCGACCTCGCCGAAAGCGTCATCGTCCTCGGCCCCTGGATGTTCGGCATCGTCGCCATCCTCGTCATCACCGGCACCTCCAACGCCGTCAACCTCACCGACGGCATGGACGGCCTCGCCAGCGGCATCATGGCCATCGTCGCCTTCGCGTTCATCATCCTCACCCTCATCTCGGGCATGGAACGCTGGGCCACCTTCCTGCTCATCCCCATGATCCCAGGCAGTGCCGAACTCGCCGTCGTCGCCGGTGCCATGGTCGGCTCATGCCTCGGCTTCCTCTGGTGGAACTGCCACCCCGCGAAAGTCTTCATGGGCGACACCGGCTCGCTCCCGCTCGGCGGCCTCATCGGCTACATCGCCGTCGTCATCCGGGCCGAGTTCCTGCTCGTCATCATCGGCGGCGTCCTGGTCATGGAAGCCGTCAGCGTCATCCTCCAGGTCAGCTACTTCAAAGCGACGGGCGGCTCACGCCTCTTCCGATGCACCCCGATCCATCACCACTTCCACCTCATCGGCTGGACCGAGCAGCAGGTTGTCGTCCGCTTCTGGCTCATCACCGCCCTCCTCGCCGCCATCGGCCTCGCGACGCTGAAGCTGCGATAACCGCGCGCCGTTGGCAACGAGCCGCGCACGTCAGTAAGCGGTTGTGCGTCCAATCTCGGTACATCGCGCCCACGCCTCGCAACCTCACAGCTGCGGACAAACCTGCACCCATAAAGCGGCAGTTCCAGCCTCCCTCACATTCGCAAGTAGTTTGCAGGCAACCGCTCCCTTACGGTCGCAGCTCGTATTCCGGCCCCTGCTCACAATCTGTCGCCCCCCCCGCGCCCCCCGCAACCGCATAACTCTCGCCGCCGACAGCTCATGCCCGACAGGCGTTAAAAAATAACGCAACCGCTTTGCGATTATTGACTTGTCGGCCGAGATCGACCCTTTTATAGTAGAGGCGGCCGCTGTAGTTGCCCCGCCGGCCGATTTAAGGAGACGTGTGATGCTGCCGCAACATTTTCGGTTGTGGATTCTGATTGTTCTCGTTGCGATGTCCGCTGCGACGGTGGCCTCCGCCAGGCCTGTCCGCGTGGTGTTCAACGACGGTCGCCAGATCACCGGCCAGCTGGTCGCCGAGACCGCCTCGACGGTCACCATCGCCGTCGCCGGCATCGAGACCACTTTTCCACGCGACCAGATCCAGGCCATGGAAGCGCATCTCACGCTCAAAGAGCGCTACGAACAGAAGCGGGCGGAGGTGGCCGACGACGACTGGGCCGGCCGGTACGCCCTGGCGCGCTGGCTTTACGATCAGGAAAATGTTGAGCTTTACCCGCTGGCCGTGGAAGAGCTCGACGCCTTGCTCGGCGATCGCCCCACGCATCAGCAGGCCCAGCTGCTCCGCCGCGTGCTCAACGACCGCATCGCCGACGAGCAGGCCCGCATGGAAGCGATGGGCGAACCCGAGCCCCAGCCCGCCGAAGATGACGCCCCCGCCCCAGCCGACGATCGCCCCGCGCTCACCGCCATTCAGCCGCTCACCGACAGCGACATCGCCCTGATCAAAGCTTTCGAAGTCGACCTTCGCGAAGAGCCCACCGTGGTGGTGCCCCGTGAGATTGTCGACGAGATTTTCGACCTCTACCGCGAATCGCCCGCCCTTGAGCCCTTCCTCAACCGCGACGGCAAAGCCCGCTTCCTCCGCATGCCGGGCCACGATCAGCTCGCCGTCATCTTCGATCTCCGCGCCCGCCAGTATTACGATCAGGTCATGATCCGCACCGAGCCCGCCACGCTCCGCGAGTTCCGCACCCGCTTCCACCCCAACTACATCGCCCGCTACTGCGGCCAGTGCCACAGCACCACGCAGGACAAATACGACACCGACTTCCAACTGCTCACCCAGCAGCCCAACGACGACGTCACCGCCTACACCAACCTGATGATCCTCAGGCGGACGCAGCTCGACGGCGAACCCATGATCAATCTCGAAGACCCGCTTAGCTCGCCGCTCGTGCAGTTCGGCCTGCCGCCCCTCGAAGCGATGAACCCGCACCCCGAGGTCCGCGGCTGGCGCCCGTACTTCAGCAACTCTCGCGACCGCAGGCTCAGCGACACGCTCCGCTGGATCGTCACGCTCTACAGCAGCGAAGACGGCGGCGACTACCCCATCGATTACGCCGTCCCCACCCGGCCCCAGCCCGAGCCTCGCCCCGACCCCGAAACCGATCCCCAACCCGACGCCAGGCCCGAGCCAAAACCAATCCAACAACCAGTTGGTGCACAGGGCGGCGATGCGTGATATCATGACCATTCGTGAAATAGGTCGCTTCCTTCTGTCTTTCGATCACAGGAATCTGCCGTGATGAAACGTCTGATTCTCCTGGTGTGCGCTGCACTGCTCGTCGCCTGCGAACCCGAATCGTCCTACAGCGAACGTCGCGAAGCCCGCGACACCTTCGCCGAGGCGCAACAACTGCTCGACCAGGCACTCGCCGGCAGCGTCGTCCGCGATGTCTCCGCCGAGCCCTACGGCAAGCCGATCTACGAATATCGGCGTGAGCAGTTCCAAGCCGCTGCCGACGTGCTTCAGCCGCTGGTGAACTCCTCCAGCCAAAGCGATCGCGTCGCCGCCCACAAGCTCCTCGCCGAGAGCGCCACCAACCACGGCAACGCCGTCGTGCAGGAGGCCTCACGCAACTGGAACGAACTGCTCAACACGCACGCACGCCTGCTCAGCGCCGTCAGCAGTCTGCGCGATGCGCACACCGTTCAGGCCGGCCACGAGACGATCGACCTGACCGATCAGATCGCCCAGCTGCGCACCGACGAAACCGATCTGCTCAGCGAGCGCGACGCCATCGAGCAGCGCCTCGCCGACCTCGACGACACCATCGCCGAGATCGAAGCCGAGATGGCCGAGACGCGTGAAGCTCGCAACGAGATCAACGTTGAAGCCGACAAGATCGCTCGTCAGGCGTTCACCGCGGAGGGCCAGGAGCAGTTCGACCTGTACCTCGAAGCTTCGGAACTCAGCGAAGCATCCGGCCAGCTCACCAGCACCATCGAAGCGGCCGAGGGTCGGCTCGACGTTCAGCAGTCGCAGGGCAAGCTCGAGCAGATTCAGCTTGAGCAGATCGATCAGCAGATTCAGCAGTACCGCGAAGCGGCCGAGGAACTGGAAACCCGCACCGGCACCATCGCCGAGATCGTTCAGGACGCTTCCACGCGTTACGACGAAGGTGCCGAGCACTTCACGCAGCTGCTTGACTACCTCGTGACGGCTTTCGAGGAAGACGTTGAAGATGTGATCGTCGCCGCCGACGATCACTTTGAGCAGGCCGTGCAGCATCTTCAGAGCGCTCAGCAGGCAGCCTCGGATAGCGCCACGCGTCAGGCACTGCAGGTTCAGCTGCAAGGCGCCCGCGCCAGCTTCGCACGATCCAAGGCCCAGATCTCGCGGATGCGGCAGAACTACCGCAACCTGCTCATCGGCGTCGCCGAGGCCGTGAGCGATGTGGTTCCCCAGCACGCTGAGTCGATGGGCGAACTGTCGCAGGAGATCGATGAGCGGGCCACCGCTTCCGCCGCCGAAGCTGAAGAAATGCTCACCGAGGCCAGCACGCAGCTGACCGACATGCTCGAGCCCGCCGAGGCGCGTGGCGACACCGCCATCCACCGGGCACTGCTTCAGCATCTGGTTGTCATCAACTCCACCATGGCGAACCTCACCAACGACACCGCCTACCGCACCCAGGCCACCGACTACCGTGCGCAACTCCAGGCGCTCAGCGCCCCCGAAGAAAATGACGAGTGATTCCCCCGGTCCGTCGGATCCCGCACGCTCGCCACGCCCCGCCGTCGTTTTGCTATCCGGCGGCCTCGACAGCGCCACCACCGCCGCCATCGCGCGCGCCCAAGGCTTCGCCCTTCACACCGTCGCCTTCGATTACGGCCAGCGCCACGCCCGCGAACTGCAGGCCGCCGAGGCCGTCGCCCATTCCCTGAACGTGCGTGACCACCGCGTCGTCCCCATCGATCTCCGCGCGTGCGGCGGCTCCGCCCTTACCGCCGACATCGACGTCCCCAAAGACCGCGCCCACGACCACCACTTCACCGACATCCCCGTCACCTACGTTCCCGCCCGCAACACCGTCTTCCTCAGCTACGCCCTCGCTCTCGCCGAGGTCCTCCACAGCGACGACATCTTCATCGGCGTCAACGCGATCGACTACTCCGGCTACCCCGATTGCCGGCCCGAGTACATTGCCGCCTTCCAGACGATGGCCCGCCTCGCCACGCGCGCCGGGGTCGAAGGCTCACCGCTGACGATCCACACACCGCTGATCGACCTGCCCAAGACCGAGATCATCCGCCGAGGCCTAGCGCTCGGCGTCGACTACGGCCTCACCCACTCCTGCTACGACCCCCTCCCCAGCGGCCGCCCCTGCGCCCGCTGCGATTCGTGCACCATCCGCCAGCACGCCTTCGCAGAACTCGGCATGACCGACCCCCTCCTACGCCCACACTAACCCCCCCCACCTTCTCGCCCCCGCGCGCACAAAAGAGCCGGCTTGTCCGCAAGCCGGTCCCCCACCCGCTCCCTCCCCATCAAACTTCCAAATCGTCGCCGATCTCGATCGGCTCACCGTTCTCATACCGGTACAGCTTGCCGTCTCTCTCGAGCTTGCGGCTGATCGCGTGAGCGCCGTCGCACATCGGATAGTTCTTGCTCAGCCCGCACATGCAGATCCACGTGCTTTTCTCCGAGGCTTTCACTTCATACGGCCCCGTGTCCTCGTGGCGAATCAACCGTGCCATTTGCGTCTCTCTCTCATACAGTCAACATCAACCCGCAGCGCTACCATGCGCCGCCAGCCTCGGCTTCGACCGGGGCCGATCGCCATTCTACCACGCGCTTTCAAGCGCGCAGGAGTCGATGCTTATGACGCCGATCGTCCGCTCCGCCGCGTTGATTTTGTTCGCCGTTCTCACGCCCTTCGCCGGCGGTTGCGATAGCTTCGTCAAATCCGCCATGCTCCGCGCCCCCAACAGCGGCGACAGTTTCGAAGGGCAAGCCGCCATCGTTCAGGCAGGCCCCGAGATCTGGGGCATCGATCATGAACTGTTCGTGCCCGTCGGCCCGCCCGAAGCCTTCCTCCGCGTGTGGATCAAGGAACCGCTCGCGCCAGCCGAAGTCGATCACGCTGCCGCGCCACTCGAGCCCCGCGGCACCATCCTCGTCCTCCACGGCTGGCGCGCCGAAGCGTTCTGGATGCGGCACATCGGCGACCACTTCATCGAAGCCGGCTACCGCGTCGCCCTCGTCGACCTCCGAGGCCACGGCGGCTCCACCGGCGACACCATCACCTTCGGCGCCCGTGAATCACGCGACATGGTCCACGTCCTCAACGCGCTCGACCAGGCCGACCTCCTCGCTGGGCCCGTCGGCGTCTGGGGCGTTTCCATGGGCGGCGCGACCGCCATTCAGTTCGCCGCCCGTGATGACCGCGTCAAAGCCGTCACCGCTGTCGCCCCGTTCACCTCCATGCGGGAGATCGCCCCGATCGTCGTCCGCCGCCTGCTCCCTTTGATGCACCTCGCCTCGGATGAAGAGCTCGCGCAGCTGGTCGAGGAAGCAGCCGCGGAGAACGGGTTCGATCCCGACGATGCCGACACGCTCGCCGCCATCCGCAAGGTGCAGGTGCCCATCCTGATCGTCCACGGCACGGGCGACGCGATCGTTCCCGTTGACCACGGCCGCGCCCTCCACGAAGCCGCCACCGGTCCGGCCGAACTCATCGAGCTCGGCTGGACAGGCCACTTCACCGCCCACTTCAGCGACACCGTCGTCGACCACAGCCTCGAATTCTTCGACCGCACGCTACACGCAACATCTCCTCAATAGCCGCGAGGCTACGCGTTGCAGGTCCCCCCGGCGAAGCGTAGCCTCGGGGCTATCGGCGCGTGCATGCCTGACGCAACTGCGTGAATCTGCTAAAACTAGCGGACCATGAATTCCCCCCAAGACAGACCACGCGTGCTCACCGGCGACACCCCCACCGGCGCCCTCCATCTCGGCCATTACGTCGGCTCACTCGAGGCCCGGCTGGCCATGCAGGAAGACCACGATTGCTTCTTCCTCGTCGCCAATGTTCACGCCCTGACCACGCGCCCCACCGAAGTCGAAGGCATCCGGGCCGACACCATCGCCATCGTCAAAGACTGGCTCGCCGTCGGGCTCGATCCGCAGAAGGCCACGTTCTTCCTGCAAAGTGAAGTGCCCGCCATCGCCGAGCTCACCTGGTATTTCTCCATGCTCCTCGGCTACGGCCGGCTGATGAAGAACCCGACCATCAAGGACGAAATCCGCGTCAAGAACCTCGGCGAAAACTACTCCTTCGGCTTCCTGCTCTACCCCGTCGGGCAGATCGCCGACATCCTCGCCTTCAAGCCCGCCTTCGTCCCCGTCGGCGAAGATCAGATCCCCCACATCGAAATGACCCGCGAAATCGCACGCCGATTCAACCAGGTTTACTGCGGCATCAAGGGCGGCGTCCCCGACGAACAGCACCTCGAAAAAGGCGGCGTCTTCCCCATCCCCGACTACAAGCTCGGCCGCGTCTCTCGCCTCACCGGCATCGACGGCGTCAACAAGATGTCAAAATCCCTCAACAACGCCATCTTCCTCTCCGACACCGCGAAGCAGGTCCAGAAGAAGTGCAACAAGATCTTCACCGGACGAGGCTCACTCGACGACCCGCCCGTGCTCGAAGGCAACACCGTTTTTGAATATCACGCCACGTTCAACCCCGACAAGGACCGCGTCGCTGAACTGCGTGAGCGGTACGCAGCCGGCAAGGTGGGCGACGGTCAGGTCAAAAAAGAACTCGGCGAAGTGATCAACGCCTTCCTCGATCCCATCCGCGAACGCCGAGCCGAACTGACCGAAGCCGACGTCATCGACGTCCTCCGCACCGGCACCGCCCGCGCCAACGAAGCCGCCGAGGCCACCCTCCACCAGGCCAAGCAGGCCATGAAATACGACTTCTTCGCGCGTGATCTGAAGCTGCGTTGAACGCTCATTTCCGGCAACGAGCCGCGACCGTAAGGGAGCGGTTGTGCGTTCAACCTCGGCACGCGTGAGGGGAACGCCTATATGCTGCCTCACACCGACTCAACCCACCGTTCGCTGCGCACCGTCCCAGCGCACGACCGCTCCCTCGCGGTCGCGGCTCGTTGTTAGGCGTTATCCCTCGCCAGCCCGTTACCCATCCCGTCGCCAGCGCGTCTGTTCACCTTCGGGGTTGTGCCAATGGCCCTGTCCCTGGAACAGCGTCTCCGACGCGTTCGGCCCCCACGAACCGGGCGGGTAGGCGTGCATGTCGCTGCCGGGATGATTCTTCCAGTGATCCAGCACAGGCATCACGATCCGCCAGGCCGCTTCAAGTTCGTGACGATCTTTGAACAGCGATTGGTCCCCGCTCATCGCGTCGAGCAGCAGATGGCCGTACGCTTCGGGAATCTGGCCGTGGAACTGCTGAACATAATCGAAGTCCATCACGCCTGAACGCACCTTCAGATCATTGCCAGGCACCTTGCCCTCGAACCGCAGGCTGATGCCCTCGTCCGGCTGCACGTTGATTTTTAACCGGTTCGGCTTCATCGCCGTCGGCGAAGTGCCACGGAACAGGCTGTGCGGCGCAGGCTTGAAGTACACACAAATCTGCGTGAGCTTGCGACGCAGCCGTTTGCCTGTGCGGACATAAAACGGCACGCCGTGCCAGCGCCAGTTATCAATCTCCAGCCGCAGCGCTGCGTACGTTTCCGTGTTCGAATCCTTCGCCACGCCCGGCTCATCAAGATATCCCGGCACGCGCTCGCCGTTGCCCTGGCCGTGGTACTGCCCACGAAGCGCCGCCCGCGAAACCTGATCGGCGGAGATCGGCCGAACCGCCTGCAAGACCTTCCGCTGCTCGTCGCGAAGGTCCTCCGCGTTCAGCGTGTTCGGCGGCTCCATCGCCACCACCGCCATGATCTGCAGCAGGTGCGACTGAATCATGTCACGTAGCGCCCCCGCATCTTCGTAGTACGCCCCGCGCCCTTCCACGCCCACCGTTTCCGCTGCGGTAATCTGCACATGGTCGACGTACTGATGATTCCAGAGCGGCTCAAAGATCGCATTGGCGAAGCGGAAAACGACGAGGTTCTGCACCGTCTCTTTGCCAAGGTAATGGTCGATGCGGTAGATCGCTTCTTCCTCGAAGACCCGCCCCAGCACGCGGTTCAGATGAGCCGCCGAGGCCAGATCGTGCCCGAACGGCTTCTCCACGATCAGCCTTTGCCATGCGCCGGTATGACGATCCAGGCTGCACCAGCGCTGGCCTTCGGTCACCAGGCCCGCCGCCCCGATGTTGTTCACGATCGGCTCGTACAGCTGCGGCGCCACCGACAGGTACATCAGTAAATTGTCGCCCGTGTTGTGAGCCGCTGCCAGCTCGCACATCGTCTGCTTGAGCGGCCCGAACGCTTCCGCCTTCGTCGCATCGCCCGCGTGATAGTGCAGCAGCGGCTCAAAGCTCTTCCACGATGCCTCGTCGAACGCAGTGTGCTCGATGCAGCTCTCACGCATCTTCTTGCGGAAGCCTTCCGTCCCGATATCCGAACGCGACACGCCCAGCACCGCAAAACCCTTCGGCAGCCGGCCCTCCCGATGCTGCTCGTAAAGCGCCGGCACAAGCTTCCGCTGTGTCAGATCGCCCGACGCACCAAAGATCACCAGAAGACACGAATCCGCAGCCGTTCTCGTGGACATGACCACTCCATCGAAACAAGAGCATAAACCGCGCTGGCACGCACGCGCCAAACGGTAGAAAAACGTAGCATAGCGATTTCACGTCCCTCGTGGGCAGACACGCCACTTATAGCCCCAGCTTCCCCAGACCCCCTGTTTTTCCCAAGAAAAACCTTGCCGCCACTGCCTCGCCAAGGTTATCTTGCCCCCTCGAACAACATGCGACGCCAAAGCCAGGCGTCCACATCCAAGTCGCCACCGCAAACGCCCCCAACCAGCGGGGCACAATCAGGAGAAGAGGTATGAACACCAAACTGTTGACGCTTATCGTCTGCGCAACCGTTGCCATGCTTACCGCTGCGAACCACGCCAGCGCCAGTTCACTGCACATCATGGTCTTTGAGCACGACGCCCCCAACGCCACCGGCACCGGCTACGGCTTCCTCACCGCCGTCATGCCCACCACTGCCCTCGACAAAGTCACCGGCACCATCGACGACGCCTGGGAAGTCCCCTTCGAAACCTCCTCCACCGGCATGCACGTCGGCGGCACCTGGGGGCTCGACTCCCTCGATGACGTCGCAGGCTACTTCGACGGCGACTGGACGCTCAACCTCGAAAGCGGCGGCTCCGTCGTCTCCCAGCCGACCTTCTCATTCGACGGCGACGCCCTCGCCGCCGGCTCCCCCACCTTCCCCGCCAAGCCCACCATCACCGGCACCACACGCGACGGCTCCGACCTCAGCATCCACTGGCAGAACAACGACCCCGCCACGCAGCTCATGCTCGCCGGCGCCGTCGACTGGGCCAACGCAGGCGCCCTGACGCTCACCACCGAACAATCCATCAGCTCACGCTCCGCCACCCTCCCAGGCATCGCCGACGCCGCCCACGAACTGCTCGTCGGCTCACTCGTCACCGGCCCCGAAGGCATCGTCACCAACTTCCAGGGCGACAACGCCGACTGGGATAACGGCTCCCCCTCCTTCTGGCTCGGCAGCGTCGCCAGCCAGATGTACGAACCCGCCTCGACCGTCATCCCCGAGCCGACCTCCCTCGGCCTGCTCGCCGTCGCCGCAGCCGGCCTCACCTTCCGCCGTCGCCGACGCCACACCACCACCGCCTGAGCCACAACCAATCCTGTCTGCGAGAAGCCGCGGCGTTCCACACGAACCCGCGGCTTCTCTTATGCGCCACGCCACCGCAGCACAGTTTTTGACTTCTGAGCCGCTACTGGCTCTACTCGTGCTATTGTAGGAGAATGACCAGATGCACGGCCCCAGAATCGACGAATTATCAACGACAAGTCTGTGCCTCGAGGTGTTGGAGCACGGTCGCATCATTGGATACGCAACAGGCTTTGTGGTTAAGCATCGGGGTGCCCCTTTCCTGATCACGAATTGGCATGTCGTGTCCGCCACCAATCCGTTGACCAACGAAGAAAAAGCAATGCCGACAGCGATGAGGGTTTGGCACCACAGATCCAAGCTCGGGAATTGGACCAGCGTTGACGAACCACTTCTAGATGAAAATAAAGAGCCGCTATGGATAGAGCATCCAACAGGTAAAGCGGTTGATGTGGTTGCGCTTCCCCTGACAATTTTTGCGGGGTCAGACGTAAGGTTTCATCCACTTAGTCTGGATATGGCAGAATTTGATCTGGCCATTGCTTGTGGTGAACCCGTCCAGGTAATCGGCTTTCCTCAATCTTTCACAGGACGCGGTAGGCTGCCCATCTGGAAGACTGGGCACATCGCCTCAGAACCTGAGATAGATTACGACGATCAGCCAGTCTTCTTGATCGATGCAACCACAAGGGGAGGCATGTCCGGCTCGCCAGTGGTAGCAAGAAGGCTCAACGGCTACGCGACGCGAGGCGGGGGGACCGTGATCGGAAACGGTGGCACGCGTTTTTTGGGCGTATACGCGGGACGTGAGGGTGAGACGTCCGAAATCGGGCGGGTCTGGAAATCTTGTGTCATCCAAGACGTCCTTGAGAATCACACTTATGCCGGTCGAGCAAGGGAGCAACTTCAGCCTTCAGCCCTTGTGCCGGAAACCATCACTGGAGCCCCGTACGAGAGTGCTATAGGTGAGTCGATAGTAACAGCCCCGGACGGCCCGCTGAACACTGACGATCGCGCTAACCCACCGGCAGCCTCTTAAAGTGACATAACCCACGCCCTCACCCCACACCCGCCACGCGCGCCGCCCGGGCTGAGGACAGCCCGCCTCTCTCAAACCCGCCTCCTCAACTTGCCCTGCCAGCCTCATTCGCTACAATGACCCTCTCGGCCGTCCCCATCGTCTAGCCTGGCCCAGGACACCACCCTTTCAAGGTGGAGACACGGGTTCAAATCCCGTTGGGGATATTGCCGCCACATCCCGCTCAATCAGCGGGATAATGCTTGTTCAAGCGGCGGCGTAAGATAAACTCAAAAGCGGTTGGTTCAGGACCGTCGGCACCGGCGCCGACGGCTCGGGGTGAGAGAAACACCTGACCAACCGCGGACCAAAAAAAGAAAGTGAGATCGCCATGCCTGTCGCGACCCCAGAACAGTATCGCCAGATGCTCGATGCCGCCCACAAAGGCAAGTACGCCTATCCCGCCATCAACGTCACCAGCATGATCACCGCCAACGCCGCCCTTAAGGGCCTCGCCGATGCAGGCAGCGACGGCATCCTCCAGGTCTCCACAGGCGGCGGCAAGTTCGCCAGCGGCCAGGGCGTCGGCGATATGGTCGTCGGTGCCATCTCCATCGCCGAGCACATCCACCGCGTTGCTGAGCACTATTCCATCACCATCGCGCTCCACACCGACCACTGCCCGCCCGATCAGGTCGACACCTTCATGATCCCGCTCATCGAAGAGTCCGAGCGTCGCGTCGCTGAGGGCAAGCTCCCCCTCTTCAGCAGCCACATGCTCGACGCTTCCAACCTGCCCCTCAACGAAAACCTCGACCTCAGCGTCCCCCTCTACGAACGCCTCGCCAAGATCGGCATGATGATCGAGATCGAAGCAGGCGTCGTCGGTGGCGAGGAAGACGGCGCAGCCGGCAACGCCGATACCCCGCAGGATAAGCTTTACACCACCCCCGAGGACATGGTCGAAGTTTACCGCCGCATGAAGGACGTCGACGGCACCTACATGTTCGCCGCGACCTTCGGCAACGTCCACGGCCACTACAAGCCCGGGGCCGTCAAACTCCGCCCCGAGATCCTTAAGCAGGGCCAGGACGCACTCAAGAAAGAGTTCGGCGCCGAAGCCGAATTCCACCTCGTCTTCCACGGCGGCTCAGGCACCGCGCAAGAACAAATCCGCGAAACGCTCGACTACGGCGTCATCAAAATGAACGTCGATACCGACACCCAGTACGCCTTCACCCGCCCCGTTGCCGACCACATGTTCCGCAACTACGACGAGGTCCTCAAAGTCGACGGCGAAGTCGGCAACAAGAAAAAATACGACCCCCGCGCCTTCCTCAAAGCAGGCGAAACCGGCATGGCCGCCCGAGTCCAGCAGGCCGCGGAAGACCTCCTCGCCTCCGGCAAAAGCCTCACCCAAAAAGCAACCGCAGGCGTCTAAACGTCTCCGGAAAATCCAATCCGTAACAGAACCCGCCACCCCGGCGGGTTCTGTTATTTAAACGCCCAACCACCCCCCAAGCCGCCGGGCTACGCCCGGCCGGTCCCCCACACGTCTCCCGACATAATTGACAAACTTGCGGCCTCTCCTAGAATGACTGAGATGCCCCAAGTGCGCATCACCGAAGAAGCACTCGACCAGATCGCCACCCTGCCGCTGCGCCTCCAAGTTCGCCTCGAAAGTATCATCGATCGGCTGGAGAAGTGGCCCGAGGTGAGCGGCGCAAAGCCGCTCCGGGGCGACTTGAAGGGCTGCTACAGAATTCGCACAGGCGATTACCGCGTCGTCTTCGCAGCCGCAGATGACATCGTCACCATCATGAAGGTGAGTCACCGCAAAAATGTGTACGAGGATTGAACCATGCGAAACGTTCTGACGATCGAAGGTAAGGAGTACGCGGTCATCCCGATGGAAGAGTACCGCCGGCTGACCGGCGCCAACCTCCCTTCACTACCGCAACCCAACGCCCAGGGCACGCGCCCCGCACGCGAAGCGATCCGAACCACCCTCGCCCGAAGCGTCATCACCAAACGACTTGCTGCCGGACTCACCCAGAAAGAACTCGCACAACGCGCCGGCATCAGCGCCGAAACGCTCTCCCGTATCGAAAGCGCCAAGCATCGGCCGCAAGCCGCCACCCTCGAACGCATCGCCGCCGCCCTCGGCGAATAACGCCGCCTCCTCCTTGCCCAATCAATACGCACCCCAAGGAACTCTCCCACCGATGCACCTGACTCTGCCAGACGGTCGCCTGCTCGATCTCTCCCGCCCGCTCATCGTCGGCGTCCTCAACCTTACGCCCGACAGCTTCTCCGACGGCGGCGCTTATCCCAACACCGCCAAAGCCGTCGCCTCCGCGCTCCGCATGATCGCCCAGGGCGCCGCCGTCATCGACATTGGTGGCGAATCAACCCGTCCCGGAGCCGAGCGCGTCCCCGTCCGCGAACAGATCGGCCGTGTCCAGGAGGTCATCGAAACCCTCCGTCAGCGCACCCGCGTCCCAATCAGCATCGACACAACCCGCCACACCGTCGCCAAAGCCGCCTTCGAAGCCGGCGCTTCCATCATCAACGACGTCTCCGCAGGCCGGGACGATGACGACCGCCTCTTCCTCCTCGCCGCCCGCGAAGGTATGCCGATCATCCTCACTCACATGCTCGATCAACCCGCCACCATGCAGGCCGAGCCAACGTACGAGGACGTTGTCGCCGAAGTCCGCCAGTTCCTGGTCGATCGCGCCGCCGCCGCCCAGGTCGCAGGCGTCCCCCGCTCACAGATCGTCCTCGACCCCGGCATCGGGTTCGGCAAAACCATCGATCACAATCTCACCCTCCTCGCCCATCTCGACACGTTCGTCAGCACAGGCTACCCCGTCATGCTCGGCACCAGCCGCAAGCGTTTCCTCGGCGAGATCACCGGCACCAACGAACCCACCGAACGCGACCCCGCCACCGCCGCCACCTCCGCGCTCGCCGCCGAAGCAGGCGTTCATATGGTCCGCGTCCATGATGTCTTGACCAACCGTCACGCCGTCGACATCGCCTACGCCGTCCGCCGCGCCCGCCGCGCTTTCACGGCCTCGTCTTGAACTGCTGTAAATCCGTTTCTACAATGCCCTGACTCGAACACCGCCTCGCCCGTGCTGCGGGCTCAACCCATACAGGAGACCGCAAATGGCCACCGATACCGTCCTCGAACTTAACGATGGAAATTTCGAGCAGGAAGTGATCAACTCCGATCAGCCCGTGCTCGTAGACTTCTGGGCCGAATGGTGCATGCCCTGCCGCATGCTTGCCCCCACCATCGACGAAATCGCCGATGAATACAAAGGCAAAGCAAAGGTCGGCAAGGTCGACACCGACGCCAACCGCGACATCACCCTCAAGTACCAGATCAACGCCGTCCCGACCGTCATCCTCTTCGCAGGCGGCGAAGTGGTCAAGAAATTCGTCGGCATGACCAACAAAGCCGACATGGCCAAAGCCATCGAAGAACACACCGCCTAAAGCGATCCCCCACCAAACGCCACCCACCAAGCCACCGCCACCCAGGCGGTGGCTTTTTCACGCGCCCCCCCACCACCACCACGCCCAAAAACACCACCGCAAAAGAGCCGGGTTGTCCCCAACCCGGTCCCCCACGCAACCACTCACCCCTCCCCCTCACCACGCCGCCGCTCATCCCACAACCTCAGCAATATCTCCGTCTTGCGGTCACGCGTAAACGCCGAGAGGAACCCCCCGAACAGCATGCACAAGCCGATCCAGGCAGCGTTGCCCGCGATGAACCCTGCCTGGAAGTTCAGAACCGGCGTCAGCGGCACGACCTCCGCCCCCTCCCGCTCCGCCACCGCTTCGCTTTCCGCCATCACCTTCGCAAGCTCGTTCACCTGCTCGTAAAGGTCGTAGCTGGCGACCATTGCCACCACGCCGAACAGCATGAACCCGATTCCCAACGGCCGCCGCCACCAAAGCCACCGACGCGCTCGCTCGATCAACTGCTCATCGCTAGAACGCCACATAACCCACGCTCCTTCCCCAGACATAGCCCCGGACTTGGTCGGGGTCCCCCTACCCGCGAATCCGCAGATCCTTCAGCGTCAGCTGAACTGAAGTTCGTCCATTGAAGTGATTTAGGTTCGGCTCGCCGACGAGGTCGACGTGGACGCCGGCTGGGAGGCGCGGGCACAGGTCGCCCATGCTCCAGCCGATGCACCGCAGCGACGCGCGTCCCTCGCGCACGGTGAAGTTGATGTGCTTGCCGCCTGCGCCCATAACACGGGCTGACTGATCCAGTTGCACGTTGTTGATCCGCACGATGGGTGTCGGATTCGATCGGCCGAACGGCGCCAGGCGGTTGATCTGTTCGACCACACCTTGCGTCAGGTCACCCACGGTGGTGTCCGCGTCGATCCGCAGCACGGGCGTGAGATCCTCAACACTGAGCTGTTCGTTAGTGTAGGCCACGAGGGCATTTCGGAAGGCATCGAGGTTTTCAGTGGGAAGGCGCAGGCCCGCAGCCATGGCGTGGCCGCCGAAGGTGGTCAGGTGTTCCCGGCAGGCGCAGAAGGCGTCGTAAATGTTGAAGCCGTCGATAGATCGGGCCGAGCCGTGCGCCTGCCCGTCGGTGATATTCATCAGCACGCACGGCCGGCCGAAGGTTTCGACAAGCCGGGAGCAGACGATCCCGACGACGCCCTGGTGCCAGTCCGCATCGGCGAGGACGATCGCGCGAACGTCGTTACTGTCGTAACCACAGGTAGTAACCTGCTCCTTCGCGCTCTCGACGATCTTCCGTTCCGTCGCGCGTCGCCGGTCGTTCTCAGCGTTCAGAAACTCGGCGATCTCAGCCGCTTCGTCGGGCGTCGCGTCGGTCAGAAGCCGCACCGCTTCGCGGGCATGACCCATGCGGCCGCAAGCGTTAAGTCTAGGCCCCAGCACGAATCCCACGTGATACGCGTCGATCTTTTCGTCCCGCAAACGCGACGCATCGATTAAGGCATTAAGCCCGACGTTCGGCGTCTGCTTGACCCTTTGCAGCCCGTACCGCGCGATGGTGCGGTTCTCATCGACGAGGGGCACAACGTCGGCGATGGTGCCCAGCGCCGCGAACGGCAGCACATTCACCAAAGCCGTTCTCAGTTCAGTGGTTACGCGATCCGACCCGCACCACGCCCGCGCGATCTGCCACGCCAGCTTGTACGCCACCCCCGCCCCACATAACTCACAGAAAGGATAGTATTTACCATCCTCGCCGGGCAGGCGGGGGTGGACGAGGGCGTAGCAATCGGGCAGCGTCTCGCCGATTTCGTGATGGTCGGTGATGATGAGGTCGAGGCCGAGTTCGGCTGCGATCTTCGCGGGCTCGACGGCCGTGATGCCGCAGTCGACGGAAACGATAAGTGCTGCACCTTCCTCAGCTAGCGTCTCGAGTGACTCGGCGTTGATGCCGTAGCCTTCGTCGATGCGATGGGGCACGTAACAGCGGACGTTCGCGTCGGGGTCGGCGGTCTTGAGGACGTGGTAGAGGATGGTCGTGGCGGTGACGCCGTCGACATCGTAATCGCCGTAAATGACTATGGATTCACGACTACGGACGGCATTCACGAGGCGATCGGCGGCCCGCTCGCAGCCGGGCAGCTGGCGTGGGTCGTGGAGGTCGGTCAGTTTGGGGTCGAAGAAGCGGCGGGCCTGGTCGGCATCGGTTAACCCACGTTGATGCAAGAGTTGCGCGACCAACGGGGCGACCTTCAGCGTCCGCGCGAGCTTTTCGATCTCACCTGCATCGTCCAAGATCGGCAGCGGCGCCGGCCAGCGCTTGTAAAGCCCACGGACTTCGGGGGCGGCGTCGTTCGTAACGGTGGGGGGGGTCATGACTTGTCGTGCGTGACGAGGGTGTTGTCGATCTGCTGCACCTGCCGCCCGAATTCCGACTCGGCATCCATGCGTTGCTCGGTGGTGCGGATGGCGTGCATGACGGTGGTGTGGTCCCGGCCGCCGAAGTACCCGCCGATCTCTTCAAGCGAATAACGCGTTCTGCGGCGCGCCAGATACATGCAAACCTGGCGTGGCACAGTAATTGAGCGATGCCGGCGCTTCGATTGGAGGTCCGCGAGTTTCACCCCGTAAAAGGTCGTTACCGCATCAATGATGTTCTGAATCGTCAGTTGTGGCTGGTTATTCGCAGCCGGCTCACCGAGGGCTTCACGGGCGAGTTCAAGGGTCGGCTCACGGTCCTGGAGCATGACCAGCGACTGCACTTTGGTGATCGCACCTTCGAGCTCGCGCGTGTTCGAATCGATGCGCTCGGCGATGTAGTTGATGATCGGGTCGGGCAGGTGGATGCCTCGGATCTCAGCCTTCTTTCGCAGAATCGCGACGCGTGTTTCGTAGCACGGCCGATCGATCCGGGCGACGAGCCCCCAGTTGAATCGCGAGACGAGGCGCTCCTCGAGTTGCGGGATTTCGTTGGGAGGCGAATCGCTGGAGAGCACGATCTGCTTGGAGGATTGGTAGAGGGTGTTGAAGGTGTGGAAGAATTCTTCCTGCGTGCGTTCGCGGTTGGTGAGGAAGTGGATGTCGTCGATGAGGAGGATATCGACGTGGCGGTAGAGGTTGCGGAAATCGCTCATCTCGCCACGCTGAACGGCTTCGAGAAAGTGATTCATGAAGCTGTCGCAACTGAGGTAACAGATGCGAGCGTCGGGCTTTTTCTGGAGGATGGTATGGCAGATGGCCTGGAGGAGGTGGGTCTTGCCGAGCCCGACGCCGCCGTGCACGAACAAAGGGTTGTAAGCCTGCCCGGGCTGCTCGGCGACGGCGACTGCGGCGGCATAAGCGAGGCGGTTGCCGGGACCTGTGACGAAGTTATCGAAGCAGTAGTCGGGGCTGAGGACGATCTGATCGTCGTCGAAGGGGCTGAGGTTCAGCGAGCGATTCGCGGGTCCGGTGGCGCGGCTGGTGGTTCGGCTTGTGACGCTTGCGGTGAGCGAGCCGTTGCTGGGCGGATGGCCGTTGCCGTTGCTGCGATGGGTATCGGCAGCGGGCGCGGGGAGTGCTTCGTCCTCGTCGACGAAGTGGACGGCGACGAGGTTACCGGTGGCGGCCTGGACGGCATCGTTGAATGGATCGAGGCACTGCTTGGCGAGGTAATTTTTCTGGATGGTGTTGCGGACGAGGATCTGGAGGACGCCGCCTTCGAGGCGCATGGGTTCGAGTTCTTCGAACCATTGGCGGCAGATGTGGCCGTGGTGACGGCGCAAATGGGTCAGCATCTCCCGCCAGATGGCCGGGTCGGGATTAGGCATAGCCAGCTCTTTCGGTGGTTTTCCCGTGCGTGGTGCGGTGCCGCGGTTCACGACCGATCCCAGCGGCACGATGCCCTCCCACCAGCCGTGGGAGGACGTTGACGTGTTCGAAATTACGGACCGGGTTCGATCGTGTCAACGGCTCATCCTCGGCGGCGGTGGGCATACCCGCTTGAAGCGGCGTGAGCGGCGAAGCTGTGCTAAGATCGGGGCGGTTTTCTTTCACAGCGAGCGGCAAAGATGGCTGGCAACAGCTTTGGACAACTGTTTCGGATTACGACGGCGGGCGAGAGCCACGGGCCTGGCAATGTGGTGATCATCGACGGCGTGCCGGCGGGCATGGAACTGTCGGTGGACGACCTTCAGCCGGACCTGGATCGGCGGAGGCCGGGGCAATCGAAGATCGTGACGCAGCGGAACGAGGCGGACAAGGCGGAGATTCTGGCGGGCGTTTTCGAAGGGCGCACGACGGGGACCTCGATCGCGATCCTGATTCGCAATGCCGACCAACGCTCGCGGGATTACTCGGCGATCAAGGATAAATATCGGCCGGGGCATGCGGACTACACGTTCGATGCGAAGTACGGTTTCCGGGATTACCGGGGCGGGGGACGATCCAGTGCGCGTGAGACGACGGCGCGCGTGGCGGCGGGTGCGGTGGCGAAGAAGCTGTTGCGGGAACGCTGGGGCGTCGAGGTGCTCGGCTATGTGGTGCAGGTCGGGGCGCTGCATGCGGACGTGGAAGACCCGGCGGCGGTGACGCTTGAGCAGGTGGAGGCGACGCCGGTGCGGTGCCCGGACCATGAATGTGCGGAGGAGATGATCGCGCTGATCGAACGGCTGCGGCGTGATCAGGATTCGGTGGGCGGCGTGGGTGAGATCGTCGCGAAGAACGTGCCGGCGGGCTGGGGTGAGCCGGTGTTCGATAAGCTTAAGGCGGATCTGGGTAAGGCGATGTTCAGTTTGCCGGCGGTGCTGGGCGTGGAGTACGGGGCGGGGTTCGGCGTGGCGACGATGCGCGGCAGCGCCAACAACGACACGTTCACGACGCGCGACGGGAAGATTGTGACGCTGACCAATCGGCACGGCGGGATGCTGGGCGGGATTTCAAGCGGGATGCCGATTGTGATGCGATGTGCGGTGAAGCCGACCAGTTCGCTGCCGCGTGAACAGCCGACGGTGACGCGGACGGGGGAGGCGACGACGATCTCGACGAAGGGGAGGCATGATCCGTGTCTGCTGCCACGGTTTGTGCCGATGGCGGAGGCGATGATGGCGCTGACGCTGGCGGACCATGCGTTAAGGCAGGTGGCGATTGGGTGAGGTTGTGCGTGGGGGGACCCACGGCGGTACGCCGTGGGCTTCGGGG
>JBBDRF010000061.1:0-24747 GCA_040905565.1 Phycisphaeraceae bacterium | reverse complement strand
GCCCCCCATCCGCTATGCGATCTAAACACTGCAGTCAGTCGAGAAGTTGGCGGACTTTTCATCGTGCGACGCTCAGTTCCATACCTGCCGCGACTTTGCCGAGGCGACGGGTGAGCCCGGCCTCGTCTGGCGCGGACAGCGGTTCGATGACGAAGGTGAGTCCGGCGCGACGCTTGATTGAGCTGAGCAACATCTGCCGTTGCTGCGGACGGGTGGAGCCATTTATAGTAGCTTTTCGCGACGTACCACCGCTGGCGTCAGCAGTACGGCGGGATGAAGCCCAGCGGCTCAAGGAACTAGAGCAGGAGAATGGTCGGCTCAAGACCACTCACTTTTGCTTTGGACGCGTCGATTGTGCGAAAGTTTTACGCGCGCTTGCCAGCCTTGAGCGGCCGAATCGTCCGATTCGAACCGGCGGGGCGGGCGCGGCAGCGCCCGTCGGCCGACGGTATACTCTACGTGCCCCCGGCCCCGCGGAGATAGCCGTGCCGACACTCGCCCCCAGCACACTGCCCGGCAGTCTGGTCCAGTGCCTCGAAGAGGACGGGCAATTCGTCATCGACATCCCCGCACGCCCGCGACGGTTCATCGCAGCGTCCAGCGGTGCCGTCACGCTGTTAGTCGGCATGCTCGTCGTGCTCTTCTACTTCATCGCCCCCGATGCGCCAGGCTTCGCGATCATCGGCATGAGCACGTTCGTCGCAGCGATGCTGTGTCTGGTCTGTCTGGGCCTGGTGCAGGTGTACCTGACCAGGACGTCCGTGCTCGTGACGCACGACAGCGTGGTGATCAAGCATTCGCGTTTCGGCAGGGAACAACTGGAGCATTACACGCTGAGCGGGCCGACGCGGGCGCGGCAGTGGTTTCCGGAGCCGAAGCCCGGCCGGCGTATGCAGCCGCTTGGCATCGTGATCGAAGCGAAAGAAGGGCCCGCGCGGTTCGGCAGTTCCCTGCGACAGGGCGAGCTTGATTGGCTCGAGTGGCGCATCAGTCGATTCCTCGGCACCGCCCGCGACGACGACGCGCCGCTGCTGGCGGTCGTGGCCGGCGAGGTCGCGGGGAACAGAGGCATCGAAGCGTCGCTCGAGCCATGGCCGCCGCCGTATGAGAGTCATGTTCGCGTTGAAGACCGCGGCCACGAAACCGTCTTTCACCTGCCCAACACGCGGCAGACCGGCACGTTCACCGGCATCGGCAGCATCGTCTTCGGCCTCGCGATCATCGGCGGGTATCTCTGGTACTTCTGGCCTGCGCTGGGCGGGACAGAACTCGAGACGGGCGAGCTGGTGATGATCTGCGTCGGCGGGCTGTTCGCGCTGCTCGGCATCGCGAGCGTGCTCAACGGGCTGACCGAACTGTTCGGCGCGAAGCGGCTGACGATCTCGCGGGACCGCATTGTCTATCGCGCGGGCGTTTTCGGGCTGGCCGTTTGGTGGACGCTGCGGACGGCCGACGTGATCAGCGCCGGCTCGTGGACTCCGGCCGAGCAGAGGCGTAACGCGGCGGACGGCGGCGGGTGCATTCGCACAGCTCGGCGGGACATCCGCTACGGCCATGCCGTGCCTCGCGACGAGCGGGAGTGGGTGTACCACGAAGTCGTGCGCCTGATTCTCGCAGTCCGCTTCTGATTCGCTCCCGACTCAGGCGGCGTGCTCGGGCAGGGTGATCTCGCGGTCCGGGATCTCGTGCTCCAGCAGATACGCTTCGAGCCTGGCGAGACTCCGTTGCGGATAAGAGCGGGTGATCGCCCGGTGGCGATGAGAGGCCTGCCTTACGATCGGATCCAGCGACAGCGTCACACGGTGCCGGTCGAGGATGCGAAGCATCAGCTGAGATTGCTCTACGTGATTGGGACCTATCGAGACGACCCTCGTGGACCTGTCCTCGGCTTATTCGACGACGCCGCCACTTGGCGCACGCTCTTCGGCCAGGACGCATCCGAGTTGCTGATCCACCAGGTCATGCGAACCTGGCGCGAACTGCTCCCGCTCTGGAAAAGTGACTGGCTCCGCGAGGCCATCCAGCGCATCGAGATCAAGGAAACCGGCGAGGCCGAAGCCGACCTCTCCATCACCTTCACCCCCGACGCCGTCAAGCCGTTCCTCGCCCTTTAAAAGCGATCTACGACGACGCCTGTTAAGCAGTCGGTCGCAATCCTGTCAGGGTGATTTAGAGCTTCAAGGCCGGTATCAACCCAGATGCCGGCCTTATTTGCCGCATCCTCTCCCCACCGAGAGCGGATCCGGGTTACAACGTCGTCTCGAGCAGCACGCGATTGGCACCGTGTGACCTTCCGCTTGTGGCGGAGTTTATTGAGCGGTGCTCTGGTAACTGGTAGCTTCGGTACCTAGAGGATTCCGCGACAGTGCACTTTTTTTGGGAGCCATCATGTATCGAACGAGCCGACGCGCGTTTCTGGGGACTTCCACCACGGTCGCGGCGGGCCTTACGTTCGGCGGCAGCGGGCGCCGTGCGGCGGCCGCGGCGGAGGGCGAGCCGGCCGCCTTCGCGAGCCAGTGGCATCGGTGCGTTGATCGGCCCTGGCTTGGCGAAGCGTACTGGGCAAATCCACTGCCGGACTGGCGGATCGCGGGCGGCCGGGCCGAGTGCGTCAATCGCGGCGGCGATCGGAATGTCCATCTGCTGACGCATCGGCTGGGCGAGCACGACGGTGATTTCCGCACGAGCGTGGTGGTCGGCCGGCTCGACGGCGCGCTCGGCGACGGCGGCGGCACGGTGGGGTTCCGCGTGGGCATCACCGGTCCGCTGAACGACTACCGCAACGCGCTGCTGTTCGGCGGCGGGCTCAACGCCGGAATCACCAGCGAAGGCGGTCTTTTCATCGGCAATCCAGGCCAGGCCGAGGCTGGCGCCGTCCCCACCGATCGCGCTGCGGTAGAACTGCTGCTGGAGGCGGAGTCGGGCGATGCGGGATACACCCTTCGGCTGACCGCGCTCGATCCGGACAGCGGAGAGCGACTGGGGCAAACAACCCGTGAGGACGTTGGCGGTGGGCGGCTGGTGGGCAACGTCTCGCTCGTGGTGAACTTTGGCGGGAACAAACGGCAGCGCAACATCGGCCCCAACGGCGGGCGTTTCTGGTTCGCCGACTGGACGCTTGACGGGAGCAAGGTTGAGCATCACCCGGACGACACGTTCGGGCCCATTGTTTTTAACCAGTACACGCTCAGCGACGGCGTCATGAAAATGAGCGCGCAGATGCCGCCGCTGGGCGAGGACGATGAACGGCAGGTACGGCTGCAACTGCGGCATGACGGCGGATGGCGGACCGTCGATGAGCAGCCGATCGACGCCGACGCCTGCACTGCCACGTTCCGGCTCGACGACTGGGACGACAAGGCCGATGTGCCGTACCGACTGGCGTACACCTTGCGGTACACCGACGGCGAGCGGCAGGAGCACAGGATCGAGGGCGTGGTGCGTCGCGACCCTGTGGAAAAGGACGAACTGGTGGTCGCGGACATCTCCTGCAATATCCATGCGGCGACGTTCCCCAACGTCGAATACGGGCAGCGGATGGCGCAGGTTGACCCCGACCTGCTGATCTTCACTGGAGACCAGTTCTACGAAGGCAGCGGCGGGTACGGCATCAGCCGCGGAAAGATTGATGAAACGCTTCTGGACCTGCTGCACCATTGGTATCTGCACTGTCTGACGTGGCGTGACCTGACGCGAGACCGGCCGACGCTGTGCATCCCCGACGATCACGACGTCTATCAGGGCAACATCTGGGGCGAGGCGGGAGCGAAGATGAAGCGTCCGCTCAACACGTCCTCGTCCGGCGGGTATGCCATGGAAGCGCGGTGGGTGAACGCCGTCCACCGGATCGAAACCAGTCACCATCCCGACCCCTTCGATCCAACACCGGTGAAGCAGGACATTAGCGTCTACTACGGGCCAATGACCTACGGCCGGGTGAGCTTCGCGGTGATCGCCGACCGCATGTTCAAGACTGGGCCCGAGGGCACGGTTCCCGAGACGGAGACGCGGCCGGACCACGCAACCGATCCGGATTTTGATCCGGAAACCGCTGATGTGCCGGAGGCGCGGCTGCTGGGCGATCGCCAGCTTGAGTTCCTGCGGCACTGGGCGGCCGACTGGCGCGGCGCGGACATGAAGGCGCTGGTTTCGCAGACGATCTTCAACAGCATGGCGACCCACCACGGCCGCCGCAATCACCACCTCGTCGCAGATTACGACGCCAACGGATGGCCGCAGACCCGTCGCAACGAGGCGCTGGCGGAAATCCGCAAGTGCTTCGCGGTGCATCTGGCGGGCGATCAGCATCTGCCAGCGGTGATTCATTACGGAATCGATGAACATCGCGATGCGGGCGTGGCCTTCGCCGGCCCGGCGGTGAACGTTGGGTATCTGAGGTGGTTTTATCCCGACGAGCCTGGGCGAAACCGCAGCGAGAGCGACCTCGAAAACACCGGCAACTTCACCGACGGCTTCGGCCTGCCGCTGAGCGTTCTGGCGGTGCACAACCCGGACGACAATCCACAGGGCCCGCCTCGGGAGTTGATGCGCAACAAGGCGTCGGGGATGGGCATCGTCCGGTTTGACAAGGCCAACCGGGCGGTGCGCCTCGACTGCTGGCCCTACCTGGCGGACCCGGAGAATGATGAGCAGTGCGCAGGCTGGCCGATCACGGTGAATCAACTGGATAACTACGGCCGCGAGCCTGTGGCGTATCTGCCGGAGGTTTCGATGGCGGGCGTGGAGCGGCCGGTGGTGCAGGTTTACGACGCGGACGGCGAACTGGTGTACGCGGTACGTGCGCCGGGGCGAACGTTTCGGCCGTTCGTTTTCGAGGAGGGGCTATACACCATCAAGATCGGCGACGCGGACGCAAACCGCTGGCAGAAGCTGGAGAATCAGCGGCCCACCGCAGAGGCGTAGCAGGAGACGGACGTTCGGGGATGACCCGTACCCACGCGCAGAGGCAAACTGGTTTTTTGGCCCTTTGAAGCAATTTACGGACGACGCCTGCCAAACAGCCGGTCGCAGTCCTGTCAGGGTGGTTTAGAGTTCAAGGCCACATCAAGCACGACGCGGGCTTTTTCTTTGCGCCGAGCGGGCCGGCACGTGACGTTCCATTCCCGCTTATCCCACGCGACTGATGATACTCCATGAGCTTCTGGCCGAACCCAAATGCGTAAGCGATCTGGAAGATCCGCGGGGGACACGGCAGGCGAATGTCTCCCAACACCTCACGGTATTGCGCCACGCAGGTTTGGTGGACTACGCTTAGGATGGCGCGATGGCGCTGCTACACCTGCCGCGCCCGAAAACAACGCAGGCATTGCTGTCGGGTTGAGCGGGACGAGCCAGCGCGGAAATACACGCCTGCCCAGATCCGCCGCCTCAGGAGGAAAGCGACCGCCTCGAAATCCTGAAGACTTACTTGTAGAGGAGCATCACGATGAAGGTACTAATGATTCTCAACGACGCCCCGTACGGCTCCGAGCGCAGCTACAACGGGCTTCGGCTTGCCGGGCAACTGGCCAAGCAGGAAGCGGAGGTGCGCGTCTTTTTGATGGGTGACGCCGCCGCATGCGCCAAGGCGGGCCAGAAGGTGCCGGATGGGTTTTACAGCATTGAGAGGATGCTCAAGCCGATCGGTCGCAAGGGTGGCGAGGTCGGGGTGTGCGGCACGTGCCTGGATGCTCGCGGTATCGCTGAAGAAGAAATCATGCAGGGCGCGCATCGCGGCTCGATGGCTGAACTTGGCGAATGGACGGCATGGGCCGATAAGGTCATGGTCTTTTGATTGACGCTGCACGATGGGGATTCTTAGGGGAAAGCGTAGTCGATATGTCTCTCCAACAGCCGAACTGAGAAAGATGAGCACGAATTGAGTTGGCACCAGCCTGAGCCACGGCTGTCGCTGAACTTGATTGCTGAAGTCGACGACGGTGCTGGACATTTCCGAGGCCGCGCTGGAGCGTGCCGCTTCCGCTTCACCCTGCACCAACGTGCAGACGTTATGCTGCAGGTGTGATGGGTGAGCAGACCCGCCCGGGGAATCGATGACCGAGGAGCCGTCCCATCAGGACAAATCCATGGCGTTTCGATCTCGCGTTACTCGTCAGTCTTCTGCTGGCCGGCGGGGTCTTTCTGATCGACCTGATGCTGCCGCTGGGGGTGGCATGGGCGGTGGCATATGTCGCGGCGGTGCTGGCGGCCGTGTGGTCGGCCGAGCGACGACTGGTGTGGGGAATTGCCGGCCTCTGCAGCATCCTGACGCTGCTGGCGGCGCCGCTGTCGCCGGAAGGGATCCTGTCTGTGAATGTGGTTTCCAACCGCCTGCTGACGTTGCTGGTGATCTGGGCGACGGCTTGGGCCGGCAATCGCATGCGCCGGCTGCAGGGGAACGTCCAGCAACGGGAAAAGCGCTTGAAAGCCGTTCTGGACACCGCCGTGGACGGCATCGTGACAATCGACCAGCGCGGCCGGATCCTCAGTTACAACCAAGCGGCGGAGCGGATCTTCGGATACTCGGCAGCGCAATCAATCGGGCAAAACGTGAGTCTGCTCATGCCCGAGCCGGACCGCAGCGCCCACGATGGATACTTAAGCGACTACTCGCGCACAGGCGAGGCCAAGATCCTCGGTATCGGTCGCGAGGTGTTGGGGCGGCGCAAGGATGGCTCGATCTTCCCAATGGAGCTGGCGCTCAGCGAATTTCAGTTGGATCACGAGCGCTACTTCACCGGCCTCGTGCGCGACATCACCGAGCGTAAGCAGATGGAGCAGGCTCTACTGGAGAGCGAAGCCCAGTTCCGCTCGATCTTTGAGCAGGCCGGGGTGGGCATTGCACGCCTTGATCCGGACACGCGCGTAATCCTGGCTAACCAGAGGCTGTGCGACATGCTGGGGTACCGCTCCGAGGAACTGCTAGGCAGGCGCTTGCGGGAGTTCGCCCATCCGGACGACTGCGACAAGGAGGTGCCGTACATCCGGCAAATGCTGTCAGGCGAGGTCACTCAGTTCACACTCGAGAATCGCTACCTGCGTCAGGACGGCACGGTTTTGTGGCTTGCACTGACGGCATCCGCGGTACACACAAGCTCTTCTCGTGAGCCGGACGCAATTCGTATCGTCGAGGACATTACCAATCGCAAAGTGGCCGAGCAGCAGCTTGAGACGACCCATCACGATCTGACCGAGCGTACCGCCACAGCCGAACACCAAGCTCGCCAACTGCGGCAGATGGCCCAGGACTTGGCCCATGTCGAACAGCGGGAACGCAGCCGCCTGTCCAGTGTACTGCACGATCACCTCCAGCAACTGCTGGTAGCGGGGCAGATGCAACTGCAGTTGTTGGAGGGCTCCGGTCTGGAGCCGAAGCAGCGCGAGCTGGTGGCGAGCATCCGAAAGCTCCTGAGCGAATCCGTCGCCGAGACACGGTCGCTGGCCAGCGAGCTATTTCCGCCGGGGCTGCGTGCCCACAGTTGGGCGGAAACGCTGGAATGGCTGAGCAATTGGGTACAGGAGAAGCACGGCCTGCGCGTGACTGTCGAGGCCGATCGCGTCACTGAACGGGCTGAGGAGCAGATCCGCGTGCTGCTGTTCCAGTGTGTGCGGGAGTTGCTGTTCAACATCGTTAAGCACGGCGGCGTCAGTGAAGCGTGGGTGACGTCGGAGCATGATGGCGATGCACTGCGGGTCACGGTGGAAGACAGGGGGCGTGGCTTTGACCTTGAGCAAACGGAGTTTGCCGCGACCAGCCCGACCGGCTTGGGCCTCGGCAGTGTCCAGGAACGGGTGGAACTGATCGGCGGCCGAATGCACGTTCGAAGCAAACCAAATGAAGGCACGCGTATCACGTTGCTGGTGCCTCTGACACCCTTTGCAGAGATCAGCGTAAACGCTTTGAACACATAAGCGCTTTCCAGCGATGCCAACGCGGTGTCACGGCCGCCGCGCGACGAGGGCGGCGGGAGCGAATACCGCGGGTAAGCTATTCTCGGCTGGAGGGGACTTGGGCGGGCGGTTCGGGCTGATCACCTGTTTGGATGCGGCGGTACTCAGCGAGAAGTTTGGACGAACCTGCGCCGCAACTGATGATCGAACGCATCACATCGTCGGCTGGCTGATTCACGATCGTGACCTGCTCCGGGCGCAGGTGAAAGATTCCGCCGGACGTGGGATTGGGGCCAGTCGGCACGAAGACTGAGTAGCCGCCATCCTCATGCTCGTCCGTGACAAAGCCGGTGACGAGCGTGTCATTGTCGAAGATTCGGCAAAGGGCGACGCTGGAGAACGGCGCTTTGCCACGCCCGAAGAGTGCGAGCACGGTCTCCTTGATTAACTGGTAACCCGGGATGGCTGCCAAGATCCGCTCTTCGAGGGTGAACTGGATGAAACGGCCGAAGGCCGTACGCACGCCGAGACCGATTACAAAGCATCCGACCGAGATCATGGCGATCGCGAGTACATTCACGATCAGCCGCGGCACGCTGGTCGCCTCATCGCCCACGACCAGATTGGTAAGCGGAGCGATGATGCTTGTGATCACGCCCCACAGCCATGAGAAGACGAAAAGCAGAATGCCCAGCGGCAGGACGACGATCACGCCGCCGAGAGTCGTTGTCTTGATGAATCGCTTCAGTGGTTCCAAAGGTGGCTCCGCTCCGATTGCTGGCTCTACTGGCGTCTGCACGAAGCGATCATGCGGCTCAGCATCTCCCGGTCACGGGCATGCTTTTGGAGGTGTCGCTTGTTCGGTCGCTCCGCGTATCCCGATCATAGCAGCCGATCCGCGGCGGCGGGAGGTTGTGGGTCTGCTCGCTGATAATCACGAAGCGATTGCCAAGATAGACCGCCAAATGCGGGGGCGATTCGCGACGAAAGACTCAGACACAACGTGGCACGACGCGCAGGTAGACCAGTATGCCCAGCAATTCGACGAGCGGCTGAAGCACCACCACGGTCACCGCAGCTTCCCACCCGGCGGGCAATGCCAGTGCGAACGGCAACACGACAAACGAATTTCGCGTACCGACGCTGAAGATCAGTGTGCGCCCGGCGATTGATGAGAGCCCGAGCATCCATGCGGTCAACATCCCTATCCCTGCAGCAGCCACCAGGTACAGCACGAAGACGAGCACCACGCGCTCCATGCCCCTCATGTCGTCCACGACTTGCCCCGCCTGCGTCGTCGCAATCAGGAACAGCACGATTCCAAGGCATGGCACCGGCAGCCAGGCCAGCCCTTCAATCATCTTCCGCCCCGTCGGGCGACGATCTCCCCATATCTGCGTCGATCCGGCAAGAATCAGGGGAATGACGATCAGCAGCACGAACACCTGTACGAACGGACCAGCCCGGATGATGTCGCTGAACGTCTCGCCCATAAACAGCCAGAGGTACAGCGGCAGCAGCAGGAACTGGGCCAGCAGAATAATCGGGGTGCTCGTGATCGCCAGCCTCGCGTCACCCCGCCCAAGGTGTGCGAACACGATGAACCAATCCGTGCAAGGCACGAGCAGCACCATGTAGAGCCCGAGCAGGATGGCCGGTTCCGGCGGGGCGAGCCAGGCAAGAAGCCAGATCGCCACTGGCACGAGCACGAAGTTGGCCAGCAAAGTGGCTGTCAGATACCGCCGATCCCGCATCGCCTCGGGCAAGTGCGTCACCGGCACCTGTGCGAACGTTGCGTACAGAAGCACGCCGAGCGGCAGGTAGATCAGCGCATCGGCCACCTCGAGGCGAAACCAGAGGCCCAGGCCGACACCCGTTGCCACAGCCACCAAGTAGAGCCAGACTTGGTGTTTCTCCAGCCGCTCGCGTGTCATGGGAAGGGCGAAGATAACACGGCGTAGCAACAGCGTCACTGTGATTCGCCCAAGAGACGTCGGGCACGGCTTGCCTGATAAAACGGATGAGTGAGCTGATTCGCCGCGCCGCCTTCTCGTTCCGTGACAGGAACCGCACGCCGAATCGAGGCGAATCAAGGCATGGGATGGGCATCACCAGAGGCCGCAGAAGCGGTTGAAAAAAAAGTTGTTCCGCACGAGGTTCGGGTGTATTCTTTTCGACATACGCCGACCTTACAAAGGACAGAAGCATGTCGTCACGCCGTCTCGCAGCATTTCTGCTCCTCGGGGTTCTTATGAGCGGCGGGTCCGTTCATGCCAGTGTCATTGACGACTTCCAGGTCGGCCCGACCACCGTCACCGCCGATTCGTCGGACAGTAATGTCTCTGACAATCAGACGGGGCTTGACCCGACCCACGTGCTGGAAGAGCAGCGATCGGTCACCGTGCAGGGGTCGATGACCTCGGGCTCCGTCGAAGCTGAGGTCGATACCTCCGGCAACGGCACGCTCATCTATCGCAGCAACGATCCGGTTTTCGACAATTCGTACGATGGTCGGCTCCTGCTTACCTACCTTCCGGGTAATCGGTTCACGACGTACGACCTTCCCACCCTGGTTGATGGCGACCTAGTCGGCCTGGACGTGCTCAGCGCCGATTTCGGGAACGCTGTCTCCTCCATCGAAGGCAGCTTGTTCATCTCCACCTCCAGCACGGGAAGCCATAGCGTTCCGTTCACGCTGAGTGCGTCGACCACGCCTTACACCCTGCTGTTCTCGCTGGACGACTTCACGGACGCGGGCCTCGACCTGAGCGAGACCTTCAACATGACGTTCGACTTCGGCGGCCTGCCTGACTTCGGCGGCCTGCCTTCGGAAACGACCTTTACACTCGGCCATATTAGTTCCACCGCCATCCCCGAACCCGCCAGTCTGGCCACGATGGCCCTGTTCGGCGGCATGCTCCTGACAAGACGCAGCCGCCGTCAGCGTTCGGCGTAAGCGGGCCGGAGCGGACCGGGTCCACGCGTAGATTCCATCAAGCGATTCATCACGACGAGCAGTTGCACGCGCTGCGGCAGCGGTGGCTGGTGGGCCGGCGTCGCGCGTCGAACTCGACTTCGCAGCACGCCAGCAGCGCCTCCTGCAGCTTCGCCCGGCCGCGCTGGACCCGCGACTTCATGCCTGACAACGACACGCCCGCCCGCGCCGCCGCCTGCTGCTGGGTCATCCCCTCGAGCTCCGTCCATCGCAACGCCTGGCCGTACGGCTCGGGCAGCCGATCCACCATCCCCAGCAGGCACCGCGCCAGCCCCTGCGCCGCCTCTGCGGCCGACGCCTCGGCCTCGGTCGCTCGCGCCTTGGCCGCCAGATCCGTTTCACCGGTCGGTTGCTCGCGTCGACCAGCGCGTCGGCGATGGTGGTCAGTGATGGCGTTGCGAGCGATCTGGTAGACCCAGCCTCGCAGGTGCTGCGGCGGATCGTTGTGTTTCAGATGACGGTGGATGTGCAGGTAGACCTGTTGACGCAGATCCTCCGCGTCGGCCGCATTGGCCACCCGCCGACGGATGAACGCGTCGAGTTCGTCACGGAACTGCTGCCAGATTAGCTGCGTGGTCATGCCTGTGCTCACGTTGCTCATCATACAAACGACCAGTCGACCGGCCCACGATGGAGCCGAATCGACTGGCCAGTGTCTCGCGGCGCGTTGCTCAGCAACAGCCTTCGGGGCAGGTGCAGGTTCCGTCGCCGCAGTCGCAGTCGCAGTCGCAGTCGCAATCACAACCGCAGTTTGATCCGATCCCGTTCCTGGTCGGCTCCATCACATCCTCGCAATTCATGGCGCATCTCCTGAACAAAGGTTCGTGCAAGCACCGGCCCATCCGATGCCCTCACCCCTGAAGACGCAGCGGCCACGAAAAAGACGCACGTTCTGATTCTATTTATCCAGAGGAGCCACGCCCCCCCCCACGCGGACGACGAGGACCGGGACCGGGCGTCGGCGGTCCGACGGTCTATGATGAAAGAGCGTCGCGGAGAGGGAGGGATGAGCGATGATCTTTTTACGTGTACTGACGGTTTTAGCGCTTGCGTTTGCCACGTTCTCATGCCAAGCCGAGACTGCCGGACCACCGACGCCGGAGCAGACGGTGGGGATTGAGCAACGGCAACCGCCGGAAGGTGAGGCCGTGGCGGTCACTCGCGATTTTCCGACGCAGGACGGTGTGAGCCCGCCGGGCGAGGTGCCGGCAATGGCGGGCGAGGCGGTGCGGGCGGAGCATCTGCTTCCGCTTCAGGTACGCGAGCGAACGTTCCGCGTCATCGACGGTGAGCGGCTGGACGAGCGCCTGCCACTGGAACTGCGTCGCACACGAGGTGAGGAGCCGGGCGAGTGGGTGCTGGAGTTCAGCGATCTCAACACGCTCTACCTTTCGGTGCATCCAGAGGGCGCCCTCACGATCGTGCGTCTGGACCTGCCTTCCGAAGATTTCGCCGTCGTCTACGATCCACCTGTGCGAATGCTGCCGGCGGAGATTCGCCCCCACGAACAGATTGTCGAACGCAGCACCGTACGTGTTTACAGCCTGGAGACCGGGGAGTTGGAGCACACGGGCAATGTGGAACACAAGGTGCTCTTTGCGAGCCGGTCCCGTCTGACCACAGATGTGGGCGTCTGGGACGGGTACCTCATTCCGATCGAGCACAAGATCGACATCCCGTGGGCGGACGTGCGGCTGGATCTGGCCGGCGGCTATGTGCCTGAGGTCGGCATCGTCTACCGGCGTATGGAGTACACCCGCACGAGCATCGGCCTGTTTGGCGAGACGGTACGCCGCGCAGCGGTGCTTTCAGAAGAGGTCAACTGAAAGGCGCCGCACCGTAGCCGGAACATTGGCAAGATGGCGCGTAGGATGACCCCGGATACATTCAGTTTCTCGTCGCGTGTGCACGACTTTTGAGGAATTCAGCCGTGGAATATCGTCAGCAGGGATGCGCTGACCGCGGGTTGCCGCACCTGATCAAGGGCGATGAAGCCGCGAGCGTCGCGGCACTTGTGGATAATCTGCCTGGTGCTGTTTATTGCTGCCGGCACGATGAAGACAAAACTGTCGCGTGGGTGAGCAGCCAGATCGAATCCATCGCCGGCTGCACGGCGGACGATCTGATGCAAGGGCGCGTCCGGTGGACCAAACTGATTTACCCCGAGGACCGCACCAGGCTTGTTCAAGAGGTCGACGCGGCGGTCAGGGCAGGCCAGCCGTGGTCATTGGAGTACCGCGTTCGACATCCCGACGGTCGCGACCGGTGGGTTCTGGATCGAGGCCGAGGCGTATTCGATGAGAAGGGGCTGGTGTGCCTGCAGGGCTTTGTGAGCGATGTGACGGCTCGTCACGAAGCGGACAACGACCTGCGCCAAACCGAGGCGCGATTCCGTGCCACCTTCGAGAACGCAGCCGTCGGCATCGCGCACATCGGGCTCAATGGGCAATGGCTTTGCGTGAACGAGCGGCTGGCGGAGATCGTCGGGTATACGCCTGAGGAACTGCGCAAAAAGACGTTCGGCGACATCACGCACCCGGACGATCTGGACGCTGACTGGGCTCAGGTGGCGCGGCTGGTCGCGGGGCAGATTCCCAACTACTCCATGGAAAAGCGCTACATTCGAAAAGATGGTTCGACCGTCTGGATCAACCTGACCGTCGCGTTGGTGCGGAAGTCGACGGGCGAGCCGGACTACTTCATCTCTGTGATTGAGAACATCGACCTTCGCAAGCAGGCAGAGCAGGCGCTGCACAATCGGACGGAGGAAGCGGAAGAGCGAGCCACTCAGCTTCGCGCCCTGACCTCCCAGTTGATTCACGCTGAGGACCAGGAGCGACGGCGGATCGCACAGGTGTTGCACGACCACCTGCAGCAGCTTCTGGTCGCTGCGGACTTCTCTTTACAGGTGGTACACCGGGAACTGGCTGAGCCCAACCTCTCCAGTCAAGTGGAGCGGGCACGGACGCTGATTCGAGATTCGATCAGCGAATCGCGATCGCTGACCAGTGAATTGAGTCCGCAGGCGCTCTACAAAAACGGCTTGTTGGAGGGGATCACATGGCTGGCTGGCTGGATGCAGGAGAAGCACGGCCTGTCGGTGAGGGTGACTCATACCGCTGCCCGGGAGCCGGCGGACGAGCAGACGGCGGTGCTGCTGTTTCAGTCGATCCGGGAACTGCTGTTCAACGTCGTCAAGCACGCCGATGTGCGCGAAGCGACGGTCACGCTTGAGGCAGAGGACGGGACGCTTCGAGCCGTGGTGGAAGACTGTGGGCGAGGATTCGAACCGTCTGCGGTCGATGGCCCTGCGGCCGGCGACGGCTTCGGGCACTTCGCGATTCGTGAACGCCTCTCGATGATCGGCGGCCGTTTCGAGATCGTCAGTTCGCCGGGCAAGGGAACACGCGTCACCCTCGAAGCTCCACTGCGGACCGAGGTGCCCGCCGCGTAGCGGGATCTTTACTCGACGGCTCTACTCACGCCTACGCGTCTACTTTCAACGCGTGTCAGCTTGCAACGCCACCGTCACGACCACCGCTCGGTGATCCGACGGGTACGGCTGCACCACGATGTCCGCACGCTCGGTGCGCTCGCCGACAATCTCACAATGCAAGATCGCCACCGGCCCCGCCACGTAGACGAAGTCGATGCGATCGTGACGATCCTCCGGATCATCCTCAGCGGTCAACGGCGTCCATGTCCAGCCGGGCTGGGCGACCTCGTCGGGGTAGACCGACCGCCAGGCGTCGTGCATGCCTGCTTCCACGATCTTCTTGCTGGTGGGGTAGGTCACACGCAGCGGCGTGACATCCGCTTCCGTCGCGGCCTCGGTCCAGTCCAGGTGCGAAGGCTCATTGAAGTCGCCGGTCAAAAACACAGGCGTGTCGCTCATCAAGGCCACCCGCAACTCCGAAAGCAGGCGATCCACCTGAGCGCCACGCGCCGCAATCGCAGCCTCGATCAATGCCTCCTCGCCTTTGAGGAACGGAGCGTCGCCGTAGGGAATGTCCAGGAGTTGATAAGGCTGGTAGGGCGACGCAGGCAGATGCGCGTTGAAGACGTACATGCGTTTGCCGTTTTCAAGTTCCACCGCCACCCCCCAACCACGAGGCGTGGCATCGATAATGGGAAAGCGGCTCAGGATCGACGTGCTGTTATCACCCTGGTCGAAATGGTGCCAGCCGAGCATCTCCGCCAGGCGAGCGGCATTGTCCGGGCGAGGTCCCTCCTCCGCGACGCCGCGACTTTCCTGGACGCCGACGATGTCCGCCTTTGAAGCGAGGATCACCGCCTTCGTCTGCTCCAGCGGTTGCCCGCCCTCGTCGCCGCCGTTCCACATGTTGAACGACATCACCCGCAGCTGGGCAGCGCCCTCCGCCGCGGTCGGCTCCTGCCCCACCGCCACAACAGGCAGCAGCACAAACACCCAGACGACCAGTATTCGACCCAGATATCGCATCGTTAGCGCCTTTATTTTGAGTCTCGCGGAGCGAGAATACTACTCTCGTGGCTCTCATAGGATGAACAGAGCGTAGTGCGACTGCGGAATATTCCGCTTCCGCTCTAGATCCACTTCATCTTCTTAAACCACAGCACCTGCCCGATGGCGATGGCGACGAGGGCGAGGCAGGTGATGGCGAAGCCCCATGTGGAGCTGGCGAGGGGGATGCCGCCGACGTTGACGCCGAGCAGGCCGGTGATCAGGCCCAGCGGAAGGGCGACGGTGGCGACCAGTGTCAGCAGGTAAAGGGTGCGGCCGCTTCGTGCGTCGTGGCGGGCGCGCATTTCTTCCTGGGTCACGGCGGCACGATCACGCAGTTCCTCCAAGGCTTCAGTCACACGCGCCGCCTGCTCCATCGCGACACGCAGCTCCACCTGATCGCGGGGCGACAGCAGCGGCGGCGAACCGTTGACCAGACTCGCCAAAGCATCACGCTGCGGCACGAGGAAACGGCGATAAGCGATGGCCTGTCGGCGGATGGTGGCCAGCTGCGAGCGGCGGATCGGCGGGTCGATCTCCTGCGTCAGCATCTCCTCCTCGATCTCGTCGAGTCGTTCTTCCAGATTGTTGATGCTCGGCGTCATGTGCGAGACCAGCCCGGTGGCCACGGCGGTGAGGAACGCGCCGGCTGTGACGGGAGCCGCCCCCCGCTGAGCGCGGGCGCGCAGGTCGGCGATGGTGCGGAAACGGTACTGCCTCAGCGTGATGATGCGGTTGGCCTCGAGCCACATGCGGATGGCGATCAGCTCATCAGGCTCAGCCCCGGGGTTGGCGTTGATGCCTCGGAGGATGACCAGCAATCCCTGGCCGATGACCTGGGCGCGGGGGCGGGTTTCCTCAGCCAGCAGCGATTCGGCCACGATGGGATCCAAGCCCGCCTCCTGCCGGAGCCACTGCTGAGCGCGGTCGCGGGTGCGATCGAGGTGGACCCAGAGGGGGGGCTCGGCCTCAGGCGGCGTGAGCTCGGTCCAGGTGCGTCGGTGCGTGTCGAAATCGTTTGGCTCGCCGGGCAGCCGTGTGGCCAAAATGAGCCCGCCCTCGGCGTCGAACGGTGTGTACGGTTGCGTCGTCTCCATGCTCCGTAGGATATCCGAAGGGGCGGACATTGCTGATTGCTGATTTTTGATTGATTTCTGATTGCGGGGCGGGCGGCTGAGCGTACGTCGGCGGCGATGTCGCTTGTGGCTGCCTTACTCACCTTCGAGGTCTTCGATCAGCAGCTTCATCTCGGCGATCTCCCGGCGTTGGCTTTCGATGATCTCATCGGCGAGCTCGCGGACCCGGGGATCGCGGATCTGGGCGCGTTCGCTGGTCATGATCGCAATGGAGTGGTGCGGGATCATCGCCTTCATGTATGACACGTCGCCGACGGTGGCCTGGCTGCGCACGAGCCAGAGCGCCAACGCGAAGACGATGACACTGCCGACGACGATACCGGTGTTCATCCGCCAATTCTTAAGCATGTGCGTCATGAAGGCGAGCATGATCACCGCCATCGTGGCCCCCATCACCAATGCCATGTAGGTGCGCGTTTCGCTGAAGGTGAGGTGGTCGGAGGCATAGGTGTTCAAGTACATGAGCCCGAACATGGCGAGCGTGGACGTGGCAATCATGCCAGCAAAGCGCAGGTACATCTTCATCTCGGTTCCCCTTTGATTCGGTTCTAGCCGATTCTATGCCACGCTTCGCAACGGCTGCCCGGCCGGCCGTTTGGTACACCATTCGGCGGGGATGCCGGCGATGCTGCCATCAGCCATCAGCCATCAGAAATCGCCCAGGCCGTCCCGGTGTTCGGAGAGATAATACAAACCCGTGCCGACGATGAGGCCGACGAGAAAACCCTGGGGCAACGTGAACGCGAGGACGCCGACGAGCAGTGCGAGCATGAAGTGTTTGCGGGAGCCGGCCTGGTCCTGGACGAAGCGCATGAGGATGAGCGCTTCGAAAAGGAGGACGACGCCGAGGATCGGCTTGGGGAACACCGCGAGCGCTTCGGTGGAGACGGGGCTGAACAGCAGGCCGACGATGACGAAGAGGCTGCCGTAGATGAGGACCGATCCGCCGGTGCGTGCCCCGAGTGCGTAGTGGCCTGCGAGGCCGCCGCAGCCGTGGCAGAGCGGGATGCCGCCGAAGAACGGGACGGTCAGGTTGACCAGTGAATAGGTGAGCCCGATTTTCCTGACGCCCACGCGGCGATGCGGGAACAGGTCGGCGATGGTCTGGCGCGTGGCGATCACGGAATTGGAAAGCGAAAGCGGCAGCTGCGGCAGCGACAACACGATGAGCCCGGTGAGGATCGCTTCCATGCCGGGCACCTCGAAACGCGGCAGCGACCACGCCATCCCCCCCACCACCGTCGCACCATCGAATCGGAACACCAGTGCGTAGATCACGCCGAGCCCGATCACCAGCAGCCCCGCGGGCCAGCGCCGACTGCCCTGGAAGATGATCATGAGCGTGAAGCCTGCAGCGGCGAGGGCGTACCCTTCGTAGCCGAGGTGGGGGATGTAATCCCGCACCGCCAGCGACGCCAGCGCGAGGCCGAGCCCGAACTGCAGGCCGCGGACGACGCATGGGGGGATGAGCCGGGCAAGGGCTTGGAGGGCGCCGCTGAGGGTGAGCAGCAACATCATCACGCCGATCGCCAGGCCCGCGCCGAAGAGCACATCGCCCGTCACGCCCTGGGTGATGACGATGACGGCCATGGCCTTGAGCGGCTGCATCGGCATCGGCAGACCGTAGGCGAGTCCGCTGAAGATCTGCAGCAGGCCGAACATGATGAACACGCCCGCGGGGTCGAGGCCGGCTGCGAGGATCATCCCGATCAACAGGGGCAGGTCGGTGCCGATATCGCCGAAGCTGCCCGCCAGTTCGTGTCGATCGAAGCGGAGCCAAGGCGGCGGCGGCGGGGCATCGACGGCGGCGGCCTCGGGTGGGTTGTCGAGCGTTGGATGTGACATCGTGCCTGCACGCCTGAACCTGCGCCGTTTCGTGAAGGGGCACGATTGTAGCAAACCCTGCCGCTTGGAAGCTTTCGAAAGAGGTTGCCGCGTATTGGCACATGGTCAACCGGCTCTGTTATACTGGCTGATCGCGGTCGCGTTGACGCAAACCTCATCAAAAATCGGAGTTATTCGTATGCCTGTTCTTCATCGAAGTCTTTGGATGGTTCTCCCTGTCGTGGCAATGTGCGGCACGTCGGTCGCTTTCGGTCACGGCGAGGACGCCGACCATGAGCACCCCCCTGCCGATGCTGCGGCCGTGACCGATGCGGTGCGCGTCGGCAAGGGCGAGGCGACCTATGAAAGCGTCCCCAACTGGTGCCAGCTGCCCGAGGGCCGCTCGCAACTGGGCGCGACGCATGGCGGCATCGTCGTCGACAACGAAGGGCTGATCTACTTCAGCATGGACAGCGGCGAAAACGGCATCCTCGTCTACACGCCCGAAGGCGAACCGGTGAAGGGCATTGCGCCGGGCATGACGGGCATCCACGGCATGACGCTCCGCGAAGAAGACGGCGAGGAGTTCATCTACGCCGCCCACCTCGCAGGCAAGCGTGTCGTCAAGCTTACGCTCGACGGCGAGATCGTCTGGTCCATCGATGGCGCGCCCACGGAGTCCGGCAAGTACGACGACCCCAACCAATACAACCCCACCAGCGTCGCGGTTGCGCCCAACGGCGCCATTTTCGTCGCCGACGGCTACGGCACGCAGTGGATCCATCAGTTTGATGCCGACCGCGAATACGTCCGCAGCTTCGGCGGGCCCGGCAGCGAGCCCGGCAAGTTCCAAACCTGTCACGGCATCGCCATCGACGCACGCGACGGTGAGCCGAAGCTTCTGGTCGCCGACCGGGAAAATCGTCGGCTGCAGCACTTCGACCTCGAGGGCAACTTCCTTGCGGTGATCACCACCGGCCTGCGTCGGCCCTGCTCCGTTTCCATCCGTGGTGACAAGGTCGCCATTGCTGAACTTGCCGGTCGCGTGGCTGTGATCGACAGCACGAACAAGGTGATCTCGGTGCTCGGCGACAACCCCGATGAAGGCCAGCGGGCGAACTTCGGCGTGCCGCCCGCCCAGTGGAAGGAAGCGGTCTTCACCGCGCCCCACGGCGTGTCGTACGACGCAGACGGCAACCTCTACGTCATGGACTGGAACCGCTCCGGACGCATCAGCCGACTGAATCACGTCCAGGACTGATCCGAATCCGCAGTGAATCGAATAATTCCCTTTTCATCGCGAACCTCGGCGACTCAGCCGACGTATTAGCTACGGAACAAACGTTCCACAGAACACAGGTTACCCCGGACGGGCGGCGTGTTTGCTTCGGCAACACGTCGCCTTTTTATGCGCTGAATGATGCGTCAGCCGCTGCGTTTCTCGCCCTCGGCATGCCGCTCCAGCCGCGCCAGCCGCTGTTCGATCTGCGTGAGCTTGTGCAGGATAAGCACGTGGGTTTTCTTGGCGTCGATGCCGACGGGGCTGTCCGCCGACGTGATCATCTCTTCGATCTGCGCGTACGTTTTGGGGTCGATGTGCGGGTCCATAAGCAGGTTCGCTCCGTGTGAGAAGTCTCAATGTCCGCCCCTGAGCATAACAGCCGGCCGCAAATGAGCTGCGGTATGTCCTCCCGCGCTCGGGCCGCTATCATGCACGCTATGGTTGATCGCAAGAAAAAAGTGCTCGTCGCGATGAGCGGCGGCGTCGATTCCTCCGTCGCAGCGGCCCTGCTCCAGCAGCAGGGTTACGAAGTCGTCGGCTGCTTCATGCGGCTCGGCAGCCCGGGCGAAACGCTCGACCAACTCGTCCCCGCAAACGAAGCGTGCGATCCGAGCAAGGTGAAGATCGGCCACCAGGGCTGCTGCTCCATCAACGACGCCAAGGACGCCCAGCACGTCGCCGCGAAGCTGAACATCCCGCTGTACGTGCTGAATTTTAAGCGGGATTTCGGCCGCATCATCGACTACTTCATGGACGAGTACGATGCGGGCCGCACCCCCAACCCCTGCGTCCGCTGCAACGATTGGCTGAAATTCGGCAAGCTCGCCGACTACGCCCGCTCCATCGATGCCGACTATGTTGCCACCGGCCACTATGCCCGCATCGATCGCGACGCCGAAAATCAACCGATCCTGCTGCGCGGCGTCGACCCCGGCAAAGATCAAAGCTACGTCCTCTTCGGCCAAGGCACCGGCCGCCTCGAACGCATGCTGCTGCCGGTCGGCGGCTATCAGAAACCTGAAATTCGCGAACTTGCCAGGCAGCTCGACCTGCCCGTCTTCGATAAGCCCGACTCGCAGGAGATCTGCTTCGTCCCCGACATGGATTACGCCGGGCTGATCAAACGCAAGCGGCCCGAGTCCATGTCGCCCGGTGAGATCCGCGACACCGACGGGCAAATCGTCGGCGAGCACGAGGGCCATCAGCACTTCACGATCGGCCAGCGTCGAGGCGTCGGCGTCGCGCTCGGTTATCCGATCTACGTTGTCGATAAGGATGCCGAGGCGAACACCATCACCGTCGGCCCCCGCGAAAAGCTCGCCGCCGTCGGCTGCGTCGCCGACCAGATCAGCTGGCTCGCGAAGCCGTTGCAGCCGGGTGAGGTGAAGCCCTGCCGTGCAAAAATTCGCTACAACCACGGCGGCGTCGACGCGACCGTCGAAGCGATCGACGAGCAACTCCGCATCCAGTTCGACGAGCCGCAATACGCCGTCGCCCCCGGCCAGGCCGTTGTCTGCTACGAAGGCGACCGGGTCCTCGGCGGCGGCTGGATCCAGCACGCCGTCATGGCCAACGACTAGATCTAGCACTACCCGTCACTGCCGCGGATCGTCCGCAGGATCCACATAGTTGATGATCCACGGGCCGATCGTCGAGAGCTGGACCACCGTCTCCCCCTCCGCCTGCGCGAAGTGGACCATGCCCGGCGGCATCGAAAAGTAGCTGCCCACCGGCAACGCATTCGTGGCCGCGGCGTCAAATTCCTCGTCCATCCCAAGATGAAACGTCCCCTTGAGCACCGTCACCCGCTCCACTCCCGGATGCCGATGCGGCGGGATCACGTAACCGTCGGGTAGCTTCAACTGCATCACAAAAAACGCAGGCTCCGCCGGATCGCCCTCCAGCACCGCCATTTCCGACCCCTCCGGCAGCGACGGCGGGCCGGGCTTCCAATCGACCTGCTCAGGCGTCACCATCACGTGATCGTCGTGCCGATCGCCCTCCGCATCTTCGCCCACCGCCGCGACGCCCCAACCTGCGACCGCAAACGTCAACAACACAGCCGCCGCCGTCGATACATGCCTCATCATCATAAAGTGCCCCTTAATGTAAAGTGACTCGGAGTATTCCTTGCAGGATCGTAGGCTTATGTTTTCACCGTGGCCATGCTGGTGTTCCCTCAGATGGAAGAGGCAAGCATGAAGCGACCCGCCATCAGCCGAGCCGATCTTCAAGCCGCGCGGGACGGGCAGTTGCGTGATGTTTGGCCGCGGGGCGTGAAGGTCGTCTTCTGCGGGATCAATCCGAGCCTGTATTCCGCAGCAACGGGGCGTCACTTTGCCCGGCCGGGCAACCGGTTCTGGCCGACGCTGCACCAGGCGGGATTCACTGACCGGCAACTCTCACCGTTCGAAGATCATCTGCTGCCGCGTTACGGCTGTGGATTGACAAATCTGGTGAACCGCGCCACTGCCCGGGCCGACGAACTTACGCGGCAGGAACTGCGCGAAGGCGGGCAACGGCTGCGGGAGAAGGTCGCTGAGCGTCGGCCTCGCTGCCTGGCGGTGGTCGGCATCACCGCGTACCGCACCGCTTTCGATCAGCCCCGCGCCAGGCTCGGCCGGCAGGAGCGGACAATCGAAGACGCGGCCGTCTGGGTGCTGCCGAACCCCTCAGGCATCAACGCCCACTATCAGTTAGATGACCTGGCGCGTTTATTCCGTGAACTGCGAGAGCATCTATACGTCCAGAAGGATTGACAGTTAAGGGCTCGAATTGCCGGGCCGATGCTTCGAATGCCGATACAACACCAAAGCGGCATGGCGCAAAAAAACGGCGGGCAGCTCGGGATTGCTGCCCGCCGTCTTCAGGAGGTACAAAAAGGCGCCTGGTAGGGGACGGCCAGGCGCCCGAAGAGTTGAGCACCGGGGAAGTGCTCAATTTTGAGCACCCGGGGAAAGGTGCTCAGGGTCGGGTGCCGGGGACAGACACCCAAAGATGAGACGCTTTATTGGGGGGGGGGAACGCCTCATCCGACCACCATTGATACGCCCGGTTTGCGAGAAGGTTCAAAAGTTTTGCACAAAGTTCCCACGAATGCGACGACGAAGGCAAACCCATGATGCACAATCTGTTGCGCATACTTTCACGCCCTCGGCACGCCCAGGCGTCCCCAATGTGGATAACGCACTTTCTGCACCCCGTTCCCGCCGGCGCCTATCGGCGATTTCCACTCCCGAAGCGAAATCGTCGGCTCGCCGAGGGCCCCCCGGAGGCCGTTTTCGACCCCCTCAGCCGATCGGGCGAAGCTATAGGGTCTTTCATCCCCGCGAGCAACTGACACAGTATGTGTACGTACTTTCTCAGATAAATTCGGCACATGGCACGCTGATTGCGAAAACATTCTCCCAGCGACGACGTACAAAAGACCATGGGAGTGGCAAATTCAACCGACCGCTCCCGCTGGAGACGCGAACATGCGAAGCATTCTGATTAAAAATAATAGCCCGCTCGATCAACTGAGGCGCAAACGTACGGTGGCGATGGAGCCGTCGACGTCGCAGCTTTCGCCGCGGGAACAAGAGCTCCTGAAAGAGATCCTCTCCGAGCCCATGGACTTCGTCGATGACGAAAGTTTCCACGAACGCGGCGCGGAGAAGGCTATCTTCGAGGAAGCGCCCGAAATCCCCAAGCCCAACACCAGTTGGTACCACCCGGTCATGGAGGATCTTTCGACCGACCGCAACCTCAAAAGCGTGGTGAACGTCGTGCTCACGGCCAAGCAGGAGCGAGCCCTGTTCCTGCAGTTCAATTACGCCAGGTACCGCGTGTCGAAACTTCAGGAGAAGGTCGGCGAAAAGGCTGTCTCGGACACCAACGCACGTGAACTTCTCAAGTGGAACGACCTGTCGGTAAGGCTGCGGGACCAGATTGCCCAGAGCAACCTCGCCCTGGTGCTGGCCATGGCCAAGCGGGTCCGCCATAGTGACATGGACTTCGCCGATCTCATCAGCGAGGGCAACATGGCCCTGCTGCGTGCGATCGATAAGTTCAACGTGGCACGTGGCTTCAAGTTCAGCACCTACGCCTGCCGCGCCATCCTCAAGGCCTTCAGCCGATCGGGCATGAAGCACAGCCAGTATCGCCAGCTGTTCCCGACGGACTTCGATCCGGCGCTGGAGCGCAGCGACCATCAGCGTAAACGGTTCGATGAGCACGAAGACGAGTGCGCCGACGAGGTGCTTCGGATCGTCTCGAGCAACCGTGCGGAGTTGACGGACGTGGAGCAGGCTGTGATTTCACATCGGTTCGCTTTGAACCGTGGCGAACAGGCGGCACCGTTGACCTTGGAACAGGTCGGGCAGATCGTCGGCCTCACCAAGGAGCGCGTCAGGCAGATCCAGAACAAGGCGCTGGAGAAAATCCGCCGCACCCTCGAGGACTCCTTTATCGACGGTGCCGCTCTGGAACAGGCGCGCCAAGCCGCCGAAGGGAAATAAGCAACCCCGCGATCATTAAACTCAAAACCCCGACGGCCGCCCGTCGGGGTTTTTTCTTGGGCCGACACCAATCAATGATCGCGAGGCGAGACCGTCAGTGCATGATGCGTCCGCTGGCAGATTTCCGTGCTCCGTCTCCCTGGCGGAGAAAGTTGGGGTGGGGATTTGTGCCACTGTTGGCGTGTCCACCAGTGTGTTTACTCCACGGATCGGCCACTGGTAGACGAGCCGCCAGCGGCACCCGAACGAACCTGCCCACATTGGCGAACAGATGCGACCCGGCGGGCGTGCTTCGTTACGCTACGCGCGTCCCCGGAACCGCCTCACCCGACCACTCCCGCATCGAGGGAGAGCGGCCGCAAGCGGATCGCTGCAACGCCTCGGTCGCTACTACGATCTGCGCGCACAAAAAAGGCCCATACCGTGAGGTACGGGCCTTTTTCATTAGCCTGGCGGTCATTTGACCTGTGAACAGTTGGGATACCATTACACGTGTGTTGCCACACGGATATTCCGGCTAACCGGAACGAGGGTGTGCTGACTAGTCGTGAGAATGGATCGCTCCAGACCCACGTCTAAGGAAATCCCTTAGAAAGGAGGTGATCCAGCCGCAGGTTCCCCTACGGCTACCTTGTTAC
>JBBDRF010000060.1:0-25360 GCA_040905565.1 Phycisphaeraceae bacterium | reverse complement strand
CCCCGCCGCATGATCTGCGACGTTCAGGGCATCGTCGACGGCACCCTCGTCTTCGAAGCCACCATCACCGGCATGCCGATCTAACGCGACGGCAATCATCGACAAAAGTTAGCGGCGGATCGAAGATCCGCGTGGTCGAAGTGGCGATTTACGCTCGCCCGCTAACGTTGTGCGCGCGTTGTGAGAAGATCCAGCAATTTGGCTTCGCCTCGGAACGGGTCGAGGGTGAGTTTGGGGCGGTAGATGTTGGTGCTGAGTGGATGCTCGTCGGTGTTGAGTTTGCTGAGCTTGGTCCAGTCTTTTTCCGTCGTCAGCAACGCGGTGGCGGCGTGTTGTTCAGCAGCGGTGCGTAGGGCGCGGAGGTCGGTTTCGCTGTAGGCGTGGTGATCGTCGAAGGTGCGGGTCTGGACGACGTGGAACCATCGGTTCGCTTCGGCGAAGAAGGGGGCGGGGCGACCGATGCCGCAGAACGCGAGGACCTTGGGACGATCGCCTGCGAAGTTGTCCGGCGTGGTGGCGAGGGTGCGGCCGGTCGCGTCGACGACGCTTGCCCAGCGGTGGGCGAACCATGCGATCGGCGGGCGGCCGTGGTGCTTGACGATCTGCTGTTCCAGTTCATCCGCAGCGTGAATGCCCGACAGCTGCTCGGCACGCGTGACGATCACGGCATCAGCGCGCCCCAGCCCGCCCACCGGCTCCCGCAGCAGACCGCGCGGCAGGACGTGGCCGTAGCCGAACGGGTTGGTCGCATCGATCAGCACCAGATCAAGATCACGCATCACGCGGCGGTGCTGAAACGCATCGTCAAGAAGCAGCACGTCGGTGTCGGAATGTTCCTGCAAAAGCGATTCGGCAGCCGCGACGCGGTCGGCACCAACGCCGATAGGGACGTCCGAGCCGAGCGCTTCGCGGAGCAGGCGGGCCTCGTCGCTGAAGCCGGTGCGGTCCGCTGCGTAACCGCGTAGCAGGATGGCGGGCTTCAAGTCCCGGGCCATCAGGTGGCGTGCGAGGTAGATGACCATCGGCGTCTTGCCGGTGCCGCCGGTGGTGATGTTGCCGACGCTGATGACGGGCCTGGGTAGCGTGACGGCTTTGCGCCAACCGTGACGGAAAGCGGCATTGCGTGCGCTCATCGTCATCGCATAGATCGGTTCGGCGCAACGGGTGAGGGTGCGCAGAACCGTGGCCCGCGCGGTGCGATCGCGCCCGCTCAGCACAGCGTCGACGTCCAGGCGGTAGCGAGATGGGGTGAGCGGTTCGGGCACGCGGCGATTGTAGAGGCCATGCCTGCTCAACGTCGAGCCTGTCTGCCCGAGAGCCTTTGGCGCAGCATCGGCGTCAGTCTCTGCATCGGCAGGCCGACGACGGTCGACGGGTCGCCTTCGACGGTGAAGCGCCAACGCGTTTCCAGTTCCGCGAGGTTGTAGCCGCCCGCTTTGCCGCGCCACGCTTGCGAGGCGATGTACGTTTCGAGTGCCTCCGTCGAGAGCGGGGCGATGGTGACGGTGGCGGCGTCGACGAAGGCGATCGGTTCGCGGGACTCCGCAGCATCGATCACGCAGACGCCGGTGAACACCTGGTGCGACTGGCCAATGAGTCTTTCGAGCATGCAACGGGCATCGGCTGCGTCGGTCGGCTTGCCCACCGGCTGATCGGCTACGCTGACGAGCGTGTCGGCGGTGAGGATGAGGCCGTGCGAGACCTGCTCAGCGAGGGCTTTGGCCTTCCCCTCGGCCAGCCGTTGAACCTGCTCGGCGACGGCGAGGCCGGCGAGATCTTCGGCCGACTCATCAAAAGAGGACGTCTGCGTGACGAAGGCGAAGCCCGCCTGCCGGAGCAGATCAGCGCGACGGGGCGAAGCGCTGCCGAGCACCAGTCGGGCGGCATCGTGGTCGGGCGCGGAGCGGTGGGGGACAGCGGACATCTCAAATCTCAGACGCGGTACGGCTACGACCGCCGGGGGTCGTGCGTGGCGGTGGGGACGGCGGGCATGATGCGCTGTTTGGGGGCGTGAGGCTTGGCGGCTTCCTTGCCCTTATCGGCTGGCCGAGCGGAGGCTTTGTGTTTGGCTACCGGCACCAGGGCCATCGAGGGCGGGACGATACCGCCCCACCGGCGAATCCGGTAGAAGCAGATCAGGCGATGGCAGACGAAGTAGGTGACGGTTGCGGCGATCGTGCCGATGATCAGGCTGCCCAGCCAGAGCGGGGCGGCGATCTCCATGAACGAACTCCAGTAAAACACCACGCCTTCGAGCCAACCGGGCGGAGGCTTTAACAGTTCGCGCCAGTAGCCTTCGCGCACGGTCGGCTCACCGAGCAGGACTGAGCCCAGCCAGTAGGAGGGCCAGAAGATCGGGACGAACGTTACCGGGTTCGAAATCCAGATGACGGGCAGACCGACCACCTTGTTCGCACCCAGCAGCCAGGCGAGCGCGACCACCATCATCATCTGCAGGCCCATGGTCGGGGTGTACATCACCCAAATGCCGACCGCGATCCCCAGCGCGAGGCGGTGGGGCGGGTCGTCGGCGTGCAGGATGTTGTGCAACACGAACTGGCGCGAACGTCGTGCGTAGAGGCGCCAGCGGGCACGTATGTGTCGACGATACATGGTCTTGACCCCGACGCTCGCAGCGCCTCAGGTGGATCGCTTAACTGGCTCGCCGTCACTATATGCAACGGATCAGATCAGGCAATCCCTGACCTTCGATGCACTCGAGTGCCTGGGCTTCAGGCGGGTTCCGGTGACTCGCCGACGACGCCGAGTTCCATCTCGTCCAGGCTCGCGCCGGCAGGCACCATGGGCCAAACGTGTTCATGTTTTTCCACGCGGAAGTCGCCGACGACCGGGCCCTCAGCTTCGAGGAATTCCCGCATTTTCTCGGGCAGTTCGTCGGCGGATTCACAGCGGACGGCTTTGCAGTGCATCGCCTCGGCGAGCTTCACGAAGTCCGGGTTGTGCATCTGCGTATGGCTGTAGCGTTCGTCGTAGAACAGGTCCTGCCACTGCTTGACCATGCCTTGGAAGTCGTTGTTGAGGATGAGAATTTTCGCGGGGATGTTGTATTGAGCCGCGGTGGCCATTTCCATGGCGGTCATGCAGAAGGAACCGTCGCCGTCGATATCGACCACGACGTAATCCTTACCGCCGTGCTTCTCCGCTTCGACCATGAGGCCGAGCTTCGCGCCGATGGCCGAGGGCACACCGTAGCCCATCGTGCCGAGCCCGCCCGAGGTGATCCACTGGCGGGGCCGTTTGTACTTGTAGAACTGAGCCGCCCACATCTGATGCTGCCCGACGCCGGTCGCGAGCACCGCTTCTCCGTTGGTCTGCTTGTAGAGTTCTTCGATGACCTGCTGGGGCTTCATGTGGCCGGGCCGCCGGTCTTCGTTGTAGCGGAAGGGGTATTTTTCCTTCCACTGGCGGATCTGCGCGAACCACTCCGCGCGCTCACGGTACTCGATGTTCGGCTCGAGCAGCTCGAGGTTCTTACGCGCATCGCCTTCGACGCCAAGCGTCGCCGGGACGATCTTGCTGATCTGCTCGGGGGAGATATCAAAGTGAATGAACCCGCCCCGGCCTTCGCGGTGAGCCTTGCGGGCTTCGGGGGCGAAATCAACGGTGCGGCCGGTCACGCGATCGTCAAAGCGCGCCCCGACGGCGATGACGAGGTCGGCCTGCTGCATCGAATAGTTGGCGTAAGCCGAGCCGTGCATACCGAGCATGTGGAGGGAGAGGTCGTCGGTTTCGTCGAATGCGCCGAGGCCCTGCAGCGTGGTCGTCACGGGAATGTTCGCAGCCTTGGCGACACGGCGGAGCACCTGATCGGCACCGGAAAGCACCGCACCCTGCCCAACGTAAAAGATCGGCCGCTCGGCCGCATTGATCATCTCCGCCGCCTTCGCGACTTCCTCACTGGTCCCCTGCTCGCGGACGTGGTAGCCGGGCAGGTGGGGTTCGACAGCGACGGCTTCCTTGAGCACCGCAGCGGTCACGTCCTTCGGCAGGTCGACCAGCACGGGCCCGGGGCGACCGGTGGTGGCGATGTGGAAAGCCTCATTGATGCGGCGGGGCAACTCGCGGACATCCTTCACCAGCACGTTCCACTTGGTGCACGGGCGGGTGATGCCGGTCACGTCCGCTTCCTGGAAGGCGTCGGAGCCGATGGCGAAGGTGGCGACCTGGCCTGTGAAGACGACCATGGGGGTGCCATCCATCAGGGCGTCCTGCATGGCGGTGACGACGTTGGTCGCCCCGGGGCCGCTGGTGACGAGGACGACGCCGGGCTTGCCGGTGGCGCGGGCATAGCCCTCAGCCATGTGGCCTGCACCCTGCTCATGGCGGGTGAGGATGAACTTGAAATGCTTCGATTCGTGAATGGCGTCGAAGACGGGCAGGATGGCGCCGCCGGGGTAGCCGAACATGACGTCGACGCCGTGCTCGCGCATCTGTTCGTGGAAGATTTCCGCGCCCTTCATCCCGATGTACTTGTCGGTCTTGGGGATGGTGGCGAGGGAATCGATATCGGTATTCAAAGTAGCTGGACGCATCGCTCGGGTCATGGCAGAAGCCTCACTCGTTCAAGTCCTTCTGGGCGCCGGTTGAAGGTGCCGGGCTGAAGGTCGTTTTGCTCATCATTTGGAAGATTTTGAGAGACGCACGGTTTGGCTTAGGATGCCCCCGTCCCCGCATGCGTCTCTCTGTCACGCTGACCGGTGCAACGGCGGATCGCTGCAACCCTGTGCTCAGCCTAGCTGTAGCCAAAGGTTGCTGCCGACCCGCCTTCTTACCACGACCTTGGGTACCACGGGCCTGGCGTGAAGCGGCAAAGACATTGGTTGGTCAGTAATGCATTTCATGACGTTGTAAGTATAGCCCCCGGAGATCGGGCCGCCAAGGATAAAACTCTTTGAGCAATAATTTCCTGTGACAGGCGTTGGAAAGAGAGCCATGGCAGCACAACGCGAAGAAACTTTGCAGGCCGCCGCGCGTGGCGACGGTCAGGCATGGCACGATCTGGTCCACGCTTACACCGGTCGGGTGTATGCGCTGCTGTACAGGCAGTGCGGATCGCCGGAGCTTGCGGAGGAGATCACGCAGGCGACGTTTGTGAAAATCGTCACCGAACTGCCGAATTACCACGAACTGGGACGTTTCGAAGCCTGGCTGTTCCGCATTGCCGTGAATCGGTTGCGTGATGAACAGCGTCGACAGAAAAGGCAGGCCCGTCCGATGGATTTCACCACACTACCACCGCAAGCTGTGAATCAGGGCGAGGGGGCCGTGCTGCCGCTGGAAACGATGCAGCAGCAGGAGCGTCACGATCAGCTCAACGAAGCGGTGCAGCGGCTGCCCCAGGCGGACCAGGAACTGCTGAACCTGCGTTACACCGCCGAGCTGAGCTTCGCGCAGATTGCTGAAACGCTCGGCGAGCCGCTGGGCACGGTGCTGGCGCGCGGGCACCGGGCGCTGAAGAAGCTCCGCCGCATTCTCGAGCCGAACGAGGTTGAATACGCAAAGCCGATGCAACGAAAAGCCGATCCCACCACTTAGCGTGTCACTGGATAGCGTTCAGACGGCGTGCAGAGATCGAGCAACAAGTAGACCCCGCGTTGGGGCATCAAGGAAAGCATCATGACCGAGCAAGGTCGACACAATTGGCAGCATCTGGAACCGTCGCTGGAGGAGCTTGACCGCGAACTGCGGTCGGCCCTCAAGGGCTCCGCTGCGCGTGCGGACCTGGCCGATGAGGTGTTCGAAGCCACAGCCGATCAGGTGATGGCGGGTGACCTGGCGGAGCCGTTGCGGGCCTCGCTGGCCGTTTCGGGCGACGGCGCCCCGTCTGCCGAACTCGCCTCACGTATCGCTGGCGTGACCACACCGGGCCAGCGGATGGCGCGGTCGGGTCGGCCGTCGGTGCTCGCAAAGCTGGGTTCTTTCGCCGTGGCGGCAGCGTTCATGCTCGCGGTGGGGCTCGCCGTGCACTTCGGCTCATCGCCTGAGGGCACAACGCCTCAAACAGCCCCCTCAGGCAGCGGCCCCGCAATCGCCCTGGAGGATCCGCTGGACACCATCGCCTGGGCCTACAGCCGCGACGATGAGTTTCAGGACGAAGTTTCCGCCATCGCTGCCGATCTTGACTATCTCGCCGATCGCGAAAGCGATGCCGCCATTGAAGACGAGCTGACCCGTCAGCTTTATTACTACGAGCTTGCCGAGGCTTCTTTCGCTTCGCAATAAGCGGAACCCTCGCATGCCTGTCGGAGATCGTGATGTTCTATCTCGCCAACACAGCCCGAACGCTGGCCACCGTCACCGCCACGGTGCTGCTGGTCAGCCTGATCGCGGTGCTCGGGGAAGTCGCCGAGGCCCGGGGTGAAGCCGCCGACGCCGCGCCGCCGCAACAGCGCGATCAGGCAGATCACGAACGTGGCCGTGATCGCCGGTCGGAGGCGGACGACGATCGCCGTCGACGTCGGCCGGACCATCGCGGCGGACCGCGAGGCCGTGGCTACGGGGGGTATCCGCCGTACCAGGTGATTCATACGCCGCTGCAGGAAGAGCAGGTCGCGCAGGTGCTTGATGTACTTCAGGAGATGCAGCCGCACGTCGCCGACTGGCTGAAGACTTCGCGAGAAGAAGATCCTGAACGGTTCGAAGCAGCCATCACACGCATCGGCCCCCACGCGCTGCACATGGCCCATCTGCGCGAAACCGATCCACGCGCGTTCGAACTGCGACGCAAGGAGCATGAGCTGGGCATCCAGGCGATGCACCTGGCGAAGGAAGCCCGCTCGGATGACGAAGCTGAGAGCAAGCAGGCCCGGGCTCAGCTTAAGCGCATCCTTGAAGAACAGTTCGATGTCCGCACGCAGCTGCTGGAGCACGAAACGGCCGAACTCGAACGCCGACTGGAACATCTACGGGAACAACTTCAGGAACAGCAGGCCGAGCGCGACAGCGTCGTCGAGCGCCGCCTCGAAATGGTCCTGCGCTTCTCCCGTCGAGGCTGGCGAGGCCGGGACGGTCGCGACGATGAGCACGACAAGGACGAACGACCTGACCGCTCGGAGCATTCCGACCAGTCGGATGGTGATTGATCCTAAGCACTTGTGCCACTGGTGGCTCGTCCACCAATGCCCGGACCGTCGGTCAACGACACTGGTGGGCAAGCCACCAGTGGCACGCGTCTTGAAGTAATGCTTGCGCTGCCACGGCATCTGATCGTTCTGCCAGGGCAAAATCGACGTGAATCAAAAAAAGGGGGCGACGCACTCCTCCGCACGCCGCCCCCAGAGGCTTATCTGCTTTTCTCGCTCCGCCCCTCACAGCTCCGCCCTTGGGAAATATCGACTTGGCACCCGGCCGACTTAAGCGGAAACTTCAAGTGACGCGCCGCATCGCCTGATCGAGCGGACTCTCGCGTCGCTGATGTTCCGCCACCCTCTCGTGGTACGGCTCGAAGTTCAGCGTCGTGAACACCCGCGCTAAATCTGGATCGAAGTGGGCGCCGGCACAGGCTTTGATTTCCGCCATCGCATCGGTCAGCGGCATCGCCTTGCGGTAGGTGCGGTCGGTGCTCATGGCGTCGAAGCTGTCCGCGAGGCAGATGATCCGCCCGAAGAGCGGGATGTCCTCGCCCGCCAGGTGATGCGGATAGCCCTTGCCGTCCCATCGCTCGTGATGATGGAGCACGCCCGGCAACAGGTCGTGCATCTGGTGGATGTCGGAAAGAATGCGCACGCCGATCTCCGGATGCGCTTTAATCATCGCGAACTCACTGCGGGTGAGCCGACCCGGCTTGCAGAGGACCGCTTCAGGCACGCCGATCTTGCCGACGTCGTGAATCAGCCCGGACAGGTGCACGCGTTCGACGATCGTCGCGGGCAAACCCGCAGCCTGAGCCAGATCACGGCTGAGCATGGCGACGCGCTCGGAATGGCCACAGGTATAGGTGTCTTTGGCGTCGATGGTGGCGATGAGCGCGTGCAGCGTGCCCATGAACATGTCCTGCACGTCCTCGTAGAGCATGGCGTTCTCGAGGAAGATGCCCATGCTCTGAGCGGCACTGGTGACCAGCTTACTGTCGACACTGCACAGGTCCGCACCGCCGACTTTGTCCGCACCGAACAGCACAGCAAGGGGCTTGCCTTCACGCGCGATGGGGACGATCAGCAGCCGCCTGGCGATAGGGAGCAGTTCCTGGATGCCGAGCTCTGCCGCGTCGCCGATGACCGCAGCGTCGGACTCGCCGAACTGCTGGAGCAGCGTGTGCCCGATGGCCGTGAGCGCCTCTCTGTCGCAGTCGCTGTGACCCGCCAGGATCGCCTGGCCGCGCAATGATTGAAGACGCCGATCGTCGTCGGTGAGGTACATCCCGATCCACCGCAAGCCCACCACCTGCTGAAGCTCACGGACAGCACTGCTGAGAAAGGCCTCGACCTCCTGCGTGACCGTCATGCGAGCCGAGAGCTGGTAGACCATGCTCAGCTCTTCATAGCTTTCCCCAAGTTGCTGCGAGAGATGCCCGATCTCGTCGCGCTGGCGACCGATCTGCTGAAGGTCGCCAGCGATCCACCGCATGGTCGCAGCAAGGCGATCGACCTCCGCGCGTCCCAGCGCGGCATCACGACGCAACTGCGTGGTCACGGCCTGAGCGTCAAGCTCCGCCAGCGCGCACCACGCCTGAAAGGGCTCGCTCTCGGCGAGGTCGGCCGTGATCACAACACCAACCTGATAACCCGCACGGCGACGACGCTTCATCACCGGCAACGGAAGCAGCCAGCAACCGCTGAACGGCGCAGCCGGCTGCGGGTCATCGACATCATTCCATCGGCTCGCCTGCTCGCGCAGCGCCTGCGTGAACAGCCCCGAATGCACCACCGTCCGCTCAAGCGGACCACTTCCGCGCAGGTGCGATGCGGTGATGCGCCCCTCCGGGCTCACATCAACAAGCGTGACGCCCAGCGCACGGCAGCGCGTGCCGAGGTCCGCCTCGGTCAGTTGAAGTTGCTCGTCGAGCCGTTGCGTCATGGAAACCCCTTCGCATTTAGATCGCAGATTCAGCGTTCATCGCCCGGCGAATGTGCCGACGAGTTCCTGAACCCGTTTAACAATCTCCCGTGGGCTGAACGGCTTGCTCAGCACGCCCACCACGTTCGTCGGCGCCAGGTCCGCCTGCGTTAAGCTGAAGCCTCGCGCCGTCAGCATCAGTGCAGGAATGTGCGCGGTGGCCGGCGTCTGCTTCAGCTTCTCGCACATCTCCAGGCCCGACAGGAACGGCATCTGATAGTCGGTGATGATCAACTCCGGCAGGCACTGCTGAGCCAGCTCGAACGCCTCTTCGCCGTCCGAAGCCGTGACCACGGTGAACCCCGCGTTGCGCAGCTTCAAGCTCACCACGTTCACGATATGCGACTCATCGTCGACGACCAGAATCATCTTTTTCAAAGCCTCCTGCATGGTGATGCCCTACGTTGGCGCCACTGCGATCGCATCGTCCAGTTACTCAGCCACCCCGGCGAGCAGTTCCTGGGCACGGCGATCGTCGGGCTCGATGGCCAATGCAGCACGATAGGCCGCGACGGCTCCGTCGGAATCGCCCGCCTGCTCCTTGGTCATCCCCTTGAGGATCAACGGAAGCGTGTTGCTGGGCGCCAGCTCCGAAGCACGCTCGAAGCTTGCGATGGCGGCGTCGGCTTCGCCCTTACGGTGCTCAGCCATTCCGCGAAGCAGGTAGCCTTCGTGACGCCGCGGCGCGAGCGCGATCACACGGGCCGTGGCCTGCGTCAGCCGAGGATCGTCACCGACCATCCATGATGCCTGGGCGAGCTTGATCCAGGCGTTCACATCGTTCGGGTCTTCCTGCGTAATGCTGAGGAAGATCCGGCGGGCTTCAACGGGGTTTTCCGTCGCCATGAACGCGTCGGCGAGAACGATTTTCAGATCGACACGATCCTTGTTCGCATCGTCGGAAAGCATGCCCGCGAGCAGGCGAATCACTTCGCCGTACTGTTCGTCGGCGAAAGCAGCCAGCGCCAGAAGCTCGCGGATGTTCTGATCCTCAGGCGAAAGCACCGACGCTTCCCGGAAAGCCGTAACGGCCTTGGCGTAGTTGTGCTTCATCATGTGGATGCGGCCGATGCCCGTGCGGATGGCGGCATTGTTGGCGAAGTAGGCGAGGCGCTCTTCAAGGCGCTCGACCGCTTCGTCCACGCGGTCTAGCTTGACGAGCATCTCCGCGACCGCCAGCAGGGCCGCAGGCTCATCGGGGCGATGCGCAAAGGCCTGCTCGTAAGACTCCAGAGCCGGTTCGTACCGCTGCCACCGCTGCTGTACCACGCCGTGGAGGTAGTGCGATTCGTGACGCTCCTCGTCCAGCGAGATCGAGTGCTCGAGCAGCCGATAGGCCCGCTCCAGTTGGCCACGCTCCATGGCGATGCGCGCCGAAAGATCGTAATAGCGCGGATCATCTGGATGCGTGGAGATCGCCTCGTTCACGGTCTTCTCGGCTTTGTCCAGATCGCCCACTTCAAACTGCTGCTCAGCCAGCGAATAGCTGATGTTGGCGCGGGCGCTGCCCCATCGCTCCTGAGCGGCATTCTTGGCGTCGGCCCGGGTCTGATGCCCCGAGCAACCGGCGATGCTCAGCACAAGGCCAAGCGTCAGCAGCGTCAGATTGTTTCTCGTCGTTCGCGTCATGAGTCAATTCCCTCAGAGGTAGTCGATCGATGGCAATGCCGTCGGCAGGCGTTAACCGGCCGACGACGAAGTGGGCTTACTTGTCTTCTTCTTCGGTCGGGACGTTCGTCACTGCGTCGGCTTCAGCTTCGGCCTCCGCTTCGGCCTCCGCTTCGACCTCCGCTTCGGCTTCGGCGGCTTCCGCGTCGGCTTCGTCGGTGGGCTCGTCAGATGCTTCAGCGGCGACAACCTCTTCGTCGGCCTCGTTCACCGGCTGAACTTCGGTCGTTTCTTCGGGCTCGGGGATGGCCGGCAGTTCGACATCAGGCAGCGTCGGGCCAGGTGCGGGCACCATCGGCAGCGAGCGGTATTCTTTACGCTGAGCGTGGTGATCCCGAACCATCAGGTCCACCGTCTCTTCCAGCAGGCTCCGCTCGGGCCAGTAGGCACGCTCGCCGGTGAGCTTCTCACGCAGCCGGCGGGCTTCGTTCATCCGCGGATCCAGATTCAGCGCCATGTCCACTTCCCAAAGCGCCTTGTCACGATCACCCTCATCAAGGTAGTGCAGTGCATCGCGCACGTGCCCAGCGGTCATCTTCGACCGGCTCCAGGGAAGCAGCCCTTCGCGGATGCCCAGGCGCGTCATCTCCACGCCGTCTTTCGCACGCGCACCGGCACGGGCCAGCGCCTGATCTTTCACGATGTGGGGCGTGATCAGGAAGATGACTTCCGATCGACGCACCGTGTCGTCGCGACCCTTGAAGGCGTTGCCGAGGATGGGAATATCGCCCAGGCCGGGCACCTGATTGCGATCGATCGTGGTTTCTTCTTTGAACAGGCCGCCGAGCACAATGGTTTCGCCGTCGCGAACCATCACGTTGGTGACCAGTTCCTGAGTGATCTCGTCGGGCAGGGTGGTCGAGCCGACTTCGCGGAGGGCGAAGGTGGAGATGGAGGGCTTAAGCTCCATTCGAATCATGCCGTCTTCCGCCACGAAGGGACGAAGCGTCAACTGCGTACCGGTATCGAGGAACTCGACCGTCTGCGTGGTCGCCGTGGCGGTGGAGGTGGTCGAAACATAGGCGACACGTTCGCCGACAAGAACCTCAGCCCGCTGACGGTTAAGCGTCATGACTTTGGGGTTGGCGAGGATGACGGTGTCCGTGATCTGATCGAGTGCGCGAACGAAGACCTGCACGTTGTTGGTGAGGACACCGACGCGTAGGCCGGCGGGTCCGTCCGCCACATTACCTACGGTCGAGCCCGCTGCTCCCGAGGGCGTGTCGGTGATGTCGCCGGTGATCATGTCACCCACAGTGTTCAGCGCGCTGCCGTTGGGCGAGACGCTGCCGAGGATGGCCATGTCAACACCAAAGGCGAGGTCTTCGTTGATGCTCGCCTGGAGGATGGTCGCTTCGACAAGCACCTGCTTGGGCGGCGTGTCCATCTGCTCGAGCACGCTCAGCGCTTCCTCAAGGTTCTCCGCATAATCACGCAGCACCAGCGTTTCGCTGCTGGCGTAGGTGTTCGCACCACCATCGGAGACGGTCGGCTGGAAGCCCGCGCCAACCTGCCCGCTGATGGCCACCGACCCGACGTTGCTCAGCAGCGGCGTAATGAACGTCGACGCATCCTCCGCGGTCAGGTAGTTCAGGCGAACCACCTCGGTGTTCACCTCACGCTCCGAATCGCGAATCTTCTCCAACTCCTCCACGGTGTAAACGAAGATGAAGTTGCCACGCTCGATGTAGCCTGCACCGTTCTGCTGAAGAATGGCATCGATGGCTTCATGGAAGGTCACGTCGTACAGGTTCGCCGTCACGGTGCCTGAGACCTTCGGGCTCGGCACGATGTTACGCTGACCCTGAATGCTCAGAAGCTGAAGAACCTGCGAGAGGTCCGTGTTCTGAACGTTGAGCGAAACCGTGTCATAGCGGCTGACCTTCACCGCGTCGTCGTCGATCTCTTCTGCAGTCACTGCGGTCTCGACGGGCTCAGCATCGGCAGGCTCTAGCTGGTTGCCCAGGTCGACCTCCCCTGCCGAGACGTTGCAGACCCACCCTGAGGTGCAAAAAAAAGCGACTGCCAGAATGCTTCGCTTGTTGCTGACCATTTTCGTTTCGCTCCTTCGTGGTGGACCGCGTCTTCCACCAGATTTTTCAAATCTCCAGGACGACACGACGCCGTACACTGGAGCACCATTTGCTGATCGAATGTTCTGCACGACCGAGCCGTGCAACGATTGACCCGGACTCATCAGACGTTCGCCGCTCGTGCCCGTGGGCCGTGGAGCGAGGTCTTCTGACGCGAGAGTCGGATCACCGTTTCTCTCGTCGTCTTGCTCATCGGACGAATTTGGCGTGGACTTTTGCTGCTTGCCTGCTTTTTCTATTTTGCCCGGTTTAACATCGCGTCGGGCGTCGGATTCTCAAAGCGGAACAGGTCGCGCTCCGGTGCAGGCAGCGGCGCGGGTTTGGTTGCGTGAACTTCGTGCGAAGGTGCCGCCCGCTGAACAAGCTGTGTTTCCGGGTCGGCGATCGCGGTGCGGGGGACGTCCTGCATCAGCAGTCGGCCCCAGAAGAGCAGGCCCGCCATGAGCGCCATCGCGCCCAGGCCGAGCGTCTGCCGTCGACGATTGAAGAACCGAGCAAGCAGGCGACGCTTTCTCATCGGCCACCCCCTTCATGCTCACGCGTGTCGGCACTAAGCGTGGCACCATCTCCAGGGTCGGCCGGCGAAAAGTAGATCCGCAGACCGAGGTCGAGGTGGACCGTCGCGAGGCCGGCGGGATCGCTGCGCGTCTCAAGGTGGACGCGGTCGAATTGAACGGTCGGCCTCATCTGCTCAAGCTCGTGAAGATACGTCAGCGTCGCCCCCGACTCGCCGGCAACACGCAGCGTCACAGGCACCACTCGGTAGGGCCCTATCGCATGGTGCGCCGCCACTTCAAACTCGGGCTCGGTGAGTGACAACTCGACCGCTCGCCGACGTATCGCATCCAGCAGCGTCTCCGCCTCATCGTGTGAAGCAAGCGGCCCATCACGTTCATCGGTGTTTTGCTGCATCGTGAGCAGTTCACGCGTCAGCTGCGACACGCTTCGCAGATCATTCGCCTGCTCACGGATATCTGCCTGCACCCGGTCGATGTCCTGCCGGAACTCGCGCGCATCCTGCCAGGCCAGGAACCAGAGCACCGCCGCTCCGACGGCAACACATGCCACCGTGATCGCAGTGATCCGCTCGTATCGCTGAGAAGAATCCGCACGCTCAATAGACACCGGCGATCTCCCTCTCGTCACGCCTCTGCGTCAGGTCATCAAGCGGCACCTCGGCGCGGATGGTATAGATCATCCCGCCGGGCCTTACTTCGTCGGCAGCGGTTTCCAGAACCCTCACGCGGTCAAAGCGATCCCCGGCAAGCGCGGCGACGAAATTCGCCAGGTCCCGCTCACTGTCCCCCACAGCCGCCATCTCCAACGCCAGAGCGGGATACATGCTGCCCGCCGCGGCGGCCTGCTTATCAGGACTTCGCCAAGCCCGTTCGACATCTAGGCGACGCAACGCAACACGCGGCGGCAATGCTTCACCGATCGCCTGGGCGACGTGGTTGTAGCTGAGTTCCTGCGTGAAGACGTCGGTTATCGCCAGTTGTTGAATGATGCTGCTGCGTTGCTCACGCAGGTCGGCGGTCTGCTCAAGCTGCCAGTCAAGCGAAGCATGCTGCGCGACGAGACGGGCGTGATGATCGGCCAGATGCGTCCGCACCTGCCACGTCTGCGTCACGAGAAGTGCTGCCAAGGCGACCAGCATCAGCGATCCGACCACCACCCGCCGACGTGCCGCCCGCTCCGCCCGATCGCTGCGAAGGCTGGGCGGGGTGAAATCGACATCGATGAAAAGCTCTCGCGTGTCCAGCGGCTTCATGCTGCGTCCCTCACGTTTTCCACTGCGATGCTGCGTAAAGCTGCTCCCATCACCGTCGCCCATTCCGGCTGCGTGCCCCGCCGTTCGATCATCAACGCGGGATTGGAAACATCAATCGCATGCAGGGGCTCAGCTGGGACCACCTCGACGCCGAGTTGCTGGGCGAGATGGTCGACAAGTTGCCGATCGTACGCCGACCCGCCCGTGATGCGGAGCCGGCCAGGCAGCTCGCAGCCGTGCCGCTGAACAAACGTGCGCAGCACTTGGTCCACCTGCGTCGCAAGCTCACGCAGCGGCACGTCGGCAGCGACGAAAGCGCGGCGGGGAAGATCATCATCGTCATGATTCGTCGGATGGTGCCAGTGCGCCAGTCGCGAGGTGCGAACGGTCCGCGTGTCGATATTAAGGGCAGCGGCCGCGGCGGCATCAAGCGTCCCGGCACCGCTTTCGATGCAGGCGTAATCAACAATCTCACGTCCCTGCATCAGCATCACGCGTGTGCCGGCATGGCCCGCATCCAGTACCACCTGCGGCGTGCGCTGGTCACGCTCGCGCCTTGCGAATCGGGCCGTGCAGCGCGCGAGGGCGAGGGGGGCAGGCTCAATTGCAGCAGGTTCAAGATCAAGTTCGTGCAGGATCGAAACAAGTTGCTGAACGACTTCGCGATCAACCGCCAGCAGCATCGCATCGATCGTGCGGTCCACGCCGAACTGCTCGACTTCCCCACCAATCGGCAAATATTGGATATGGTCACGTTCGGGTGAAAACGCCGTGTGTGCCGCGGCTCGCAGGGCCTGCTCGGTCGTGGCCTCGGCTGGGATGTCCAGCGTCACCATCTCGCAGCGCGTCAGTGCGTGAGGCAGCACGACGACAGCCGCGTCGCCCTGATACTCGCCAGCATCCAGCAGTCTCGTCAGCGCCTCGCGCAGATGCGTGAACGGTTGGTCGCCCGACGTGCGCGACGAATCAGGCAGGTCGTAGCGCCCCGCAGCGGCGACGCGCCACGACGCCCCCATCCCGCTCAGTTGCAGCGTGCGCACACTCATCGCCCCCACATCAATCGCGATCGGCCATGCCTGCCCCGACCACCAACTCCAGAGGTTGTTCAGCAGATTCATGGCGGGAAGCTCACGGTTTAGGGGCGACCGTCACGCGGCCGGTGAACGGCGCCACACGGATGCGATAAGACTGATGTTGATCGGCGATGTCGATGTAACCGCCCTGGCTGGGCGAGCCCAGCTCGTCGAAAGTAAGCGTGGTTTCACCGTTGAAGTCGACCGCGTCGATGCGGATGCCTCGAAAGCGACTGTCGTTGGCGAAGTCGATGATGTAGTCGCCGCCCACCCACGCCGATTGCAGTAGCGCGTCGTTCTCATCCATCAGTGCATAACGATCGTCGGTCGGTTCGAAGACAACCTGATGCGTGCGGTGCATCGCCACGGCTTCGTTCTGGGCGTAAACCAGATCAGAGACGACCAGCCGAGCGGCCCCCTGGATCGAAAGCGATCCGGCCGCCAGCAGCTGCGGCACCACCATCGCGCCGGCGATGCCGATGATGATCACCACCACCAGCACCTCCAGCAACGTGAAGCCGACCGAGCGTCGCCCACCATGAGCCGCGGCCGTGAGGGAGCGGTCGGCGCAGCGCGGCGACAACTTCGCAAGGCCGTGCGGGCGGTCGTGCCTCACCGTCGTATCGTGCGTCAGCGACGACGCGGAAAGGCGGCGCCGCGATCGCTTCCTCAGCGTCGCGGCTCGTGCTTGTGGGCGTGTGTAATGCACTGAAATTACTCGGCCACCGTCACGCGGACGTGGAGCTCGCCGGACTCCAGCAGCTTGTTCGTCTCGTCGGTCTGCACCACGATTGTCTTGAGCAGGTCGACCATCTGCTTGCGCTGGGCGCCGGCGTCGGGGATGCCCACGCCCTGTGCGTTCGCCGAGGGGGTGAACGATGGCGAGGTCGACCAGGCGGTCCACAGGTTCAGCGAAAGAAGCAGGGCGAGGACGGTCAGAATCGTGTTCAGGTATCGCAACGCGTTCATCGGGAGTCTCCTGAAGCGGCCGGTGACCGCTCGGTTGACGGGGTTATCTCTATTCATACGCATCGGCAGAAGGCAAAGCCGACTGAAGTGTGTCGGCACTTCTGCGGGTTGTCTGTCGGTGGCCCGGGGGCAGGGCCGCATCGAAAAAGCCACCCCGACCGGTAGGCCGAGGTGACTTGGGTGAGTGGGTCAGGGATTGATTAACCGCCGCCACCCAGGTGGACGTAGTCGCTCTCGCTGAGGCCGAGCTCGGCGGGGTCGGCACCGGCGGGCAGAACCGCCTTCACCTGGCCTGTGGTTTCGTCGTATTCCCAGCCTGCATCAGCCTCTGCCGTGGCGACGACGCTGGTGGAGTTGGTGAACGCGTTCTTGGGCGGCTGCTGGAGGTACGGGCCGAGGTTGGCGTCTGCCGGATCGGTCGGGTACGTGTTGGTCGTGCCGTCGTAGGTGTGAGGCTGGACCATCGGATCCCAGGCGTTGTCGTTCGCCTGAAGATCAGCGATCGTGGGATAGCTGCCGTTGTGCTGGATCTGGTACAGCTGCAGCTGCGAACGGATCGTTTGGAGCTGTGAGGTCAGCGAGCTGGCTTTCGCCGATTCGCTGGCACTGGTGAACTGGGGGATCACGATCGCGGCGAGAATGCCGAGGATCACGACCACGATGAGAATTTCGACCAGCGTGAAGCCAGCCTGACGCGTACGGTTTACCATGACGATTGCTCCCTTTAGGGATTAACTGGTTTTGGCCGGTAACATTCCGGCCACTTATGTTCTTGTGCGAAACACTCGCACCCGCATTACCGTGTTGAGTCGCTGCTTTCTGATCGTCATCAAGAGGGGCGAACTTTGCTTTGCTTACCTGCAAATTTCGTTTTCAATCAGGTTTCCAGCTGACTCCGTTGTCGGCTGACCCTAATGACGGATATAATCGCGGCGGACGCAAACGCCCTAAGCAAAAAAATTTCACCCCGTTGCCTGATCGGCATAAACCCACCCCCCCGGCCCCTGCCGCATCGCCGCTCCCGCGGAAGATCGTCGGGCCTTGTGGAACGCTCCCCCAGAACACCCCTACGGTGATGCGATGAATACTCCCCCTGTTAATGCCCGGCTACGGCCGAAGTTTTTCCCGCTCGCGGCGATCGCGTTATATGCCGCCTTGCTTGTCCCCTTTGCGCACGCGCAGGAAGGTGGACCGCCCCCGGCGCTGGTGCGCGTCGGCGAAGCTGAACTGCAGGAGGTGCGGCAACGGCGATTGATCGTCGGTCAGGTCGAGCCAGGCCGCCGTTCGAGCATCGCCGCCGAGGAGCCCGGCCGCGTGCTCACTTCGCCGCCCGACCCGGGCATCGCCGTGAAGAAGGGCGAGGTGCTCACCAGCGTCGACACCATTCTCCTCGAGCTGGACATCGACGCCGCCGAGTCGACCATTCGCCGAGCCGAGGCTTCGGTCGAGGAGGCCGACGCCGTTTTGAAGCTTTCAACCCGTGAGCGCGAACGCACGGAGCAGCTTTACGAGCAGAACGTCGCCCGTAAGAAGGAACTCGAGGACGCGATCGATCGACAGTCCGGCGACATGGCACGACGCCGGGCGGCTGAGGCCACCCTTCAGCGTTACCGAAGCGAACTGGCGAGGCTGGAGCAGCGCCTGGAAAAATCACGCATCATCGCCCCGTTCGATGCATACGTCGTGCGAAAGCAGACCGAGGTCGGCCAGTGGGTCGCAGCCGGTGAAGCCGTCGCTGAGATCGTTGAGTTGAACATCGTCAAGGTTCGGCTGCAGGTCCCCGAGTCCATGATCGCACGAATTCCCCACGACGAACTGCTGCCGCTGCAGATCGAAGCGCTCAACGAAACCATGCACGCCAAGCTCTTCAGCATCGTGCCCGACGCAGACCAACGTTCGCGTAATTTCACGGTGATGGTGCACCTGCCCAATCCCGACGGCCGCATCAAGCCCGGCATGAGCGTGCGTTCGCAATTGCCCACCGGCGAACCGATGCAGGCGATGACCGTTCCGCGGGATGCGGTGCAGACCACGCCCTCCGGCACCGTGGTCTTTGTCAATCGCAACGGCGTCGCAGCGGCCGTGCCTGTGCGTGTGCAGTTCGGCAGCGGCGACAGGTTCGTGCTCGATGAGACGTCACTTCAGGACGGCGAGCAGGTTGTGGTGCAGGGTAACGAACGCCTCGCCCCGGGCCAGCCCCTACGCATCGTTGAAGATCCTGCGGAAGATCCGTCGGGCACCGCGGAAGCTTCCGACGACAACGCAGCCGACCTTTAACGGCCGCCGACACCGCTTCATTTATTCGGACGAGCCGCACTGCCATCGCCGATGCCGCAGGCTCAGACTCTAGACGTGGACGCTTTCCATGGACCTCATCCGCTTCGCCATTAATCGCCCGATCACCATCACGGTGGCGGTTATCCTGATCGTGCTTTTCGGGCTTATCAGTCTCGGCATGATCCCCATTCAGATGACGCCGAACATCGAGCAGACCGTCATCTCCGTCGACACGCGATGGGAAGGGGCCAGCCCGGATGAGATCGAAAAAGACATCATCATTGAGCAGGAGAAGTTCCTGCGCAGCGTGACCGGTCTGCGCAAGATGCTCAGCACCGCCCGGCTGGGCCAAGGGGAAATCACGCTCGAGTTCGACCAGGGCGTGCCGAAGGAACTGGCGCTGCGCGAGGTCTCTGACAAGCTCCGCGAAGTGCCCAGCTATCCGCAGAATGTCGATGAGCCGGTCGTGCGGGCGACCAACCCCTCCGATCGCGATTACATCACATGGATCATCATCCGTGTGGACGATCCGAACTTCGACGTCCGCTTCCTCCAGGACTTTTTTGATGATCGCGTGAAGCCTGAGCTTGATCGCGTGCCCGGCGTGGCGGAAGTGAACGTGCTCGGCGGCTTCGAACGCGAAGTGCATGTCAGCATCGATCCGAACCGCATGGCCCAGCACAGCATCTCGCCCTCTCAGTTCGCAGCGGCATTGCAGACGCAGAACCGTGACGCCTCGGCCGGCGAACTGGTCGAAGGCAAGCTCGACATCCGCGTACGCTCGGTCGGTCGTTATGACACCATGGAACAGATCGAGTCCACGCTCATCAGCTCGCCCGGTGAGTCGATCGTTCGCGTCAAGGATGTCGCCGACGTGAGCATCGGGTTCAAGAAGCCGCTGCGCACCGTGCGGAACAAGGGGCAGGTCGTGCTGGCGATGAACGCCCAGCGCGAGGTGGGCTCCAACGTCATCGCCGTGATGGAGCAGTTCCGCGAGCGACTGGCGTGGGTCGAAGATACGCTGCTTCCCGCTGAGGCCGAGCGGCTGGGCATCGAAGGCGGCATCCAACTCGAACAGGTCTACGATCAGACCGTCTACATCAACGATTCGGTCGAGCTCGTGCAGCAGAACATCCTCTTCGGCGGCAGCATCGCCGTCGTCGTGCTGCTGACCTTCCTGCGCAGTATGCGGGCCACGGCGATCATCGCGCTGGCGATTCCCACGTCCGTCATCGGCACCTTTGTCGTCATGGCCGCGATGGGCCGAACGCTGAACGTGATCAGCCTCGCAGGCCTGGCTTTCGCCGTCGGGCTGGTGGTCGACAATGCGATTGTGGTGCTGGAAAACATCGACCGGCACATCGGGCTCGGGGAGAAGCCCGCCGTGGCCGCCTACAAAGCGACACAGGAAGTGTGGGGCGCGATTCTCGCCTCCACGCTCACGACGATTTCGGTGTTCATCCCGATTTTGCTCATTGAGGAGGAGGCCGGCCAGCTGTTCCGCGACATCGCCCTCGCGATCTGCGCCGCCGTTTCGCTCAGTTTGCTCGTGGCCATCACCGTCATTCCCTCAGCGGCTTCGCGCTGGCTCAAACCGATGAAGCAGAAGCCGAACGCATCGAACGCTCAGCAGACGCAAACTGCCGAACCTGGGCGAATGCGGCGCGTGCTGCGCACCATCGTGCGTCTTCCCGCGATGCTCGTCTGGGGGTTCGGGTCGTTCATCGATAAGGTGGCCCAGACGTGGGTGCTGCGTCTTGCCATCATCATCATCATGACCGGCGTGGCGATCGTCGGGGCCGTGCTGCTGGTGCCTGCCTCGGACTATCTACCGCAGGGCAACCGCAACCTCGTGTTCGGCATGATCAACACACCGCCGGCTTACAACCTCGAGCAGAAAGTGCAGATCGGGCGGAACATTGAGGAAAGCGTTCGGCCGTACTGGGAGCTTCACGAACAGGAGGGCCCGGGCGCGACGCTGCCGCTTCAAACGCAACGAGGCGAGGTGAACGTGCCGGGCATGAATAACTTCTTCTTCGTCGCCACGCCTCAGATGATGTTCATGGGCGGCACCAGCAACGACGACGCCAACGTGCCCCCGGTCCAGGCGATGCTCAACCACACGCTGATGCAGCAGCCCGCCATCGCCGGCTTCGCCACCCAGATGCCGCTGTTCCAGACCTCCGGCCGCGGTGCGGGCAATGCCATGGAGCTGGAGATTACCGGCGCCGATCTGGAAGAAGTCTCCGCCGTCGCCATGCATCTGCGTGACCAGCTGCGAGGCGAGTTCGGCTTTGGTGCTGTCCAGGCGAATCCGACCAACTTCGACTTGCCCGGCCCGGAAGTCCGCGTCGTGCGCGATGCGGTCCGCGCCGGCGACGTCGGGCTGCTTCAGGACGATGTGAACCTCTCGGTGCAGATCTTCGGCGATGGTGCGATCATCGGCGACTTCCTCTCCGAAGGCGAGACCATCGACCTGAAGGTTCGGCCCAACGGCGTGGCAAGCGGCGACGCCACCGCGCTGGCCGACTATCCCATCGCCACGCCCATCGGGCGCGTGGTTCCGCTTTCCTCCGTCGCCTCCATCGAGCGCACCGTCGCCCCGCAGGAAATTCAGCGCGTCGGCCAGCAGCGGGCCGTCACCCTCTCGATCACTCTCCCCGACGGCCTCGCACTCGAAGCCGCCGTCGCCGACATTAACGGGCAACTCGATCAACTGCGGGCCGAGGGCGTGATCCCCTCCACCGTGGTGACCACCCTCGCCGGCTCCGCCGCACGCCTTAGTGCCGTTCAGCGCGAACTGCTTGGCGAATGGCAAGGCTTCAGCTTTGAAGACGGCTCGCTGCTGGTGAGCAGCCTTTTCCTGGCGCTGGTCGTCGTCTTTCTGCTGATGGCGGCTCTGTTCGAGAGCTTCTTCTATCCGCTGGTGATCATGTTCAGCGTGCCCCTCGCCACGGTCGGCGGCTTCGCGGGGCTCGCGATCGTGAACTACTTCGTCCCCTCGCAACAGCTGGACGTCCTGACTATGCTCGGGTTCGTCATCCTCATCGGCATCGTCGTGAACAACGCGATTCTGCTCGTGCATCAGTCGCTGAACCTCATGCGGGGCGGTGCCGAGGTGCAGATCGGCGACGAGGTGGTAGAGCAGCTCTCTCCCCGCCTCGCGATCGTCGAAGCCGTCCGCAGCCGCGTCAGGCCGATCCTCATGGCCATGTGCACCAGTGTCGGCGGCATGCTGCCGCTGGTCATCCTGCCCGGTGCAGGCACGGAACTCTACCGCGGGCTCGGCTCGGTCGTCATCGGCGGGCTCATCGTGGCGGCGATCTTCACGCTCGTCCTCGTCCCGCTCATGCTCTCGGTCGTCTTCGACCTCCGCGCCATCCTCTTCCGGCTCTTCGGCCGTGAGGAAGTCGTCGAACACCCAGCGCTGTAAAGCTCACGGCGTGCCGCCGTGGGTGTTTCGCCAAACTCACGCGGGGGTGCCTTCTCCCCGCGAGGCGGCGAAGCGTTGTCGCCCCAACCATCCCCTCAGTTCGCGACGATGTTCACCAGCTTCTTCGGGACGAAAATCACCTTCCGCACTGTCTTGCCTTCCAGCTGCTGGGCTACGGTTTCCTCACTCATCGCCATCGCTTTGATCGTCTCTTCGTCCGCATCGGCGGGCACCTTCAAACGTGCCCGCAGCTTGCCCATCACCTGCACCGCGATCTCGATCTCGTCCTCCACCAGCATCGCCGGGTCGTAGCTCGGCCAATCCTCGTGCGCGATCTCCGTCTCGCAGTTCATCCGCCGCCACAACTCTGCCGCAATGTGCGGCGCCAGCGGCGAAAGCATCAACACCAACGGCTGAGCCACTTCCCGCGGCACCGTCTCCAGCGGCGTCAACTGCTTGTTCAGCTCAATCAGCCCCGCAATCGCGGTGTTGAATGAAAGCCGCTCCACGTCGTCGCTCACCCGCTTGATCGTCCGATGCAGCGCCCGCTTGAGCGTTTCGTCGGCCGGCGTTTCGACAACTTTGATGTTGCCGTCTTCCGTGACGAAGTTCCGCCAGACCTTCTGCAGGAACCGGTGCAGCCCGACAATGTCGCGCGTCTCCCAAGGCTTGCTCGCCTCAAGCGGACCCATGTACATCTCGTACAGCCGCAGCGTATCGCAGCCGTACTTGTCGCACATTTCGTCGGGACTGATCGCGTTTTTCAGACTTTTGCCCATCTTCCCCAGCGTGCGCGTGACGGGCTTGCCTTCATAGAAGTACTGCCCGTCGGTCTCCTCGATCTTGGTCGCATCGACGTACATGCCGCGCTCATCCTGGTAGGCGTACGCCTGGATGTACCCCTGATTGAACAGGCGACCGAACGGCTCGGGCGTGCTGATATGGCCCAGGTCGTGAAGCACCTTGTGCCAGAAACGCGCGTAGAGCAGATGGAGCACGGCATGCTCCGCTCCGCCGACGTACAGGTCGACCCCGCCGTGGTGCGGCTGGCCCTTCGCGTTGTTGCTGACCATCCAGTGCTGCTCAGCCTTGGGATCAACAAAGCGGTCCTCGTTCCGCGGATCGCAGAATCGCAGGTAATACCAGCACGAACCGGCCCACTGGGGCATCGTGTTCAGCTCTCGCTCATACCGTACGCCGTCGCGCTCAACGACCCGCCACGATTCAGGCGCTCTACCGAGAGGCGGCTTGGGGGGGGCGTCCGGATCGTCACTGCCATGCGGCCGAAAGTCTTCCATCTCCGGCAGCTCAACGGGAAGCTCATCCTCGCTGACCGGCACAATCTCGCCGTCCGGGCCGTGCAGGATCGGGAACGGTTCGCCCCAGTACCGCTGGCGGCTGAACAGCCAGTCCCGCAGTTTGTACTGCACCTTCGCTCGGCCCTGACCGTTCTCCTCCAGCCAGTCGGTGATGACGCGCTTCGCTTCATCAGTCGGCAGCCCGTTGAGATCAAGATCACCGTGGGCGGAGTTGACGCTGACGCCCGTTGCTGCGAATGCTTCATCGAGCGGTTCGTCGGCCGCTTCCTCGCTCGGTGCCACCACACGGTGAATCGGCAGATCGAACTGCTTGGCGAACTCGAAGTCACGATGATCATGGCCCGGCACCGCCATGATCGCCCCCGTGCCGTAGGTGATGAGCACGTAATCGGCGATCCAGATCGGCACGCGTTCCTGGTTCACGGGGTTGATCGCATACGCCCCGGTGAAGACGCCGGTCTTGGTCTTGCCTTCCGCCTGGCGTTCCATGTCGGTGCGCTTGGCCGCTTGCTGTTGGTACTGGCGCACCGGGCCGCGCTGCTCCACGGTGGTGATCTGTTCCACCAGCGGATGTTCCGGGGCAAGCACCATGTAGGTGGCCCCGAACAGCGTGTCCGGCCGCGTGGTGAAGACGGAGATGAGCGAGTCGGCCTCGTCGCCTTCCAGCGGAAACTCGACAAGCGCCCCTTCGCTTCGGCCGATCCAGTTCCGCTGCATCAGCTTGATCGGCTCGGGCCATTCCACCAGTTCAAGATCGTCGCCCAGCCGCTCAGCATACGATGTGATGCGCAGCATCCACTGCTTGAGAGGGCGTTGGTAGACGGGGTGGTTGCCGCGTTCGCTGCGGCCGTCGTTGGTGACTTCTTCGTTCGCCAGCACCGTGCCGAGCGCGGGGCACCAGTTCACCGGCACCTCGGCAATGTAGGCCAGCCGATAGCTGTCCAGCAGCTCCTGCCGCTCCGTCCGGTCAAGCTCGTACCATTTCCGAACGCCGATCGGGTCGCCCTGAATGCCCTCGAGGCCCTCAGCGGGGTTGTTCACCAGCTCGCCGTTGAAATCGACGTAAAGCTCCTCCGCTTCGAGCAACTGCACGAGTTCCGCGATGGGGCGGGCGCGGTTCTCCGCCGGATCAAACCAGCTGTTGAATAGCTGAAGGAAGATCCACTGCGTCCACTTGTAGTACTCGACATCGGTCGTCGCGACGGCCCGGTCCCAGTCGTAGCTGAGGCCGAGGCGTTTGAGCTGCCGCACCATGTTCTGGATGTTCTTCTCGGTGGTGATGCGGGGATGCACGCCGTGCTCGACGGCGAACTGCTCAGCGGGCAGGCCGAACGCATCGAAGCCCATCGGATGCAGCACGTTGAACCCGCGCATGCGTTTGTAACGTGAGTAGATATCGGTGGCGATGTACCCCAGCGGGTGCCCGACATGCAGCCCCACGCCGGAGGGGTAGGGGAACATATCCAGCACGTAAAACTTGGGCTTTTCAGGGTCGAAACCTTCCTCCCTGGGCGAGATTGCCCGGAAGGTTTTGTGACGATCCCAGTAGCTTTGCCAGTGCTGCTCGATGTTTTTAAAGTCGTATCCACTCATATCCGCCCAGTATAGCGGCCCCCTCATTTCCGTTCACGGACGCGACCGACGCCCGCGCATACCTTCCCCACGAACCTAGCCGCGGGGGG
>JBBDRF010000059.1:12870-105876 GCA_040905565.1 Phycisphaeraceae bacterium | reverse complement strand
TAACCATGTACCCGGTAAAATCTGTTAACTATGTACCCGGGTTGTACCCTCGCTGCGCTCGCTGGCCGGGGCACCCCCTGCGCCTAAATCCCGAGAATTAGCGTGGCGATGGTGAAGTAGATGAGCAGGCCTGCGACGTCGACGATGGTGGCGACGAAGGGGGTGGAGCCGGTGGCGGGGTCCATGCCCATGCGTAGCAGGAGGAACGGGAGCATCGACCCGGCCATGTTGCCGAATAGGACGACCGCGAGGATGGAGGTGCCGACGGCCAGGCCCACGTGCGCCGAGCGCAGGAACATCGCCTCTTCGCCTGAATACATCCACATGCCGACGCCCGTGGCCATGACGAATCCGAACGCTGAGAGGATGAGCCCGAGCATGAGGCCGCCGAGCATCTCCCGCTGAAATACCCGGCCGAAGTGACGGGGCTCGACCTCACGCAGCGCGATGGCGCGGGTCATAAGCGTCGCCGCCTGGAAGCCGCTGTTCCCGCCGGTGGCGATGATGAGCGGGACGAATACGGCGAGCAGCGGCAGCGCGTCGATGTGCTTCTCGAACGCGCCCATCGCCGAGACAGTCAGCAGCCCCGCTCCGAAGAGGATCGCGAGCCAGCCGACGCGTTTGCGCACCAGCGTGGCGGTGCTGGTGGACAGGTAGGGCTGATCGAGGGCCTCGACACCGCCGAGCTTGTGGAAGTCTTCCGTGGCCTCTTCTTCGGCGACATCGGCGACGTCATCGAACGTGACGATGCCGACGAGCAGGTCGTCGCGATCGACCACCGGCAGCGCAGGCATGTCATAGCGCTCCATCGTATGAACCGCCACTTCACGGTCGTCCGCAGCATGCAGCGACGCAGTCTGGCCATCCATCAACGTTTCGACTTTGTCATCGGGGTCGGCAAAGAGCACTTCACGCAGACGAACCTCATCGATCAGCCGCCCGCGTTCGTCCACGACGTACATCGTTTCGATGCTTTCGACGCTCTTGCCGCGCGTGCGAATGTGGTCGATCGCTTCCCGGCAGGACCAGTCCGGCCGCAGCGTGAGATAGTCCGGCGTCATCAGCCGACCGACGCTCTCGGGCGGATACCCCAGCACGATCTGCGTCTGTCGGCGTTGCTCGGGCCGCATCAGGCTGAGCAGGCGCGTGACCAGCTCGCCGGGCATTTCCTCGATCAGCGTGGCCCGGTCGTCAGGCTCCATCTCGTTAATCAGGTGGACGATCTGCTCGGTGCTCAGCTCTTCCAGCAGCTGCTCCTGCTGATCCTCGGGCAGTAGCACGAACACATCGGTCTGGCGGGAACGCGGCAGCAGGCGGAAGGCGATGGCGCGAAGCTTGGTGTCCATCGCCATCAGGGCGTCGGCCACCTCGGGCTCGAGCAGTTCCATCAGGGCCGCGCGAGCCTGGCGGTTCTGCTTCGATGCGATCAACTCGCTTATCTCGGGCGCCACCAATTCGCCCACCATATGCTGATCGTCGGTTCGCACCATGGGTACTCCGCCCCTCGCCCACAAAAACATCGACGTGCTCAAAGATCTTCAGCCAAGTTAGCATGACCGGGGAGTAAGTCAAAAAATTGCGCCGCATGCGGTGGGCAACAACCGCTCCCTTCGCTAAACTACGACCGACTATGACGACACCTCAATCATCCGACAAGCGTATCGCCAAGCTCGCCCTTGAAGACGGCACGGTTTTCACCGGCACGGCTTTTGGTGCGGTGGATCATCCCGAACCGGTCGCCGGGGAGGTTGTTTTCAACACCGGAATGACCGGCTATCAGGAGATCCTCACCGATCCCTCCTATGCCGGCCAGATCGTGACGATGACGTACCCGCACATCGGCAACTACGGCATCAATGAAGAAGACATCGAATCGAAGAAGGTTCAGGTTGCCGGCTTTGTGGTCCGTGAACTGGCGAGCCATCCGAGCAACTACCGCGCCACGAATCGGCTTGAACGCTGGCTTGCGGAACAGGGCGTGCTCGGCATCGCAGGGATCGACACGCGGGCGCTCACCCGAAAGCTTCGCATCGACGGCGCGATGCGTGGCATCCTCAGCGCGATTGAACTGGATAATCGTAAACTCGTTGATCTTGCACGCGAGAGCGCCGAGATGGCGGGGCAGAATCTCGCCCGTCTCGTAAGCCCCACCAAGAATTCGAAGTGGGCGGAGAAGCTCGGCGATCGGCAATGGCCTCAGCACCAGGCGCCGCCGAGCAAGAAACCGCTCCGCGTCGTGGCGATCGACTGCGGGGCGAAATCGAACATCCTGCGTCATCTCGCCGACCAAGGTTGCGAAGTGACGGTCGTCCCTCACGACGCCAGTGCGAAGCAGATTCTTGATCTCAAGCCGGACGGCCTGTTCGTGAGCAACGGCCCGGGCGACCCTTCCGCCGTGGCTGAGACGATCGCGAATCTGCGTGAGGTCAACGGCCGCGTGCCGACGTTCGGCATCTGCCTGGGGCACCAGATGCTGGCGCTCTCACTGGGTGCAGAAACGTTCAAGCTCAAGTTTGGACACCGCGGCTGCAACCAGCCGGTGCAGAATCTCGCGACAGGCAAGGTCGAGATCACCAGTCAGAACCATGGGTTTGCGGTGGATCAGGCTTCGCTGGAGAAGGTCGGTGCTGTCGCGACGCATATTAACCTCAACGACCAGACGCTCGAAGGATTTCGGCATACCGAATTGCCGATTTTCGCGGTGCAGTATCACCCCGAAGCGTCGCCCGGTCCGCATGATGCAGCGTACCTCTTCGACTGCTTCATGGACATGATGCGAAGCGGCGCGTGCCCCACTGCTGAACAGATGGATGCCGCCCAACGCCGCCGCGCCACCGTCACCCAGTGATCGTCACGTTACCGGGCGATCGCAGATCGCCGTTGCCCCCCCACTTGTCCCCTCCCGACATTCATTCCGCCGCGGCATCGCGTCGCGCCTGACGGATACGTTTGAGCGGGACCACGCGCTCCGCCAGCCCGAGCATTTCCAGCAGGCGGATTTCGTAGTAGGTGATGTCGATTTCCCACCACCGATGCTGCACGCTGGCCGCAGCGGGGTCGTGATGATGGTTGTTGTGCCAGCCTTCGCCGACGGTCAGCAGGGCCACCAGCCAGTTGTTCTTGGAGTTCTCGCCCGTCTCGTGGCTGCTGTAGCCGAACAGGTGCGAAAGCGAGTTCACGCTCCACGTGATGTGCCAGACGACGACCGTCCGCACCAGCACACCCCAGACTACGATGCTGAGGGCCAGTTGCAGTGCCGCCGCTGCGGTGCCCCAGATCAGAAAGCCCGCCGCGAAAGCCGCTGCAAAGAACAGCATCGCGTGGCCGACGTAGAACCACACCCACTGGTATGATTTTTCCAGTCGCATGTACCACGGGTCGCGCAGAATGTCGCCTGCAAAACGCTGATACGTGCTGATGCTGTGCGTGTGACGATTGCGAATCAGAAGCCAGCCCACATGGGACCACAGGAAGGTGACCAGTGGCGAGTGCGGATCGGGCTGTTTGTCGGAATGATTGTGATGATACCGGTGCGTCGCCACCCACTTGCCCGGCGTGTCCTGCATGCAGCACAACGCCAACACCACGAAAAAGTGCTCAAGCCAGCGCGGCGTACGAAACGACCGGTGCGTCAACTGCCGGTGATAGCACATGTTGATGCCCTGCCCGAAGACGTGCACGCCGAGGATCATCACGATCAGCCCGGTCCACGTGAAAAGCCACGGCACCAGCGCCGCCAGCGCCAGGACATGAACGGCTGTGATGGCCACCGTGTAGGGCCAGTTAAGGTCACCCGGAGTGACGGTATCAGGCAACGGAAGCCGCGGATGCTCTTGCGTGGAAGCGGGGGATGCCGATGACTGCGAGGACGATGGCGTAGGTGCGGAAGTCACAGGATGCTCTGCATTCTGAAATAGTGGAGATAGTGGGAGGGACGGGCGACGGCTGGGGCAGCTGCCGTTTCAATTGTTCGCCCGCCGAGTCGGGGAATCCAGCCGCCCCACCGCTTGCCGGACAGATAAAACCAGATCGCTTATGCGCCTGACGCCTCCGTCAGCGCCTGCTCCGGATCTGAATACATTGGGAATATCTCGGCCAACCGCGTCTTGCGGAATATCTCAGCGACAAAGTCGGACGCACCGGCTAGTCTAAGCGTCACGCTGTCGGCTTCAAGCGCGCGACGAACTTCAACCAGGCTGCCCAGCCCTAAGCTGCTGATGAATGTCAACGCCGATGCATCGATCACCACCCGCTTCGGGCGATGCTCGAGTGCAGCAAACAGTTGCTGTTTCAGGGGTTCGCTGTCATGAACGGTCAACTCGCCGACGAGTTTGAGGATGACCCCATCCTCACGGGCGTCGGCATGAATGGCAAACTTACCCATCGCGGCTCCTCAGGGGCGCTGATTGCGGAGGGTCATGACGACTTGCTGGATGCCTGTTCGCTGCTTCGAGCTTTGACGAGGATAACGCAATTGCCTGACGCGTTGTAGCTGACTTCCGTCATGTACGTCCGCATCAGCATCACCCCTCGGCCGAACGGCTTTTCCAGGTTCTCATCCAGCGTGGGATCGGGGACGTCCTCGGGATCGAAGCCCGGCCCTTCATCGCAAACTTCGATGCGGACACGCGCGGGATCCACCTGATAGGTCACCTGTACCTGCTTGGCGGGGTCGGACGCGTTGCCGTGTTTGATCGCGTTCGCAAGCGCTTCTTCCAGCGCCAACTTGATGGCGAAGCAGTCGGAGCCCGCATAGCCGTGCTCCGCGATCGCGGTCAGCAACTGCTGTTCAACGCGGCCGACCTCTTCAAGCCGAGACGGCACCACCAGCTTGCCCTCAACGACAGATCGTCCCACAGAACGTGCCTCCATGTCCCTGTCCGGTCACCGGCCGCAGCCCTGGCGAACTCAGTTGAAACTTGCCAGCGCCTGCTGCGTGTTCTCATGGATCTGGAACAGATCGTTGAGCTTGGTGATGACGAACACTTCATAGATCTGAGGGTCGATGTTCGCCAGACGAAGCTGCCCGTCCTTCTGACGGATCTTCTTGTTGATCGTGATCAGCGTGCCCAGCGCTGCACTGGAGAGATGGTCGACATTCGCGAAGCTGATGAGCAGCTTCGGGTCGGACGCGTCGTCGATTAACTCCGAGATCTCCTGGCCGATCTGGTAGATGCTCGCTTCGTCGAGAATATTGCGGTCCAGAAATTCGACGATCGTGACATCGGTTCGTTTCTGAATCGTGAGTTTCGAATTCTCTTCAGCCATCTTCCTGATACTCCTGCCAGCGGCGCGGGGAGAGCGAATGGACAAGTCGCGTTACAGGCGGAGTCTGTTGCTTTGCGCTCCGCCGTGGTGCAAAAACGGCCGCCTCCCTTTCGGGAAGCGGCCGCGGTTAGTTGCTGGAACTCAGTAGTTCAGACCGCCGCCGAACATCTCATTGGATTGCTGCATCCCTGGGAACAGCTCGTCTTCCTTCTCCTGCTGGATGAGGATGGTGGGACGAATGAGAATCAGCAGCGTGCGTTCATCCTTAACCGTCGAGCGGTTGGTGAACAGCCGGTTGATGATGGGGAGTTTACTGAGGACGGGGACACCGGCCTCAACTTCGACGTCCGCCAGCAGACGCTGCCCGCCGAGGAGCAGTGTGCCCTTATCGGGAACGCTGACGGTGGTGTTGACGTTGGTGATTTCGAGCTCAGGGGCTTCGATGATGCCGGTTGCGATGCCGGTGTTGCCGCCATTGTCATCGTCGTCATCATCGTCACCGCCGCCGAAGAAGTTGCCCTGGTTGCCGGCCGTCGCCGTCGCCGACTGAACCTGACGGATACGGATAACACGGGCGAGCGAAGGCCGAGCCGTGAGCGTCACGTAGCGTCGGTCGGCACTGACCGTGCCTTCGACGTCGAGGATGACACCGCTGGAGACCACGTCGATCTGCGGATCGAAGGCAGCGGCACCACTGCCGACCACGGCTTCGAGGTCAGACACGTAGGACAGCTGGGTGGCGACCATGACGTAGGCGCGTTGGCCGTTGAAGAACGTCAGGCGGGGTGCACTGAGGTTCGTCGTGCGGCGGTTGGCCTGCGTGGCACGGATGAGCAGGTCGACCTGCACGTCGTTCATGAAACCGCCGCTGATGCTCATGCCGCGACGGAAGGACGTGCCTTGCCCATTACCGCCGCCGTCCACCACGCTGCCATCGGGCGAGCCGAAGCTGCCGGTGATGGCAGTGCTCTGACGCTCAGCGATGTTGAGGTGATCCTGTTCGATCACGATCGGCGCGAAATCGGAGCCGAGGTTATCGATGGTGATGTCCATGTCGACGCCGACTTCGTCGAGGAAGTTCTGGTCAACGAGGAGGAATCGTGCTTCGACGTTGATCTGGATGGCGCGGGTCTCACGGAGCTGCGAGAGGAGGCCGCTGATCTCTTGATGGTTCGGGCCGGTCGAGTTGACAATGAGCGTGCCGTTGAGTTCGCTCATGGTGCTGACCATGCCGCCGGCGAAGCGCCAGTTGTCGGGGTCGACGGTGTCACGGATGAGGTCCATGATCTGGAGCGTGAGTTCCTCGCGTGCTTCGGAATCGTCCTCTTCGTCCTGGTTATCCTCGAAGAGGCCGCCGCCACCGCCACCGCCGCCGCCACCGCCGCCACGCCCGCCGCCGCCGCCGCCACGACCACCACCGCCGCCGCCCTGCTGGTCGCCACGTGTGATTTCCACGAGGTCGAAGCTGGGTGCACCGGTGAAGTGCGGGGCCTGGACGAGCAGGTCACGAATGTCGTAGGTCCGGATGGTCGTGTTGCGGCCGAGGTTTTCCTCGGTGGAGATGTTGACGATGCCGTCTTCGACGGTGTAGGACAAAGGCGTGAAGCCGTCGCCTACCTGATCAAGCACGAGCGACAGCGCCCGGTTTGCGGGGACATCGTCAAGTTCGATGCTAACGGTGGAACTGGGTTCGGCGCCTGCGATCTCAATCGCACGCCAGTTCACGACGAAGTTCACTTCGGTGATCGTGCGGAAATATTCGATGACGTTGTCGAACCGGTGACCGTCGAAGGACACGCGGATCGGCTCGTTCATCGCTTCAGTGACGCGTTGGTTGGCGACCGAATCGGCGCCGTCCTCGGTGCCGCCGGTGCGACGCCGACTGAGCTGGGGCCAGTCGGCGGGGTACTGCACGATCTCGGTGTAAGGAACGGAAGCTTCGAGAAGCTCGACGGACTGTTTGGCCAGTTCCACGCCGCGGGTCCGGGTGGTCGACCGGTAGTTGCGAGCGATGATCGTGTCTTCGATCATCTCCTTCATCGCCTGGGCGGCGACGTTGTTGGGATCGATGAAGAGGATCTGGTCGAGGACCTCCAGCGATTCCTCATAGTTGAGGTCACGACGGAGATCGGCAGCCCGACGGAGCATCTGCTGGACGCGGTCGTACTGCTGACGCGAACGCCTCTGACGGGCTTCCATCTGCTCACGACCGACCTGCTCCTCGGTTTCCAGCAGCTGCTCGGCACGAGCGCGTTCGTCGGCCTCCGCTACCTGGTCGCCGAGTTGGGTTGCGGCACTGCGGAGCTGATCGTACTCCGACTGCGTGAGATACTGACGGTTGGTGTCGAGGATCGCCTTGGCGAGGAAGACTGCTTCCTGCGCGCTGCGGTGCTCACCGGCTTCAAGGGCACGCTCGGCGGAGTTGATGGCCTCTTCGTAGCGGGCACGAGCCTGCTGGCCACGCAACTGAGCGATGTTGCCGAAGTCTTCGATGATGCTGGGGCCATCGTCGCGGACCATGGCTGCCTGAACGGTTTCAAGCCCACGGCTGGCGGCTTCGTTGTCCGGGTCGATCTGCAGCGCCTGCTGGAACAACTGAGCAGCGCGATTGTTCTGACCTTCTTCAGCGGCCTGCTCGCCCTCGGCGACAAGCTGCTGAGCGTGCAACAGACGAGCCTGGCGAAGCAGAAGCTGACCGTCTTCTTCAGCTGCGACCGGCGCTTCGGTCTCCTCGGCGGCGGGAGTTTCCTCCTCGACGACGAGTTCAACCTCGGGCTCCGGCTCCGGCTCGGGCTCGGGCTCCGGCTGAGGCTCGGGTTCCGGCTGAGGCTCGGGTTCCGGCTCGGGCTGAGGTTCCGGCTCCGGTTCCGGCTGGGGCTCGGGTTCGGCCTCCGGCTCGGGAGCGGGTGGTGGGGTCTGCGCCGCTGCTCTCTCCTCGCGGATCGCCGCCAATGCCTGTCGAAGCGTTGTCCGCTCTTCGCGGCTCAACTGGACTGGATCGACCCGACGGAGGGTGGCCTGGGCTCTTTCGAGCCGACCTTCCTCGAATTGCTCAACGCCGGTCTGCAATAGCTGACCGGCGGTCGGGTGATCCTGGGCGGATGTTCGGCTCGTCGTGCCAATCACTATGAAAAGGAGGCAGACGGCTGAGACGATCGCGAGGGCTTTATGACGATGGGCCAACATGAACCTCCGTGCCTCAGGAAAAAACCTGCACTGCGTGTTTTCGCCTCGAAACAACTTGTTGCAGAACTGTACGAATCGCACCGCACGTTTGCACGGCTCTGCCTTGAGGGCGATAAGCATAAATCGGCATGGTGAACTCTGCAAGGGTCCGTGCTTCAAAAATTACGACTGGAATATGTTTCGCGTGCAAAATTCCGGCCTTCCCAAGCATATCTGCCGATCGTCTGCTGAGTGCCTGCCGCGACGCGTGAGGCGGAAAGGGCTATCGCGGCAGTGTCAATACGCTGTGGCGCGTCGACGATCCCTTATGTACCGGATTGGTTAGAAATGGCAAGAGGGAATTAAAAGCGGTGTGTTTTTTTTCTTTGAAAAAGCGGAAAATCATGCGAACCGGGCGGTGGGAGCGCGCAAGAAGAGGGGCGATCGACGTGAATCGACCGCCCCAGCGTGTGCTTATCGGGTTGGAAATTGGGTTCAGTTGTCGCCGTTGGCGGCGAACCACTGCTTCGAGCCGTCCCAGTCGGGCTTCATCGAAGCGCGGCCGGGCTTCCAGTCGGCGGGGCAGACTTCGCCGTTCTCGCGGACGAACTGGAAGGCCTGGAGGAGCCGGAGGGTTTCATCGACGCTTCGGCCGACGCCGAGGTTATTGATGGTGGCGTGCTGAACGACGCCGTCGGGGTCGATGATGAACAGGCCACGGAGGGCGACGCCCGCGTCGGTGAGGACGCCGTAGTCGGCGGCCATCTGCTTGTTCAGGTCGGCGAGGAGGGGATAAGCCAGGCCCTGGATGCCGCCGTCGTCGCGGGGCTTCTCGGTCCATGCCAGGTGGGTGTATTTGCTGTCGATGCTGGCCCCGACGACGTCGGCACCGAGCTTTTTGAACTCGTCCACGCGATCGGAGAAGGCGAGGATCTCAGTGGGGCAGACGAAGGTGAAATCCAGCGGATAGAAGAACACGACGAGCCATTTGCCCTTGTAGTCTTCGCGTTTGATGGACTTGAACTGCCCGTCAAGCACGGCGTCGAGCTCGAAATCCGGGGCCTGCTGACCAACGATGAAAGCCATATCGAACGTCCTCTAGCAAAAGGTGGAATTGGGGAAAGGGTTTACTCGGCTGCTGCCTGAGTAAACGCATCGGGTGCGATTGTAGCCACGCTGCCGCATCGGATCACGCGGGGCGGGGCATGCGTGGGTGAATTTTTCGTTTCGTCACGCCTAATAGCCCCGGCCTTGGCCGGGGAAGCAGGTGGGGACCCCGGCCAAGGCCGGGGCTATGTGCTTACCGCCATTGCAGGAGGCGGTCGTAGGCCTGGTCCCAGGGGCTGGTGTTCTGCGGCTCATAGCGTTTGGGGCTGAACGAGGCGCGCACGATCTGACGCATCTCAGCGAGGTCCTGAACGTCCCCCGCTCCCATGGCCTGCACGAGCACATTGCCGACGCCTGTCGCTTCGTAGGGGCCGACGATGGTGGGCCTGGCGATGGCGTCGGCGGTCATCTGATTCAGCAGTTCGTTCTTGCCGCCGCCTCCGACGACGTGGAGGACCTCGATCTTGCGATCAAGCACCTGCTCAAGCAGTTCAAGCGTGGCACGGTAGGTCAGGGCGAGGCTCTCCAGGCAGCAGCGGACGAACTGCCCCACCGTTTCCGGCACAGGCTGACCGGTCTCCCGCGCAAAATCCGCAATCTTGGCGGGCATATCACCCGGCTGAGCGAACGGCGGATGGTCCGGGTTCACCAGTGTCCGGAACGGCTCCGCCTGCCCCGCAAGCTCCGCAAGTGCTGCGTAGTCATACGATTCGCCACGCTGCTGATAATCCCGCCGCGTCTCCTGAACCAGCCAGAGGCCGGAGATGTTCTTCAGGAAGCGGAAGGTGCCGTCGACCCCGCCTTCGTTGGTGAAGGGGACCGCCCGGGCCGCATCGGTGAGGCAGGGCTCGTCAATCTCCACCCCCATCAGCGACCACGTCCCGCTCGAGAGAAACGCCCAGTTCTTGCCCGGCTCAGCAGGGATCGCAGCCACGGCACTGGCGGTATCGTGAGCAGCCGGGGCGATCACCTGCAAGCCCGCGGGGGCATTGACGTACTCGGCCACTTCCGCCCGCAGCTTGCCGATCTTCGTGCCAGGCGGCACCGGCTTGGTCAGCATCTGCGTCGGCAGCCCCAGTTCGTGAAGCATCGAACCTGCCCAGTCGCCGGTCCGCGGATCGATCATCTGGCTGGTCGACGCGATCGACGATTCAATCACCGGCACCTTGCTGAAGAAGTAGTGCAGCAGGTCGGGCATGAACAGCAGATGCCTGGCGTTCTCCAGCAGGGCCGGCTCAGCATCGAACCGGGCCACCATCTGGTAGAGCGTGTTCAAAGGCATAAACTGAATGCCTGTACGCTCATAGATCCTCTCAGGCGTCATCCGCTTCAGCGTTTTCTCGTACGCCACCTGGTGACGCTCATCGCGGTAGCAGTGCGGCAGGCCCAGCAGTTCGCCGTTGCAGCCTAGCAGCGACCAGTCCACACCCCACGCATCGACCCCGAGCGAGACGAGTTCGATCCCCTGCTGCGGTGCCCACGCGATGGCATCGCGGACGCCGTCGAGGATGTTGCCCCACAGGCCCAGCAGGTCCCAATGCATGCCTGAGGGGAGACGCTGGGGGACGTTGGCGAAGCGGTGGGCTTCGTGCATGGTGATGACGCCGTCGCTGAGTGTGCCGACGATCACGCGTCCGGATTCGGCTCCGAGGTCGATGGCGATGTAGCCGGTTTTGGACATGCAATACTCCTGGCGGATCCCCGCGCAATAGAACATCCTGCTCGCGGATGATGATTTCGAACCGTTTTTTGTACCGCGCCGTTTATAGTTCTACAATCCGCGACTTCGACCGCACTTGGTCGACAGGAGCGATTCACCATCCGCCGAGCTGATTCTCAGATCCGAAACGTGCCGCCTGAGGTGGGCGTCACGCCGTCTGCCGTACCGCGCCGCAATCGGCAATCGGTGGCCCTGCGCGACGATCTGACGCTGCGTCAGCAGGTGTGGCTCCTCGCGAAATGGCCCCTGCTCGAGCAGTTTATGGCCTTTTTCGTGGGGCTGGTCGATACCGCCCTGGCCGGACGCCTGCCGACCGAAGCCGTGCATGCGACCAACGCGATGGGCGTGGCCGCTTACGTGATGTGGCTGATGGGCCTGTTCCAGGGAGCCGTCGGTGTCGGGGCACTGGCGCTCATCAGCCGGGCCGTGGGAGCAAGACATCGTCGGGAGGCGAACGCAGCTCTTGGGCAGTCACTCACCATCGCGGTGATCTGGGGCAGCATCATGGCGACGGTTTTCGTCATCATCGCCCCCGTCTTCGGCTGGGTGTTCGGCCTCGAACCGCGCGCCCACGAAATGAGCACCCTCTACCTGCGCCTGCTCGCCGCCATGATCCCCTTCATGGCCATCCTCTTCGTCGGCAGTGCGTGCCTGCGAGGTGCCGGCGATACACGCTCACCGTTCATGGTCATGGGCGTCGTCAACATCGTGAACATCACCGTCAGTCTGCTGCTGGTGATCGGCCCCGCCCCGATCGGCGGCCACGGCGTCGCGGGCATCGCCATCGGCACCATGGCGGCCTGGGCCGTCGGGGCCTTCCTCATGATCGCCCTGCTGCTCCGCGGAAGAGGCGGCCTCAAGCTCCACCTCCACCGACTCCGCCCGCACAAACGCATGACGCATCGCATCATCCGCATCAGCTGGCCTAACCTCGCCGAGAGCCTGATGTTCTGGATCGGCAACGCCGTCGTCGTCTACGTCGTCGGCCACCTCCCCCAGGCCAACGCGATGGGTGCCCACGTCATCGCCATCCGCATCGAAGCGCTCAGCTTCCTGCCCGGCTTCGCGTTCGGACAGGCAGCTGCGACCATGGCGGGCCAATACCTCGGCGCGGGCAATCCGCAGGGCGCCAAGAAAGCCGTCTGGGTCTGCTGGAGCTACGGGGCCGCGGTGATGTCCTCGCTCGGCATCCTCTTTATCCTCATCCCCCAACCCTTCGTGTGGGTGATGACCGATCAACCTACCTTCCTCGATCAGGCACCCACCCTGCTGGTCATCTGCGGGTTTGCACAGATCGGCTTCGGCACCGCCATGATCCTCGCCGGTGCGCTCCGTGGCGCAGGCGATACGCGCACGACCATGCTGCTGAACTTCGCGTCCACCTACATCGTCCGCCTGCCGCTGGTCTGGTTCATGGGCGTCACGCTGGAATGGGGACTCGTCGGCGTCTGGATCGCACTCAGCCTCGAACTCACCGTCCGAGGCCTACTCTTCCTCGCCCGCTTCCTGCATGGCGGCTGGCAGCATGTTAAAGTGTGACCTCCACCACCACGCCACCCCGGCCTCGGCGGAGGCCTTCGAATTAAGAGAATACAACCACAGAGGCACAGAGGAAGAGGAGATAAGAGCAGGAGAACTCGAAAGTTGAAGAGATCAGAGATAAGAAATCTCCTCTCTGCCTTTTCCCCCCTCCTCCCCCTCTGTGCCTCTGTGGTTCGATAAAGGTGTTGACGGCGCGCGTCCGCTTGCACCCTGTGCCCCCCCACCACCACCGGAACCCACGCCATGCACATTCTGACGTCACGTATCCAAGTGCCCGTGATCTGCATCATCGCCCTTCTCGCCCTCAGCGGCTCGGTCTGGGGGCAGCAGATCGTCGCCCATCGCGGGGCGTCATGGGACGCGCCGGAGAACACCCTCGCCGCTTTTGAACTGGCGTGGGAGCGTGGGGCCGATGCGGTCGAAGGCGACTTCTACCTCACCGCCGACGGCGAAATCGTCTGCATCCACGATCGCACCACCGCGCGCACGACCGATCGCGACCTCGTCGTCGCCGAGACGCCCCTCGCGGAACTGCGGACGCTGGACGCTGGCACGTGGAAAGGCGAACAGTGGGCTGGCGAACGACTTCCGACACTCGCCGAGGCGCTCGCGACGGTGCCGGAGACCAAGCAGTTCTTCATTGAGGTGAAATCAGGCGTCGAGATCATCGATGCACTGGTCGAAACCATCGAGCAGGCCGGTCTGCCGGCCGAGCAGATCGTGGTGATCGCCTTTGACGCCGAGGTCGTCACCGAGGTTCGCCGTCGGCTGCCCGATATCACCGCCAACTGGCTGCTTTCCTACAGACATGACGAGACCACGGACACCTGGAGCCCCTCGCTTGATCGCGTGCTGACGACCCTCCGCCGCAGCGGCGCCAGCGGCATCGGCACCCACGCCAACCGTGACGTGGTCGACGAAACCTTCGTCAGCGCCCTGCGACAGCGGGACTTAGGCTTCCATACCTGGACGGTCAACGACCTCCCCCTCGCCCAGCACTTCCGCGAACTCGGCGTCGATTCGATCACCACCGACCGTCCCGGCTGGCTCCGCGAGAAGCTGACCGAAGCGACCGCCCCACGCGAAGCCGAGGCAGCAGCCAACTGAACGAAAATCGGCAACCTTTGCGTCACAAGTGGACCACCCGGGCCCCGCGGCCCTAAAGTTATTTTCTCAGCTGCAAAGCTCAGTTGAGCCTTAGAGGGAATGTTGAAGATACGACCTGGCAAAAGACCTATCCGTTGGTCCATCGTCTGGATAGAGACGTTTGACCTGCTCCGGCATCACTGGATCCGCCTCACCACAGGCCTCGCGCTCATGCTCGTGGCCAGTGCGACGGCGTTTGTTATCCCATGGGCAGGCAAGCAGTTAGTCGATGAAGTGATCGGTGCCGGCCGCCACGAACTGCTCACGCCCCTCGCCCTGTTGACCGGCGGCGCGACCTTCGTGCTGGCCGTGACGACGTTCGGCCTCTCCCAGCTGCTCGGCGTGGCGGCCCAACGCGCCATCAACGACCTCCGCAAAACCGTCCAGACCCACGTCACACGCCTGCCACCCAAATACTTCGACCGCACCCAGAGCGGTGCCCTCATCTCCCGCATCATGACCGACGCCGACGGCATCCGAAACCTCGTCGGCAACGGCATCGTGCAGCTCATCAGCGGCATCATGACCGCCCTCATCGCCCTCGGGTTCATGCTGTGGATCAACCCCATGATGACCCTCTGGGTCCTGGTGGTCCTTTCGGTATTCGGCATCGGCATGGCGATCGCCTTCAGCATCATCCGGCCGCTGTTCCGCGAACGGCGGGAGATCAACGCACAGGTCACCGGACGACTCAACGAATCCATCAACGGCATCCGCATCGTAAAGGCATACACGGCCGAACCCTTCGAGCAGCGGGCCTTCTCCGGCGGCGTCGATCGGCTCTTCGTGAAAATCGCCGCGACCATCACCGGCTCCTCGGCCACGGCGGCCATGGCGAAGGTGGCGGGCGGGCTCATCGCCGTCATCCTCATCCTCATCGGCGGCCGGGCCACCCTCAACGGCACCATGACGCCGGGCGACCTGATCTGGTTCTCCATGCTCACCTTCATGCTCGCCGCCCCCATCACCCAGATCGCCTCCATCGGCACACAAATCTCCGAAGCCTTCGCCGGCCTCGACCGCATCCGCGAAGTCATGCAGCTGACGCCCGAAGATGCCGACGAAGCTGAGCGCGAGCCCTGCCCCCCGATCCGAGGCGATATCCGCTTCGAGAACGTCACCTTCGGCTACGACCCCGACGCCCCCGTGCTCAAAGACATCAACCTCGAAGCCCCAGCCGGGTCAACCGTCGCACTCGTCGGCTCCAGCGGGGCGGGCAAAAGCACGCTGGTCTCACTGGCGATGGCCTTCCATAAACCGCAGAAGGGGCGCGTGGTCATCGACGGTAAGAACCTGTCTGACCTCCGCATACGCGACTTCCGGAGCCAGCTCGGCGTCGTCCTGCAGGAAAACTTCCTCTTCGACGGCACCATCGCCGAGAACATCGCCTTCGCCAATCCCGAAGCAGACATCAACGACGTCAAGCGCGTCGCAAAGCTCGCCCACTGCGATGTTTTCATCAAGGAATTCCCAAAAGGTTACGACACGATCGTCGGCGAGCGCGGCATCCGCCTCTCAGGCGGGCAGCGCCAGCGCATCGCCATCGCCAGGGCCCTGCTGGCTGAGCCCCGCATCCTGATCCTCGACGAGGCCACCAGCAGCCTCGACAGCGAGTCCGAACAGATGATCCAGGACGGACTTAAGCACCTTCGCACAGGGCGAACGACGTTCGTGATCGCCCACCGCCTCTCGACGATCCGCTCGGCCGATGAGATCCTCGTGATGGAGGGCGGCCGAATCGTCGAGCGCGGCACCCACGACACCCTGCTGGCGCGGCACGGCCGCTATCGCGAGCTGCACGACAAGCAGTACCAGCTCGAACATGAACGCTTCGTGAACCCGGGCGAGCACTTCGATGAAGACCTCGACGAGGTGGAAACGCTCGGTCGGTAATGGCAATCGCGCTTTTTTGGCGACGGCAACCGTGCTTGCGCCCCCCGGATGTCAAGGATTTTCCGGAGGTATGACGGCGAATCGGCTATAGTGCAAGATCGGCAAGTATCTTATTGAAAGTCGCCATCTGGTTTACTCACTGCAACATATGTTGGTTGGGCGATGCAGGTTTGTGCAAATTTTTTGCCATTCTTTCCCCTTCGGTACTGGACAAACGAAGAGGATCGGCTAGTATATGTCATCGACGGGCATTGGAGAGTTCAGAGGCGGCGTTGATCCGGTTTAATGACCGTTGATCCCAACCTCGAGCAGGTCGACATAAACAGGTTACCCCGGACGGGCGGCGAGTTTGCTTCGGCATTCTCGTCGCCTTTTTTTTGTCACATCTGCAACGGCGGCGGCCACATTTCCCACGGCTGCCCCCCCCACCCCACCACCACGCCCACCGCCCGCACACCAGACAGCCGGTTTGTCCGTCACGTGCGCGCGAAAAAACCGGGTTGGAAACAACCCGGCTCTGTTGCGCGTATAGAATCGCCGCTTACTTGTTGAGATCTGCGAGCGTTACTCGCTGGTGACGCGGGTCGCGGCGGCCATAAGGTCCGCAGGGTCCACGCGTTGCTTGTAGTCTGGATTCCAGTGGGCGAAGTGGATCACGCCCTCGCGATCAATGAGATAGACCGCCGGCACGGGCAGAAGATGATGTGACTGGCCGGAGCTTTCTTCCAGGTCGATGCCGTAGTCGTCGTACTGCTCGATCGTCTCGTCGTCGACCCTGAAAGCGAGGCCGAACGCCTGCGCCACTGTCATGGGGCTGTCGGAAAGCAGCCGGTAATTCAGCCCCATCTCGTCGGCCTTATCGCTTAAAAGATCGGGTTTATCAGGGCTTACGGCGACAATCTGGATGCCCATCTCCCGCATCTCGGGGTCGAGATCGATCAGGTCCGCCAGGTGCTCTGAGCAGTACGGGCACCAGCCGCCGCGGAAGAAAACCAGCAGCGTCGGCCCCTCGGCATAGGTCTGCTCGAGGTCGACCTCTGCGCCGTCGGCGTCGAGCAATGTGCCGACGGGCGCGTGAGCGCCCTCGCTCATCGGCTTCACATCCTCAGCACGCTCGGCGACGCGACCGGCGGGGTCGCCGCCGGCGATCGCTGCGGTGGTCCCGGGAGGCTCTGCCTCGCCGGGGTCGCCGCACCCGGTAAGCGTCAGCGCCAGCGTCATCGCGACGAGGCAGCTGATGGCAAAAACGTTTGCCATGACGATTCTCTCCCCTTACTTGGCCTTCAGTCGAGCGGCGTGATGCGGATATTGCGATAGGAAACGGGTCCGTGGTCGCCTTGGAACATGATGGGGCCCTCGGCTTTTTCGCGACCGTCGACGCCGGCGGGCGTGGGGCCGCCGATGGTGAGATCTTCGTGGATCACGCGGCCGTTGAGCTTGACCTCTTCGAACACGGCATCGTGAGTCTTTTCGCCGTCGCTGTTGAACCGGGGAGCGCGGAATGCGATGCGGAAGGTATTCCACTCGCCCGGCGCGACATAGCGGGGATTGGTCGGCGGGGCTGCACCGTAGATGCCTCCCATGTCGCCGACGCCGGGGTTTTCCTGACCATAGCTGTCGAGCACCTGCACCTCGTACTCGCCGTGGACGTAGATACCGGAGTTGGAGCCGCGGGGCACCATGACTTCCAGTTCGATGACGTGGTCGCCGTAGACTTCGTCGCTGTAGATGTCGACGCCGTGGCCGTTCGCATTGACCAGCTCATCGCCGTCTGTGACAAGCAGAGCGCGGGGATCATCGGGATGGAGTTTGGCCGTTCCGACGCGCCATTGGCTCTCGTTGGAATCGTGATGCTTGAACGACCAGCCAGAGAGGTCTTCGGTATTGAACGGTTTCTCCGCTCCGGCGACGGCCTGCTGAACCATGACGATGGCCACGAGGATCCAGACCAAGGCCGCGACGCAAGCGAGGCGCTGCTTGAGGGCCGACAGATTTTCATGCTTGGATTGTTCGGTCATGTCGCTTCCTTCGAGAGAGACGATGGCTATTGAGTTGTCGCATCATACCCCGGCGCGACCTTCAGGTCAGCGCTGATGTTGTTCGGCGTACCGATGCCCATGCGAAAGCAGGCTGCCGATGGGCAGCCTGCTGAAGCGAATGCGTGTGTTGTGACCGGTCCGATCAGCGCTTCTTGGTCGACTTCGTCTTCTTGGCGGTCTTGGTGGAAGCGACCTTGCCGTTGGATTTTTTCGTGCTGGTCTTGGCGCGGGTCGGGCGTTTGGTCTTCTTCGCCGGAGCCTTTTTGGGCATCGCGACGACGGTCTTGTCGCTCTCGGCGGCCTGGGGCGCGTACGGCGTCGGGGTGGCGTTGGGGAGCCGATCCTGCGTGGCCTTCTCGCGGTCGAGCATTTTGTCGACTTGCGATTCGTAGCGGGAGATGGAGAACTCGATCTCCGCCTTGGCTTTGTCCGAAGACTCCCAACCCTGGGTCACGACGATCGCTTCTTCGAGCTGCTTGTACGTGGCGAAGAAGTGCTCGACCTCGCGGAGGAAGTGCGGGGGCACGCGCCACAGATCGTGGAAATCATCGTAGGTGGGATCGGAGTTAGGCACGGCGAGGATCTTGTAATCGTTGACGCCTCGGTCGGTCATCTTGAAGAGGCCGATGGGCCTGGCTTCGATGAGGCAGCCGGTGAAGGTCGGCTCGTTGACCATGACGATGATGTCGAGCGGGTCGCCGTCTTGTGCGAGCGTGTGGGGGATGAAGCCGTAGTCGCCCGGGTAATGCAGGGATGAGTAGAGATAACGGTCGAGGCGGAACATGCCCGTTTCCTTGTCCATCTCGAACTTGCTGCGTCGGCCTTTGGCGATCTCGACGATCACGTTGACGACGGCGGGCGGAGTGGGCCCAGCGGGCACTTCGAGGAAACGCTTGGTCATGCTTTCAACGTCCAATTATCTGTCCTTGTTTCACAGATGTTTGTGAGCCTGAGGCTCGAATTTATTGTCTCACCCACGCCGGCGTCGCACCTGGTTGGCCGGGAGCCGTTCGATATGGCCCGTGAGTTGCAGCTGCGTCAAGTGCCCTTGCACTGCGGGAACGCCCAATCCGGTGGCGCGACACACTTCATCGATTGATAGCGGCTCGCATGGGATCGCGTCAAGCACCTTACGCGTATCTGTCGGTAAATTTTCACAATCAGATGATGATTTTTCCGTCGCGGCGTGATCTTTTTCTTTCGCGGTGCCTTCCGAAGCATCGGATCCGCGCGATTCGGTCATGGCGGCCTTCAGCGTCTGCCCGGCTTCACCCAGCGCGTCGAGAACATCGGCGGGGCTGGTGACGAGGCTTGCCCAGCCCTCGCGCAGGATCTTATGACAACCGACGCTTGCTGCGGAATCGACTCGCCCGGGCAGCGCCATCACCTCGCGATGATGTTCCTCCGCAGCGAGGCGTGCGGTGATGAGGGCCCCGCTGCGCTGGGCGGCTTCGATGACGAGCACGCCGAGCGAGAGGCCTGAGATGATGCGATTGCGACGGGGGAAGTTGTCAGCGATCGGCGGGGTCGTCATCGGGAACTCGGAAACGACGGCGCCACTGTCGGCGATCTGTGTGAACAGTTCAGCGTGGTCGGCGGGGTAGCAGCGCGCGAGGCCGCAGCCGACGACGGCGATCGTTCGGCCTTGTACACGCAAGGTGGCGCGATGGGCGGCTGCGTCGATGCCGTACGCCCCACCACTGATGATGGTCAGCCCCGCCTGCGATCCGAGGGCAGCCATGCGGTCGGCCTGTTCACGCCCGTAGGCGGTGCAGCGGCGCGAGCCGACGATCGCGAGGCCGAGCGCATCGGTGCGTTCAAGCGTGCCACGCACGTACAGCAACGGCGGCGGATCGATGATGTGCCTCAGCAGTGCGGGATAGGCCTCGTCATGGATGCTGACGACGTTCACGCCGAACTCTGCGATGAGGGCGAGTTCGCGATCGACGTCGGTCTCGTCGAGCGAACGGCGGATCATCTCGGCCTTCTTCCGGCCGATGCCCTGCACGCCGCTGAGCTGTTGCACCGACGCGTCGCAGATGGCTTCGGCGGAGCCGAGCGACTCCTCGAGACGCTGCGTGAGGATGGGGCCGAGGCCGTTGACCAGATTCAGCTTCAGGCGAGCGTGGAAAACGGCAGCGTCAGGCGTCGGCGTCATCTTGCCTCTTCATCCTCGTCGGCGGCGTCGTCTTCTTCGTCGTCCCGCGATGCGACGGTGGGATTGATCAGCAGCCCGACGAGGATGAGCCAGGCACCGAAAGCAAGCACCCACGGCCGAGGCTCGGCGGTGATCAGCCGAACCAGCGTGGAATCGGGCAGCTTGATCTCAGCGGGGATCATGATCGATTCGCTGGGCGGGGCGACCCACTGGTCGACGCTCGGCACCAGCCAGGGATCTTCCAGGGTTTCCATCGCGTCGGTGCCCGCCGGCCTCATCCGCAGGTGGTGCCAGGCGAGGCGTTCGAGCAGGAGCGGATCGTTACGCCTGAGCGCCTGATCAAAGGCGATGTAATTCTGGTAGTGCGAGTCGGTGCGTGTGGCGGCCTGACGGAGGACGATGCATTGCGCCTCGATCTGCCGGGCTTCAAGGTAGGCGGGCGTAATGACGGTCACAGCGACGACGATCATGCCGCTGAGCGTGAGCGTCCAGCCGGCGAGGTCGATCCGGTCGAGCGCGTCGCCGATCTGTCGGAGCAAAGCAAACATGCAATAGATAATTATCGGGTGTCCGGGGGCGTGTCGTGCAGAAAATCCGCTTGTCCAGCAGATAATAACAAACTGACGCACGCAGCGGGCGATCAGTTTCGAAGATAGCCGCGAGACTACGTCTGGCTGGGGGACCGGCGAGGCGTAGCCTCGCGGCTAGGGGCGATGCGCGATGAGCGATGGAGTTAGACTGTCAGGATGCTCAATGAAATTCTTAACACCGAGGGGATGACGTTCACCACGCACGCGGAGGCGGAGGGGCCGATCGCCGAGGCGTGTGCGAAGCATCCCGAGATCGCCCGATTCGAGCACATCGGTCACAGCGAAGCGGGGCGGCCGCTTTATGCTGCGATGATCGGAAAGGGGCCGCGGCACGTTTCACTTGTGGCGGGGGCTCATGCGGATGAGCCGGTGGGGCCCGAGGTGCTCAGGCTGCTATGCGTGGGGCTGATTGAGCATCGCGAAGCGCTGGCGGAACTGCTGGAGCGGGTGACGTTCATCATCGTGCCGCACGTGAATCCCGACGGCGAGGCGGCGAATCAGCCCTGGATCGAACGCTGGCCCGATCCGCTGGCGTTCGCGGAGCATGCGGTGCGCGAGCGGCCGGGGCGGGATATTGAGTTCGGGTATCCGGAGATGCGGCCGGAGAACCAAGCCGTGGCGGTGCTGTTGCGGCAATGGGGGCCGATCGACCTGCACTTCAGTCTGCATGGTATGGCGGTGGGCGAAGGGGCGTGGCTGCTGATCGATCGACACTGGCGCGATCGCACAGCCGATCTGAAGCAGCGGTGGGTCGAGGCGGTTCAGGCGGAGGGGCTGGGGCTGCTGGATTGGGATCGGCAAGGCGAGAAGGGTTTTGAGTACCTGGGGCCCGGCTTTTCGACGACGCCTCGCGGCGAAGCGATGCGGGCGCGTTTTGAAGCCCTGGGCGATGCCGAAACCGCGAAGCTGTTCCACGACAGCTCCATGGAATTCGTCCGGAAGCTCGGCGGCGATCCGCTGTGCCTGGTCACCGAGTTGCCGCTGTTCGTGGGACCTGCGGGAGCGACGCGCCGCGACACTCGGCAACCGAACCAACCGCTGCACGCCCTGCCGTTGCCGATCGCGGCGAAGCTCCAGCTTCGGCTCATCGAGTTGGGCCTCCAAGCCGTCGGGCTTCAATAAGAGCACTGATCCATGCGGAAATCGCTGGGCCCGCGACAACTAGACTGCACGTGACGTTTCTGCCGCACATCCATTCGCTTCGGCTCTAAAACCTGATGATGAACCAAAAAAGCCGGCCCCATTCTTCTCAAACGGGGCCGGCTTTGATTGTTACCAAGTCGCCTTCAGTTCAGGCTTGGGACTGCGGTGCGGGATCGCTCGCAGCTGCCCCACAGCACATCACTCGTGCGGGTGGGCCTCGAGCAGTTGCGTGGGCTGATAGAAGCCGATGTGGCCCTTCGCCTCTTCGCGGACCCGCTCGACCTGATCGGCTGAGATGGTGTCCCCTTCGTTGCCGAAGGCGTTGCGGACGTAGGTCAGGACCGCTGCGATTTCTTCATCGTTCAGCAGTGCTTCGAAACCGGTCATCGGCACCTGGCCCGGGTACTGCTGGCCCTTGACCTCGATGGGCCCATGAAGGCCCTTGAGGGTGATCTTGATGAGCCGATCGTCGCTCTCCATGACCCAGCGTGTCCCCGCGAGCGGCGGGAAACCGGCGGCGGGCAGGCCTTGGCCGTCGGGTTGATGGCAGGTGGCGCAGTGGCCTTCTCGCATGTAGATCTGCGCGCCTTGGGTGAACATCTCACTGAGTTTTTCGTCGCCGGCGAGCCGCTCGGGCACTCCGGCCTTTTCTTCCTCGACCACGATGGTGCGGTCGTTGAGATGTGCGGAGGCGGTTTGGTAGGTCGGTTCGATCCAGCTATCGTCGGCGAAGGGGCCGCTGGCGACGCGGACCCGCACCGAGGCCGTCTCGCGGTCGCCGTGATGGAAGGCGACGCGGGCGTTGTTGATGCGTCCTTCGAACCCCTGGCGGTTCCAGATCTTGATGGTGTCGATGGCGACGGGCGACTCGAATTCAACCCGCACCCACGGATCGTTCTCAAAGGCGGTGTGGGAGAAGTTGTCGGTGTCGCCGTCGACGAGATTGGCGATGGGGAACTGGTCGTCGTTGTATTCCGACGATTGCGACAGCGTGGCCTGATCGGTGATGTCGTTGCCGTCGGCGTGGATCTGCATCTCGGCGAGGTTGATCACGCGGTTGTTGCCGGGCAGTGCGATGGTGAAACCGGTGACGCTGTCGGCGGCCTGGGGCGGGGTGATTTCGATGAGCCCGCCGTCGGGACTGACCTTGACCTGCTCGGCAGTGGCAGCAGGTTCGGGCGATTCGGCGGCACCGAGAACGGCCAAGCCGTCGGTTTCCTTCAGCCATGACCCTGCAACGATGGCTTCGAGTTTAACCCGGCCGTGCTCGTCCTGGGCGGCCTGCTTAAGCAGATCGACCTGTTCGGGCACCTGATGGCCGGTGTAACGGAGCACGCGCACCGCCGCAGCGCGGGCACGATGATCTTCCGAGGCAAGCAGGCGACGCAGCAGCGGCTCGTCGACGCGGTTGAGGCCCCACGTCACCCACAGCGCTTCAAGCAGGCGATGCTCATGGTCGGGGTGCGACTCATCGAGCCCGGCGACCCAGCTGTCGAGCGCGGCGAGCACTTCGTCGGCATCACGGCCACGCAGTTCACGGCGGGTGCGCTCGCGGGCACGGAATTCATGCAGCTTGAGGTTCTCCAGCAGCTGTTCGATGCTGGCACCGTCGATCTCGGCGGGCTCAACGAGCGGCCGACTGGGATAGGTGATGCGGTAGATGCGGCCGTGGGCATGGTCACGGTTTGGGTCGCGTGCGTTGTGCTGCATGTGGCCGATGAGCGGGTTGTGCCAATCGACGATGTACAGCGAGCCGTCGGGCGCGATCTCCAGATCGACCGGCCGGAAGTTGCTGTCGGTGGAGTCGGTCAGGTTCTGGCGGAATTCGGTGGTGTAGCCGGTGCCGTCGTCGATCATCTGGTGTTGCTTGGTGCCGAGGAAGCCGATGGTGTTGTTCAGCATCAAGTCCCCTTGCACGTCGTCGGGGAAGTGGCGGCTGCTCATGAGCTCAAGGCCCGAGGTGGGCCTGACGCGATGCTCGGGCTGGATGAGGTCAGGACCGGGGGGCGAGGAAACGCCGTACTTCGGGCGGATTGAGCCGGGCAGCATCCACTGCATGGCGGGGCCTGAAGTCTGGAGGAAGAAGTGCTGGCCCCAGTCGTCGAAGGCGATGCCCCAGGGGTTGGGGATGGGCAGCTGTGCGTGGCGTTCGAGGTGACGGCGTTGGGGGTTGAAGCGGTAGAACCCGCCGTCGGTGCCACGAACGGTGCCGTAGGCGGTTTCGACGTTGGTACGGAGGAACACGCCTTCGGACATCATGATGGCGCCGGAGGGGTCGGTGGCGAAGGCGCTGATGGCGTGGTGGGTATCGTGGTCGTCGAACCCGCTGAAGACGATCTCTTTGGAATCGGCTTTGTCGTCGCCGTCGGTGTCTTTGAGCAGGACGAGGTGGATGCCCTGGGAGACGTAGACGCCCTCGGCGGCGATCTGGAAGCCCATCGGCAGATGCAGGCCGTCGGCGAAGACGGTCTGCTGGTCGGCCTTACCGTCGCCGTTGGTGTCTTCGAGGATGAGCAGTTTGTCGTTGGGGCGGGGGTCGCCCGGTCGCCAATGCGGATAGCTGGGCATGGTGGCGACCCAGAGGCGGCCCTTGTTGTCGAAGGTCAGCTGAACGGGGTTGGCCAGGTCGGGGAACTCCTGCTCCGTGGCCCACTGTTCGATCTTGTAACCTTCGGGCACCTTGATGGTCTCGAGCGCTTCTTCGCCCTTGAGGAAGGTGAGCCTGCCGTCTTTCACGCCGCCGGGGTTGTAGTTGGTTTCGACCTCGGGGAGGGAAGACGTCTGGGCATCCAGCGCGGCGATGTCGAGCGTTTTGCCCTGTGCGGCATGCCAGATGGCCTGATCGCGAATGGCGGTCATCTCGCCGATTTTTTCGAGTTCGAACGGATAGTTGGCTGGCCCGAATGGGTCGTGACGCCGACCGAACACGTGGACGCCGTTGGGGATTTTGAAGTCGTTGATCCACAGCCAGTTCTTGTCGTCCACCAGTTCGTGAACGGCGTCGCGATGTGCTTCGGCCTGAGCGGTGCCGGGACCGAAGACCTCGTCCATCAGCAGAGCCGCGAGCTTCTCATAGCCGGCGTCATTGAGCAGGGCGCCGTCGGAGGTCAGTGGTTCGTCGGTCGCCTCATACCACTGCTGGGAGGCGTGGAAGGCGTCGACGAATCGGACGTTGTTCTCCGAGGCGACGTTTTCCATGACGGAGACGTAGGCGGCGAGGTTGACGTTTTCATCCTCGCCGTCGGGCACGTCCATCGTGGCGGTGATGTCCTGATAGGCCGTCGGCGAAACGAGCACGAGTTCTGCGGGCGATTCACCGTTGTACTGCTGACTGAGCGTGTGCTTGACGAACGCGTCGAGTTCGGCCCGGTAATGGTTCAGTCCGGTGCTGCCCATGAACGATTCGTTGAAGCCGAAGAAGGCGATGAGGACATCGGGCTTGAGCTCCGTGAGCCACTCCTCTTCGGTGGCGAAATGTCCGACGCCGTTGGCGGTGTTGCCGTCGGAGTAAGGCGCGTGGAACTGCTCGGCACCGGGGAAGCCGAGTTGATGGCCGCGGCCGGAATGGGGGCGGAAACTGGGCGTGTTGCCTTCGTCAGCCATGTTGCGAATGAACAGCTTGTGCTCGGGGTAACGCAGATGGAGGCCCGTCTCGAAATGGCCGAAGTGGAGCATGCGTGAGCCGAGGCCGTTGCCCATCAGGACGATGCGGGTTTCTGGCGCCAGGTCGAGGTTGTCGGCGGTGGCGGCGGTCATCTGCGACGCGCCCCAGGCGATGCCGGCAAGCACCACAACAGAACAGATCAAGAATCGGATTTGCATCAACGAAGCTCCCAAAGTTTTCATGACTGAAGCACGCGACCGAGGCGCGCAGCCCGTACCGCCAGTGTAGTGCGGCAAGGCACCAATCGGAAGCGCTTATATCAGCGGCGCGAGGGGGGCGTGGTTTGTTCGGGGGGGTGCAGGTCCTCAACCTGCTGGTGCTGATCGAGTACGAACAGACGGCGGAGCGCCGTCGCGTACATGGCGGCCTCGGTACCGCTGTTGGCGCGCAGCTCCGAAAGCGGGCGGTGGAGGATCTTGTTGACCAGCCGATGGGCGTGCTCGTCAAGAATGTCGCGATGCTGATCGGGGTCGGCCACGGCGAGCTTGTTGGCGGTGCGCTCAGACTCGGCAGAGGCGATGTCGTGAATCTGCCGACGCAGTAGCTGAATCAGCTCGGCAAAATCGCCCGTCTGGATGGCGGCGTAACAATCGAGCACGGCTGCGTCGACGATGGATTCGCAGGTCGCCACTTCGCCGTTACGCTGGGCCAGATCGTCGGAGATGGCCTTCTGCAGATCGTCGAGGTTGTAAAGGTAGACGTTGGCGAGCTCGCCGATGGCGGGGTCGAAATCACGCGGCATGGCGATGTCGATCACGAACAGGGGCCGAAACCGCCGACGCTTGATCAACGGCTTGAACATGGCGGCGTCGACGATCGGCTGCGAAGCGCCGGTCGAAGAAATCACCACGTCCGCTTTCACCAGGTGCTCGTCGAGGTCTTCGAAAGCCGCCGCTTCGCCATGATATTTCGCGGCCAGATCGTGGGCCTTGGCAGCGGAGCGGTTGCAGATGAGCACACGCTCCGGGCGAAGTTCGAGAAAGTGCGTGAGCGTGAGTTCGGTCATCTTCCCCGCACCGATGGTCAGCACGGTTTTGTCGCCCAGTCGGCTGAACAGATGCTTGGCGAAGTCGACGGCGACGCTGGAAACGCTGGTACGCCCCGAGCCGATACCCGTCTGCGTGCGCACCTTCTTTGCGGTGGCCAGGGCGATCTGGAAAATCTTGTGCAGCACCTTGTCCAGCGTGCCCGCTGCGCAGGCGATGTCGTAGGCCTGCTTGATCTGCGCGACGATCTGGTTTTCGCCGAGCACCATGGAATCGAGCCCAGCCGCGACGCGGAGCAGGTGTCGCAGCGCCTGTTCGTTGTCGTAGTGGTAGACGACCTCGGCGAGGTCCTCGACTTCAAGATCGGAGGTATCGGCGAGAAAGCCCAGCAGCTCGTCGACGCGCGGGTGGCCATGCAACGGCCGGGCGACGTACAGCTCAGTGCGGTTGCAGGTGGAGATGAGCGCCAGTTCCGCGTGCGGGAACAACGTGGCGAGCTCGCGCAGGGCGGCCTCGGCGGCGTCGGCATTCAAAGACACCCGCTCACGCAACTCCACCGAAGCGGTGCGGTGCGAAAGTCCCACACAGAGAATATGCATCAGGCAGATCCTCCGGAGAGTCGTGCATCGGCGCGGCGTATCACCGCTCCCTCACGGTCGCGGCTCGTAGGAGGCGTTTCGGGAGGCGATGGCTGAACGATTTGCGGGGTGGATTGCTCATCCGCGGTGGATCCGAGCGCGAAGCCCATGGAAGTCATCAACAGCACGAAGCCGATGATTGACAGCACCGCCGCCCGCCGACCGCGGAAGGTTGGCACGTACCGGACGTGCATCACCACGGCGAAGATCAGCCAGACGGCGACGGCCAGCAGCACTTTGGGCGTGTACCACCAGCCGGTGTGCAGTTGGCCTTCGTCGCTGAGCACGACGCCGCCGGTCGGCAGCGCGATCGTCAGCAGCACGAAGCCGGCGGAGGCTGCGACCACGATCCCCGATTCGATGGATTCGAGATTCCCCAGTCGCCCCAGCCGTTTGAGCCGCTCGCGACGGTGATCCTTACTGCGCATCTGGCGATCAACGTAAAGGTAGAGCGCCCCCGCCGCTGCGGCGGTCGCGATCGACAGCGTGGACAGGTAGATCGCCCAGAGGTGGATGCGAAACCAGACGGTACTGATCTCGAATTCGCGCAGCGTCCACCAGCTGGCGCACACGCCCCAAAGGGTGATGACCGTGAGCACGGGCAAGGCGAAGACGTCGACGCCTCGCAACCGGTCGGCCCATTGCAGGTAAGCGACGACGGCGGCGAGCAGGGCGGCGAGAAGCGTGAGGCCGTCGACGTGGGAACTCAGCGGCTCCCATCCCTGGTGAACCAGCACCGCGCGATAAACGAACACCGCGCCGCACAGCACGACCACCGTCAGGACGCCGCCACGCTCGATGCGCTGGAGTTTGCCGTGCTCAGCCTTGCCGAGCGTTCGTCGCAGCGCAGCAATGCATGCTGCGACACTGGCGAGCGTCGCGGCAATGAGACCCAAAGTTGTGAGCCAGTCGGGGGGCATGAGGATCCTTACTGTAACGGGATCGGCCGTCGTTTTCGCGGGTGGGTGAGGAATCGACCGCCGTCAGGTTTTCACTTGACGCAGCGCGTCTGAGAGAATTGCTTGGCAGTGACGCTGCAAAGCTTCTTCACCTTCTGCTTTAAGTACCGCCAGGGCTGCTGGCTCCGTGATCGCCCGGAGGGCGCGACGGCGTGCCCCGGCGTCACAAATGCGCTGCTTGAAAAGTTGGCGAAACGGCGCCACGTTTTGTAGCAGGCGAATCATATCCGGGTCGACCGATTCGATGAGCTGATCCCGGATGTCAGCAGCGGCGCTGGCGCTGATGCCGCCGGTGTGCACCGACACGGTCAGGGGCCCGCGATGGGCGTGGGCGGGGATGGTGACATCGCCGAGTTCGGGCTGATCCGTGCGATTGATCAGAATCTCCAGGCGACGCGCCTCGCGGCTGACCGCATCATTGATGGCAGTGTCGTCGGTGGCAACGACGACGAGAAACGCGTTCTCAAGATCGCCGACCGCGTAACCGCGCTCGATGCGGCTCACGGGCAGTTCCGAAAAGGCCGCATCCATCTCAGGCGCGATGACGCAGACATCGGCACCGGCGTCGAGCATGGCGCGAGCGCGGCGGCGCGCCACCTTGCCCCCGCCCACGATCACGACCCGGCGGCCGGTCAGCGAAACCATCATCGGAAGATCCATGACCAGATTATAGGGGCGAAACCCCCGCCCGTCGCAGGCATGTGGTGAGCCGATCGGGACCACCGACCAATTGCGCGGCGAAGGTTATAGCGGAGACGTCGGCGGGGCTGGTATCCTCAGTAGCATGAACGAATCAACAGACGCAACCGTCGGTGTGAACCAGCTCAATCATGTGGCGATCCACGTGCAGGACGTCGCGCGAGCGGCTGCTTTTTATCAACACACGCTCGGTCTGACCCCCCTGCCGAGGCCGGCGTTCGACTTTCCCGGCGCGTGGTTCGCCCTCGGACCGGATCAGGAGTTGCACCTCATCGGCGACCGCGACCGGCCGGTGCATTCGCAGCAGCGCGGCACGCACTTCGCGCTCCGCATCACCGACGCCCAGCACGCCGCCGCCGTTTTGCGTGATCACCAGGTCGACATGGTCGGCCCCAAGCCACGCCCCGACGGCGCGACGCAAATCTTCATCACCGACCCCGACGGTCACGTGATTGAGCTGTGCGAGTTGCCGGAGTGAGTAGCGTGAGCCCCTCGGGGGCAAGGCGACGTTTGCGGCCGTTAGTGTGAATCGCGGGTGAGCAGTGGGAAGCTGTCCGTGCGGAACGGCGACGCGGGCAACCCCGACGCGTTCACGAAGTTCGGCTCGGCCGAGTCGTGCCAGGCGAAACGGACCGCGATCGGATGCGGCACGCTGCCTGAACGCACCACCACCGTCGCACCATCGACCTCGGCGGTCGCGGCATGAAACTCGCCATCCGCACCGGCGATCGTGAAGTGCGAAAGCGGCTCGCCGTCGGCTGACTTCATCCCCTGAGCGTGATCGAAGTGCAGCCGAATCGCACCGTCCTCGATCGCCTGGTGCGTGTACACCGGCCCGCTGTAGGGCACGTCCAAGTTGTATGTCTTCGCCAGAGCCCAGGCTGCAAGACGATCGCCCACGTCGACCTTGTTCGTCGGATGGATGTCGCTTACGTCGCCGATGTCGGTGAGGACCGCCATGCCGGTGTTCGGCAGCATCCGCATCGTCAGCAGCTGCGCTTCCCAAAGCTCGGCTGCGAACGCGGGATTCGAGTTGTAATTGAACGGCGCGATCTGGGCATAGTAAAAGGGGAAATCCCCTTGAGCGAAGCGTTCGCGCCACGACTCGATCATGAGCGGGAAGATCGTGCGGTACTGATGCGCGCGGCCGACGTTGCTCTCACCCTGATACCAGATGGCGCCGCGGAAGGTCATGGGCGTCAGCGGCGCGATCATGGCGTTGTACAGGTTCGCTGGGCGATGGTTATGATTCGCAGCGTTTGCGTTGTTCTCAACCTGCCGATCCCACCGGGTAAGCAGCGGCGCAAGGCGGGGCTCTGCTTCGAGACGATCGCGCGGTGCCCAGGCCTCGGCGGGCGTGCCGCCCCATGCGGAGATGACCATGCCGACGGGTACATCGAGTTCCTCGCGAAGCTTCAGCGCGAAGAAGTAGCCGACCGCCGAGAAGTTCCGCACGCTCTGGGGTGAGGTCTCCTGCCAACTGCCTTCGACATCAGTGCGTGGCTCGTGGGCGACAGCACGCTTGACCGTGAAAAGCCGAAGGTGCGGATCGCCCGCGGCGGCGATCTCAGCCTCGGCATCGCTACGGTGCATGGGCCATTCCATGTTCGACTGACCCGACCCGATCCACACTTCGCCGACGAGCACATCCTCGTGTTCGATCGTGGCGCCATCGCCTGTGATAGTTAGCGTGCGCCCCTCAGCCGAGGCAGGCATCGCGTCGAGCATGACGCGCCAGCGGTTGGACGCATCGGCGGTGGTCGTGTGCTTCTGATCGCCGAAGGTGACCGTAATCTGCTGATCCGCGTCGGCGGTGCCCCAGACGGCAACCGCACGGTTTCGCTGAAGGACCATGCCGTCGCCGAACAGGGCGGGAAGGGTCAGATCGGCCGCGGCAACGGCGGTCAGCTGTAACACAAGCACGAGCGCAAGAACGTGACGCAGGGGTGTGATCATCGAAAGCCTCCAGAAGTACGGACGGTAATCGGCGTGTCTATTCTGAATTTAACAGTGCCGATCGCAGGTGTCTATAAAGTTCTTTTCGGGTGCCGTATCTCTTATGATACGATGCCCATTGTTGCAGCTTGACCTCGGTCATGAGGCAACGCTTCTACTAACGGGAGACAATAATGGACAACTTGCGTTCCCTGCTTTTGATTTTATGCATGGTCCTCATCAGTGCGACGCTCAGCCATGCGGATGAACCGAAGACGCAGCCGAATGTCATCGTGTTCTATGCTGACGATCTGGGTTGGAAGGATCTGAGCGTTTACGGCAGTGGGTTCTATGAAACGCCTCACCTTGATCGTCTTGCGGAAGAGGGGATGCTTTTCACCGATGCTTATTCGAGTTCACCGGTTTGCAGTCCTGCTCGCGCCGCCCTGCTGACAGGTCAGGCCCCGCCGCGGGTCGGCATCACCGACTGGATCGGGGGGAACGATCGGCAGAGTAAGCGAAACCTTTCCACGCAGCGTAATTACATGATGATGCCTGCCCCGCAGGAAACCGAGCTGCGCGATGGCACCGTCACCTTCGCCGACGCGTTCAGCGAAGCCGGCTATGCGACCTATTTTCTGGGAAAGTGGCATGTCGGTGATCCGGAAAAGGGCTACGGGCCCACCGATCACGGGTTCGATGTGAACGTCGCGGGTACCGTGCGTGGCGGGCCTTACGGTCGGGGCAACTACTTTCATCCGTTCGACATGCCGAACCTGGACTCGCAGCCGGGCGATCATCTGGCTGACCGGATGGCCGAGGTCGCCGGGGAGTTGATTCGATCGACCGAAGATCAACCTTTCATGATGTTCTTCTCGTTCTACGATGTTCACACGCCGTTGATGACGACGCCTGAACTTCGCGAGAAGTACCGCGCGAAACGGGAAGAACTGGGCATCGAAGGGCCGCGTTTCAGGCCCGAGCCGCCGCGGCAGGATCGGCGCGTGCAGGATCATGCCGTCTATGCGGGGATGATCGAGACGATGGACGCCGCCGTCGGCACCGTGCTTGCGTCGCTGGAGGCGCAAGGACTGGCCGACGACACCATCATCATTTTCAGCAGCGATCACGGCGGGCTCAGCACCAGCGAGGGCTCGCCGACTTCGAACGCACCTTTGCGGGCCGGTAAAGGATGGATGTACGAGGGGGGCCTCCGCGTGCCGTTGATCATCCGTTGGCCTGGCGTCGTCGAGGGCGGCGGCGTTTCCAACGTTCCGACGATCGGCACCGATCTGTTTCCGACCATGCTCGAAATGGCGGGGCTGCCCGCACGGCCTGAAGATCATGTCGACGGCCGGAGCATCGTTCCCGTGCTCAAGGGCGATGACGCCATCGACCGCGAGGCGATCTTCTGGCACTATCCGCACTACGGCAACCAAGGGGGAGCGCCCACGAGCGCCGTTCGCATCGGCGACTGGAAGCTGATCGAATCCTTCGAAGACGGCCGCCTTGAACTCTACAACCTGGCCGACGATCTCGGCGAGCAGAAGAATCTGGTTGACGATCAACCGTCACGCGCCGAGGCCATGCATGAACGCCTGAAGGCCTGGCGCGAGACAGTCGACGCAAAGTATCCCACTCCCAATCCCGACTACGACGCAGAGCTCGGGCGGAAGGATCAACAGTAGAGGATTGGCGATCGACACGGGCCGAACAGAACGCACCGCCGTTCAGTCGCCCGGCTCTGCCCGCACTGCCTTGCCCGGATGTATCGCAAAGTTGTCGAAGTACGCATGGACGGTTGCGTATTCGCCATCCTCATCGCGCGGCGCCCAGTCGGGGTTGCTGCCACCGTGGAAGGTGCTGAACAGGAACTGATGAATCAGGGTGCGCTCACCGTCGGTACCACGAAACACGACATTGTCATGGCGGACGCGTAATTTTCCGTCGACGTAGATGTGGGCGAAGCCGTTGGCCTCGCCTGCGTCGTTGAGCTTCATGTGCATGGAAACGGCATAATACCTGCCCCGCTCGAGGGTGAAGCCTTCGCCCGAGTTCCGTCTGCGGCCGTAAACGCTGCCTTCGCTCTGATCGTAGAGATACGTGGAGACGCCGCCGGTGCGGTTAAAGTTGACCCGAGCGCTCCAGCGTGCCGGGCGACGCGGATTTCCCCCGGTGACCGGTTGCTTGGGGCCTAAGCCGTGCATTTTTCCACCGCGTACGAACTGGAAATCTTCGTCCAGCTTCACGTCGTAGCTCAGCGTCGCCTCGTGCAGCGTCTCGTTGAGCGGATATCGCTGCACCAGCCGTTGGCTGCCACGATCGTACCCGACATACTGCACGCGAAGCGCGCTGGAACCCTGCACTCCCGCTCCGTCCACGATGGTCATGCGGTCATCCCGCGCCAGCACCTCGCCGAGCGAGTCCCGCTCCACATCCTCAAACGTCTCCACGAGCACCGGCTCCGCCTGCGCGTGCACCGCCGTTGGCCCGCCGCCGCCGAGCAGCATCCCCCCTGCCACGACCGCTGCCATTGCCATGCGTCGCATCATGTTCCGCTCCTTCATGCTGATGAGTTACACCATCACGCTAAAGGGAGATCACGCCCCACTCAACCGCGACCGATTCATGATCGCAATAAAAAACCGGCTGAGCGCGAGGCCCAGCCGGTCATCTTAGTTCTCAATCGCACGGGACGATTCAGTACTTCGGCACGCTCGGATCGACGTGGTCGGCCCAGGCGAGGATGCCGCCGGCGACGTTCCACGTGTTCTCATAGCCCGCGTTCCGCATGGCGGTCACGGCTTTGGCGGACCGGCCGCCCGAGCGGCAGTGGACCACGATGTGCGCGTCCTTGGGCAGTTCATCAAGGTGCTGATTGAGCTGACCGAGGGGGATGAGCTTGCCATCGAGGTGGCAAATCTCAAACTCGTGAGGCTCGCGGACGTCGACAAGAATGAACTCCTCGTTCGCGTCCTTCAGCTTCTTAAGATCCTGCGGCGTGATGTCCCAGTCGGATTGCTTCGCCAAGGCGGCCTCCTTCTCGACGCTCTTTTCTTCCTGCGGCATGCCACAGAATTCCTGATAGTCGATCAGCTCTTTGATCGTCGGGTTGTCGCCGCAGATCGGGCAGGCCGGGTCGCGGCGGATTTTCATTTCACGGAACTTCATGGCCAGTGCGTCGAACATCAGCAGTCGGCCGCTGAGCGTGTCGCCCTTGCCAAGGATGATCTTGATCGCTTCGGTCGCCTGAATCAGCCCGACGATACCCGGCAGCACGCCGAGCACGCCGCCTTCCGCACAGCTGGGCACCAGCCCGGGATCCGGCGGCTCGGGGTAGAGGCAACGGTAGCATGGGCCGCCGTCGTAGTTGAACACGGAAGCCTGGCCGTCGAACCGGAAGATGGCCCCGTAAACGTTCGGCTTGCCCTGAAGCACGCTGATGTCGTTCGCGAGATAGCGGGTCGGGAAGTTGTCGGTGCCGTCGATAATGATGTCGTAATTGTCGGCGATGCCGGCCGCATTGGCGGACGTGAAGGGCTCTTCGAACATGTCGAGCTTCACGTTGGGGTTGATGTCGTTGATGCGTTCTTTGGCGCTAACGATCTTGGGCTTGCCGACGCTCGCGGTGCCGTGAATGACCTGACGGTGAAGGTTCGAGTGGTCGACCACGTCAAAGTCCACAAGGCCGAGCCGACCGATACCCGCCGCGGCGAGGTACATGCCCAGCGGCGCACCGAGCCCGCCGGTGCCGATGAGCAGGATGCTCGCACCTTTAAGCTTCTTCTGCCCGGTCATGCCCACTTCGGGGAGGATCAGGTGCCGGCTGTAGCGCTGCACTTCCTCGTTGGAAAGCGACGCTTCGGTGGTGTCGGTAGGCGCGCCGCCGGCGACAGCGGGGACGATGGCGAGTTCGTCACCGTCTTTGATTTTGGTATCGCGCTGCTGTTGATCGCGGATATTCTCTTCGTTGACGAAGACGTTGACGAAGTTGCGAAGCTCGCCGTTATCGCTGAACAGGTGCGGGCGGAGCTTGGGGTAGTTTTCCGCGAGCTGGTCGAGCACCTGCCCGACATTGCTGCCTTCCATTTCGACGGTATCGGTCCCGTCTGCATAGGCGCGGAGGGCGGTGGGGATCATAACTGTAACGGACATCAGGGTGTCTCCTGTGCGAGGCCGACTTCTATGGTCTGCTCGTTGAATTTTGATCGGTCGTCTTCGAGGACCCAGCTGGTCATCAACTCAGCGGTTCCCTGACGGATCGCGACGATCACGTAACTGTACCACGGCCAGGCATGTTCAAGATCATACGCGGACGGCCGGGCCGGTGCATCCGGATGTGAATGATAGAAGCCGATCACGTCGAGGCCGGCTTTGCGGGCGGCTTTTTCAGCAGCGAGGAACGCATGGGGCGAAATGGTGAAGCGGTTGTGACGCTCTTCCTCGCCCCGATCGTTGAGCGCGGGTTGCAGCTGCTGAACACGACGGGTGCCTTCGACTTCTTTGCCGAGCATGAAGCCGCAACATTCATGGGGATAGATGCGCTGGCCGTGCTCGCGGATGGCGGTGTCTTGTTCGGTTGTGATCGTGAGCGTTTGCATTGGCTTTCACCTGCGAGGCGTCGCCTCGCGGCTGTCGCTATTCCCAGAAGTTGTGGTCGAGGTACTTGCTGGCGTTGTCGGCCATAACGGTGACGACGAGCCCTTGCTTGATCCGCTTGGCCACCTGAAGCGACGCCCAGACGGAGGCCCCGGCACTGAGGCCGACGAGCAGCCCCTCCTCGCGGGCGAGGCGTTTGACCATGTCCTGGGCTTCTTCGGTGGGGACGCCGATGTTTTCTTCCGCCATGGTTTCGTTGTAGAAACCGGGCTTGATGGAGGTGGGCATGTGCTTCCAGCCTTCGAGGCCGTGCATCGGTGAGTCGGGCTGACAGCTGATCAGGTGGATGTCGCTGTTGAACTCTTTGAGCCGTCGGCCGCAACCGGTGAAGGTGCCGCTGGTGCCCAGGCCCGCGATGAAGTGCGTGATCTCGCCTTGCGTCTGCGCGATGATCTCCAGCCCGGTGCCGTTGTAGTGGGCCTGCCAGTTGGCGTCGTTGTTGTACTGGTCCGGATAAAAGTAGCGGTCGGGATCTTCTTTGTAGAGCCTGATCGCTTCGACGATGGCGCCGTCGGAGCCTTCGGTCGCGGGAGTGAGGATCAGCTCCGCGCCGTAGGCTTGCAGAATACGTTTATGCAAGGCCCCGGCTGACTTGGGGATCGCCAGCTGCACGCGGTAGCCCATCGCGGCACCGAACATGGCATAGGCGATGCCGGTGTTGCCGCTGGTGGCGTCGAGGATGATCTTGTCCTTGGTCAGCCGGCCTTCGCGTTCGCCGGTGAGCAGCATGTTCAGCGCGGCACGATCCTTGACCGACCCGCCCGGGTTGTACCACTCCGCCTTGGCCATGATGCGGACGGGGGCCACTTCATCGCTGAGGCATTTGAGTTCGATCAACGGCGTGTTGCCGACCATGTCGATCAGCCGATGACGCTGGTCGACGGGGCCGACTTGTTCCACGGCACTCTGCACATTGGTGATGGTCATGGTCACTTTCTCACCCCGCGGTGGTCGACGCAGCCTCGGTCCGCTCCACCAGCGTGTCGAGCGAAGGAGCCTGCGATGCGAGGACTTTGATCGTCAACGGATTGCGCGAATCCTCATCGCTCACATGCTCAAGCGTGAGGTCCGCCCCTTCGTAAAGCTCAGCAAGCAGCGCTTCAAGCTCGGGCTTGATCGCTTTGAAACTGGCCGCGGTGTTAGGGGCCGCCAGCCGATCGTAGAAGCTGATCTGCACTTCGTCGGTGCGGAAAGCGATCGGGCTGTGCGGCTGCGGATCGTCCGCCAGAATCTTCGCCGCAGCCAGTGCATGACGCAGCGTGGCCGCGACGCGGTCGCGCAAAGACCCACTCAGGCCCCACCGCTTGCGGACGTAGAGCAGGCCCGGGCGGCCCTCGGCAAGATCGATCACGTAGTCCGCTTCATGAGCGACCAGCAGCGTGTGCGGGCCCTCGTGAACGTGCTTGTAATCGGCGACGTCGAGCAGCGCGTCAGCGGTCCGCCCTTCCTGAATCCAGCGGTGAAAGACCGGCACAATGGCCGAGGCGTCAACGGACGAACCGTCCACAAAGTATTTCACCGCGATGCGATTGGGTTCCATTTTCTTACGTTCCTATGCGTTGCTTATGTAGTCCGTGAGATCAGAGCGTCGGCTGGGCAGCTGCCTTGGCCTGACGGGTTTCGCAGGCGTGCACCGCTTCAATGAACAGTTGCGTCTGCTCAATGAGATGGTGAACGGTGTCCTCATCGAGCTTCGCCGGCGGGTTCTCGTGACGATCGAACAGGTACTCCGCAAACTTGCCCTTGGCGTACTTGTCGAAGAACAGCTCGGTTTCGTAGAACCGCTCACGGAACTCACGGACGGTGGTTTCCGGATCGTCGGCGACGTCCTGATGCTGCGTCCGCACCAGCGTCCGAGCGGCAGCGAGCATGGCGCTGTAGGCCAGCTCATCGGCCCGCTTGTAATCGCCCTCGTCGAGCGCGATCTGGGCGTCGAAAGCTTCGCTCTCCGCCGTGGTGATTTCGATCGAGAACAGCGACACGATCTCGCCGGCACACTCGCCGACGCCCATGTCACCGATGGTGAACTCACGCGGATCGCCCCAGTCGGTGTAGTACTCGGGGGCTTCGGTGTAGTCGGGAATACGCATCAGCGGTTTAAGAATCTCGCGGACTTCCTTCTTGCCCAGCCGGGCGATGAAGTCCTTAAAGCGTTCGCCGGTTTCGCGGTCGGCAACGAAGCGATCGGTCAGGGCGTCAATCACATCGGGCACGGCTTTGCTGGGGACAGCCCCCATCGCGAGGCCGTAGCTTCCGCCGTTCTCATCCCACTGGCCGCCGAGGACGACCTGAAAGTGAGGCACGGTATAGTTGCCCGCTTTTCGGGAGTTGCCGTAGAAGCCGATGTCCGCGACGTGGTGCTGGCCGCAGCTGTTGAAGCAGCCGGAGACCTTGATCTTGAGGTTCTTGATCGCTTCGGGAAGCGACGCACTCTTGGCGGTGAGACGCTGAAGCAGCTCACCGGCGAGGCCACGCGAAGCGGCGATGCCCAGCTTGCAGGTATCGGTGCCGGGGCAGGCGGTGAGGTCAACGATGGTGCCCGCTCCCGGATCGCCGAGGCCGATCGCTTTGAGCTCGCTGTAGACGGCGGGCAGGTCGGCTTCGCTGATGAAGCGGAGCACGATGTTCTGCTCAACGGTCGTGCGGATATTCTCACCGACGTACTTGCGGGCGATGTCCGAAAGCTTGCGCATCTGATCGCTGGTGAGATCGCCCAGCGGGCACGCAACGGTCGCGGCTGCGTAACCGGTCTGCCGCTGCGGATAGACGTTCGTCTCCTGCCATGCCTCGAAACCTTCGGGCGATTCGCTCGGGCTGATGGTCAGCCGAACGGCATCCTTGAGCGGCTTGGGGTGATACTTGGGGACATCCTTGAGGTACCCGGCCCAGCGATCGTCGTGCGGAAGCTTGGCGCGTTCTTCTTCGACAAGCTTGCGGAATTCGTCGATGCCCAGTTGCTTGACGAGGAACTTGATGCGGGCCTTGTTGCGGTTCTTCTTCTCACCGAGGCGAGCGAAGACACGTGCCACGGCCTGCGTCAACGGCAGAATCTCTTCCTCGCTGGCGAACTCGGCGAGCACCTTCGCCTGAACGGGCACCGCGCCGAGGCCGCCGCCGACGACGACCTTGAAGCCGCGCTTGCCGTCCTGCTCCTTGGCGATGTAGCCAATGTCGTGCATCTGCGCGAGGCCGCAGGCATGCTGTTCGCAGCCGGAGAAGGCGGGCTTGAACTTGCGGCCGAAGTCCTGGCAATCAGGATGCCCCATCAGGAACCACGTCAGCGCCTTGGCGTACGGCGTGAAGTCGAACGGCTCGTCATGGCAGACGCCTGCGAGGGGGCAGCCGGTGACGTTACGGACGCTGTTGCCGCAGGCTTCGCGGGAGGTGATGCCCACGCCAGCGAGGCGGCGCATCAGGTCCGGCGTGTCGTCGATGTGAATGAAGTGGAGCTGAAAATCCTGCCGGGTGGTGACGTGGCAGATGCTATCGGAATACTCCTCAGCGAGGTCGGCGAGGGTATCCATCTGCTCGGGGGTCATGCCGCCGTAGGGGATTTTAATCCGCTGCATGCCCGGCGCGTCCCACATCGTTTCCGGGCCCTTGGTGAGGTCGGCGGAGGGGAACTCGAGGGTCTGCTCTTTCTGACCGTCGTGCCGATGGCCGTTGTCGTAGCGCTGGCCGTAGGCGCCGCGGCGAAGGCGGGTTTCCGCGAAAACCTTTTCGTCGAGCTTGCCCTTCTTGCGAAGCTCGATCTGAGCTTCGAAGATGTCGATTTCGTGAGCCATCTTTTCGGGCATGTCGCCCGTCAGAACGTCTTTCCAGTTCTTCGCGGCCATCGTGGCTGCTCCTGCTTACATCGGTTGGTCGCCGCGGGGGCGAGAAAGGCGGAAGATACCGCGAAAGGGAGCGGCAAGTCGCCTGGGAAGGCAAATGCCGGTCGATTATAGTGTTCTGAACACCTGCGCCAACTGACTCGGCTGCCGCTGAATGATCAGCCAGCAATCGAGGCGTTCGGCTTCGGGGCTTGTCAGGGTGTTTCGTGGTTCGGCGTCGGGGATCGGTCAGGGTCGACCAATCAGAAGGAAGTTCCGACCCGAGCGGCGCAAAACGCCCCCGCCCCGGTCGTACAGAGACAACAGATTGTCTGGCTCGCTCGAATCATCGTGAAGACATGCTAGCGTACCCGCGGTCGGTCCGCCACACCGGTGATCCGCGCCGGCCGAATTTTTTTTACGACGGGTGCACGGTGGCGATGGCGTGGCGGCGGGGGAGGAAGGAAGCGTAGCGGCGTACCGCATTGATCGACTAGGGCAAGGCGGGCGAGGCAATTGCCTTATAGGACCGAGCTTGTTACGTTAGCCGTCGCCGTTCTGTCGTAGGGACGCGTGTGGCAAAGGGGCACCGTATGGCTTCATCCGAACATCTACGTTCCACTTGCTCGCACTGCTCGGCCAAATTTCGCTTTCCGACGCGACTTCTTGGCCGAGATGCTTCCTGCCCACGTTGCGGGGAAACGGTGGTCCTATTCTCAGACGGGGTACGTGCGGTAGCTGCGTTTTATGATGATGTTCTTCAGGAATACTATGATCAAGTTACTGCATCAGCGGAGCGATCTGGCGTAAAGCGAAAAAGGACGTGGAAGCTGGAATGCGGCTCTTATCTTCTTTTTGTCTTAGATTTTACCATGACGCGCGTGAACGTAGACGATCATGTGGCGCAGCAAATAGTTAGCCTGTGCCACAGGGTGACGAACCTCCTTGACAACAAGCAGGTTACGCGTCTTCTTCAGGCGCGGCTCGAGCAATATGGGGTGCTATCCAGAAAAGCGACGGACATGGGCGACCTAAGCGTTCGATGTAACGCATCTCTATTTCAACATTTGCTCAGGGCAACTGACGATGTCGAGTCGTCGCCCCTACGCGATCAGCCGATGGCTGGAATTGGTGCTTTTGCGGCCTTCGAATCGCGAAGCACCCTTTCAGTCTGCGAAGTTTGTGTTGTCGTTCCTTTCGCGGCTGCGATTGTACATCTGTTTCGCACAATTACGAACGTTTCCCATACAGACTTTGATACGGTTGAGGCGCAATTGGAAAAAGGGTGGGAGAATGCTCAGCGCCACCGGCTGTAACCGGGACACCGTTCAAACGAATGCATAGGTAACGGCGAATAACGCATAAGGGGGAGGAGCGCACTTTCTCGCTCAGCGGCGGTGGACCCTAGCGGATGGAAAGAACTTTCCGACTTTTTTGGGGATGCGCGGGGCGTCGGGTGTGGTGCGGGCGGGATCACGAGAGCAGGTGCTTCAGGTCGTCGACGCTGAGGTTGCGGATGAGGTTGCCGTCGGCGCGGATGATGGCGTCGGCGATGTCGCGCTTCGATTGCTGAAGCTCCAGCACCTTCTCTTCGACCGTGTCCGAAGCGATCAGCCGATACGCAAACACCCGCTTAACCTGTCCGATGCGGTGAGCACGGTCAATGGCCTGCGCTTCGACGGCTGGGTTCCACCACGGATCGAGCAGGAAAACGTAATCCGCCGCCGTGAGGTTCAGCCCCGTGCCGCCTGCCTTGAGGGAGATCAGGAACAGCTTGCAGTCGGGATCGGTCTGGAAACGTTCGACCTGCTCGCCGCGTTTGCGGGTGCGGCCGTCGAGGTAGGCGTACTCGATGCCCTTGGCGTCCAGCCGATCGCGCACGATCTTCAAAAAGCTGGTGAATTGCGAGAAGACCAAAGCTTTATGGCCTTCCTCAAGCACCTCCTCAAGCTGCGGCAGGAGCATGTCAAGCTTGGCTGAGGGATCGCCCGATCGGGTCTTGTCGATCAGGCCCGGATGGCACGCTGCCTGCCGCAGCCGTAGCAGCGCCTGGAGGACCTGCATCTTCGAGCGGTTCATGCCGCTGCGCTGGACCTGCCCCATCACCTGCGCCCCGTAGTACTCGCGCAGTTCGTCGTAGAGCTTGCGTTGCTTCGGCGGCAGATCGCACGGCAGGGTCTGCTCAACCTTCTCGGGCAGATCCGTCGCCACCTGCTGCTTGGTCCGCCTCAGCACGAACGGCCCCACCGCCCGGGCCAGCAGATTCGCCTGACTCACGTTGATCGCGTCGGCCCGGCTGCCCCCGGTCCTGCCGAACCATGATGCCGCTTCGCCGAGCATGCCGGGGTTGAGGAAGTCGAACAGGTTGAACAACTCGCCCACGTGGTTCTCGATCGGCGTGCCCGAAAGTGCCAGCCGATGGCTTGCCTGGAGCAGCCGCGTGGCCTTGGCCGAGGCGGTGGCGGCGTTCTTGATCATCTGCGATTCATCGAGCACCACGTAATCGAAACGGTGGTCCTTCATCGTGGCGATGTCGCGCCGCAGCGTGCCGTAGGTCGTCAGGATCAGATCGTAATCCGCGAAGTGCGCCACCGGATCAGCCGTGTTCTCGGCCTCGCCATTGATTAGAAAGCGTTCGCGGCCGGTGTGGTTGAGCACGCGAAGGTCGGGTGTGAACCGCTTGGCCTCGTCCTGCCAGTTGTGGATCAGCGACCGCGGCGCGACCACCAGCGACGGCGGCGTGGCCTGCTCATCACGGCGGCGTTCCTGTCGGCGCGCCTCAAGCAGCGCCAGCACCTGCACCGTCTTACCCAGGCCCATGTCGTCAGCGAGGCAGCCTCCGAATCCGAGCTCACGCAGGAAGTGCAGCCATGCCAGGCCGTCGCGCTGGTAGGGCCGAAGCTCCCCGTTGAACTCGCGAGGCTCCTCACGGGGCTCAATGCGTTCGAAGGCTTCCAGCTTCTCACGGGCACGGGCCACCTGCTCATCGAAAGCGACCTCGGGCATCATCGTCAGCAGCGCCTCGACGAGCCCGATCTGCGTCGCCTGCAACCGCACCCGACCGTCTTCGCCTTCGTGCTTGCCGCTGAGCCTGGCAAGCGGCGCGTAACGTTCAAGCCAATCTTCGGGCAGCAAGCCGAAGCTGCCGTCGCCGAGCTGCACGAAGTTCTCGCCGCGCTTGAGCGCCTTCAGCAGTTCGGGCAAGGAGGCCGTTTCGTTATCGAACGTGGCTTCGCCGTGGAGTTCGAACCAGTCGATGCCGCTGCCACGCATGTCCATCGCGATCGACCCGGTGGGCCGATGCAATTCACCCTCGGCTTCGACCAGCCAACCGTCACGAACGAGTGCCGTGACCGCCTGCCTGAGCCTGCGAGGCCCGATGACCATGTCCGCTGCGTTGATCCAGCCGTGCGGATCGCGGAAGCCCACCTCACGCAGCGTGCCCCAGGCAGCGGCTTCCTGTTGACGATCCCGGTCGATCAGTTCGCGTTTTTCAGCCGAGTAGACCGCTGCGACAGGGTCGAGGAAGCCGACCGTTGTCTCGCCGTATCGGAAGGAGAGAACGGCGTGCAGATCGCGCGAGGGCGTGCCGGGCATCTCCTCGGGATCGGGGCGATAGATCCGCAGATACGGTTGCGCTTTGCCCTGCTCACGCTCCACGGCCAACTCTTCGGGCAGTTCCAGAGGCGGCAGGCTCGGCATCGCCAGCAGTTGCTCCAGCATCGCCTCGGCCTGCTTGGCGGGGACGGGCAATTCGCCTTCCTCACGCAGCAGTGCGACCCAGGCGTACGCACCGTGATGTTCGAAAACACTCACCCCTTCGTCGGTGAGCATCAGCCCCCCCGCTGTCAACAGCGTCGGCTCATTGACTGGCATCCGCTCTTCGCCACGCCGCAGCACCCCCCGCAGCACGTACTGCGACCGCGGGCCGTGCTCGAGGGCAAGGTGCAATGACCACGACTCCCCACCAAGCCAACTGACTGGCACCTCCGTCTCAGCATCATCATCCTCGGACGGCCGCACGCACCGCCCCGTTTCACACATGCGCTGAACAATCGCCTGTTGAACGGCCGGCTCAAGGTACAACCGCGAGTTGGCATCTTCCTCGTCATACCACGCACGATGCGTCTCTTCCTGAACGCCGTAGACCAGGGCGAAGATCTGGCGGTCTGCTTCCTCGGGCAGTTGCCGCGCCTGCTCGCGCGTGATGCGTCGGCTCTGCGCTCGGCGCCACCCGCCGTCGCGCTTCGGCTGGCGCACCATCACGTCGACTGTCAGATCCCCCTGCTCAGCATCGCCCTGCTCAAGCCGATAAAGCACCTGGCGATCGACGGGCCAGCGATCGGCCACCGGCGCGAACGCCGGGTCGAGCATCGTTTCGGCGACGCTTTTGAGCGCTGACGCCCATGCTGCGGACCGCGCCCGGGTGCCGTCGTCACGCGGCCGCTGGCGTCGCTTCGCTCGCTGGGGGGCATGCCCGAGATGCGGGGTGTCCGCAAAATGTGTCCGAATCCGCCAGATCGACGGATCATCCTCCGTCCCCGTCGACTCCGGCGCCACCAGCGGCAACTGCGGATCAGGCTTGAGGATAATCCACGCGTCTTCGTCCGGCCGAACGGTGGGCATCCCCTTGCCGCCGGCCTTCTCCACGCTCAGAAGTGTCGCCCAGACGTGTTTGCAAACATCTTCACGGTCGAAGTACGGACAATCGCAACCGGCGCGAACGATGACGCCCCGATCACCGTCGGCCTTCTCGATCGGGTCATAGCGCACGTTAACCGTATACGAGCGCGTGCCGGTGACGAGCGCCCGAATCCCCTGATCGTCGGCTTCAAACCGCGCCACCGCCCCCGCCAGCATGTAAGCACGGCCCCGCTGTCGGATCCGAGCCGCCACCTCCGTGGACAAATAATCTGTCAGCCGCGTCTCAACTTCCGGCATTGCCGACGTCTCCTTGACCCCACAGCATAATCATCGTGCAATGCAGGTCCACCCGGTGCAGGAACAAACGTTCCAAGCAACGGAGATTTCCTGCTTGAGTTGCCCGACCCACAATTGAGCGCATCTGTTAGATACGCTTCGTACGCGGCAGAGTTCCCCCCGCTCGCAGGCCCCGTTTCTCAGTCGCTGAACCAGTCGAGGCCGAGGGCGATCATGATGGTGAGGATGATGCCGTAGCCGGCGACGCTGGCGAAGGAGTAGAACAGCAGTTTCCCCCGGTGCATGCCCAGCGTCTGGGCGGCGGCGGCGACGGCCCAGATGCCGATCCAGGGCGTGGCGAAGAGCACGAACATGGGCCCGTGGCGGTGGAGGATGCGGCGGCCGCGGCCGGTGGCGAGGCGGTCAAGCCAAGGGCCGATGCGAGGCACACGCCTGAGCCTGCTGTGAAAGGCGACGATCATCGGCACGGGCATGTAATTGCCCAAAACGCACCAGAACACGACGGAAACGTAGTCTAATCCGAGCGCGATCGAGGCGGGGATGGCGACGTAGATTTCCAGGAACGGGAAGAATCCGAGGAACCATGCCGTCGCTGCCTTGGTGATGTACTCCCACATCGGCTTGGGCCTATCCGCCGATGACGAGGTTATCGATGAGTCTGACGCCGCCGATTCGCCCCGCGACCAGGCAGACGATCGGCTCAAGCGTCGGGTTGATCACGTCCAGTTCGCCCAGCGTTCGCGCATCACGCACAGCAGCGTAATCGACCGCCACGTGATGCATCTGCATCTCCTGCGCCATCGCCCGCTCCACGACGCCGGGGTCGACTTCGCCCTGCTCCTCGATCAACCGTTTTGCCTCAGCCAGTGCTTTATAAAGCGATACGGCATGCCGGCGCGACTCGGCATCGAGATGCGTGTTACGGCTGGAAAGAGCGAGGTTGTCCGCCTCCCGCACGGTCGGGCACGGTTCGATCTGCACCGGCAGGCACAGGCCTTGCGTCATGGCCTGAATCACCTTGAGCTGCTGATAATCTTTCTGCCCGAAGCAGGCGACGGTCGGCTGAACGATGGCCAACAGCTTGGCGACGACGCGGCAGACGCCGACGAAATGGTCCGGCCGATGGGCCCCCTCGAGCACCTGCGTCAGATCGGGCACGTCCACCACGACCTCCCGTTCGTCCGGCGGATAAACCGCATCCACGCTCGGCACGAACGCCAGGTCCACCGCCTCAGCCCGGCAAAGCTCAAGGTCACGCGCGGTCGGCCTCGGGTAACGATCGAGATCCTCACCCACGCCGAACTGTGCAGGGTTCACGAAGATTGAGACACCGACGTGCCCCGCCTGCGGTGCAACCAGCGCCTTCGCTCGGCGGATCAGGGCGAGGTGGCCTTCGTGCAGCGCGCCCATCGTCGGCACAAGCGCCAGCGGTCTACCGGCTGCTTTGAGATCCGCGACCGTTGATCGGGTCTCGTCGATTGTTTCAGTGATACGCATACAGGCAATGTAGCCGGTCAACGTGGGCGTCGCCAAGTTGGAGGCGCAGGCTTACGTTCTTGAGCGGCGGGTGGCACTGGTGGCTTGCCCACCAGTGTGTCTGACGTGCAGCCCCGACACTGGTGGACAAGCCACCAGTGCCACCCAAGCGCCTGCGCCGGGGCACCGTGAAGGTTTGCCGTCACCGCCTGAACGGCAGCGGCTTCGCGGCGAGGCGGCGGTAGAGGGTGAGGGTGTGTTCGACGTAGCGGCCTGCGGAGTGGTGCTGCCCGACGTATTCGCGGGCCGTCTGGCCGAGTTCGACGAACGCTGCGGGCTGCTCGACAAGGGCTTTGAGCACGCTGGTCCAGTCGTCAGCGGTGGGCTCCTGCAGCAGCTTCGCGGTACGCTGATCGATCAGGTAATCCAGCATCGGATCCAGCGTTGCAATCACGGGCCGGCCGGCTGCCATGGCCTCGAGCACCAGCGTCCGAACCTGCCCCAGAGGCTGCGGCTGAATCACCACGTCCGCCTGCACCAGCAGCTGTCTGGAGCCCGGCTCGTGCGGCACAAGACTCACCTGGTCCAGCAGCTTCAACCGTTCGGCCATCTGCCAGAGCCGATGCTGATCGGACGACACCGAATGCAGAAAGTAAACGGCGTGCGCCAGTTGGTCCCGCACCTCGGCCATGGCCTCGAGCAGGCCGGCGTACATGGCATCAAGCCGACCGTCGCCGGCCACGACGCAGCTGAGCGTCTGCGAGGGGTCAGCCAGCGGCGGCGATTGCTCGGAGGTGCTGCGGTAGACACCGGCGGGGATGTACTCGACGACGGCGCCGGAACCGCTGAGGCGGCGTCTACAGCGTTCGGTAAGGGCTCGGGTCGGGGCGGCGATGGCGAGGGTAACGTCGGCTGGGGGCATCGGCAGCTGATCGATCTCCTGCTGTGACCAGACGCTGCAGATGACGGGGATATTCAGCTGCTGGCCGAGCTGCATACCCGCAGCACAGAGCGAGCCGTCGAGCACATGGAGCACGTCGACTTCGGCTTCCCGCAGGTTTTCGCGGAGTTGCCTTAGCGCCCAATCGCGGATCCAGCGCCACGGCGACCAGCGGTAGTGCAATTCGGTGCTGGTGATGGCCAGTGCGTCGTCCTGCGCGACGCCGATGTCTTCGGGGACCACGCGGACGACCCGGACCTGATCATCGACGAGGCCGACGACCAGACGGCGCAGCGTGGCCAACTCACCCATCAGCCACGACCGATCTGCCAGCAGAGCCGCCTTCATGTACACAGCTTACCAGCCTGCAGCCCCTTGAGGCGAACGGAGCACCTTCGCACGCCCCCGGAGCCGGGCTCTCCCCAGCCCGGGCGATGCCGGGAACATGCGAAACGCAACCCGGAAACGGCGATCTGCGACCGCCCGCTATCGTGCCGCTGAGGCTGGCGATTTGCGGTTGGTTTGGCTATAATCACTGACGGCACCGAACCCATGATTTGCAGCGGTTTTAACCCTGTTTTTCGCACCTTCACGCAAGTAGCCAGATAGATGGATAAACCTCACCCGACCGAAGGCGGCGGCGACGCCGGTTCCCCCGCTCAGCCCGCCTACGATGAACAGTCAATCAAGGTCCTTGAAGGCCTCTCCGCCGTCCGTAAACGGCCCGGCATGTACATCGGCGATACCACCCTCCGAGGTCTGCACCACCTGGTCTACGAAGTGGTCGACAACTCGATCGACGAGGCCATGGCCGGTCACGCCAACGAAATCCGCTTGACCATCAACGCCGACGAATCGATCACCGTGGTCGACAACGGCCGCGGCATCCCCGTGGGCCCCTACCGCCACACCAACCCGAACCTCGACGGCAAGCCGACGATTGAGATCGTGATGACGGTCCTTCACGCCGGCGGCAAGTTCGACCGCGACAGCTACAAAGTCTCCGGCGGCCTGCACGGCGTCGGCGTCAGTGTGGTGAACGCGCTGAGTGAATGGCTCGAAGCGGAGGTCTGCCGTGAGGGCGAGGCCCACACCATCAAGTTCGAACGTGGGGACATGATCGAACCGCTCAAGGTCATCGGCTCCTGCTCCAAGCCCGGCACGAAAATCTCGTTCCGGCCCGATCCGGAAATCTTCCCCGAAATCAGCTTCTCCTACGACACGCTCGCCGGCCGCATGCGCGAGATGGCGTACCTGAACCCGGGGCTGACGATTCACATCGCCGACGAACGCGACGAGAGCAAAGCGGACACGTTCCACTTTGAAGACGGCATCCTCGAATTCGTCAAGCACGTGAACGCGGGCAAGACGACCGTCTGCGAGCCGCTGTACTTCAAGCGCGAAGACAACGAGCAAGGCTTGGTCATCGAAGTCGCCCTCCAGTACACCGACTCGTACAGCGAGACGGTTCTTTCGTTCGCGAACAACATCAACACGATGGAAGGCGGCACGCACCTCTCAGGCTTCCGCTCGGGCCTCACGCGATCGCTGAACAACTACGCCCGCTCTGCAAACATCATCAAGAACGGGCAGCCGCCTTCGGGTGATGACTGGCGCGAGGGCATCGGGTGCATCATCAGTGTGAAGGTCGCTGAACCTCAGTTCGAAGGTCAGACCAAGACGAAGCTCGGCAACAGCGAAGTCGAAGGCTTCGTGATGGGTGCCGTGAACGAAGCGGTCTCCTTGTGGTGCGAAGAGCATCCGCAGGAGGCCAAGCGTGTGTGCCAGAAGGGGCTGATGGCCGCCCAGGCGCGCGAAGCCGCCCGGCGTGCGCGTGAGCTGACCCGCCGTAAAGGCGCGCTCGATTCGCAAGGCCTGCCCGGCAAGCTCGCCGACTGCCAGAGCAACGACGTGGAAGTGTCCGAGGTGTACATCGTCGAGGGTGATTCGGCGGGTGGTTCAGCCAAGGGCGGCCGCGATCGCGAGTACCAGGCCATCCTGCCTCTGAAGGGTAAAATCCTCAACGTCGAAAAAGCCAGGCTCGACAAGATCCTCGGCTTCGAGGAAATCCGCACGATCATTCAGGCGCTCCGCTGCGGCATCGGGGAAGACTTCGATAGCTCCAAGCTGCGGTACGGCAAAGTCATCATCATGACTGACGCGGATGTTGACGGTTCGCATATCCGGACGCTGCTGCTGACGTTCTTCTTCCGGCAGATGCCTCAGCTCGTGCGCGAAGGGCGCATCTTCATCGCGCAGCCGCCGCTCTATCAGGTCACCCGTGGCAAGAAGAGCGAGTACGTGCTCAACGAGAAGAAGCTGCGGAACACGCTGACCGAACTCGGGCTCGACGGCACGGACCTGCTGCTCCGCGACGACGACGGCAACGAAACCAAGCGCTACGCCGGCGAAGAGCTGCGGCAGATTCTGCGGCTGCTGGATCATCTCGACGAACTGGCGGGCATCGTGCGTCGCCGGGGGATCAACTTCATCGACTTCCTGGCGCTGCGGCATCAGGACCCCGAAGGCCGCGACAGGCTGCCGCGTATCCGTGTGACCGTGGCGGGCGATGAAAGCTTCTTCTGGTCCGAAGCGCATGAGCAGGAAGCCATGAGCGAGTCGGGCGTTCAGACCGAGCCGATGACCGCCAGCGAGTCGGAGAACGCTTCACCGCAACGGCCGGACCTCAACGTGACCCGCAAGGAACTCCACGAAGTGAAGGAGCTGGAGAAGCTGCTGCCGCGCCTTGAGGAAGCCGGCCTGCCGATCAGCGATTATGCGCTGACGCAGGAGATCGCGGTCTCCGGCGAACGGCTGCCCACACGCTACGCGCTTGAGACCACCGAGAATTCGGGCGATAAGAAGCTGATCGACGTGCCGAACATCGCCACGATCGTCCCCGCTATTCACGAGATCGGCCGACAGGGCATGGGCATCAAGCGTTACAAGGGCCTGGGCGAGATGGACGCGGAAGAGCTCTGGGAAACGACGATGAATCCGGACAACCGCACGCTGATGAAAGTCACCTGGGACACAGCCGGCGACGCGGAGCAGTTGTTCAGCATCCTGATGGGCGAGAACGTCGAGCAGCGCCGCCGCTTCATCGAAGAACACGCGCTGGAAGTGAAGAACCTCGACGTGTGATCACTTGATCATTCGGCTCGCAGTGACGCAATCAGTCGGCCGCGTACGACGGCGGCTGCCGCGCCGACGGTCCAGAGTAGGCCGCTGAGCAGTACGACGATCAACGTGATGATGATGGTGGGCCAGGGCACGTCGGCACCGTTCCCGGTCACGGCGGGCCAGACGGCCAGCAGTGCCGAGGTGACGCCCACGCCGAGGCCCAGCGCCAGCAGTCCCCAATGTTCGCTGAGCACGAGCCAACGCAGTCGGCTGCGGGCGAAGCCGACTGATCGCATGAGCGCCAGTTCCGAGCGCCGTTCCAGCACGTTGCGCAGGACGACCAGCCCCAGGCCGACGCAGCCGAGGATGAGGCCTAGCCCGCCGAGCGTGCCGAAGATCGAGAGGTAGGTGTTCTCGACGGCACTGAACATCGCCAGCCGTTGGTCGGTCGGCATGATCTGTGCGCCGACATCTTCCAGTGCACGTTCGAGCGTGACCTGCACCTGCTCCAAACGGTCGGCGGGGGCATCGACAAGCCAGACGCGGTAGCCGCCGAGTGATGGGTAGCGTTCGGTAAGGCGTGATTCGTCGAGGATCAACCCGCCTTGCAGGATGGAGTTGTTGATCATGCCGACGATGCGGATGCGGAACGGTTCGCCGCGTTCATCGATGTAGTGCAGCTCGTCGCCCAGGCCCAGACCGAGCGCCCAGACAGCGGTACTCTGGTCGGCCACGGCGGGGATCACGTTTTCGCCGACGTCCGCCCGCAACATCTCCCAGCCGTCGCCCACGCCTTCTTCACTTTGCGCGAAGGTGAACGAACCGCGCTCGGCGAAGTGTTCGCCGTTCACGCCCATTAGCTGCGGCTGCTGCGCGCGGTTGAGATTCAGACAACTCGCATCATCACCATCACGCAAGCGGAGGGGGACGAAGCCGACGTCGGCGACGTCGTCTTCATCCAGCACATACGCATTGCGGCCGTCAGCGGTGTTCAGATCGTGATAGACAGGCAGCGTCGTCTCCACATGCAGCGCGAAACCGCCCGTGCCCGACGAAGCGAGGTGCGCGTTCGCCGCGGGGTCCTGCCGATTCGCATTCACCGCCACGACGAGGAACGAGCCACAGGCCAGCAATGCGATGGTCGCCAGACTGCGTCCGCGCCGCCGAGCACTGTTACGCCAGCCGAGCCTTCCGATGGTGAAGTTCGCTTGCTCGCGACTCATCCCGCCCGTTCGACCGAGCAGTGACCAGCAGCCGAGCAGCCCGCCGATGAGCGTTAACGACCCCGCTGCGAAGAACGCTCCCGCTGCGGACTGGTCGCCGCCCATGCCTGCGAAGAACATGATGGCGATCGCTGCGATGATCATGCCGCCGCCCGTCCAGAGCGGCCAGTTGGCCGAGGCGACGAACTTCGATTCCGTGCCGAAGCGTGCAGCGAGCAGGGCTCGCACCGGCTGCTTGCCCGCCTGCCGAATCACCCAGAACATGGTCAGCACGGCGACGAGGATGCCCGCCAGCGTGCCGCCGACCAACGTGCCGATTTCTGCGTGATAATGCAGCGACGTCGTCCCGACCGCGTCGGTCCATAGCGTCGTCAGCGCCCACAGCACGGCCTTCGTGTACCCGACGCCGAGCACCAGCCCGACCAGTGAGCCGACCACCGCCAGCACGCCACCCTCCAGCAGCCAAGCCCTTCGCACCTGCCCCGGCGTCCAGCCCACCGCCAGCAGCGTGCCGATCTCAGGCGACCGACTCTCCACGGCAAAGCCGAACAACAGTCCCACCAGCAGCAGCGCCGAAACGATGATGAAGAAGCTGAAACCGATGAACAATTCGCCGAAATCAAAGCCCGACGCACTCGCCTGCAGCGCCTGACCTCGTGCATCGAACAGCATCAGCCCGATGGCTGCGGGATCCATCGCACCCCGCACCGCCTCGGCCACGGCGTCACGATCGTGCGTTTCGCTCGACCATCGCAGGTTCGTCACCTCGCCGAAGCGGTTGCCCCAGGCCTGCTGCCCGAACGCAAGGGTCACGAAAGCCTTCGGCGTCCCGCGATAATCCTGCCAGTAATCTTCATCACGGTCACGAATTTCCGAGAGATCGATCGGGATCGCGGGATTCCACTCCCGGCTTGAGTCGGCGTCAGAAAGACCGGGGAAATCAGGCATCAACTGGCGGTCGCCGCCGGGCCCTTCGGTGGGCACGATCGCTTTGACGGTGAACGTCCTCTCCTGCTGTTCAAGCTGTCGCGCCTCGCCGAGCAGGTAGTAGCGCAGCGTGATTGCGTCGCCGACGTCCGCCTGCAGATCGTCGGCCAGCCATTGATTGATTGCGATCTCGTCGTCACGTGTGCCCGGCGGCAGCGGCTGGTTCTCGCCCGGCTCCACGGCTGCGACCATTGAATAAGGCGTCGCGCGATCGCCGTGCCGCAGCTCATTCACGAAGTACGTCAGCACACGCTGGTCCGGCGGATGCGCACCGGCGACGGCTGCATCCACTACAGGCGGATCCACAAACACCCGGCCGCTGCGCAGCTCGATCACGCCCAGCTGATCAAGCTCACGCACGGCCACGTCCGCATCTTCAAGCTGCCAATGCTCCGCGATCGCTGCGTTCGCCGCCTGCACCTCCGCCTCGCCCAGCAGCAGTGTGTTCACGCGTGGGCCGAGTTCCGTGCGCTGCTGCAAAAGCTCCAACGGCACGTACGCGTTCATGGGCGGAATCTGGTTCGCCTGCAGACTGAAACGCCCGAACTGTTCGTCGGCGACCACCGCCTTGATCGGCACGTTGATGGTGACCGATTCCTCGGCTTCCGACCCCAGCGGAATGTCGCGCGACAGGGCTGAGGGCCTCGCCACGCGCAGCAGCATCCGATCCCCCGCCGCCGCATCAATGGTGTCCGCAAGCCGCCGATTGATGACGATGCCGTCGTTGGCGTCGCCGGTGAGCAGCGGTTCGTCCAGCCCGCCGAGTTCCCAGAAGCTTTCGTTCACGCCGAGCACATGCACACCACCGGTGCGGCGGCCCTGCCCGGGCAGGATGGCGATGCCGTTGAGATCGAGCACAGGTGCCGCGGTCGTCTGCATCTCCCGGCCGACCTTCTCCGCAAGATCCTGCGTGAAGTAACGGTCGGCCGTGAACATCGAAAGGTGCACCTCGCCGAGCCGCTGCAGCGCCATCTGTCGCAGGCTTTCGCGGACCGAATCGCCGACGACCAGGGCCCCGACCAGCACTGCCGTGGCGACGGCTGCCCCGAGCGCTACGCCCAGGTGCGTTCGCCAGTAGTAACCGATGCTTCGAAGAACGTAGCGAAATTGCGTCATGGCTTCCCCCCCACCTTCCGTTAGGTGGAGGCCTTTGTTTTGCGTGAATTCGATCAGGTGGTGCGGGCGGCTGCTTCGGTGGCATCAAGCGGATGGAGGCGGCCGTCGCGAAGCTCCATCACCTGCTGCATCTGCTGCGCCAATTCGGTGGAATGCGTGACGACCATCATGGCCACGCCCTCTTCGCGGTTGAGTTCCAGCAGGGTCTGCCAGAGGTTCTCCGCCGCTGCCCGATCCAGAGAGCCGGTCGGTTCATCCGCCAGCAGCAGAGCCGGTTGATTGATCAGCGCCCGGACCACCGCGACGCGTTGCCGCTGCCCGCCCGAGAGTTCGCCCGGCCGATGGTGCAGACGATCGGCGAGCCCGACACGTTCCAGCAGCTGAGCCGCCCGCTCGCGCGCCTTCGCCTGATCGCCTCGGCTCACCAGCGTCGGCACCAGGACGTTCTCAATTACCGAGCACTGCGGCAGCAGATGGTGCTCCTGAAACACGAAGCCGATCTTCCGGTTCCGCACGCGGGCGAGCTCTTCATCGTTCAGCGTGGCCAGGTCGTGCCCTTCAAGCGTGACGCTGCCCTGCGTGGGCCGATCGAGCGTGCCGATGATGTTCAAAAGCGTGCTCTTGCCGCAGCCGGAGGGTCCGACAATGGCCAGCGACTCGGCCGCGGCGATCGTGAGGTTCACATCCTCCAGCACGGGCGGCGTGTCCTGCCCGGCGACGGCTTCGTAACGCATCGCCACGTGCTGAAGCTCAAGCAATGGAGCGCGATCGGTCATTGAAATCTTCCTTCAGGCAAAACAGATGGGCGGGGCGGTATTGTAGATCGCTGCGTTGGGCGGGGCATCCGGAGCAACGGCGACCTGCGATCGCCCGCTAAGTGGCGCGTTCGTGGGTGTGCACCCAGCGTCGGGCTTTCATCTCGAAGCGTGGCAGCGTGTTCGCCTCCACCGTTCGCACCGGGACGCGCATCGAGAAGGCCTGTTGAAGCGCCGAATCAACCCGTGCCGCCACGCCGTCCTCCGCTTCGAGAATGACCGCCATTCGCGTCAGTGCCGTCGAGGCATCAATCTCCACGCGGTACTCGTGCACACCTTCGATCGAGCGGATGACCTGATCCACCGCAGCAGGATAGATGTTCACGCCCCGCACCAGCACCATGTCGTCGGCCCGACCAAGGATGCCACCCTCCAACGCGAGCCCCCCACTACCACTCCCACCGCCCACCGGTTCGTCGGCATCGTTCAGGTAGATCGGCTGGACCAGATCGCCCGTGCGGTACCGCAGCAACGGCGAGCCCACGCGATCCAGCGTCGTCAGCACCAGCTCCCCACGTTCGCCCGGCTCGGCGGGATCAAGCGTCTTCGGATCGATCACCTCCGCGAGATAGCTTGATTCGATGATGCGCAGCGTGCCGGGGCGGTTGGGGCATTCGTAGGTGACGGGGCCGACTTCGGTCATGCCGTGATGATCGAACACGCGGACGCCGTCGCCGTCGGCCGCCGTGCTCCATCGCTGCTCGATGAGTTGCCGGGTTGCCGGGACGCTGCCGCCGGGCTCGCCGGCCACAATGATCAAACGCACCGCGAGGTCAGCGATATCGAAGCTCTCCTGCTGCGCGACTTCGGCAAGCCGAAGGGCATACGTCGGCGTGCAGCAGAGCACGGTTGCCTGGTTGTCGCGCAGCAGCCGCAGCCGTGCGATCGTAGACAAGCCGCCGCCCGGCAGGCAGAGACAGCCGAGGCGGGTCGCCGCTTCGAAGGCCGTCCAAAATCCGAGGAACGGACCGAAGGAGAACGTGAAGCAGACGCGGTCGTCGCGTGTCACCTTCGCCGCCCGAAACACCTGCTCCCAGCAGCCGAGCATCGCCGACCAATCCTCGGCAGTATCCAGCCATCGCAACGGCGTGCCGGTCGTGCCGCTGGTTTGATGAAACCGACTGTAACGGGACAGGTCGAACGTGAGGTTCGTGCCGTACGGCGGGTGAGCCGTCTGGTCGGCCACGATCTCCGCCTTCGTCGTCAACGGCAGACGCTCACAAAATTCCGCCAGCGTGCACGCATCATCAAGCCCGGCCGTCTTCAGCCGATCGCGATAGAAAGCGTTCGACGCCGAAAGCTGACGCACCAGCGCGCGCAACTTGCTGAGCTGCTGATGCTCAAGGTCGGTGCGTGAGGTGTGCGGCGAGCGGTTCATGAGGCGCCGTTGGAAGCGTCGTCGCTTGAAGAGGCGCCCGCGGTCGAGGCCGCAGCGTCACCGGTGGGTGCGTCCGCAGCTTCCACCGCTTCCACGGCCTGATGCGCTGCGGGCCGGGGCGGCGGCGGCTTGTAAAGCGTCACGATCGTCGCGCCCGTGATCGCCAGAATGATGCCCGCGATGAACTGCCAGCGAATGTTCCCCCAGTTGCCTTCGAGGGAAATGGCGACGGCGGCGTTGAGAATGGGGGCGCCGGCGAACACGATCGACATCACCACGGCGGGGTGCCCCTTCGCACCGAACGCGAGCAGAATACCGAACGCGCCGAAGGCCCCCACCGTGCCCGCCACGAGCGACCAGATCACACCCGCCCGCTCAAAGTGCCAGTTCGCGTTGGTGAAGTACAGCAGGATCGCCGGGGCTGCGACGGCGAACAGAAAGTACGCCAGCCCGACGAAGAGGTAGGCCTTATAGCGGCCGTACTCCGGGTCGGCCATCGAGTGCACGCCCTTGTGGAGGAGGACGCCGTACAGGCCCCACATCGACACGGTCATGAGCGCGAAGTAGAGCCACGTTTGTTGATCTTGCGTTGCCGAACTAGGCATAAAACATCCTGCGTTTGATGAAGGTTAAGGTGAATCGGCGGTATCGCGATCGGCGACGGCCGCAGTGTAAGGGGCCAGCGCTTCGCCGACCATGCTGGGGATGGCGACGGCCCGCATCTTTCGCTGGGCATCCTGCGCCACGCAGACCGTCGTCAGCGACCCGGTCGCGATGGTCTCGTCGCCGGCCGCACGTGTGAAGTGAAACTTGAGCACGAGCGATCGTGTCCGCCGCTGCTGAACATGCGCGTGAATGTCGAACTCTTCCTCGAAGCGCAACGGCGAACGGTAATCGCACTCGGCATGAACGCGAGGCCAGCCCACATGCTCGCCCGCAATCTCCGTCACAATCGAAAGCCCCACAGCCCGGAACATCGCGTGCTCGGCCGCCTCCATGTACTTGAAGAACTGGGCGAAGTGCACGATGCCCGCCATGTCGGTATCGCTGAACTCGGCACGTCGGCGAAGGATGAACGGCTCAGCCATGGGCATCTCATTTTCGTGGTGATGAGGAGGCGTCACGGTGATGCGGCCTCCGCACGGGTTATTGTCCGGTTGCCCTGTGTCGATTCAATCACGTCCAGAACCTCGCCCGCAATGCGCTCGATCGTGAAGCGTGCCTCGACGCAGCCCCGCCCGGCCAGGCCCATCCGCGTACAGTCGTCGGGCTTGAGCAGCAGCTGTTCCAAGCCATCGGCAAGCGACGCAACATCGTCGGCGTTGCACAGGATACCGGCCCCGCTGAGGTCCAACAATTCCGGAAACGCGGCATGGCGAGGCTGAACCACCGGCACCCCGCACGCCCACGCCTCCAGCAGATACAGCCCAAACGATTCACCGTAAGTCGCCGGCACGCTCATCACGCTGAACGACCGTAGCAGGTCCGCCTTCTCATCGTGACTGAGGTTCGGATGAAAACTCACGTCGTCGGCAAGCCCCGCCGACCGCAGCTTCGCCTTGAGCGTCGCCACGTAATTTTCGTCGTCGCCCGTCATGGACCCGCCCACACGCAGCGTCAGGCCCGGCACGCGGTCACGCTGCTTGAGTTCGATGAACGCGTCGACCAGCGTCGTCAAACCCTTGCCTTCGATCATGCGTGCCAGGTAGCCGACCACCGGCGGATCGGGACGCTCGACCGCCGGGCGATAGCCTTCCATGTTGACACCGTTGTAGACGACATGCACACGTTCGGCGTTGAGCGTCATACGCCGCGTCATCGTGTCGCCGTAGTATTTACTGACGGCGATGAAAGCGTCGACCTCCGCCGCCCGCTCGCTCAGCAGTTGCCATGCGTCGCTGCGGTACGGTTCGATCAGCGAATCAAGGAACGCATCTTCGCCCGCCAGCGTGCAGATGATCGCACAGCCGAGTTCCTGCTTGATGCGCCGGGCCACGCCGAGCAACATCGCATTGGACAGGCAGACGGCGTCGACCTTCCCCTGCGATTTCAGCCATGCGATGAGTTTCGTGAGTTCCTTATTCTGCCGACCGTGCTCGCCCTGCAGCATCGACACCGTCATCTCGCCGAGGTCGCGTGCCCGTGTCATGCCCGCAAAGCGCGCTACGTAACGCAGCAGCCACGGCGCATCGAACAGGCGATCCACCCAGCGTGGCGTGTGACGAAACAGCGGTATCTTCTCTTGCAGGTAAACGTTCACGCCGCCGAAAAACACCGGCGAATCGAGCGCTGCCTCCGGCTCATCCAGCACGTGCGGCAGGTACATCGGCACCATCATCACATCATGCCCCGCGGCGCGCATGGCGTTGGCCAGGGCGTTGTCGCGGATGCAACTGCCGCAGTAGAAGTTGCCGGTGCCGGGCGTGAGCTTGACGATACGCATGGTGCTTTTCAGGTAACGGTCACAAGCGGGCGGCCGTGCGGCAACGGCTCGGGCACCTCGGCAAACTCCGACACCGCATCGAACAGCGGATCAAAATCCTTCCACAGATGCCCGATCAAACAGTCGGTCGCATCCTCACGCAGGTGCGGATACTTCTCGAACAGCTTCGCCCAGCTGAACCCTTCATCGTAGAAGGCATAAACCAGCCGGCGCATCGCCTCGAGCCCCTGACACATCGATTCGCCGTAGTCGGTGAACCGCTCGGCGGAAACGTCGCCTTCTTTCAGGGCAGCATCGATCGTGTCCGCGGCGACGACGCCGCTCTGCAATGCGAGAAAGACACCCGACGAAAAGACCGGATCGAGAAACGCGAACGCATCGCCCACCAGCACCAGTCCGTCAGATGCACAGTGCTTGGCGCGATACGAATAATCGCCCGTCACCTGCACGTCACCCGCCCGCTCGCCGACCGCGGTGTATTGCTTGATCCAGGGCTGAATGTCGATCTCCCGCTGATAGATCGCTTCGGGATCGCGCTCGCCCCGGTAGAGATAATCGCGCTCCGCCACGACGCCGACGCTCACCATGTCGTCCGGCAGCGGGATGTACCAGAACCACCCTTTTTCCGGGACAAAAGCAACCGTCGTCGCGCCTTCATCCATGCCCGGATCACGCTTCGCCCCCCGGAAGTAGCTCCACACCGCGATTTTCTTGAGCTGGGGGTCATCCACGCGCCAGCCCTTCGCCTTCACGGCGAAACTCTCCCGGCCGGACGCGTCGACCGTCACCGGCGCACGCAACTCATACTGCTGACCGTCCGCACCGCGGGCGCGGACGCCGACAACCTGATCGCCCTCGTGAATCAACTCGCGGGCAGCCGTCTCGTGCAGCACCTCGGCCCCCTTCTCAAGGGCGTTGTCGAGCATCATCACGTCGAACTCACTGCGGAGCACCTGCCACGTCTTGGCGCATGGATGCTTGGTATGCTCGTAAAAATAGAACGGCTGCGAGACTTTGCCACGCTTGCTGACGAACTGCACGGAATGTTTATCGACGAAGTGACTCTGGTTAAGCTTTTCGACCATGCCCAGCCGTTCGAGCGGGAAGTAGCAGTAAGGAATCAGCGACTCGCCGATCTTGTAGCGGGGGAACTTCGCCTTCTCGAGGATGATGACGCGTCGCCCCTTCTCGGCAAGGATCGCCGCCGTCGCCGCGCCGGCCGGCCCGCCGCCGATGATCACCGCGTCGTATTCCAGATGCTTCACGTCATCCATCACCGTTCTCCTGTGCATTCGGCCGATCGTCAAAAGGAGGCAGTACCTCGACAACCTCCGCGAGGGGCATATTCTCCGCGTCCCACAAAACGTTGTGCCGTCCGTACAGCGTGCGCTCCGCGTCCTCCAGCCCAAGGGCGCCGGCGATCACGGGATCGCTGGTCATGGAGAAAAAGTCCGTCGGTCGCGACGCGTGCTTGATCTTGTAGTCGTGCAGAATCGTTCCCAGCGGGCATCGGCAGCCGAGAATCTTCTCCCGCGCCTCCGCCTCGAACCGATCGACATAGATCTTGATCGCGCCGAACTCCATCGGCTGTTCATCGCCATCGGTGATCAGCACGACCTGCCGATACAGCGCATCCTCACCGCGATGCACCTCAAGTGTCCGCAGGCCGATGCGTTGACCGGCGAACGCTTCAAGCGTCGGCGTCATGTCGTTGCGATGCACCAGCAACCGACGAAACGGCTGCGGCATCTTCAAGCCATCGACCGTTTCGACGTCCGGCAGGCGCGCCCCGCTGGCGGCGTAAAAATCGCTCAACGGGTACAGCAGTTCCGCGATGCGGTTGACCAGTGGCGTCATCAGTGCGACCTCACGTGTACCGCACCTCGCGGTGCTCAGGCAGGAAAAACTCGTACAACATCGTGTCGACCTGCAACAACGCGTCGCGGTCAAGCTCCACACGATCACCATCAATGGTCAAGAACCCAAGCTCGCGATACTTGCCGAGCGGCTCCGCGAACCGCTCAAGCACATCCACGCCGAACTTGTTGCGGAAATACTCCGCGTTGAATCGGCCGAGCTTCATCTGCAGCACCAGCTCACGAATCAATGCTTCGTCGCTGTTGATCCGCCTTGCCCGGTGAATCGGCAGCTCGCCGCCCTGCACCGTTTCGACGTACTTGTCGATGTTCTTTTCGTTCTGATAGTGCGTCTGATTGATATGCCCGAAGCTGGAAACGCCGAGCGCCAGCATGTCCGCACCGGTCCACAAACTGTCACGGTAAACGAACCGCGTCTGCTTGGGATCCTTCACCGCGGTGTAAGCACTGGTGACGGTATAGCCGGCCTTCTCAAGCTCATCGAAAGCGTACTTCACCCAGCGGCGTTTGGTGTCCCAATCCGCCACGGGCGCGACCAGTTCGCCCTTCTCCCGCATGCCGCGATAGATGGTGGTGTTGAAGGGAATCTCCATCTGGTAGATCGTGACGCAGTCGGGCGCGAGGCGGATCGTCTCCGCGACGTTGTGCACCCAGTTGTCTTCGGTCTCTTCGAGCATGCCCGCGATCAGGTCGATGTTGATCTGCGGGAAGCCGATCTCACGCGCCCACTCATAGGCCCGGTAGACCTGCTTCGATTCGTGGGCCCGGTTGTTCGTGTTCAGCACGTAGTCGTTGAAGTTTTCGACGCCGTAGCTGAGGCGGGTGACGCCCAGGTCGCGGATCGCTGCGAGCTTCTTCTCATTCAGCGTGCCGGGCTCGGCTTCGAACGTGACTTCCTGAACCTCATCCCAGTTCAGCACGCTCTTGAGGCCGTCGGTGAGTTCAGTCAGCTGCTTGCCTGAGAGATACGAAGGCGTCCCGCCCCCGAAGTAGACGAACTGAGGCGTACGGCCGCCGACGAACGCGTGCTTCGCATACTCCGTGAGTTCCTGCACCACCGCATCGGTGTAGGCTTTGATCTGCTTCGCGTTGCGATCGGTGTAGACCTTGAAGTAGCAGAAATGGCACCGCCGACGACAGAACGGGATATGCACGTAAAGCCCAAGCGGAGCGGTCGGATCGGGCGGCGTGTCGATCGCTTCGTGAATTTCACTCAGCCGTTCGGGCGTCCACTCCGAGAACGGCGGATAGTTGGAAACGAAGTAGTTGCCCGCCTTCGTGTCCGGATCGGAAAGGCTGGGCAGCGGGCGAACTTTGTGAGTCAGGCTGGTCATGTCTTCTCCAGACCGTGAGTGACCGAGATAAATGCAAAACAGTGAAAGGGCGACCGCCGATCAGTTTGGCGCGTCGCCGAAGGCATAAACGCTGCCGTCTTCGGAGCCGATGATGAACAGCCCGTCGATCACCCCGGGCGAACCGGTGATCGCGTCGCCGATTTCATACGACCACGCCTCCGAGCCGTCGCTGAGGTTCACCATGTAAACCCGGCCGTCGGAGGAGCCGACCACCACGCGGTCGCCGGCAATCACGGGCGAACTATCGACGCGGGCGCGTGTGTTGAATGTCCAGAGCAGGCTGCCGTCTTCACGATCGACCGCATGCAGCCGTCGATCGCGGCCGCCGAACACGATCATCTCATCAGCCACAGCAGGCGAGGAAAAGTACGGGAAGTTGCGATCGCGATACGTCCACTTCACGTCCTTCGCATCAAGATCAACGCAGATGAATTCGTTGTCGTAGTGCCCCAGGAACACCTGACCGCCGACCAGTGCCGCCGAGCCGCCGACGTAGGCGCCGATCTCGATCTGCTCAATTGGCTCCCCGCCCCGCAGCGACACGACGTGAAGGAACCCATCGCAACCGCCGAACACCGTTCGGCCCTGCTCGATGGTCGGCACGGCCACGACGTAATTGTCCGTCTGGTAGGTCCACACCACTTCGCCGGTGTCGGCGTTTACGGCATGCAGGAAGGTATCGTGCGAACCGATGATCACCAGCGTCGGCTCGTCGCCTTCGCCGGTCAGGATGTTCGGCCCGCCGACAATCTGATCGCCGGTTTCGTATTTCCAGCGTAGCTCGCCGGTCTCAGCATCCACCGCGTAGAGGTGGGCATCGGTTGAGCCGACGTAAACGGTCTCGTCATGGAGCGCGGGAGCGCCCTCGATCGGAGCTTCGGTCTCGTAGGCCCAGACCTTCTCACCGGTGTTTAGATCAAGTGCGTAGAGGTTGCCGTCGTCGGAGCCGATGAACGCCTTGCCGCCGCCGATGACAGGCGAACTTTTCACCGGCCCCTCGGTGGCAAACGACCATCGCAACTGCGGATTATCAGGGAGTGTGGCATCGGAGACGCCTGTCAACGCCGCATCACCGCGGAAGATAGGCCAATCCGTCCCAGCCTCGACCACGGCCGATGCTGCGCCGATGCTGCACATTGCGACCCATGCGCACGCCAGAAACCAGCTTTTGCTCATCATCGTCCCTTGCGTCGTCGGACTCGTCTACCGCATCAAGTATAGGCGGCGCCGAAGTGCTACGCAAGCGGATAATACTTATACGTATGTTCTGCCGAAAGTTGCAAAAACGACGTTTCTTATCGCACGCACTCAGCCTTCATCTTCCTTGTCGTAGCGTTCCTTGTCGTAGCGTGTGCGACGAACAAAATCAGTCGGCCGCGTCTCTTGCTCATCCATCCCCTGCCGCGTGTCCGCCTGATCGACGGCCTCGTCGATGTCGGAATCAAGTGCGTCGTCAATGGCGCTGTAGTCCTCTTCCTCCGCCACGTCGTGATCCGTGCCGAACCGGACGATGCGGTCAGTGAAGCTTTCATGCCCCGTCTCGTCGATCAGATCCTCGACCTCAGCCGACTCACGGGTGTAGCTCTCAATATCCTCCTCCTGCAGGAAATCGGGCCCGTATGCCCGATCCTGATCCTGCGTGCTGTCGACCATCGCATCGTCCGATGGCCGATCATGCGTCGGCACCTCCCAGCCGGTGTCCTCACGGTCGACCTCATCCTTCGCGACGCCGGCGTGCCATTCTCGACTGAACTGCCGCACCAAATCTCGCCCGTAGCCCGAGATATGTTCGTCGACATAAACCACATGGGCGCTGGGGCCCTGACTCATGCCGTAGAGCGGACTCTGCGTGCTGTCGACGTAGGCCTCGATCCCGCGTTCGTCGAGGTAGTCCGCCAGTCGCTGGGCGTCGTCCGTTGTCAGGCCACGATAAACCGGCACTAGCTTCGCCATGACTCGGTTCCTTTCTCAAAACCGAGACATGCTAGAGCCGACGCCCATCGGGAATAGCCCGAGGCAACCGGATTTGGGGAATTGCCCCACCCGCAGGGCGAGTGGTTGGAATTTAAGCGGCTACCCGCCTCCTTCCTCGTAACGATCCAGACCCTGCTGCCGCATGGATCAGTAGGCTGCGGTCGGGTCGAGCATGCGTTCGCCGATCGGGGGGGATGCATCGCATCAGGTATCGCTTGGCGTGCTCGGGATGGCCGGCAATTCTCAGCAGCTCGGCGATAAGGGCCTTCAGGGTGACTTTCGCTCCGCCCTCTGTCTTTTCGATCATTTCCGCCAGGTCAGGCAGTTCGCCGTGCTCGATCGCATTGAGCGTAGGCCAAAATATCCGGCAAGAGGGTCGTCACGGTTCAGAAGACTGAACCATTATACTGAGTCCGACGCTTGCACCTACCAGAGCTTTTACCTTGGCTTGCTCCTCCTGTATTGAGTCATACCACTGCTCGAAGTCGTCCACACCGCGAACCCGAACTAACACTTCAGCGAACGCCATCTCCCAACCCTTGCCGGAAATGTCCCACCGCTCATCCATGCCAATTATCACATGCGCTATCGACGGATAGATGTACTCGTTCCTAAAGCCATCGTCGTCAGTCATTTCGAGGAGTTCATCTACGTATCCAGCCGCCCGCCTCTTGTCACCGATACTCCACGACGCCTCTGCACACGCAATCAACAAGATAAAATTGGGATGTTCTACAGCCACCCCATCGATCAGACCGTATACATGCTTGGCCTCAACAACAAACCCACACTCCGCCAACACCTTGACCGCTGCTGCCCCAAACAACGCCTTCTTTGGTCCATCTAATTGAGCAAGCGCTCTTTCTAACACAGCTATATCGCCTAGCTTGGCAGCAGAAACAGCGACTTCAACAGCGCGAACTTCGACTTCCTTGGTCGCCAAGCCGTGCTCATTATCGAAACGGCCGCCGTTCCACAGGATCTTCACATATTCGATTCTAATGCCGGCCTGCTGGCGCAACCTCTCCGGTGAAACACGGGCAAGTATTCTTTCGGAGTTCTCGAAATCCCCACTAGCCGCAAGGCGAACGGAAGCAGCAGCAGCCACATTGCTGGAACGCTTCGGAGTAAGCAGCTGCAGCAACCGACGAATCTCGTCGTACTCAGAACGGCTCAATATGCTGAGAACGATACTCTCCAAGCACCCATCCCTGTCTGCTTCGTCGCTATGCGGAAGGAACTCAGAAACAGCCGTCTCAACATCACCGCGACTAGCGGCGAACGCGGCCAACAATGAAAACACTGCCGGCCGCGCGTTTGGCCGCAACGTTTCGATAAACCGTTGGGCCTCAGTCGCCCCCTGTACTAGATACTTAGCACGCGCGACGCCAAACGCTCCCTCACTATATAGATGAGCGTCTTCGCTGTTTCCAATCGCCTGCTCAGCTCTGCCAATGTACTTCAGCGCGTCCGTCCGAACTTGAGGCGACGCAGCCTGCGCTTGAAGAATTGAGAGCCACCCTACCAACATGCACAAAAACAGGTGATATCGCCGCATATTTGCACCTAATAACAGAGCCAACACGAGTCTGCGGCAAGGCGTTGCATAAGGTAGCCAAAAGCCTCGCGGGAATGCTGAATGCTCAACGGGGGTCGTTACAGCTCAGCCGTGCGTCGCGCGAAGCTTTGCTCATAGAGTTTGGCGAAGTCATCGGCTGTGACGGCGCGCGGATTGAAGTTCGCCGTCCACTGCCCTGCCGCTTCCGCTGCCAGCGTGGGGATCATCGCCGCGTTCGCCCCGGCCTCTTCGAGACTGGTGGGGATTTGTGCAGCATCCAGCAAGGCCGTGATGCGCTCAAGCAGTGCAGCCACGGCTTCGAGTTCCGCTGCATCCGGGCCGATCAGCCGGGCGTGGACGGCAAGCTTCGCGTACAGCCGACGGGCATCGTCGTCACCCAGGTTGAAGCGGATCACCGCCGGCAGCATCAGGCCGACCGCCTGACCGTGGACGATGTTGAAGTGAGCCGTGAGCGGATTGGCCGCTGAGTGGGCGGCGCCGAGCATGGAGTTTTCGATGGCCGTCCCGGCGAACGCCGCGGCAAGTTGCATTCGGCCGCGTGCGTCGAGATTGTCAGGCTCCGCCAGCACGCGAGGCAACTCAAGCTGCGCCAACCGGAACGCCTCCCGGGCGTACAGCGTCGACATCTCATTCCGCTTCACCGTCACCGCCGCCTCGACCGCATGCGTGACGGTATCGATGCCGGTGTTAGCCGTGACATGCGTCGGCTGCGTCAGCGTCAGCTTCGGGTCGAGAACCGCCACGCGTGCCGCGGCTTTCGAATCCCCGCACGCCATTTTCTGATGCGTCTTCGCGTCGGCGATCAGTGCGAACGACTGACACTCCGAGCCCGTCCCCGCAGTGGTCGGCACAGCGATCAACGGCAGCATCGCCTTCGTCGCCTTGCCCACGCCCCAGTAGTCGTGCATCGTGCCGCCGTTGGTCAGCAGGAAGTTGCACCCCTTCGCGGTATCGAGTGCACTGCCGCCGCCGAGGCCGACGATCGTATCGACCTTCGCTTCGCGCGCCACCTGCAAGGCCACGTCGACATCGTCCGTCGTCGGATTCTCCCGCACCTCAGCGAAGAGCACCACGTCGATGCCCGCTTCGATCAGCGACGCCTGAAGCCGTTCCGCGTGCCCCGCCTGAACGATGTGCGGATCGGTCACCAGCAGCACCCGCTTCGCATCCCATTCAGCGGCGAGCGGCCCGATGCGTTCCACCGAATCCGGGCCGAACACGATGCGCGTCCGAGCCTGATGGTCGAAGCCGACGATAGACGTAGTCGTAGCAATGCTCTTCATCTTCACCCTTACGCCGCGCAACAGCTTTTGGTTGGCAGTAATCTTACAATTCAGCCGCTGCTGCCCGCCAGCGCGGGTGCACGTTGGATCGCCCGTCGGCGATAGAGAAACTCAAACAGGTTGCCCTCGTGAGGCTGATCCCACTTCGCCGTCGAAGTCGGCAACGCGCCAATGTTCAATCGCAGAATCATCGGCGAGGCCAGCAATTCATCGATAAAATCAGCGTTTTCCGTGATGGCCGTCACCACCAGCGACGAGCCGATCTTCTCAAGCATCTCATCCTGAGGCATCTCCACCACAGTCGCGAAGGGGAACATAAATTCCTTGTTCGCCAGCGGATGATTCCAACTCTCGCAGTGCACCAGCGTCGGATGCAGATACGTGATCCCCTCCTGCACCAGCTTGCGTGCCCCCCCACCTTGCCCGTCGCCACGCAGTACTGCGGTGAGATCTTCCGCGCCGGGCGTCTCCAGGCCCTGCTCGATCTGGGCGTCCATCCACTCGGCCATCTTCGGATTGGCGAAGCCGCTGAGGGCTGCATGCTCATCGTCACGCCGAAGCGGTTTGATTTCCGCCAGCCGCTGCGCGATCGCCTCCGCAATCTCCCGCCCATGCCGAGGCACGATGATGGCCGAGGCATTGATGCACGACCGCCCCGAGTTCGCGGCGATTGACTTGACGATCACGTCGATATGGTCACGCCAGTTGTCGGCTTGGTCCTCACCGATGAGCACCTTCGACCAGCCCGGCCCGTGCACCTCGACCGACGGATCGCCTGCGTAGCGATCGACCGTATCCTGCCCACCGAAGATGATCGCCCGCCCGCAACTTTCCATCACCGCTGACGACCCTTCGTGATCTGTCGGGTAGAAGCCGAACGCCTTGGCCGGCGCTCCCGCTGCGATGAAGGACTGAATGATCCGCAACGGCGTCCAGGGTTCCTCACGACCGGGCTTCACAATCACCGGAATTTTCAACGCCACGCTCGGAAGCCAGAGCGAGTTCACGCCCGGCGAGTTGCTCGGCAGCACCACACCCAGCGACTGCGTCTGCGCGAAGTAGCTGATGGGAATGCCGTCCTGCTCGCCCGACCCCTCATCAAGAATGCTCAGGTCCAGCCCGCGCGTCAGCCCGCGCAGAATGGCGGGCATCTCGGTCAGGCCTTCGTGGATCTTCGCCATGTTCGCGCGGACCAGCGTGTAAGGCAGCCCGCTCGTGCCCGACAGCCGGGCGATGTAATCGTCGACCGTCTGCGTCTGCCCCTCACCCAGCGGCAGCTCCGCGGTCATAAAAAGCTCGCCAGCCTTCTGCGAAATGGCGATCAACTCAGCCGTGGTGAACTGCTGCAGCGCCCGCCGAGCCTCGGCGAACTTCCGCGCATCACGACGGATCACCCCCGCGTTCACCATCGAAACCTCCGCCAACGGCTGCTCGCCATCGACATCAGTAATCGTGATGCGATCCAGAGATTCATAAGAACGACCAAGACGCAACGCCGGAATGTGTGGAAGAGTGTTCATTGGCTATTAGGCATTAGGCATTTGTGATTGGTTATTTGTTTCGCTTCGCTGTCGTAAGCGAGGCGTTCACGATTCGACACAGTTGCGTGTTCTCATCGATCACGGACTCAAGCCGCTCCGGACTTAGCATCTCGGCCTTGCCGATCATCTTCAGCCACACGCGCGTCTCGTTGAGTTCCTTGAGTAGGACCTTGAGTTTATGGACAAAATCTGCTCGGCTCTCCCCCGCCCGAGCCTCGGCATAGTTTGGCGCTGACGCTGTTCCGGCACGTAGCAATTGTTGAGCGATGTGTCGGCCCGCGTAGCTTTGCGGCAGCACGCTGGCAATCTTGATGATGCGGACGGCGAACTCTAACAAACGATCCTCCAACTCCTGCGCTGGATGTAATTCTCGTGTTGTGTCTGTTCCCGTTTCCACAATTACCAATGCCCATTGCCTAAAGCCTATTGACCATTGCGTACCTCAATAAACGCCTTCAACAATCGCCTGCTTGCTCTGCCCGAACGGCCGAACCTCGCCCACACCATCCCATGGATACTGAGGACACGGGCGGCGGCGCATTGCTTCGTCACGTTCGAGAAAACGCGGCAGGAACAGTTCCTTCGTCAGCGTCGTCAGTTCCACACGCCCCCACGTATCGTAAGCAACCGGCTCGTCGGTCTCGGGATCGACCACACGCAACACCGCACGCGGCTGCGGCGCGTAGTAGGTAATTGAAAATTGATCCGCAGCTTCCAACGGCTTATGCCCCGCCAGCCCCATCAGGGTGTTGCCGTACGTGGGATAGAAGCCGACTTCGCCTTCAAGAATCTCCTCCACCAGGAACCGCACGTACTGAGGCGTCATCGTCGTGCCGCCCACAAACGCGCCTTTGATGCCCGCCTCCGGCAGCGAAACCTTCTCCGCCAGCGCTTCCAGAAGCTTCGGCGTCGTGAACAGGGCCGACACCTTGCGGTGCTTGAGGATGATCAACGCCTGGTCGATCACATGCTCCATGTAGGCCTTCGCCTGGTCGAACTGCTTCGCAGCAATCAGCTTCTTCACCCAGCGCGGATCAAGATCGATGAAGTAACAGCTCGAGCCGCGATGGTTCGCCAGATGCTCGATCGCCAGGCGGAGGCGGCGAGGGCCCGTCGGGCCGATCATCAGCCAGTGTTCGCCGGGCGGGAAGTGCTTGTCGTCCAGCCGATCGGAAAACTGCTCATAGTCGGTCTTGTAATCTTCCCAGCCGATGCGCTGCTTGGGCATGCCCGTCGTGCCGCCGGTCTCGAAGATGGTGAACGGCTTGCCCTCGAACGCACGCGGCACAAACCGTTCGTGCGGCTCATAGCGAAGCCAATCGTCTTCAAAGTGCGGGAAGCGGGCGATGTCGGCGAAGCTCTGCACCTCGCTGGCCGGGTCCCAGCCGACCTGCTTCGCCCAGTCCAGCCAGAACGGCGTGCCGGTCTCGGGCGAGAAGTGCCAGGCCACGATCTCGCGGACGTGCTGATCAAGCGCGTCGCTCGCCTGTTGGGCGGCGGCCTCGAGGGATGCTGAGGAAGTAGATGCAGTGCTCATGATGATTGACCTCCGACAGTGGTCGGTTCAGCTTGGGATTGTTCTTGCATAAGGGTCCGAGGCGGGAAGAAGCGGGCCACCTTCGCCGCGGCCATCGGCTTGGTCACCAGCGAAACGGCGATCAGCGTCAGCGTCGAAACGATGACCACGATAGCGACCGGCATCATGCCCAGGACGAGGTAATCGCCAGCTTCATGGATGCGTCCGAACCAAGGCGTCTGGCTCACGCCCCGCGCCTGTGCCGCGTCGGTGAAGCGCAGCAGACCATCGTAGAACAGCAACGCACACGATACCGTGGTGACTGCGATGCACGCCAGCGCACCCGGAAGTGTCGTCCGCCGCCAGTACAGCGACGCCACCACGAGCGGGAACAGCCCGGCGAAGCCTGTGAAGCACCAGACACCAAGCGTGAACACGTGCGTCGGCTCGGCCAATGACAGTAGATAAGTGACGAGGACAACGGCGATGATGAAGCCGCGGCCGAGCCACATTTTTTGGCGATCGTCGAAGCGATCCTTGCCGACCACGCGGACGACGACGTCATTGGTGAACATGGTGCCCATGCAGACGAACTGCGAATCGAGCGAGCTCATGATGGCAGCGAGGATGCCGACGACGAGAATGCCCGCGAGGATCGGCGACTCGATGAGTTGTTCGACCATCACGCCAAGCACCTGATTCGCACGAAGGTCGGCGGGCAACGCGCCGGTTTCCACCAGCCCCGCGGCCCAGATGCCGACGAGGATGCACGGCGCCCAGACGATCAGGATGAAGATGGGGTGAGCGATGACCGCGAGGCGGAAGGTTTTTGCAGAACGGGCCGTGAGCCAGTGCTGAAAAACGTGGGGAAACATGCCGACTGAAAGCGGGATGAACATGTAGGACCAGAACTGCATTTGGCCGAACTGGCCTTCGCGTGCGAGGTGTTCGCCGCTGTTTTGGGCGACCATTTCCGACGCCGCCTGCAGGCCGCCGAGTGTTTGTGCGATGAGGTAGAAGGCGACGACGCCGGTGATCATGAAGATGACGGTCTGGAAGGTATTCGCCCACGCTGCGGCCCGGACGCCGCCGGTAAAAACGTAGGAGAGGACGACGACGGAGATGATGAGCCCGGTGGCCCATCGGGGAATCGCGCCGCCGGTGGAGGCGAAGAATTCAGGGAACATGCCGCCGGTGATGCCGCTCATCACGCCGGCCGCCGAGAGCAGGCCCATCAGCAGGTACGGGATGACGAGGGCCACGAGGGCGGGGAACAGCAGATAGCCGATTAGGCTTGAATCGTAGCGAGCGCGGAAGTATTGGATTTGCGTGACGTAGCCGTGACGTTTGCCGATCGCCCACAGGCGGATGCCGACGAAGAAGAAGACCGCCGAGTGCACCAGCCCTGACCACGAAGCCATGAGTCCGTAGACGCCGATGCCCTGGTCGAACGCTTTGCCGGTAGAGCCGACCAGTGAGAACGCCGTCATCGTGGTGCCGAACAGACTCATCAGCAGCAGCACAGGCCCGATCGATCGGCTGGCGACGAAGAAGTCGGCGCTGGTGCCTCGGAAGAATCGGCTACTGAGCGCGCCCAGCGCCACCAGCAGCACAAGATAGCCCGCAACGATCCACAGCGGGATCAGCGACACGGTCGCATCGGCGAGGGTGGTGGAAAACATCAAACGCCCTCCCCTTCCGCACCGCCGACCGCCTGCGATGCTGATGCCTCTGCTTCGTCGGGTTGCTCATCGGCCCACTGCTCAAGCTCGGTCGGCCAGGCGAACAGCGTCGCGTAGATCCACAAGCCGCCGGCCGCGAGCGAAAACATCATGTGGTAAGCGATGGTAATCGGCAGAAACCCAAGTACGAGGGTGCGGCTGTCCCACCACCAGAAATCGTGATGCAACACCACCATCGCCACCACCAGAAGCCAGACGACTTTGCGGTGCCAGGCGCGAGAGACGGCAGCAGCTGCAGCAGGTTCAACAGTCACAGAAAGTATCCATCATGCCTCCGCCGTGCCCCCGATTCAGCGCGGGCACGGCGTAAGAGCCGGGGAAGCGGAATAGAGTGGCGAGACGTCGCTCAGTCCTGCTCAGCCTCAACGGCGTACAACTGCGTTTGCGTCGCGATGTACAGCGCCCCGTTGGCGACAACGGGCGTCGAGTAGATCGGATCGCGCATGTTGATGGCGTTGATGAGCTCTTTTTCCTTGGAGGCGTTGAAAATCAGCACATCGCCATCTTCATTACCTACGTACACCTTGCCGTCCGCGACGAGCGTGGAGCCCCAGATGTGGCTGAGCGAATCGTGCGTCCAGTGCAGATCGCCGGTCTTGGCGTCGAAGCAGTAGATGAAGCCTGAGAAGTCGGCGACGAAAAGCAGGTCGTCCACAACGGAAGGCGTGGACATCGACCGATAGAGATCGCGGTGTTCCCAGACGATTTCGCTGTCGGTCACGTCGCCTTCGCCGGTGACATCGATCGCCACCAGGTTGCCGACGCCTTCGCCGTGCTCGGGGTCCTGCCCGATGGTGACGTAGAGCATGCCGTCGTGATAGACGGGCGTGGAGATCACTTCGCTGGGCCCGTCGGGGCGAGCGTAGCGGATGGGCGTGCCGTCGTCGCGGTAGCGGTAGTGCTCAGGGTTGAGGTCCGCACGCCAGTATTCTTCGAAGATGCCGAAGCCGTCGGCGTCGGGCTCGGGCGTCGGATCGAAGCCGTAGGCCCAACCGTCGGGGCCGCCGTAGAACAGCATGTTCTCGCCGTTATGCTCACCGTAGGTGGGGCTCGACCAGGCACCGTGGAAGATGCGGGTGCTGATGCCGCTGGCCTCTTCACCGATCAGTTCGCCGGTGTTTTTGTCCAGAGCGATGAAGATGGGGGCGCGGGGGTTGGGGATATTGGTATGGCCCCAGTCGACGCCGTTGGACGTGGAGACGTACACCTTGTCGCCGATGATCATGGGCGAGCTGGAGGTGGCGTTATGCGGGAAGACGCCGAGCTCTTCGCGCATGTCGTACCGCCAGATGATGTCCGCATCGTTGGCTTTGATTTCGATGGGGGAATTGTCGGTATTCATCCCCGCGTAGTACTTGCCTTCATCGGTGAACGGCCCGGTGTTGCCGTTGGCCATGCCTTCGATGTCCAGGCAGAGCAGCTCCGAGCGGTTGGTGACGATGTAGACCCGGTCGCCGTCGATCGCGGCCGACGAGCAGATGCCCAGGTATTCCCAATCGCCGACTTTGCCCGAGCCGATCTTCGGCACGCTGAGGGTCCACTCACGTTCGCCGGTCTCTTCGCTGAACGCGTAGAGCAGCGAGAAATCGCCCACGAAGCGGTCATCGCCTCGGCCGTCGTTGTTGGTGCCGACGAAGACGCGGCCGTTGGCGACGGTCGGGTTGCCGTAGGTCTGCGAGCCGAGCTTCGCCACCCAGCGCACGTTGTCGCTGAGCGTCTCAGGATCGATTTCATCCGAGCCGGTTTTGAAGGTACCGGGATCGAAATCGGTCGGCATCGGCCCTTCAGTATGCGAAGCCATGTTGCGATCGGGCGAGCCGCCCCACATGGGCCAGTCTTCCGCAGCCGCGCCTGCGCCGAGGCCCAGCGTCACCACGCCACATGCGACCGCTTGATACCACTTTTGCACGTTCATGCTCGAACTCCATGTCCTGTGTTCAGATTCGTTTGGTGGCGCGCCGAGGCCGGCGCGCGTGCCGCCCCACGCTCAGTCGTTGGGCTTGACGATGAGATTGTCCAGATACACCCGGTGCCGACTCTGCGGCGAGAAGCCGAACACGCCCGGCGCCCCTTCGACGTGAACGTCCTCGACGGGCACTTCGATGAGCCAGTCGCTCGGCTCTTCCGACCCGCGGGGCCAGGCCTTCGCCCGCACCACGCCGGACCCGTCTTCGTTCACATCCACGCGCGTTTTCAGCGTCTGCCATTCACCCACGTTCCAGATGTACTGCTCGCTCACACGGAGGCGTTCAGAGTTCGAGCTCACCTCGATCTGCTGATGATTGCCCTTGAGCGCGATGATGTAACGCTGATTGATCACGCCGACATCGCTCATCAGACGGCGGGTGCCGTCGGTCATCACATCCGCCTGCACGGTATAACCGCTGCTGTCCGGATGGCCGATGAAGGTAATCGCCCGCTGGAACAGCTCGATGTCCAGCGCCTTGGCCAGCACCTTCTCGCCATCAAGCTCTCGGATTTCCCAGCGGAGGCGTGCGCCGAGCCAGGTAGACGGTGGATAGGCGAAATCCGCCTCGTCGCGCTCGTGATACTCGGTGAGCTCGAAGTCGGAAAAATCTTCCGAGAACGGCGGCGAAGTCAGCACCCGGCCTCGACCGTAACCAACCAGACCGTCGACTTCAGCCTTGAACGCACCGGCCGACGGCTCGGCATCGGCATCGACGACCAGGCGACCTTGTTCATCGAACGTCGCGTCGATCTCCCCACGCGGGCCATGCTTGGAGAAGCTCACCTCATCGGCGGGCACTTCGTCGACCACTCGGCCCTGCGCGTCCACACGCTGTACTCGGAACGACGCGACCGAATCGGCACGCATCGCCACCTCGCCCGGCACGATCCGCAATGCCACCGCTTCGCCCGCGCCCGCATTGTGGTCAACCAGCTGCACCGGCTCGGGGAGATTCTCCGCGTCGTTGCCCGACTCGGAGCCGAACGCGTAGAGCTTCTCCGTCGTGAAAACGTACACCCGGCCGTTCCACGCCGAGGGCGTGCCGTAGATGCTGCCTTCAAGCTCAAGTTCCGAGAGAATCTCCGCACCGTCATCTTTGATTTCGAGGATGTAGAACGTACCGTTCGGCAGGCCGACGTACAGCTTGCCGTCGCCGTACAGCGCCGACGCGTGAAGCTGATGAGGCCCCAGCCGCTTGTTCCAGTGCTCTTCACCGGTGGCCACTTCGATGCAGCGAAGGATGCCGGTCCAGTCGACCACGTACGCACGGCCGTCAACCACGACCGGCGACGTGCTGAAAATCTCGTTGCCGAGCACGCGCCACTGTTCCGCTTCATCGGGAAGGATCGGGTTCGGCCCCTCGCCTTCTCCGGGCTCGCGCGGCGTCACGTTCGGGTCCAGCGCCGCGATGCCGCCGCTCTGCGACGAATTCGCATTCTCCAACCCGTGCATCACCAGAAGTCGATCCTCGTCACGCACGACCGACGCATTTACGCCGCCCACCGCAAATGGGAAACGCCAGATGCCTTCGCCTGTCCGCGCATCGACCTTCACGATGTTCCCATCGCCCATGCCGGCATAGAACACACGCCGGCCATCTTCCATATCTTCAAGGAACGGCGTGGAGAAGGAGCTGTCCTTCAGGTGCGGCGGGCCGATGCTCGGATTGGACGACCAGATCAGGTCGCCGTTGCTCTTATCGAACGCATAGAAGCGGTCACGCGTGGGGCCCTCAGCACCCCAGTTGCCCGCAATGCAGTGAATGATGACGCGATCGCCGTCCACCACCGGCGCACCCGTGCGGCCGTTGGGGAAGGTCAGCCGACCGTACTCCTCCAACAGCGAGATGTCCCACAACAACTCGCCGTCCGGCGTGAAGCCCGCCACCAAGCCCGGCGTCGTCAATACGTAAATGTTCCCCGTCTCCGGATCGATCGCGGGAGCGCCGACGGAATAGCGGTTATAGATGACGTCGCTGAGGAAGTCGCTGAAGTAATGTTCCCAGATGATCTCGCCTGTGGCCGCATCGGCACAGAAGACCACTTCGCGCAGATCTTCGCTTTCGCCCACGTAGCCGATGGCGTAAAGCCGATCGCCGGCGATGACAGGCGTGCTGCGGCCGCGGATGGGGATGGACCAGAGGTGATTCTCGCCATCGACTTCCCAGCTGCTCGGGAGGTTGGTTTCGCGCGTCACGCCGTTCTGCTCGGGGCCGCGCCAGTTGAGCCAGCCGTGGACCGCCGCTTCGGGCGTCTGCGATGCCGCTGCTTCCGTTTCGCCGCTCACCCGCTGCACCGGCGCCGACGGCTGCGACTCACCTGCGCACCCGCCGATTGTCCCGCCCAGGAGCAGGGTTACGCTTGCCGTACCTGACCACAAAGCCGTTTTCATGTTCAAAGCGTTTACCCTATGATGGCCGACGCGGCATGTGCCGAGCCGACGGCTGACCCTCAGATGTTCACCGACCCGCTGCCGGCAGTTTTTCGAACCTTGATAATACCTGTACGTACTATCGTTTACCTACAATAGCTCATGTCCTCAGCCCGGTCAACGTCTTCTTTCAGTGAACCGCCCATCGACGATCCATCACAGCGTCGGCTGCCGCCGTTGCTGCGCCGTGCGTGGTATTCGTTGAACCAGGCGTTCCGCCGCCGAATCGCGCCGCTGGGGATCACGCCCGATCAGTTCACGGTGTTGCGTTGGCTACACGAGTACGACGGCAAGCCGTTGACGCAGCGGAAGCTTGCGGACCTGATGAGCAGCGATCCAAACACCGTCACCAGCGTGCTTAATCGCATGGAGGCGGCCGGTCACATCGAGCGCAAGCAGCACCAGAGCGACCGCCGGGCGAAGCTGGTGAAGCTGCGTCCGCTAGGCCGCGAGGTTTACGAAGCCTCTCGAAAAATCGCCGTCGACCTTCAGCATCAGGTGCTCCAGGCCATTCCCGCCGAGGATCGCGAAGCCTTCTTCGCTCAGCTTGAGCGCGTCGCCGACGCCTGCAATGCCGCGACGATCGCCCCCCCTACCACCTAGCGTCGGCCTTGACCGGGGTCTTCATTTTTGACGCTGCAGCTGCTTCAGCGCCGCCGTGGCTGCGTTGTAGCCGCACATGCCGTGGATGCCGCCGCCGGGCGGGGTTGATGCCGAGCACAGAAACAGCCTGGGGTTCGGCGTCGTCCAGGGCTGCCATCGCATCACGGGCCGGAGCAGAACTTGAGGCAGGTCGGCCGCGCCGCCGTTGATGTCGCCGCCGATGTAGTTGGGGTTGTGCCGATGCATGTCATGGGTGTTCATGATCGCTCGACTGATGATCCGCTCGCGGAATCCCGGCGCGAACCGCTCGATCTGCCGTTCGATTGCTTCGCTCATGTCGACGGTCGAGCCGTTCGGGACATGGCAGTAAGCCCACACCGCGTGCTTCCCCGCCGGCGCTCGTGACGCATCGATGATGCTCGGCTGCGCCAGCAGCACGAACGGCCGCTTCGGATGCTCACCCGCCAGCACGGCTTTTTCGCTCGCCGCCACTTCTTCAAAGGTGCCACCGAGGTGCAACGTCCCCGCACGTCGGCAAACTTCCGCCCGCCACGGGATCGGCCCGTCCAGCGCGAAATCCATCTTGAAGACGCCAGGCCCGTACCGGAAACGTTTCAGCCCGCGCTGATACCCCGCAGGCAGTGCGTCGCCGGCGATGCTCAGCAGTTGTCGAGGCGTCACCTCGAACAGCACAGCACGGGCATCGCCGAGTTCATCAAGGGACTGCACCATCCGCTCGGTTTCGATGCGGCCCCCCATACTCTCGAGTTTGCGGCCTAGCGCATCACTGATCTGCTGCGCCCCACCCCTCGGAATCGGCCAGCCCACCGCATGCCCCAGTAATCCTAGAAACAGGCCGATCGCCCAAGCCGGGGGGCGATCCAGCCGGGTGAACCCATGCGCACACAGGCCCCCCATCAGCGCCCGCGCCCGCTCACCTTTGAAAAGCATCCCCCCACTGCCCCGCAAGACGTACCCGCCGAACGAGGCCATCGCCAGCGGATGCTTCGGCCAGGGCAACGGCTTGCAGATCGATGCCGTGACCGCCTCCCACCGCGTCATCAATCCGCCCATCATCTTCTGATACGCCCGGCGATCGACAGCATCGAAGCCCGCCGCCGTGGCCTCGACCGATCGCTCCAGTGCCACCGCCGACCCGTCATCAAGCGGATGCACCAACGGCACCGGCGGATGCAACCAGTTCAGCCCGTGCTCTTCCAGATTCAGCGTTTTGAAGAACGGCGACGCCACGCCCAGCGGATGCACCGCCGAGCAGATGTCATGCAGGAAGCCCGGCTCGGTCAGTTCCGCCGTCCGCGCCCCACCGCCGATCGTCTCCCGCCCCTCCACCACCCGCACCCGCAGCCCCTGCTCCGCCAGCACAATCGCAGCGGCCAACCCGTTCGGGCCGGACCCCACGACCACCGCATCGTCCTCGGCACTCGCCACTGAAATGCTCCCCGGTTCGGCAGCGCGGCTCAATTGTAAAGATGCGCCACGTGCTCGGCGTAACCGTTATAAGGAAGCGTCGGCCTTCGCTCGTTGGTCGGAATCACCCGCTCATGCGCCTGGCTCCAGCGCGGGTGGGGCACGTCCGGCTCGACGTTGGACTCGAACGGGTACTCCGCCGGCTGAAGCGTCTCCCACAGCGTCGCCGGCTTCGTCTCCGTCAGCACGATGCGATCGATCGCCTTCGGCGATTTGTACCCATATTTCCAGGGCACGATGATGCGGAACGGGCCGCCGTTCTGCCGCGTCAACGGCTTGCCGTAGAGGCCCGTGCAGCCGAGCGTGAGTTCGTTCATCGCCTCGTCAATCGTCAGCCCCTCCGTGTAAGGCCACGGATAATGCCTCGTATTGAGGTTGCGACTCTGGCCGGGCATCGCATCGGGCCGATGCACCGTCTGGAACTGCACGTACTTGGCCGACCCCTTCGGATCGACCTTCGCCAGAAGCTTGTGCAGCGGGAAGCCAGTCCAGGGCACATCCGCCGACCACGCCTCCACGCACCGCAGGCGATAGGTCCGCTCCTCCTGCTCAATCTTGAACAGGTCCTCGATGCCGATGGTCTGAGGATTGTGGCATTCGCCGCTGATCTCGATCGTCCACGGATCGACCTTGAAATCGCGCGCGAGCCGCCAGACGGCGAGTTTATCGGTCGAAAACTCGTAATAATTGATGTAGGTCATCACCGGCAGACGCGGGGTGAGCTTTTTCACGCCGCCCGGTAGCGGGTACTTTTCGTTCCGCTTGGCGGGGAACAGTGCCAGCACCTCGGGCCGTTCGATGCCGGGTCGAATGATCGCCTCGTCGAGAATGACTTCCTGATCATCCTGCGCCAGCGCGGGCCGGGCGGAACCCAGCAGTCCGCCGCCGAGCCCAGCCCCCAGGGCCGCCCCGCCGACGAAGCCCATCTGGGCGAGGAAGTGACGGCGATTGAGATAAGCCGATTCAGGTGTCGGTTCAACCTTCGGCAGTCGTAAGCGAATTCGGCTCATCGCAAATCACTCCGGGCTGTATGGAAGAACGTGGCCCTTAAAACTCGACGTATTGCATGTCAGGTTCGCGGCTGTCGCGCGGGGCGGGGATGCTTACCTCAGCGAACGCATCGCCCATGTCCTGCCGCGTCGCCGCTGCGTCGAAGCGGGCGGGGCCGCTCATGCCCGCCGCCGCCATCAGGTCGAGCGCGATCTGCCCCTCCGGCCGAGCGAACTCAACCGCGGGCACCGCCTGCTCGAAGGCTTGGATGACATTGTTCACGTTTTCGAAGCTGCCCGATTTCTCCAGCCACGTGGCACTCGGCAGCACCACATGCGCCTTCGTCGAAAGACTGTTCGGCAGCGTATCGATCAGCGCCACGAACCGCTGTCCGAGCGCCTCCAGCAGCACGGTGGTGACCCACGCTGAGGGATAGTTGCCCGTGAACAGCACGCCGCCGATGTTCGCGTTGTGCGCATCGTCGCCGTTGAGCAATTCGTAGAACGCGTCGTAATCGAGCACATTTTCGGAACCGTCGAACACCCGCTCCGCCACCCGCCGTACACCGCGGGCGTTGGGGGCCTTCTCGGCATAGGTCGTGTAGCCGCCGGGGTAGGTTTTGTCTTCGCCGATGCGTGGCACCGGGCCGATGCCGACCGTCGCGCCCGCATCGAACTGCTTGATAAACTTCGCCAGCAGGTACGCGTCTTCGCTGGAAAGCATCGGCGAAAGCATCACGGCGATATGCTTGCCCTCATCGAGCACGCCGCGCAGCCCCCGCAGAAGCTCGCCGTAGGCCACGTCCCAGTCGGTTTCCTGCTGCGTCCGCGTCTCCAGCCACAACGGCTGCGTCAGGCGATTCGTGTCATGCACGTGCTCCCAGCCGTACCGGATTTCGTCGCTGGTCCACCACTTGTTGACGTTCATGTTGGCGCGAGGCTTCACGCGCCAGACGCGGCCTTCGTTGTGGTGAATCCACAGATTGTCGCCGCTGGCGGTGATGCCGTCGATCGAAGGCGTTTCCTTCAGGTTCCACACCCGCTGTTCGAACAGGAAGTCCTTATCCAGCAGCGCCCCCACGGGGCAGATATCGACCACGTTGCCCGACAGCTCGTTGTCCAAAGCTTTACCGGGGAAGATGTCAATCTCTTCGGTGTTGCCTCGGCCGAACACGCCGATCTCGTTGGTGCCGCTGACTTCACGCGTGAAGCGGACACAGCGGGAGCACATGATGCAGCGGTCGGAATACAGCAGCACGTGCGGGCCGATGTCCTTCTTGGGCTGCTTAACCTTGGTCTCTTCGAACCGCGAATACGCCCGGCCGTAGTCGTAGCTGTAATCCTGCAGGAAGCACTCGCCGGCCTGGTCGCACACCGGGCAATCCAGCGGATGGTTGATCAGCAGATACTCCATCACCGCCTTCTGGTTGGCCTCGGATTTCGGGCTGTCCAGGTAGACTTCCGCACCGTCGACCGCAGGATGCTGACACGTGGGCACCAGCTTCGGGATCGTCTCAACCTTATTATCGTTCCGCGGGTTCGGCTGCGCCACCTCCGCGAGGCAGATGCGGCAGCTGGCGACCACGCTCAAACCCGGGTGGTAGCAATAGTGAGGGATCTCGATGCCGTTCTCCAAAGCGACCTGGAGAATGGACTTGCTGCCCTCGAATTCACAAACTTTATCGCCGATCTTGATCGTGGCCATGGTTACGCAGATCCTCAAGCTCAGGTGCCGCCGTCTCTACAGCGGAGTGCACTATCGTAGCAAAACCCCCACCATCTTCCACACCCCCCCACGCTCCCCCCTGTCCCGCATTCTGTCACACCCACCACAACAGCCGCGACGCTACGCGTCGCTGGCCCCCCCCCAGCGAGACGTAGCCTCGCGGCTAGCGCCCTTCGATCAACCGTTGCCCGAAGAAGTCGTTCAGGTCGTGGATCGCGCGGACCTTTTCCACCGTCGTCTGAATGTCGTACTCCAGCCGCACGAATTCGATCATGTCGTCGTGGATGATGGTATAGCCCGACCGCGGATCGCGATCGCGCGGCTGCCCCACCGAGCCCACGTTCACCAGCAGCTTTTCGCCGTCGGGGATGCGGAACTGGTGGTCAAAATCCGTCGGCGAAAGGAAATCAGGCCCCTCCGTGAACACGCCCTGCACATGCGTATGGCCCACAAAGCACAGCCGCTCGATGCGGTCGAACAGCTGCTGCATCTTCGCGGGGCTGGTGGTCACATCGTCGGCAAACACATATTCGTTGATCGGCCGACGCGGCGAGCCGTGCACCGCCATCATGCTGTCACCGAACCGCTTACGCACCGGCATCGCCCCCATGAACTCCCACCGCCGACGCCGTTTCTCAACGTCAGGCTCCATCTCAAACTGCCGACGCGTCCAGAACGCAGCCGACTCCGCCCCAGCATTGAAATTCGTGGGCTCATACATCACCGCATAATCGTGATTGCCCATCAAGGCCCAGTCGCAACGCTCCGCCACCCGGTCCAGGCACTCGCGCGGATTTGGCCCGTAGCCGATGATGTCGCCCAGGCAGAGGATGCTTTTGATGCCGCGCCGATCAACATCCTCGAGCACCGCAGTCAGCGCTTCGAGGTTCCCATGAATGTCGGAAATGACCGCGGCTGGCAACTGCAAGTGATCGTCGCTCCTTCGTGAGAACGTCCCATGCTACGCCCGACAATCATACCGTCAAGCGGCCCCCCCACCAGCACATAGCCCCGGCCTCGGCCGGGGTCCCACGCCAGAGGCGAACAAGACGGATTAACCACAGAGTCACAGAGGGGGAGGAGAAAACTGGAAGACAGAGAGAGAAAAGAAGAAAGGCAAAAAAGGTTTCTTCTAAAACAAACTGCTTTTCTCTTCTCCTCTTCTCTTACCTCCTCTTCCTCTGTGCCTCTGTGGTTAAACCTCTTCGCCCCGTTGGTTGCCCAGTTCACGGGACGATCGTCACCGCTTCGCCGCTTGCCACTTCGCGCCGGCCTTCGATGCAGTCGAGGATCAGCTTCGCGACTTTCGCCGGGTCCAGCGTCTTCTCGCTCGGCAGCATCTTCTCGCTGAACATCGCCCGAAGCATCGGCGTCTCCACCGCACCCGGCACAACGCACACCGCCCGAACCCCCATCTTCTTACCTTCGTCAGCGGTGACTTTCGTGAACATGTTCACGCCCAGCTTCGCCGCCCCGTAAGCGCCCAGGCCCGGGAACGGATCGTAAGCCGACATCGACGAAACATTCACGATGTATCCGCCGCCCTGCTTCTTGAAGATCGGCCATACCGCTGAGGTGAGGTACACGATCGCCGAGAGGTTCGTCCCCACCGTCTGCTGCCAGTCCTCAGGCGTGATCTGCTCGATCTTCATCAGCTTCGCGAACCCCGCCACGTTCGCCAGCACATCGACCCGCCCGAAGCGTTCGACCGTGGCATCGATCACTTGCTGACACTGCGCTGCGTCGGTGATGTCCGCCACGTGCACCAACGTCGGCTGCGTCAGCGGCTCGGCCGTTTCCTCAAGCGTCTTCGCCGTTCGCCCCACCAGCACCGTGGCGTACCCAGCTGCGTCAAGCGCCGCAGCCGTCGCACGTCCTATGCCTCGCCCAGCACCGGTCACAATTGCCACGCGTTGCGTTTGGGAATCAGTCATAGCTTTGAATCTATCACAATCAAGCCGAGCGCGTCCATCCATGCGTCGCCTGCTCCGGCCTGGGGAGGTTCCCCACGCGCAACAACAACGGCCCGGAGCACGCTGCCGAGTCCGGGCCGACAATTGTTTCTAGTTTACTGCGATCGCAGCTGCGATTACGCCAACTGATAATGGCCGCGGCTGACCTGCTTGAAACGATCGTCCTTGATCAACGCCTGGTTGACGATCGTGGAAAAATTAGTTGCCGTCGTCTTGTAGCCCGACTTCTTCACCGCAGCCACCGCGTCGGCAACCTTGATCGGCTTGTCGTTGGGGATGACGTTGAGCAGCACTTCCGCGAGCGGTTTCTGGTTGCGGGGGCGACGACGCGTTTTCTTACCGGTCTTCGCAGGCGCTGCCGGAGCTGCCGACGTGCTCAACGCATCGCCGTTTAGCTCGGTGATCTTCTTATCAATCGCGGTAAGCCGAGCCGCTGCCTTCTCACGCTGCGCCTGCAGTTTGTTCAACTCGCGCTGGCGACGACGAACCTCCGCCTGCAACTCGTTGAGGCTCATTTTATTCAACCGTACTTTGGCCACTGTACTCTCCATCGATTCGTAAGTTCTAACCGGATCGCTCGGCAACGCGCCGACAACCCGAACATTGTAAAATGAGATGTTAGATGCGACGTAACTTAACAACAAGCATCGCAAGAAACTTCCTTGACGGCCTCATTCTACGACTCTAGTACTTGATGTCCAATAGCTAAAACTCACGTGCTCCTAATCCACTCTAGAACCCGCGACCACGAACGAACGATCTACCAGCGTCAAACGCCACACCGAAACGCCAGACAACTCGGCCACCCTGTCCGGCATGACCTGCGTCGCGCGAGCTTCGACCATGCCACCGTCGTACGCCTTTCGTCGCCAGGCGTCGAGCGATAACATACAATGCGTCCATTGTGCTGCGGAGGGACCAGCGCGTTGCTGGGGATTTAGACGTTACGGGGACCTTTTGGGAGTCGCTGCCATGTTCAACCGGATTGCTCATCTGTTCGCATTCACCTCGCTGACCGTCATCGCAATGGCCGCCACGGGGTGCCAGGGAATGAATCACATGACACAAATCGACGCGGAGACCTTCGGCGAGAAGGACCACCAGCCGGTGGAACTTTACACACTGCGAAACGACAACGGCATGGTCGCACGCATCACCAACTACGGTGCCACCGTCACCGAACTGCACGTGCCCGATCGCAACGGCCAGCTCGATGACGTCGTCCTCGGCTTCGACAACCTCGAGCAGTACATGCAGGAAAGCCCGTACTTCGGCTGCATCGCCGGTCGCGTCGCCAACCGCATCGCCGGCGGCACCTTCGTCCTCGACAACACCCGCTACAGCCTGGCCACCAACGACGGCCCCAACCATCTGCACGGCGGCGAACGCGGATTCGACAAAGTCATCTGGCGCGCCGAGCCCGTCCAGCGCACGGCCGGACCCGCCATCCGCATGACCTATCGCAGCCACAACGGCGAAGAAGGCTACCCCGGCAACCTCGACGCGGAAGTCGTCTACATCCTCACAAATGACAACGAACTCGTCGTCGAAATGAGCGCCACCACCGACGCCCCCACCCCCGTCAACCTCGCCCATCACACCTACTGGAACCTCGCCGGCCAGGCCCACCCCGACGTGCTCGACCATGAGCTGATGCTGAACGCCGGCCACTACACGCCCGTCGACGAAACGATGATCCCGACCGGTGAGCAGAAGCCCGTCGTCGGTTCGGCGTTCGATTTCCGAGAGATCAAGCCCATCGGCCGCGACATCCACAACCTCCCCGCCTCCGGCGACGGCCCCGGCGGCTACGATCACAACTTCATGCTGCGTGACGCGAACATGGTCCACGAGCTTGTCGCCGACCAGCCCCTCCGCCTTGCCGCGCGGGTGTACGAGCCCAACAGCGGCCGCGTGATGGAAATTCTGACCGATCAGCCCGGCATCCAGTTCTACTCCGGCAACTTTCTGGACGGCACGCTCACCGGCAAAAATGGCGCGGTCTACGGCAAGCACGCGGGCTTCTGCCTTGAAACCCAAGGCATCCCCAACGCCGTAAACGAGCCGAACTTCCCGTCAATCATCCTTCAGCCCGGCGAAACCTACCAGCACCGCATGGTCCACCGCTTCACCGCTCACTAAGCAACGACGAAACCCAAAGACATTCGACCACAGCAGCGCTCCGAAAGGGGCGCTGCTTTTTTTCATGCTTCAATCTTCGGATTCGTCGCCCGTCTCCGCATCCTCCGTCGGTCGATCGGGCACCGGCACGTAATGCAGCGCCCAATTGAACTCGAGAAACGTGATCGCCGGGTCGTCCTCACGAGCGAGCCCCCGCCCCACCGCCGTCGCCGTCGGCGCGTGCTGACGAAGGAACCCCGTCAGCGTGCCGTCCGAAGCGGCCGCTTCAAAATCGTCACTGAACCAGCGGAAGATCGGCGAAAGCATCAACGTCGAACCGATCGCCGTATTGCGAACAGGATCCGAGAGAAAACGCCCGACCTGGTACGCCAGCTGCGCGTCCAGCTCCTCCGCGGTGTAGGCCACGTGAAGCAACGGCGGACTGCTCGCTGCCCCGTTAGTGAAGGCGAAATGGGCGAACGGCTCACCCAAGGGCCGAATCAGCTTGTCGCGAATCTCATCAAGCGTCCGCCCCTTCCCGAGGAGCTGGTGACGCTCCCCATCAAAAAAGCCCCGCACATCGCGGACGGTCGCAGGAAGCTGAGGCTCATCCAAGACCGCCGCCAGCACCAGCACGTTGTACGCGTTGATCAAAAACGCCAGGCGATGCCGCTCCGTCGCAAAATCTCGATCCCCCGCCAGCTCCGCACGCAACTCCGCAAGCGTCCCCCGATCAGCGCGAAGCCGACCGTAATCCACACCGCCCGTTCGATGATCCACCACCCGCCCCAGCACCTGCGTCCAGCGATCGTTCCACGCATCAACCGTCAGCGTCTCCTCGCTCTGATCCGTTTCCAAAGCCTCCGCCCCAGCGGCTACGGGCGGCAAACCCGGCAAAACCTCCCGCGACGAACCCGACTCACACCCCCCCACCCCCCCAATCACCATCACAGCCGACAACAACAACACCGCGCTGCCAGATGGCGACGCTGCTGTCATGCCGGTGGAAACCGCTGCGGACTTCATTCTAAATCAGGCGTGTACTGGACCTGCCAAGGCGGCGTGCGAACCATCTTCACCGGCAAAATTGCCGTCTCGAAACCGAAAACGAACGGTGCGATCACCGCATCCAGTCCGCCTCCCTGCCTGTACAGATGAGCGTCGGCCGTCATCGCCGCCTCCGCCTGCTGAGCCACGTCCCCATCCTCACGCAGCACCGATTGCCGGTCCTCCGCAATGCGAACATCGCCCGTAGCCGTGTAATAAACCGGGTAGTGAGCCACCCGCCCGCGCTCAGGAGCGATCACGATCCGGGACCAGTCGCTACGGTCCACCCACCGCAGGTCTGCCGAGGGTTCGACAGCCTCAGACTCCGCCGCGACCGCTTCGGCCCCAGCCTGCGGCATCTCCGGCTCATCGGTCAGCGTGAACGTATCTTCGCCAGCGCAACCCACCCAGAAGGCTAGGGTGACCCAAAGAAACAACCAGGCGACTTTGTCCCACATATGCGTCTCCCGTCGCAGTTATCAGCCTGCGTAAGCTCTGATAACATTGTAACGGGGACTCGCCGAACGTGGTAGTTAAACCACGCCTCGCCCCTCCCTCCCCCGCCACAGTGCCCGATAAGTCGCCTCCCGCCATCTGCCGCTACAGTCCCCCCCGCCATCCTGCCGATACCCCCTCATAGCTCGGAGGCTCGTATCGCATGAACGCACAAGCACAAACAACCGCAAACCCCTACCTGCGTACCAAGGTCCTGACCGCCGGTCCGACCGAACTGCGGCTCATGCTCTACGACGGTGCCATCAAGTTCTGCCGCCAGGCCCGCCACGCCCTCACCCACCGCGACTTCGAAGGCTGGTACAACGGCCTCGTCCGCGCTCAAAAAATCGTCCTCGAACTCTCCAATTCACTCAGGCCCGACGCCGAGCCCGAGCTCTACGAACGCATGTCCGCCCTCTACAACTACCTCTATCGGCGGCTGGTCGACGCAAACATGGAACGCGAAACCGCCATCGTCGACGAATGCCTTGAACTCATCGAGTACGAACGCGAAACCTGGCAACTGCTGATCAAACGCATGGCCAACCACAACGCCCCCGAACCGAACTCAGCCGCCAAGCAAAACGCCAACCCAGCCGCAACCGCCTACGCCAACACCCCCACCCGCAACCCCCTCGCCAGCATCGGCACCACCCCCCAACAACCCGAACCCTCCGGATTCTCCGTCCAGGGCTGATGAACCCTCATTCCTGCCATGCTTGCCACGCCTCCCAGCCGCCGTGCAGGACGTAGACGTCGCTTAACCCCACCAGGTCACGCAGCATGCCCGCGACCTCCTCGCTCGCCTGACACGTCGCAGCGTCACAGTACACCACGATCGCTTGCCCGGGCCGCCACGCATCGAGCAGCTCCTTCAGGCCCTCGTCCCAACCGCTCGGCGTCAGGTGCACCGCACCCGGCACATGCGCCTGCTCATACTTCGCCCGCGTCCGCGCATCGACCCATAGCAAGCCGTCGCCCAGCTCCGCCACATCCGCCATGGCCACCTGCCCCGCCTCCAGCGGCACAGCCTCCGCAGCCGCTTCACCGTGCGAAAGCCCCACCACCAACGCAGGCAAACACGCCAAACCGAGAATCGCCATCACGTCCAGAAATACCCGTCGCACAAAGCCTCCTTCAGACGACACCCTGCGGGCTGCTGTGTGGCACCCGGCTACGGACCACCCGTCCCCGTAGAGTTCATTTCTCCATCACTACCTCCACATCGAGGTGCTCCTCGTACCATTCCATCGCTTCGTCAGATGCGGGACGAATTGTCTTATCTTTGTATTCCAATAACCACATTGGATGAACGCCTGGCCTATCAGCGACGATGATCAAGTCATAATCATTGCGATGACTTCTCATTTCCACGACCATCAGGTCAGGATGCGATGAATATTGCCGCATTTCAACATCGCCATTTATTATTATTGCTAGTAGTTGTCTTGGCGTTCCGTCGTCGTCCAATGAACCAATAGCGACGACGGGGGTTTCCGCGTTAGTACTGTAACTTGCAAATAACTGTATTCCGCGAACATCGGTACGAAACTGACGGTACGAAGATCGCCCGCCTTGGCGCTCCTTTACAGTTTCTTCCGCCACCGGCTGCGTTACAACACGCCGTTCGTTGTGCTCTGGATTGCCCTCGGTAGTTGCGTCCACCGAAACGCTTGCGCCGAGACCCAAGAAGGCCAACGCCGCAACGCTAGTTACCATCGGTATTGCCCAGAAGACGTTGTTCCGCTTCATCACGCGCCCTTTCCATTTGTTCTATTGCTCTTGGGATGCCCATGTAAACACGACTGCCTGCTTGAGTGCCATGCCCAATGGCCGCCTCAAGATCTTCAGCATTGTTAAGAATTAGGGGAATCAAATCACGATCAGAGGATCCTAAACCGATGGAACGCTCTCCCATCGATACTCGCTCCCAAACCCAGCCCGGCTGTGCTCCGAACCACCTGGGTAAGAACCCTGGACACCGCCATTCTCCTTTGTCATATGCAATCTCGTACGTTAGCGACACCTTTACTTGATAAAACGCCAAATTGTGCGGAGACAACTTCTTAAAGTATTTGCTAAGTCTGTTGTGGACGTCATCAACGCTATTACGTAGGTCTGGTATATAGTCCTTTAGATCGTCAATCAAGTCTTCTTGCCACTGTTCTCCTTCACCTTCCTCTTCTCCTACAACGGGAAAGCTGATGTCGTCGCCTCCCATAACTAGTGTCACAGTAATCCGGACTACCTCGGCCCTGACATTCCGAATCTTTGTGTCGCCAGGTTCGCGTGCCTCCGTGCCCCAAAGGTCAATGTATTTGAACGGATTGGTACGTGCATACTGATACAAACTCATCCCATCGACATACCCCAGCGGATCGCGGGTTGTGAATCTTCCGAGTGTGACGTGGAGCATACGTGCGCGGTTGTAGACGAGGCCGGTTTCGTCGTGGCGGAGGCCCTGGTGGCCGATGCGGATGTTGTAGCTGCCTTCGTCGGGGTCGGCGTGGGTGGTCCAGTTTGTGTTGAGGACGGTGCGGCTGCCGTAGGGGGAGTAGCGGTAGCGTTCGACGACGCTGCCGAGTTCGTTGACGATGGCGGTGACGCGGTAGTTGGCATTGTGCAGGGCGAATAGCCAGTCGGTGCCGTCGTGGCGGGCGATGAGTTCGTCGACGTATTGCAGGCCCCAGAGGTACTGGAGGTCCATGTCGATGTCAGCGGTGCCGTCGAGGCGTTCTTCGAGGATGGAATGATCGTTGTAGTAGAAGTGCCGCGTCTCATCGAGTACGCCGGCGTCGTAATGGGCCAGCACGATGCGGCGGCCGATGCCGTCCCACTGGTACTCGGCGACGGTGGCGTTGCTGTTGGCGTCGTCGGTGAGTTTCGTCGGGGGTTGCCACGCATCGCGTGAGGCTGTGAAGCCTACCTCGGACTTGAGCGGCTTGGGCATGCCCGCCATCTTACCCGACGCGTCGCGGGTGGGGTCAAGTCAAATCATCGAGATGGTGTTGGCCCCGGGATTGGTCACAGCGGCAGTCTCCGCTATGCTTATCGTCCTATGCCTGTACTTCTGATTGCTGCCCTTATCGTCTTTCTCGAAGGCATGAGCTTCACCGTGGTGTTGCCCGTGCTGACGCCGTTGACCGATGAACTCGGCGGGACCGTGACCGTTGCCGGCCTGCTGTTCGCGTTGTCGGTCGGGCCGCGCGTTTTCTTCGCCCCCTTCTGGGGACGGGTGAGCGATCGCCGCGGCCGACGGCCCATTCTGGTCGTTGCCACGCTCGGCACACTGGCGGCGTCGCTGCTGCTGGCGCTCTGCCAGACGCTCGACGGCGTGGTGTTCTCCGCCCTGATCTGGCTGCTGCTGTCCCGCACGCTGTACGGCGTGTTCGCGGTGCAATCCGTGGTCGGCTCGGCAATTGTGTCGGACATCACGACCCCCGAAAAGCGAGCGGCTGGGCTGGGGGCACTCGGGGCGGCGTTCGGGCTTGCCTTCACGGCCGGGCCGGCCATCGGCGGCTACATCGCCAGCACGTTCGGCCCCACGACCGTCGGTTATCTCGCTGCGATGCTGCAACTTGCCTCACTCGGCCTGATCTTCCTCGCCCTGAAAGAAACCCACCCCGCCACCCCCCTCGCCCCCCCCACCTCTTCCGCAGCGAAACGGGACGCAGACGAAGCCCCCGTTGATGGCGATGCGTTTGCGGCGCCCAAGTCGCTTTTACATCTGATCACGTTCCCCGCTGTGGCGTGGATGTTGACGATCTGCCTGCTGGGCACAGCCGCTTACTCGGTGCTGTTCCCAACCTTCCCGGCACTGGCTGACGACTGGTACAGCTGGTCCGTGGCACGCGTGGGGGCAGCCCTCAGCGTGTTCGGCCTCGTCGGCGCGTTCGTTCAGGGCGGTATGATCCGTCCCACCATCAAACGCCTCGGCGAGCGGGCCACGGCGCAGCTCGGCCTTGCAATCCTCGCGGCGGGCTTGCTTTGGATCGCGACTCAACCCGGTGAAGGCGGCTTCTGGACGGCGGCGATCCTCATGGCCATCGGCACCGGCTTCAGCGTCCCGGCCGTGATGGCGATGCTTTCGCTGGCGGTTAGCGAGACGGACCAGGGTTCGGTCCACGGCCTCACGCAATCCGCCACGGCGGGCGGACGGGCCGTCGGGTATCTCATCGGTGGCACGCTGTTTACCGCGATCTCCCCCGCCTTCGCCTACGCCACAGCCGGCATCGTCGCCGTCGCCATGGTCGTGATGCTGCTCGCACCACTGGCGGGCCACAAGCACCCGCAGGAGAAGCGTGCCCCCGAAACGGCGGATGCTTAATACGGCGTCTGCAAGTTGTAACGGCGGCGGAGGAACTCGAGCTCGTCGCGGTGGGCGTTGGTTTCGCCGTCGCGGGTGATCTGGCGATAGATGTTGTGCAGCTTCCAGAAGGCCCAGTCGCGTGGCAGCTGTTCGTCGCCGGGCGTCGCTCTGCGGAAGTCCAGCGTGAAGGTCATATCCAGCGTTTTTTCACGATTGATGCCACTTATCTGCATGGAAAGGCGGCTGGCGTCGTCGCCGAATCGGCCGAAGAGGCTGAGCGGTTCGCCGAGGTAAATATCGCGTGGCGTCTGCGGGAAGATGTTGTTTGCATCGACGCCTGCAGCTGAAAAATCGGCGTCTCGCACCACCGGATAACGCAGCTTTACCGCCAGTTCCGCGATCGTTGCTGCCGTTTGTTGCGGGTTTTCGGGATAGGCCACACGCCCCTTATTTCGGTAGGCGAGCAGTTCGAGAAGTTTCCGGTCCTGCTCGTCACTGACGCCGACGGCATAGATCGAAGCGACGCGATCGTTCTCGCGCGTGATGATGTCGATGATGTTGCGGGGATTGATTGAGCCGCGCGTCGGCACGCCGTCGGACAGCAGGATGATCTGGTAGACGCGGTCGGGGGGCACGTCGCGGACGAGCAGTTGCGAGAGGGCGCGGTTGACGTCGGTGCCGCCGTCGGCCTGGGCCTGGGCGAGGAAGGTGTTCGCTTTTTCAATGTTAACGTCGCTCGCTTCGAGCAGGCCGTCGGAAGAGAGTGTCTGGACCTCTTCCGCGAAGAGGAGGATGTTGAAGCGGTCGCCTTCGTTGAGGGTTCGCAGCGCCTGCCGCACGCCGGATCGCATCTGGTTAACGTACCAGGGCGAGATGGAAGCGGAGGTGTCGATCGCCCAGACGACGTCCTTGTTCAGCGGTTCAAGCCGGCGCAGGGATTGGCGGGGCGCGATGCGGACTTCGAACCAGCTTTCCTCGTCCTCCTGACCGGTGACGCCGAGCAGATCGAAGAGGCCTTGTGCGCGGGCGAACTCATGAGTTGCGCTTAATTCGTAGGTAAAATCGTCGTCGAGATGCTCGACGGGCTCGTCGGCTTCGTCGGTGAGTGTTGGCGTTTCGATGAGCGTTTGCGTGAGTTCGGGGACGCCTACGGTGCCGACGCCGGGCCCTTCGCCTCGCATGCCGGGGTCGCCGAGGCGTGTGCCTGTGCCGCCTGGGACGCCGCCGATTTGACCGCCTTCGACACCCGTGCCACCGGGGCCGGTGAAGTCGGCGAGGCCTGCGAGGGGATCGACCGCGTCGGCGTCACCGGTACCGTCGGCGTCGGCCATGTCACCGGATTCGCTGCCGAAGAGGTCGTCGAGATCGCCAAGCGTTTCGGGGTCGATCGTCGGCTGGGGCTGATCGGACTGGTCGGCGTCGGGGGCGGGGGAGACGTCGTCGGTGGCGGCGACGAACTCGGGGACGGAAACGACGGGCTCGGCCATCGCGAGCAGCTCATCGGTGGCGTCCATCGCGGCGGCTGGGCCGGGCAGCGGAGCCGGTGCGGGAAGCGGGGCCAATTCCTCGGCGGCCAGTTCCTCCTCCGCCGATTCGTCAGCCTCAGCCAGCGCTTCTTCGGGTTCGAACGTGTCCGACAAATCGATGTTCTCGAGCAGTCGGTCGGCCTGCTGCTGAAGGAGCGTGGGATCGTCAGCGGCTGGGTCGGCGTCGGGGGCAGGATCGGCGGCGTCGTCGCGGAGGATGTCTTCCTCGCTGCTGCGCTGGACGCTGACGGGGACGGTGTCGACGGTGGGCTCGGGCGGCGGTTCAAACAGCGCGGAGCGTGGCGAGACGGCCAGCTGCATGTCCATCACGGCCCACACGACCGCACCATGGAGGAGCAGGCTGACGAGGATCGCCAGGTTCAGAAACAGCCGCTCGCGCGGGGTCATGGGGACTCTCCGAGAGCTTGGAGACGCTGATTCGCTTCGGCCGTGGCTGCTTCGTCTTCCGCTGCGGTGTGCACCTGACGCAGGAGGGAGATGGCGTCGGCACGGTTGCCTTCGAGCAGCGTGAGCTCGGCGCGCGCCAGGTCGCGGAACGGTTTCGAATCGACGGCGTCGGCGAGTTCGGTGAGGCGGCGGCGGGCGTCGTCGGTGCGGTCCAGATCGTGCAGCAGCCGAGCGAGGCGGAGCTTGGCGACGCTGGGCAGGGAGCCGAGTTCGGGCAGGTCATAGAGGATGACGACGCGATTGAGTTGGCGGCGGGCTTCGGTGCGTTCGGCGTGGGCGTTGGTGGCGTCGCCGCCGCGCTCGAGGCGATCGGCGAGGGCGAGGCGGTGCTGAGCGCCTTCGAGGAGGGCGGCTGCGGCGATGGCGCTGGCTTCGACGTGCTGAAGCCCTTCGTATTCGTTGAGTGCTTCGTCGACTTCGCCGGTGGCGGCGAGGGCGCGCGCGAGGCCGAGTCGGCCGCGGTCGCCGTAGCCTTGACTGTAGGCGACGACCTGGCGGAAGCGGGTGACGGCCTGATCGTGGTCGCCGCGTGCGTGGTGGGCCTCCCCGGCGAGGTAGAGAGCCTCGGCGAGGGCGCGGGGCTTGTCCTCGGCTCGGGCGATGACGGTCTCGAGCCAGGGCAGGGCTGCTTCATAGGAGCCGCGTTGGTGCAGACCTCGGCCGATCCAGAGGGCGGCCATGGGATCGAAGGTGTCGACGGAACGCTCACGACGGAGTTGATCGTAGAGATCGAGCGCCTGCGACTCGCGACCGGCCATGCGGTGCATGCGCGCGGTGAGGTTGATTGCCTCCGCCCGCTGTTTGTCCGAAAGCGGCCCCTGAAGCGCCCGCTCCAATGCAGCGATCGCGGGGTCGGTGGCCTCGGCGTCGGCATCGTCGGCGAGCTGTGCACGGCTGGCGAGCAGCAGGCCCTGGTAATAATGGGCGATGGTGGCGAGGCGTTCGTCGGGATCGGCTTCGAGCAGTTGGGCGAGTTCGTCGAGCGCTTCGTTGCCACGGTTCAGCTGCATGAGCGCGAGCGCGGTGCGCAGGCGAACGGCTGGGGCGTGGGCGTCGCCCGGTTCGGCGCGACGCAGATAGTCGGCAGCAAGCTGAGGCACCTGCTCCAGACGCCCGGCGCGAAAGGCGAGATCGACGGCTCGGCGGGCGGCATCGTGAGCTTCGGGGTGATCTTCAAAACGGGCGGCGAAGGCGGCGTAATCGTCGGCGGCGGCTTCGGTTCGACCCAACTGCTGGTTCAGACCGGCACGCTGACGCAACGAGCGGGCAGCGAATTCGGGGTCGTCCGTTTCGATTAATACCGTGAGGTGCGGAATCGCAGCGGCGTGCTGATCGCGACGCACCGCTGCCTGGGCGCGGAGGTAACGCAGGTCCGGCCGTTGGGCGACCTCGGACTCGGCGGCATCAAGCTCGGCCAGCCATGCTTCGAA
>JBBDRF010000059.1:0-12770 GCA_040905565.1 Phycisphaeraceae bacterium | reverse complement strand
GCCGTTGGGCGACCTCGGACTCGGCGGCATCAAGCTCGGCCAGCCATGCTTCGAACGCAGCGAGATCCGTCTGATACAAACACACCGCACGCAGGTAACTCACGCGGCCGGCGAAGGCGTGGTCGGCATCGTAACGACGCTGAAAATCACGCAGCCGGGCGATGGCCTGGTCGTACTCGGCGAGGCGGACGTGGGCGGCGGCGGCGAGGTAGAGCGCCTCGGCCTGATCGCCGGCGGCGAGCTGATTGCGGCTGTTTTCGTAGCGATCCAGCAAATCCTGATTCTGCTCTGCGGCCCCCATCGCTCGAAGCAGGCCGATGACCGCGGGGCGGTAGTAATCGGAGCGCTGATGCTGACGCGTGACCTGCTGGTAATATTCGATCGCCATGTCGAAATGACGTTGGTCATAAGCGAGCGACGCGACGAGGTAGCGAGCCTCGGCGGCTTCGGCGGTGGGAATGGATTCGTCGAGGGCGGACCGCAACGCTTCGAGGGCGGCCATGGGTTGGTTCAGCTGCATGCGCGTCTTGCCGAGCTCGAGGATGGCGGTGGCGCGGACGGAGGAGGCGGCATCGGAAGCGCGGTCGAAGTGATCCGCAGCGGCGTCGAGGTTGTCAGCGGAGCGGTAGGCGGTGGCGAGGAGATAGTGCCAGGTGGCGCGGGTTTCGGTGTCGTCGAGGCTGTCGGGCTTGATGGCTTCGAGGTGCTCGATGGCCTGTTCCGCTTCGCCCGCTTCCAGGGCAAGCTGACCGCGGAGGAGGTTGAGCGAGGCGGGGCTGACGTGGCGCAGCTCATCGACGTGGGTGAGGTGGCGCTCAGCCTGTTCGTGATTGCCGGCCTTCCGGGCGAGCAGGGCCATGTAGTAGCGGACGTCGGAGATGCGGCGGTCGTCGGGGAATCGACTGAGGAACTCTTCGAACGCCTCCTGCGCGAGATCGTTTTCACCCTGCTGCATCAGGCGAGCGGCGAAGGTGAACTGCCGATCGGCCTCGGCGAAAGCCGGGGCGGGCAGGGCGAGCAGAAGCGAAGCGATGAGCAGGCATGCGAGCGGCGCGCGAAGGTTCATAAGGATCAGCCTCCGACTTGGTCGGCCTGTTTGACGGTGGCGAAGTTGATCTGCCGAATGCCCGCCTCTCTGGCGAGGTCGACGACCATGATGATGCGTTCGTAGCGCGAGGCGCTGTCGCCTCGGACGATGACGCGTTCGTTGGGATTGTCCGCGACGAGCTGCTTGAGCACAGCCTGCAGACGCTCGGGGGTGTACTCGGCCCCGCCGATGAGGATCGCGCCATCTTCACGGACGTTGACGATGACCTCGCTACGCTGGGCGGCGTGCGGCTCGGCGGCTTCGGCGGAGGGGATGTCGATCTCGATCTGATGCTCTTCGGCGCGGAAGCTGGCGGTGACGACGAAGAAGATCAGCAGCAGAAACATCACGTCGAGCATGGGCGCGAGCGGGACGGCGTTGCGGCGGTGCGGCTGCTTGGGTTGCGTGAAGCTCATGAGGGAATGTTCCGACCCATGGTGACGTTGGATTCAGCTTGGCGTGGCGCGAGGGGCGTGATCAGCCTTCGCCTGGGACTGCGCCGGAGGGAGCGTGGGGCTCGGCGGAGGAGCGGGTGACTTTGCGGCGGGCGGCGTCGGCGAGGGCGTCGATCCGCTTGATGCGGGGGTCGGCGCCGACGCGGACGGTGTGGTCGGCGAGGGTGTGGCAGATCTGCTCAGTCTCGGCGAGCACGCGGACGGCCCGGGAGCGGATGAGGGTGTAGAAGACGCCGGCGGCGATGGCGACGAGGATGCCGAACATGGTGGTGGACATGGCCTCGGCGATGCCTTCGGAGAGGCCCGCGGCGGTTTCGCCGGTGGTGCGGGTGGTGAGGGTGAAGAAGACTTTGATCATGCCGACGAGGGTGCCGAGGAGGCCGATCATGGGGGCGATGTTGGAGATTTCGCTGAGGAAGCCGATGCGGTTCCAGACCATTTCGCCTCGGCGTCGGCCCTCGGCGTGGAGGATGTCGATGATGACGCCGTGGGGCTTGTCGCGGTTTTCCACGACACGCTGAACGGGGCTGGCGATGAAGACGCCGGCCTGGCTCTGGCACAGGTGGATGGCCTGCTCGAATTGTTTGTTGAGCACGAGGCGGGTGACATCGTCCACGAAGCGAGGCGGGCTGAACGAGGTGGTGGTCACCGTGGCGAGCATGTAAAGAAACAGCAGCACGGCGATGACGCTCATCACCAGCAGCGTCGAGTTGATGTACGGGCTGGTCATGTACAGTTCGGCGATGGTGGGGACGCCTTCGCCCATGACGACCGCGCCTGCTTCGCCTGCTGTTTCGGCGGGCTGTGCGGCGGCGGGTTCACCTTGAGCGGCCGCGTCGGTCGACGGCGACTCGGCGGCGAGGTTGCCTGCCGTCACGAAGCCAACGATGGCGACGAGGCAAGCGACAACGACCCAGCGCCAGACGAACCGGGGGGGCTGGGGCGACCGGGGGGGCGCATTTGAAGCACGAGAATTGTTTGCGGTCATTGCCGAAGCACTCCATCCGTGGGCAGCGGCCGGGGGCCGGTTTGGTAGGGGCCCCATTGTACGGGCTTGGAGGGGCACCTGTCAGCGGTTGCGGTGGAGATTACGCGGATTCAGCGGAAGTTGTTCGCATTTCACGGCCAACGCCGACGGGCGTGATGTTCTAAACGATGGCGTTGAGGGGAAGTACGTCGAAGGCGAGGCCGTCCCGCGTGAGTTCCTGGTTGGCGAGATCGACCGGGAGGGCGACGCCGTGGGTGTGGTCGGAGTTGAGGATGAGCATGGTGTCGCCACACTCTTCGTAGCCCATGTCGGCGTGCTGATGACCGAGGAGGAAGAGGCGCACGTTCCACTTCTCCGCAAGCACGTCGGCCCATTCCTGCGTGAGATTGCGGCCCCAGACCATGAGGTGGGCCGAGCCGTCCTCGTGGGTCATGTCGTGTTCGGTGAGGGAGCGATGAAGCACGTCGGGGTCGAACACTTCTGCCTTGCGCGGTGTGGGTAGCGAGTGCGCGACGAGGATGCCGTTGCCGGTGCGCAGGGCGAGGGCCATCGATTTTACGAACGCGGCCATCGCGGCGGCGACCTGCTCAGCATCCTCACCGAACACGTACGCCAGGCCTTCGTCGAAGGCGTCGACGACGCTGATGGAATCTTTGAGGATCCCCATGCCGTACACCTGCGCCAGTTCGTGGTTGGAAAGCAGATGGTGCACCTGCTCGGGAAACTCAAGCTTCAGCCGGGCGGACTGCGCCAGCATGCGATACGAAAAGTCCATCCCGTTCACGAGGTTCGCCCCGTGGACCACCTCCTGAAGCACGAGGTGGTTGTCGGCCGACCGCGCCAGCCTGGCAAGTTTGACGCTCTTGTTGAAGTTGTCGCGGTGGTCGTGCATGTCCCCGGTGACGATCATGCTGCCCCGTGCGGGGAGATCGACCAGCGAGCCGGTCCGCGTGCTGGTGTTGCGGTTGGCCTCGGCGGCGGCGTGAAATAAATCCACCACCTGCGACGCATCCTGTAGATTGATCGAATCGTCTGAAACGGGCATACAGCAACCTCAAAAAACACGAAACGGCCAGGGATCAGCTCACCCCCAAAGCCTACGTGACCGGCTCTTCTTCGTAGCGGTGGTAAGTGACGTCCGGCTGCGTGGGCTCGCCATGTTCATAATTCGCAGCATACCAGCAGGCCACCCAGTGCCCCTCAGCGATCTCGAGCAGATCCGGGTTCGTCTCATGACACTTGCGCATCACGCGGCCGGCCTCGGCGCCGCTGGCACCATCGTCAATGTCGGCCCCGTTGCGGGTAATGGCCACGGTCTCCTGCTCGGGCGCGTCTGCAGCATGGCGACGCGTCGTGTCGCAGCGCGGATGGAACGGGCAGCCGCTTGGCAGGTGGGCGGGGTTGGGCACTGAGCCGGAGATCGTCTGCAGCCGTTTATGCTCCGCTCCAAGCCTCGGCATCGAAGCAAAAAGCCCCTGCGTATAAGGATGCTGCGGATTGGCGAAGATCTCATGCACCGAGCCGTACTCGATCACCCGGCCGGCGTACATGACTGCAACCACGTCGGCGTTCTCGGCCACCACGCCAAGATCATGCGTGATGAGCATGACGCTCATGCCTTTGACCCTCTGAAGCTCGCGGAGCAGTTCGAGAATCTGCGCCTGAATGGTGACGTCGAGCGCCGTCGTCGGTTCATCCGCAAGCAGCAGCGTGGGGTTACAGACGAGCGCCATGGCGATCATGATGCGCTGCCGCATCCCGCCCGAAAGCTGATGCGGATACGTATCCAGCCGACTCCGCGGATCGGCAATGCCCACGTCCTTCAGCGCCTGCGTGGCGATCTCCACCGCTTCGCGATGGTTGACCTTCTGATGCAGCAGGACGGCTTCAAGAATCTGCTCACCCACGGTATACACCGGATTAAGTGAGGTCATCGGCTCCTGGAAGATCATGGCGATCTCGTTGCCACGAATCTTCTGCATCCGTTTTTCGGTGGCGGCGAGCATGTCTTCGCCGTTGAAAAGGATGCGGCCGTTTTCGTATCGGCCAGGCGGCGTGGGCACCAGCCTCAGCGACGACAGCGCCGAAACGCTTTTGCCGCAGCCGGATTCACCGACGATCGCCAGCGTCTGGCGGGGGTAGATGGCAAGGTTCACACCGTTGACGGCACGGACAATGCCCTCTCCAGTGGCGAAGGAAACCTTGAGGTTCTCGATTTTCAGCAGGGGCGTCTCATCCATGGTGAGATAAGGTTACGCCACCACGCGTCGAAGGTCGAGTCCAGTGGCACCCACCGCTCAGCGCGCAAGCAGCCGCTGAAGATGCTCGACGAGTTGCGCCGCGCCGTCGGCCGGGGCGAGGGCGCGCAGGGCGTCGCGCATCTTCCCAAGGCGGGCGGCATCCGAGGCGAGTTCCATCAACAGCGGCAGAAGGTGGTCGGCGTTCGTGGCGGGGTCGATGGCGTCATCAACGGTGATGGCCCCCCCTGCTTCGACCAGTTCCGCAGCGTTGTGCTTCTGATGCTGATCCTTGTGATACGGGTACGGCAGGAAAATCGCAGGCACCGCGTTCGCCGCCACCTCCGCCACGCTGTTCGCGCCGGCACGACTGATCGCAAGTTCCGCTGCCCCCCACGCCAAGCCCATCTGATGCGTAAAGGCCAGCACGCGGGCATGCATCCCAGCGGCGAGATAAACATCACGCAGCGATTCGTCACGCTCATGCCCCGCCAAATGCAGAATTGACCAATCGGCAAACGCATCACGAAACGCGGCACGCTCCAGAAGCTGAACCATCAATCGATTGATCGATTCGGCACCCTGACTGGCGCCGGTTACCAGCAGCACCGGGCGATCGGGAGCAAACCCGAACGCAGCGCGGCACTCGGCTGCATCGAGATCAGCCACGCTCTCCCGCCGCAACGGCATCGCAATCGGCTGCGTACGAGGCGGCAGCTTCGGGCTTGGATGTACGCTGAAAACGTGCTCACACCGCCGCACCAGGTAACGGTTCGCCACGCCCGGCACAGCATCAAGATTCACCAGCAACACCGGAATGTTCCGCCGGCGAGCCGCTTCAACCGCGGGGGCACTGACGAACCCGCCCATCGAAATCACGGCCCGCACATCGTGTTGATCGATCAGGCGGAGGGCGGTTCGGATGCTCTGCAGATACTGCCACGCGAACGTCGGCGCGTGCCAGGGCCGCGTGGGAAGCGGGCGAACGGTCAACGGCGTGAAGGGGACGTTCGCTTCATCAAGAATGCGGCGATCAATGGCGCGATTGGAGCAGGCGAAGTGTGCGGTCAGCGTATCGGGGAGGCGCTGTGCGACGGCGATGGCGGGGAAGAGGTGACCGCCTGTGCCGCCGCCTGCGAAGAGAACTGTGGGCATGGGTGGGCCTCGGAAGAAAATTCGCTGACCGCTGACAACGAGCCGCGACCGTGAGGGAGCGGGCTGGTCTTCGTCTAATGCAAGCGGCCCGTTGGTCAGCAGTGTCTCAGATCACAGCCGCGACGCGTTGGGCGTATCCAAGGCGTGCGCCGCAGCGCGACGCACAACCGCTCCCTTACGGTCGCGGCTCGTAGTCAAGGCCTACACCGGCTCGTGGAGCCAGTGGTGCAGATCGCGGAGGCGGCCGAGTGCGGGGCGCGGCTGATAGTCCGCCTTGAGCAGCCCGCCGCCGGGCAGTTCCGAATCGGCAGCGTCGGTCATCTCAAGCCAGGACACCGATTCAATGAACGGCTTGCTGAGCACCACGCGGTAAGCCGCATCGACCCAGTCGGCCTGCACTTTATCCGACCACGGTTCACGCCAGTAGCCGCCGTCGGAACTCTCGTGCTTCTGCGTCTCTTCCAAAGCGGCGGCGTGAGGCTCAGGCTCGGCGGCGACCTGAACGGCCACGGGCTCAGACGGCACGGCGATGCCGCTGACATGGATCGATCGGCCGAGGCTGTGGTACTTGTCCAGCAGGGCGCTGAGTTGCATCAGATCACGCGTTCGGCCGCCCTCAGCCGGCTGGCCCATGACGAGCTTCAAGCCGTAGCCATCGAACGGGATGCCCGACTGCAGGACCATCTCCGCGTACATCAGCGGCGGGATCGACCGCTGATTGCGAGCGTAGTACTCACCGAACGGTTGTGTGATTTCGACGAGCGTTCGAGCGGTCGGCTGAACCTTCTTAACGACCGTGACGGCCATGCGCGTCAGGTCCATCAGTTGTTCGAAATTGAACGCGAAGTTGTTGTTCACGTGCACGCCGCTGATGACGTCCCACAGGGCGACGACGGAGCGGTAGCGGGTGACCAGCCGTTCGATGTGCTCATAGAGCAGGTCGCGAATGGTCTCGTAATCGTGTTCCCAGATGTAAAGCCAATCGGGGACGACGTCGGGGGTGAAACTCACAATCGGCCCCGCCACGATCGGCATGCGATTGCGGAAGGCCCATTCGCACCAGGCATCGACGTACTGCCAGTCGTACTCCTGCTCGGCCGGCTCGAGGATGCGCCAGGGCATGGGGATGCGGATGTAATCGAAGTTTTCCAGCAGGGCCTGTTGAGCGCGGGGGTCGTCATCGGGCAGACGGATGCCGCAGCCAAGCACGTTGCGGCTGACATGGCCTGTTTCACGGCGGCGCTGGAGGACGAGATTCGCCTGGACGAGGGCGAGTTCTTCGGAAGCATCGAGGCCGAGGCGCAGGGCCTGGCGCGCCAGACGGTCGGCCTCGGCGGGCAGGTGGGCGTTGCAGAGCGCCTCGACGAACGCAGCCTTGGCCTCGGCGATGCGGTCGGCGAGCGGGCTGTGCGCTTCAAGATCGAACAGGTGCCATTCTTCCTGCTTGCTGATGATACGCATGAGCCGATGCCGCGCCAGTTCCAGGGAGAGCAGGTAGGGCTCGTCACGCTCGGGCAGCAGGCACGTCTGAAGCATCAGGTCGCCTGCGTCGTCACCGACAGCGAACTGCAGGGCAAACGCGACGGCCCCAAGGTGCGACTTATCGCAGGTGATCATGCCTTCTTCGAAGCGGATCTGGGCACGGATGCCGACATCATCGGCACCGAGCAGGTGGGCTTCGCGCAGTTGCCAGTCGGTGGCAGGCTGACCATCTTCGTAGACGAGGAACTTCAACATAAGTAGATCGGCTTTCTTCTCGGCTCAAAGCATTCTGACAGAGTTTCAGCGTTTGACAAGTGGCGACGGCCAAGCGGGATGATCGAACGAGGCGACCGGCGAGACGTAGCCTCGCGGCTGTTGGATGGTATGACAAGCCTGGCAGCGTTGCGGTAGACTTGCGCGTTCGCAAGGTTCAACCGCTACCTGTTGGAGAGTTGCCATGGCTTTGTCTGCTGCGTGCGTGATGGAGACGAATCTGCCTTACCCGGGCCGCCGGCAGGGGAAGGTGCGAGACATTTACGATGTTACGCTCGCCGACGGGACCGAGGCAGTGCTGATCGTCGCGACCGACCGCATCAGCGCTTTCGACGTGGTCATGGCCAACGGCATCCCGGGCAAAGGAGCCCTGCTGACGCAGATCAGCCGCTTCTGGTTTGAGCGCTTCTCGCAGATGCTGCCTCACCATCTGATCTCGACGGACCCAGCGGACCTGCCCGATTTGGAGCAGGCGGACAGGGATGCACTGCGGGGACGGATCATGATCGGCCGGCGCTGCCGCGTGCTGCCGGTGGAGTGCATTGTGCGGGGATACCTGGCGGGATCGGGCTGGAAGGATTATCAGCGGACCGGCGGCATATGCGGCATCGAACTGCCCACCGGACTGGTCAACGGCTCACGCTTGGATCATCCAATCTTCACGCCCTCCACCAAGGCGGCCCATGGGCACGATGAGAACATCTCCTATCAGCAGGCAGCCGACATCATCGGCCCCACAATGATCAAAAAGCTGCGCGACCTTTCGCTTCGCATCTACAGCGAAGCCCGGGATTACGCAGCGGAACGGGGGATTCTGATCGCAGACACCAAGTTCGAGTTCGGCGTGCCGTTGGAGACGTCGGCCGAGGAACCGATCCTGATCGACGAGGTGCTGACGCCCGACTCCTCGCGATTTTGGCCCGCCGATGAATATCGGGAAGGGCAGGAGCAGCCGAGCTTGGATAAACAGTACGTCCGCAACTATCTGGAGACGCTCGTCGCTGCGGGCCAGTGGGACAAGACCCCCCCCGGCCCGACGCTGCCGGACGAGATCATCGAAAACACGCTGACCCGCTACCGCCGCGCGTATGAAGCACTGACCACCTAGCCGCGGGCTTACAGCCCGCCGGGCCCGGCGACGCGTAGCGTCGCGGCTATTCGACCACTCGCCGCTTGACGCTGAGGACGGGGACGACGGCGGGTTAGGAGGCAGAATGCACAACCGCTGGATGACGCTTGGCCTACTCAGCCTGATGACGCTCGTGGGTTGCTGTTCGGGGCCCGAGAGCAGTTCTCGCACCAACATTCCAGCCATCCACGGCGGCGGCGAGTACATCAACGCCGCGCAGCCTCGGTCTTACCCCTACCACGCGATCACCTACACGGAGGCGGGCGGTTTCGCGGGGACGGTCCGTGAACACTGGACGATCCGCCTCGACGGCACGCCTTCGAGCGTGAGCGACGCCGATCGGGTCTATCTTGTGGATCGTGAGACAGCGGAATGGCTCAGCGTACTGGTGGATATGAGTGGCTTCTGGGACTGGATCATCGAGCCGATGCCGATGGCTGACGCGTTCAACGTAACGATCAGGGTTCGTACCGACGGCGCGATGCATCGCGTCAGGATTCCCTACGCGACCACGGTGCCAGAGAGGGTGGCCGAGTTGCGAGATCGGCTTCTAGCGGAGATTGAAGTCCGGGATCGTCTCACCGACCGCTGAAGCCGCTGTTTACATGAAAGCACTGACGACCTAGCCGCCGGCTTACAGCCCGCCGGGCCCGGCGACGCGTAGCGTCGCGGCTATTCAACCGCTTGCCGCTTGACGCTGGGGGGCTGGTGGCCGATACTCGGGCTTCTGAGTTTAGAAGCGGATTAACTTAATGGGCGTGAAGCTGCTGCCGACGGTCGATGCGTTGCCGGATTCGCTTCGGCGATTCATGGACCGCGTGACGGCGGAGCAGACGCTGCTGCTGGTGCTCAAGCGGGATCTGTACGAAGGTCAATGGGAGCCGATGGTCGCCGACCTCGAACATCGCCTCCAGGGCAAGCCCCACGTTTTAAGGCTCGCCGAGCGGATCGAAGACGACCTCGAACGGATCACGCAAATGGCATCGCTGGAGCAGCAGTACCAGGTGGACCTGTCGGTCTACCTTGAGCCCTTGACCCAGGACGCAGGCGCGGAGGCCGATTCATGAAGCATTGGCATTGTCTAACGGCGGTTGTAGTGATGGCGATCGGGCTCCTCGGCGGGTGCCAGGGCGGTGACGGAAACGGCCCGCGCTTACTGGTCGACCCCCTCGACGCCCAGCAACTGGGCTATACGGTGGATTGGCAGATCGATCTGGCCCTGCCTGAGCAGTCGCAGCTGATGTACGCCGAGCTGCTCGGCGATCGGCTCGTGACGGTCGAAGATCAGAACATCGTCTCGGTCATCGATGCCGACAACGGTGATATCCTCTGGCGCCACCAGGTGACCCGCCCCACCGATCAGCTCAGCCGCCCGCAGCGTGACGGTGACCGTCTGGTCATCAGTTCTCAGCGTCGCGCCTACGTGCTGAACATTGACGACGGCGAAATCCAGTCGATCATCGACCTGCTCCACGTTTCGCTCGGCACCCCCGTGGTCCACAACGGCCTGATGATTCACGCCTCGCCGCGCGGCGTCCTGTTCGCCCAGGAACTCGACAGCGGTCTGCTGGCGTGGGACTTCCAGGTCGACGTCGGCTTCGCCTCCGCGCCGACGCTGACAGGCGGCCGGATCTTCGCGACCGATCTCGGGGGCAATGTCTGGTCATTCGATCCCCTCGAAGGCACGCTGCGATGGACCCGCGCCGTCGCCGAGCCGGTCGTGGCGCACCCCGAAGCAGGCGAACGCCTGGTCTATGTGCCCAGCACCGACTACTCCCTCTACGCCATGCGACTGAGCAACGGCAGCGTCCAGGCACGCCATTATGCCACCGGTTCACTGGACAGGTCGCCGTTCCTCGTGAACGGTCTGCTGCTTCAGGCGGTGTCCGACGACGCGATGCTGTCGCTCAATCCTGAGGACATCCGCGAGGTACGCTGGCGCAGCGAGGAACTCGTCGACGCACGCCCGATCCAGGTGCGTGGCACGACGCTTGACCTCTATCAAGATGGGCAACTGATCCACATCGACACCGGCGACGGTTCCGAAATCGGCGCCACCGACCTCGGCAACGTCAGGCATGTCCTCTCCACCAGCCGCACCGGCGGCACCCTGTACCTGCTGCAACTGAACGGGCGAATCCTCAAAGCTTCGCCCCGCTGAACCTGATTAAAACGAAGAAAATAATCGATGAGTGACCTGGTCGCGATCCGTCGGGCGCTGCTGAGCGTCTCGGACAAAACTGATCTTATCCCTTTCGCAAGAACCCTCGCCGAGGCCGGCGTCGAGCTGGTCTCTACAGGCGGCACTGCTCGCGCGCTCGCCGAAGCCGGGCTCGATGTCACGCCCGTCGAGCAGATCACCGATTTCCCGGAGATGATGGACGGACGCGTCAAAACGCTCCACCCCCGCGTCCACGGCGGCCTGCTGAGCCTGCGCGACAATCCCGCGCACACCACCGCCATGGAAGAGCACGGCATCCCGGCCATCGACCTGGTCTGCGTCAACCTCTACCCCTTCGAGCAGACCGTCGCCAGGGCCGACGTCACCGAAGCCCAGGCCATCGAAAACATCGACATTGGCGGGCCTTCGATGATCCGCTCAGGGGCGAAAAACCATCGGTTCGTGACCGTCGTCACCGACCCGCATCAGTACGACGAGGTCGCGGAGGAACTGCGTGAGAACAACGGGGCAACGTCCCTTGAACTCCGCCGACGCCTGGCGCTGTCCGCCTTCGCCCGCACTGCCGCTTACGACACGGCTATCGCAGAATACCTCGGCGGAGGCGGTGCCCAGTTCCCCGATTCGCTGCTGCTTCGCATGAATCGCACGGCCACGCTGCGCTACGGCGAGAACCCCCACCAAGCCGCGGCCCTCTATGTTGATCCCAAGAGCAAAGAGCCTTCGGTCGGCACCGCCAAGCAGTTGCACGGCAAGGCGCTCAGCTTCAATAACCTGTATGACGCCAACGGCGCGCTCGAGCTGGTCAAAGAGATCAACCCCGCCCGGCATGCGGCCGCCGCGGTGATCAAGCACGCGAACCCGTGCGGCTTCGCCGTTTCGGACGACGTCGCCACGGCCTTCAATCACGCTTACGCCGGCGATCCGCTCGCCGCGTTCGGAGGCATCATCGCCTTCAACCGCGTCGTCGACAAAGCAGCCGCTGACGCCATCACCGACGGCCAGAAGTTCCTCGAGGTCATCGTCGCCCCGGGCTTTAAGGGCGACGCTTTGCAGACCCTGCGCGACCGCTGGAAGAACGTGCGGCTGCTGGCGACGGGCGACCTGCCCGCCCCCGAAGAACGTGATCCGCGTGAGTTCGACCTTAAGCGCATCACCGGCGGCATCCTGGCGCAGCAGCGTGACCTCGCCTCGTTCGATGTTGAACACTGGCAGCACGTGGCCGGTCCCGAACCCACCGAAGCTGATCTCTACGACGTGCAGCTGGCGATGACGACGGTCAAGCATCTTAAGTCCAACGCCGTCTGCATGGTGAACGACGGCATGCTCGTCGGAGCCGGGGCGGGGCAGATGGATCGGCTGGCTTCGTGCCGTATCGCGATCGACAAGGCCGGCGAGCACGCGAAGGGCGCGGTGGTGGGTTCCGACGCATTCTTCCCCTTCCGTGACGGGCCCGACCTGCTGATTGCCGCCGGCATCCGCGCCATCGTTCAGCCCGGCGGCTCCAAGCGCGACGATGAAACCATCGCCGCGTGCCAGGATGCGAACGTCACCCTCGTCTTCACCGGCCGCCGCCACTTCCGCCACTAAAGCGATCAATCCTTAGCCAAACGTCGACAACGAGCCGCGACCGTCAGGGAGCGGTTGTGCGATAAGTTGCTGCGCGCGGCAATTCTACCTCGCAGGGTGAGGGCTGGGGTGAGGGTCGGCGGGACGCCGCGCGCCTTTCGCAAGCTCTGACGCGTCCCCGGAACCCCCTCACCCAACCTCTCCCCCGCTGGGGGA